>MEZX01000001.1 GCA_001774395.1 Candidatus Berkelbacteria bacterium RIFCSPLOWO2_01_FULL_50_28
ATCAGTACTCGCTTTCGCTCGAATAATCAACATCCAAACTCCAATAATCAAAATTACTGTTCGATCTGACTGCTTGGTGTTTGTTCATTGTTGGTTGGTTATTGTTGGTTATTGTTTATTGGTGATTGGTTATTACTCTTACCTACTTTTAAAATGACCTGGATCCTCTTCCCTACGTGGGTAAGCGGCTGATCAACGACCGCGTTTGCCATTTCAGCAAACCGAGTGAGCGTCTCTTTGGCCTTATCCGGAAAGATATTCTCACGGCCACGCAAGTTAATAAAAGCTCTGACCAAATGGCCTTGAGCAAGAAATTCTTTAGCTCGCTTGGCCTTAGTCTCCATATCGTGATTGTCGATTCGAAAACTCAGACGCATTTCTTTCAAATCTCCGCCGCGTCGAACCGTTTGTCGTGATTGCTTCTCCTGATGATAACGATATTTATCATAGTCGAGCAGTTTCACGATTGGTACTTTGGGAATCGAGTTGATCTCGATTAGGTCCAAACCGTGTTCGGAAGCCAAGTATCTTGCTTGGTCGATACTCACCACACCAGCCGAACGACCGTCATGCATAATCAGGTGAACCTGCGGAGCGGTGATTTTTTCGTTTATCGGGAGTTCTTTCACTATTGTTTCTCCTCAAACGTGAGACCAAAAACCGAAAATTGGAATTTCGTTAACGTGCGATTCATTCACAGCATACGTCTCTGCATTACCTAGGTAAGTGTACCACGACGAGTGATAACCTTCAAGGCATCAGGAATCAGTTTGAACTGCAACGGAGTTTTGGCGATCGGCTCGCCGGCAACCATTAGCGGCAGTTCCGGGTCGGTTACAACTCGCACGCTCCGACCGTGAAAGAAACTCTCCGATTTGATAACTTTTCCTCCCGTGCCAAAGAGCCCAAAGATCTTTTTTTGTTCCACAGAATGACTGCTCTCCAGCTTTATCTCTAAGCCACGAGTAATTATTAGCCGATTGAAATAAGCAAAGGCGCGCATCTTGCCGTCAACCACTAGGCTTGCCTTAGCTAGTTTCGGCACTTCAATGACGGCATCCAAGAAGATCACCACATCTGGCTCGGCGACAGCAATACTCGTCTGGGTAAGTCGGCGCTGACGCAGGCTTTCAGCAGCATCGCGAATACTAGTCGCACCGATTAAGTCCGTCACTTGACGCGAAGCGTTAATCGGCACAATTCCCAACACTGCTCGTCCAACAACTGAGCGAGCAATTTGGTTGATGAAGTGATCGCCGCCAACAGCAACAATGGTGGAATAACTTTTTTCCAAGCCCATCGCCGCCAATTCCTCGGGCGTCCGTGCCGGACTCGATGCTACCATCTCACCGGCAATCCCAAGATTGGTTAGAATATCACGCAGCCGTTGATAGGTTTGCCGCACCCCCCGCGAATCCGGGGATTCGAGGATGTAGTAATACATACACTTTAGAGCTCTTCAACTTCCGGTTTTAGTAAATCCTCTACCTCTTCTGGCTCGCCCTCTACGTCCGCTTCTTTGTCTTCAACTGGCGCTTCCTCTTCGGTGGGCATATCGCACTTGCCAACCAATATCGCTCCGGAGTGAACGATCAGGTCTTTGGCGATAATACTTCCGAATACTTTCCCCGTTTCAAGAACCTCCAGTTTTTCATCGGCCTTAATCGAGCCACGAACGGTCCCCGATACGGTGACTACTTTGCCGTGAACAGGACCTTTCACCTGAGCGCTCTGGCCAATAGAGATCGACTTTTCCGAGATCACTTCACCCTCTACCATACCGAATACTGCAATATCGTTTTGGTCCTTCAGTGTACCCGACAGGGCAACATTCACCCCAACCGTTGTACCTGGACCGTTAGAAGAATCATCGTTCACCATCCTTGCCATACACCTCCTTTTCCGTTAATTATCACTCTCCCTTTGTATCGCAACTAGACCTAAATGCAACCCCCAGAGTATTGCATTTTGGGTATTTTGTTTGATATACTTGCCCCTAGCAGAAATCCATACCATAAAAGCATTAATAAAATAAATCACAAATGGAAAAAATCCGCATCGTTGGCGCCCGAACCCACAACCTAAAAAACCTCACTGTTGAGATTCCTAAAAACCAGATTACAATCGTTACTGGGTTGTCCGGATCGGGCAAGTCGTCGCTGGCATTTGACACAATTTTTGCCGAAGGTCAGCGTCGATATGTTGAGTCGCTCTCTTCTTACGCGAGTCAATTTTTGAGCGACATCGAGAAACCAGACTTTGATTATATAGAGGGACTAGCCCCGGCCATTGCGATCGACCAAAAAACCGCCGCGCGCAATCCTCGATCGACCGTGGCCACCGCCACAGAAATTTACGACTTTTTGCGCTTACTATTCTCTCGGGTTGGCGACGCCTTCTGTCCAAATTGTGGCATTTTAGTCAACCGGCAGTCTATCGAGTCGATCGCCAGATTAGTGATGAAGGACTTCCGAATTGACGAGAATTTGAAGGTCAAGATTTTTGCCCTCGTAATTAACAAACGCAAAGGCGAACATAAGTACCACTTGAAACAAGGCAAAAAGGCTGGGGTCCTAAAGGTTCGCTTCGACGAAGTTGAGATGGATATGGACGAGGCCCTAACACTGGAAATCGACAAGAATAAACGCCATACCTTAGAATTCTTGATCGGTCAAGTAGACTTTCCCGTTTCTAACGAGCAATCGGAGTTGGTGGCTCACGTCGATCTTCTGAAACTAGTCGACAAAGCCGTCAAGGCTGGCTCTGGAATGGTGGTCGCAGCCCAGATTGGCGGTAACCTCGAACGTTTTTACTCGCAGAAATACGCCTGTCAAAAGTGCGGCTGGCAGTTCCCAGACATTGAGCCGCGTCTATTTTCATTCAACAATCCTGAAGGTGCTTGCCAGTCCTGCCAAGGATTGGGGCTTCAAATGGTCGCCGATCCCGAGCTGGTTGTGCCTAATCCACGACTAACTCTGGCCGAAGGGGCGATCCGCCCGTGGAGCCGAACAACTTCACACTCAAATTGGTATCAGAAGACGCTCAACGACCTGGCGAAAAAGTATGAGTTTAGTTTAGATACACCTGTTGGAGAGCTGCCCGAAGACACGATGAAGGTCTTACTGACGGGCGAAGTTGGCGCCGGTAACGGCTCAGCAAGCTCACCGCAGGCTCCCTCTGATCCAGAACTATTTGAGGGTGTCTTGCCGAATTTAGAGCGTCGATATCGCGAAACCGATTCCGACTACCTGCGGCAAGAAATTGAAAAATACATGGTTGAGCGTGTTTGCAAAGTCTGTAAAGGTCAACGTTTGCGAATTGAAGTTCTATCGATAAAAATTGACGGCAAAAATATTATCGACGCTACCAGTTTGAACATCGAAGAAGCCGCTGAATTTTTTGGACAACTTGGCAAAACTTTTGAGGGTAGCGAAAGGATAAAAATCGCCACGCCTATCTTAAAAGAGATCCGTTCTCGACTTCATTATCTACTTGAGGTTGGATTGAGCTACGTCACCCTCGATCGCACCACTTCAACGCTGGCTGGCGGCGAAGCACAACGCGTTCGTTTGGCCACCCAGTTGGGTAGCGGTCTCACGGGAATAATCTATATTTTAGACGAGCCATCGATCGGCCTGCATCCACGAGACCACGAAAAGCTTTTGGCAACAATTAACGAGCTCAAAAGTCGCGGCAACACGGTAATAATTGTCGAGCACGACCGCGACACCATGCTAATTGCCGACCATATAATTGATATGGGTCCCGGTGCTGGCGAACTTGGAGGCGAAATCATTTCGGAAGGCACGCCCAGGGAGATCATCGCCGATCCGAAATCAATTACCGGCGGTTATCTGTCTGGCAAAAAAACCATCAGCATCCCCGGACATCGTCACGAACACGGATCGAACAAACTAACAATCAAAGGCGCCCGAGGCAACAACCTCAAAAATATCACCGTTGATGTGCCGCTAAATAAACTGGTCTGTGTTACCGGTGTTTCCGGCTCAGGAAAATCAACTCTGGTTGAAGATACCTTAGCGAAAGCCCTGTCAGCTCATTTTCACTCTTCAACAACTGAAAGCGCCCCGCACGACGAGATCACCGGATTGAACAATATCGACAACATAATTAACGTCGACCAAACAGCGATCGGTCGCACACCGCGTTCCAATCCAGCCACCTACACCGGTGCTCTGGGCCCGATCCGCGAAATTTTTGCCGCCACGAGTGAAGCTCAAAACCGCGGCTACGACCCATCACGCTTTAGTTTCAACTTACGTGGCGGACGTTGCGAAAACTGTCGCGGCGACGGTCAGATTAAAATCGAGATGAATTTTTTGCCCGATGTTTATGTTACTTGTTCGGAGTGCCGCGGCAAGCGCTACAACAGCGAAACTCTGGAAATTAAATACAAAGACAAAGACATATCGGACGTACTAACGATGACTGTTGACGAAGCCGTTGAGTTCTTCGCCGACCAGGCAGAAGTAATGGAGAAACTATCCGTACTGCAATCAGTTGGCTTGGGCTATATGCGTCTGGGGCAACCGGCGACAACTCTGTCGGGCGGGGAGGCGCAACGGATCAAACTGGCCACCGAATTGGCCAAACGGGAAACGGGAAAAACTCTTTACATTCTTGATGAGCCAACAACTGGTCTGCATTTCGAAGATATTCAGCGATTGCTCTCTGTTCTCTACCAGCTCGTCGATCGTGGCAATTCAGTAATTATTATTGAACACAACTTGGACGTTATCGCCTGTGCTGACTGGATAATCGATCTCGGCCCCGACGGCGGAAACGGCGGCGGTGAGCTAGTGGCGGAAGGCACGCCAGAAGATATCGCTGCGAATAATCGATCGGTTACCGGAAAATACCTGGTAAAATCTGGTCATGAAGCGACCAAGAAGCCAGCCAAGACCGGCGCCAAGCGGTAAATTCCTTCAAGAATTACGGTCTCTCGGTTACGAGCGCATTGTTGGAGTGGACGAAGTTGGGCGCGGCGCTTTGGCCGGTCCGATTTGCGTCGCCGCGGTTGAAATTTCCAGGGAAATTGCCGGCATTGACGATTCGAAAAAAATAACTGCCAATCAGCGGGAGCGTATCTGCGAAATAATTCGCCAACAGGCCGTACAGATTAGTTATGGTTGGGCTAGTAACGCTGAAATAGACCAACTGGGCCTGGCTCCGGCACTGAATATAGCCTATGAGCGCGCTTTGCGTCCCGTTGATATCGACCTACTCCTAACAGATAACTACACTCCATCGTATGTGTTAAAACACATACGGGCAGTTCGGGGCGACCAGTTATTTTACCCCGTTGCGGCAGCATCAATCGTGGCTAAAGTTTGCCGCGATCAGTTGATGCGGGTTTACGCCGAACAATTTCCGAACTACCTCTGGCAATTCAACGCCGGTTACGGCACCCCGGCCCATAAAAAAGTCCTGGACGCTCTCGGCCCCTGCCCGCTCCACCGTCGCAGTTTTTTGCACCAATAAAAAAGGACGCGATGGGTGAAAGGAGAGCAAGCTCCATCGCGTCCAAGGATTCCGGCCAGATCTTCGTTCTTCAGAAGACGAAGTCTCTGTGTTGCTTCGACGTATGCGGTTGACCCAACACCGCCCCGTCAGCCGGGTTACTTGTGCCCCACGCAGCTCAAGTAACAACTGTATGCGGCAATCTTATCACTAGCGATTGACTTTGCAACAGTATTTTGCTATCATTTCCTCGAAGTCGAAACGATCGCGCTTTAACAAGTGAGGAAAGTCCGGGCACCATAGACCCGCCTACGCTCAAACGAGCTACGGCAGGGTAGAGACGCGCTCCTTCCGATGGCAGAAATGCTCGAAGGGGGCTGTCGTAAGACAAGGGAAAGTGGCACAGAAACAAAACAGCCAATGTCCGGTTCAGTTAGGAGGAATTGAGATGGCGATATACGATGTAGATTACTACGATTTTGATGTTTGGAATCATCTCCCAGTAGCCAGCTCCTGGGTTGAAGCCGACTCAATAGAAGAAGCTACAGAAAAGGCTCAAAAGCATGGTGCATCGGTGGAAACCGAGCTGGGCATTCCAGTCTACTGTTATGTCCAAAGCCCTCGTGAGTAAGGGCTTGTAGTCCTGGGCGAGCCCGTGTCGCCCCTTCCTAACTGAATCGGAACAGGCAAAGGTGAAAAGAGTGGTTTTGCCGTAAGGCAATATAAGCCCGCCTACGCGCTAACGCGCTACGGCGAGGCGAAGTAAGAGACCACAACTTCCGCAGTAATGCGGATTGGAAGCTAAACCCAGCGTGGTGCAAGACGGGTGGGTCGCCACACTTCCTGCGTCAGTATGTATAGATTCTCCGCAAGGAGATGAAGTGCTCACAGACGCTTGAAGCTACCGGTCTCGGTAGAAGTGTGGCGATCCCGTCGCTTAGATGGATGGTCGTTAGGCCGCCTTCGCGCTAACGCGCTTCGGCGAGCTGACACAGAACCCGGCTTACCGACTTCCAGAAAAGCTCCCATATGGGAGCTTTTCTGCTATGAGCGCAGTCGAATAGCGAAAAAGGATCCCCGCAAGGGTTTTTTGGTAACGCAAAAATATCATCGTATCAGTACAACTTCACGCTTTTTATGCTATAATTTCCCCTACACGGAGGTGATCCGATGATCGTTAAGCCTTATTGGTTGGGTAGCGTTTTTCCCAACGGCGCTTGGAAACCTGGGGTAAGCCTGTTTTGCCTGTACGATAACCGGCTGGTCCTTTCGGACAGGAGGGAAGATCCCATTGGTGAAGCACCGCCCATGCCAGAAAATGCGGTAGCGGCCGGACCGTTCCAGTGCAATAACGGGGAAGTTTTACTCGTTCAGGGCACGGCGTTCAATCTGGATTCAGAAGATTGGTACGTCATCTACGTCACCACGCCTGGCGATCGGAGCAGGCTTCGCGCCTGCGAGCTGGGAAAGTTCCTAGCCAACTTCAGACAACCAAACCCGATGCGGCAGCTTACGCACCCGTAGCTGCCCTCACCCACCCCTTCTCTTGACGAGCGGCCCTCCTGGCCGCTCTCTTTCTTACAATCCAACCCATCACTCTGCCTTTCTTATGACTTTAAAGTCATATAACTTTATTGTTATTAGACTGCTGAAATATAGAGAAGCTTATCTACTAAGCTGACAGATCGCCCTGATTGAAGTAAAATATATGAGTATTCCCGGGTCGTCTAGCGGTAGGACGCTGGGTTTTGGTCCCAGAAATCCTTGGTTCGAATCCAAGCCCGGGAGCGATGAAGGTGCGACGACGAATGAGTGAAACGAATGAGACGGCGAGGGCTTGCCCGAGCATCCTTCCCCGGGAGCGATGAGCAAGTCAAACTTTTTCGCTTTTAGTTACCACCATATTCTCAAGCCGTTTTTCTTCCTGTTCGATCCGGAGTCTGTCCACAACCGAATTTTGACCCTTGGCCAGTCAGCAGGAAAATTTGTGTTCTTGCGCCGCGTTACACGTTGGGCGTTCTTTTACGCCCATCCGTCACTGGAGCAAACCATCTGCGGAATTAACTTTACCAATCCGGTCGGCCTGGCCGCCGGTTTTGATAAAGAAGGGATCCTGACCGACATCATGCCAGAGGTTGGCTTTGGTTTTATGGAAATTGGTTCAATTACCGGCGAACCGTGCCCGGGCAACCCCCGACCGCGCTTGTGGCGCCTGCCAAAATCAAAGGCACTAGTTGTTTACTACGGTCTAAAGAGCTCTGGCGCCAAAGCTATCGCACGCATCCTTTCCAAGAAACAATTCCGTTTTCCCGTCGGGATAAGTGTAGCCAAAACCAATTCGCCCGCCACCTGCGACGACATAGTTGGAATTGCCGACTACGTCGAGGCCCACCGTCAAACCGCCGAGATCGGCGCCTACACCACCATCAACATCAGCTGTCCCAATACTTTCGGTGGCCAGCCGTTCAACGACGCAGCGCGGCTGGAAAAATTGATCGCAGCGATCAAACAAGTCCCCTGCTCCAAGCCAATTTTCGTGAAACTGCCACCCGATCTGTCGTTTGATGTTGTGGATAGAATTATCGAAATTTGCCTCGCGTACAAAATTGACGGCGTAGTCTGTAGCAACCTGACCAAAGACCGTAATAATCCGCAGGTCAGCTCCAAGCTCGTCGAGCAGAACATCCCAGAGCACGGCGGCATCAGCGGCAAGGTTATTGAAGATCTGTCGAATGAATTGATCGCCCACGTTTACAAGCAAGTTGGCAAACAATTGATCATCATCGGTTGCGGCGGGGTGTTTAGCGCCGAGGACGCCTACAAAAAAATCAAGCTCGGCGCCTCGCTGATCCAGTTAATCACCGGCATGGTTTTTGAAGGCCCACAGCTGATCGGCCAGATAAACCGCGGTTTGGTCAAACTCTTGCACCGCGACGACTACAGCAACATATCTGAAGCCATCGGTAAGGCACACCAGTAAAGAATTATTTACCGCAGACTACTGGACAAACCCTCTAAAAATTGCTAGAATCCACCCAAGTGTTTGGGATCTTCTTGCGACTACGTTGCAACGAGACAGCCAAACGTCCATTTACGTATCGGAACAGGAAGGCAAGACAATGAAGACAAGTTCTCTACTCGCAGCCTTGTGCTGCATTCTTGGTGTGTTCTGTAGCCTCGGTGGTTGCAGTCGCGCCAAGAACTCGGACGTCAAGCTCATGATCGGACTTGACTCAACCGGGTCGAACATCGGCAAGAAGAATACCTATTCGGGTGCCGCCCATGCGGTGTTGCAGCAGATGCCGAACGCCGAGTTCGACATCACGATCGACGTCTTTGGCACGGTCTCGGAAACCCGGACCTTGTTCGAAGGCGTCGTCAACGACCCCGACGATTTGGCTGCGCCGTTCAACGAGTACTGGAACGGCACGGCCCCGAAGAAACGCGGCACCTACTGGCAGCCGATGCTGGCCAAGGTGGCCAAGAAGTCAGCAACGTCAAAGGTTGCCGTCTTGTTATTCACGGACGGCGAGATCTACGACGACAAGGAGTGCGAGCTCATAATCAAACAGCTCGCCGGCAGCGACAACGTTGTGGCCGTGTTTATCGGCCCGACGATCATCGAAGATGCATACGGGGGAACTTGGAGGACGAAGGTTGAGCGGCTTTTCGAGCCGCTTGGCAATCGAGTTTTCCTTTGCGGCCCCAACGACCAACAGCAGAAGCTGGACGCTTTTGCAAAGAAGGTGGAAAAGCCATGAGTTCAATCAACACTAGCGTCGACATCATGGTCGACGGTACTCTACCGTCACCAGAGCTGGATTTCGACTTCGAAGAAGCCCGGAAACGGGTGGATTCGGCGAAGGAGGCCACTCCCGGACACACGCGCGAGTTCGAGCAGATCCGAACGTTTCTTGCCACGACCGTCAGGTCGGCGGTGGAGGCGTACCAGCAGCTGCGCGAAAACGCCGCCGCTTTTCTGATCCATCTGTCCGATCGCGCCAAGGCCGACCTCGAGCGAGTCAAGGCCGAACTGCGCACCTTGCTCGACGAGCAGACCAAGCTCCGTGATGAGTACACTGGTGCACAGGCGCTTTATGAGACCGCCTGCGGCAGAGCCGGCATCCAGTCGCACGCAATCGGTACTGACGGCCTCAACAGAGCGATCGCTGCCAAAATGCGCGATCGCTACAGGATCACCGGCGTCGACATCGGCGAGTACGTCGAATCGACAACCGGTGTTCCGGAAGAGCCCGAGCTAATCGAACAACCGGAGCCAAACGAGCAAAGCACCGGCTCCCAAGCCTGGGACTGGGCGCTGCGCTTCGTGACCGGCACCATCTTTGGTACCGGCCTCTTGACCCTGCTTGGCCTACTGAAGGATCGGGTTATCATCCTGCAGCCGTGGTGGCTGCTGGTAGCGCTGGCCTTCGGCTCCGCCATCACGGTGGCGGCGAAGGTCTTCATCACCAAGGAAGTGCGGGCGTATCTGCGCCGGCGCTACCTAGGAGACAAGGCAGACTCGCTTGCCAGGGGCACAGCTCTGTTTGCCGTTGCTGTCGTGACGATGATTGTTGTCGTTGAAGCGATCGGCATCTACTACCTGTTCGCCCAAAAGGCGGAGGTGGCAGCGGCCATCAGCAACAAGTCGGTCTTCTCTCCCCCGATGTTCGTGTTATGGGCGATCGCCCTAACATCCACCGGGCTTCTGTTTGGCGGGAGTATCGCGCAAGCGCGCGAGTCCTGGGAGCAGGAGAAGGAATGGCTCGACGAAGTGAAAGCGCAGGAGACTGCATATCAGGCCAAAGTTAAGGCCTGGGCCGACCTTGGCGCCGCTATCGAGAAATGGCAGCCGTCGGAAGCGGGTGCCATCGAGGCTCGAGCACTCGTCGGAAGGCATTTGGCAGTTGGGGCCAACCTCTTGAAGGCCACCCAGGCCGTCGAAACGGCCGAGAACCAAATCGAGAGGCTTCACGAACCAGTCACCCTGCCCCCCGAAAGGAAGGATGAACTGGTGAGAGCCTACAGCGCCGCTGCTGAGTCGATTCGCGTCTTCTCCGACGCGATGAACGACCCGTCCAAACCGATGATGGGCACCGCGGTTCCAACCGCCTAAGCCCCTCACCAAACCCGCCGCAATTGCGGCACGAGCCAGTCAGGCACAGCGCCAGGCTGGCTCTTTTTTTGTGCCAACAAAATGAACCTTAAGATATAATGGATAAGTGGAAAACGAGATATTTACAGAAAGTGAGATTGGCACCGTAGCCGCCAGGATTGTTGCATCACTGAAACCTGGCGATATTTTAGCGCTTTCCGGGCCGCTGGCTGCTGGCAAAACCACCCTAACCCAAGCCATGATGAGCCACATGGGCTACCTTGGCCGAGTGACAAGCCCGACGTTTGTGATCGAGCGCCGCTATAAAGTTAATTGGCACGATATTAAGGAAGTAATTCACCTTGATTTCTACCGCCTCGATAAAAAAGAGCTGGCAAAACTTGATTGGGAAGAATACACAAATCACCGAACTGGACTGGTTATAATAGAGTGGCCCGAACGAGCGGAGAGTCTCCTCCCAAAAACAGCCCATCTAGTTAGGATTGAAAAAGTTGATGAAAAAACCAGAAAAATTCAGTACTGAAACAGTTGTCCTTGTCGACACGACCGAACGTGACCGCACGAGACTCGCGTTGATCCATGGGAGTAAGGTTATAGTTATCGACAAACCGCTGCGAGCTCAAAGCCTGCAGGAGCAGTTGGAAAAACTTCTAAAAAAAGACCACCAGACGTTTGCTGACATTGATGCTTTCGCCGTTCTAACCAAGCCCGGATCGCTAACCGGCGTACGAATTGGAGTGGTGGCCGTTAACACTATTGCCTGGCTGCAAGATATTCCGGTAATCGAAGTGAATTCAGCGAGTTTTGAGCAAGCGTTAAGACAACCATTTTCAAGCTTAAAAAAACGCAAATTAGCCCGAGTGCGCTACTAGGCCCGGTTGGTCAAATGTGTTACAGTGGCTTCTAGTCGATGAATAAAATACCTGTAAATCAGCTTCCGCCCCCCGCCAACACTTTAGCTTTTCCAAACAAGAAACGACGTAAATTGAAGATTTTTTTCTGGAGTGTAGCCGGAATTTTTCTCGCCACCACCATCTGGATCGGCGTTACTGGGATAGTGGCCTTGCGAAACATCTCGGCCAAAAACGCTGGAGACAGCTCGTTGTTTTTCCGCTTCAACGGCCAAATTCCAGCAGATAAACTCGCCAATGAGGTAGACGGCAACATCAACATTGCCCTACTTGGCGCCGACATTGCCGCAGGGCTTACCGACAGCATTCAAGTTGTCTCGATCGACCCGGTAAACAAAGCGATGTCGATGATCTCCGTACCACGAGATCTATACGTTGCAAACGCTGATGGCACGAAGAGTCGCATTAACGAAGTTTATAACCGGGCTGTGGCGACTTGTGCTAACTCAAAGACGTGCGACGCAGAAATTGACGCCGGCGGCGAAGCAATGAAGAAAGTTCTCACCAGCGCACTTGGCGTTGATGTGAACTACTTTGCTCGGGCCGATTTCGAAGGGTTAAAACAGATAGTTGATACTCTTGGAGGAATTGATATCTACGTCGAGCAGACCTTATCTGACCCGCAATTTCCCAACTCTAACTACTCTGGTTACGATCCCTTCTACTTACCCGCTGGCCAAACCCACATGAACGGGTCAATAGCGCTCAAGTACGCCCGTTGTCGTCACGGCAGTTGCGGGAGCGATTTTGGACGCGCGTTACGCCAGCAAAAAGTTGTTGTTGCCATCCGCAACAAGGCACTAGGCTTAGGAGTGCTCGCTAATCCTAAAAAAATCACCGATTTAATCAGTGCTATTGGTGACAATTTTCGCACCGATATGAAAACGAGCGAGATGATAAATGTGGTGAAACTCATTAAAGAGATCCCCGACACAAAGGTAACTAACACCGTCATCGATAACGGGACGACCGGGCCGCTGGCCGTCCTACAAGGCGCTATGGCTTACTTGCTCGCTCCGAAACTTGGCGAGAACGACTGGTCGGGCGTGCACGAATTTGTCGCCAATGTCCTGCCAAAGCCTTATATAAGCAGAGAAAACATCCAGATTGTTATTGACGACCGTAGCGGCAAGGCACTTGGTACAGCGCTCGCGGCCAAGCTGAAAATTTACGGCTACAACGTCAAGATTCTAACCGGATCGGTGGGTACTGTCCCCCAAACCACTATCGAACACAACGGCGGGGACTTCCCTTACACAATAGCTCTACTTAAAAAACGTCTTAATCTTCCAGCGACTAAGAACGGCTCGCTTGGTGAAGGTACTCAAATAAAAATTACACTTGGCATCGATTTTACGCTAAAGTAACAGCATGAAATTTCGTCGACCGAGCGCCAGAATTGTCTTCTTCTGGCTGATTCAACTAGGAGCGTTAATACTAGTTTGGAACTTCCTCCCCAACCGACTTTCAGCTGCGCTACTGGTAATACTAGTTCTAGCCAGTTTGTTGTTTCTCGCTATCAAAAGCATTGAGTTGGCTGTTATTACAAACGTCGTTTTAATTATAACCGCCACTCAGCTCTGGATAACGCAAGGCTCGTTCGCCTCGTTCTGGGGGACGCCATTTATAGTAGCGGGGATCGTCCTAACAGGCTTTCTAGCAGAACAACCACCAGGAAGAAAACTGATCGATTGGCTGATTTTGGGGTTTGCCACCGCCCAGCTAGCAAGCCTTACTAGCTACCTACCGGTTGCGTTTTTTCACAAAGCAATCCTCGCCGGAACTTTTTTCTATATTTTCTGGCAGCTCTTTAAGCTCTGGGACCGTGACGAGCCGCTCTTAGGACACTTCGTATTTGGAACCCTAGCTGTTATGGTAATTATTGGGAGCATGATATGGACGGGGTTACCAAAATTCGCGGCTTTCTGAGGCTACTGGGTGATTTTTTAGCCTACATTTGGCGACTCGTCGCGTCGCTCTACAATGCTGTTTGGGGATTTTTGGCTGTTCGAGTGCCAATCTTTCGTGCGCTCGTGGCACGGCACGTTCGCAACCCATCAACGGTGATAATCGATATCGCAATTTGTATCCTAACCGTCTATTTTGCTTTCGGCGTCACTGGATATGTTCTAGTTTATCCACAGCGAGCTGAAACACGGTTTGCCGAAGCGTTAAGTATCGTTTACCCGCTGCCAGCCGCAAGGGTGAATAGCTCATTTATCTGGACTCACCGTTTTCTCGAGCGCCTGCGTTTCCTTAACACCTTCACCGCTCAAGCACCCAAGGACCTAAAAATTAAGCCTCCCACAAACCGAGAACTGCGCACCCGCATACTCGAAGGCCTCGTTGAGAACCAAGTAATTTACCTTGAAGCGCGGAAGCGCGGGGTTAAAGTAACGAAAAAAGAGCTACAAGCTGCCGTCGACAAGCAGGGTAAGTCTAGCGAAATAAAAGCCAAGGTAAGAAAACTTTACGGAATGTCTTTGGCTCAATTTCAACAGGTTATAGCTGAAGAGTTACTGCGGGAAAAAGTGAAAGATGCAGTCTTAAGCAAGTTGCGGGTTCGGCACATCCTTCTCCTGGACCTGACAACAGCTGATGAGGTTCGTAGCCTTCTAAAGTCAGGAAAGAGCTTCAAAGCGCTGGCTAACAAATACAGCCAAGATTCTAATACCGCCAAATCCGGCGGGGATTTGGGGTATTGGCGTAAAGGCGAACTTACCAGTCAGATCTCTCCAGGATTTGAAAAGGCAGTCTTTGCTTTAAAAGTTAAGACAATTTCGCAACCGGTTCAATCGCAGTACGGCTTCCACATAATCCAGGTAACAGAACAGATTGGCACAAACAAACAGACGTACCCAGAGTGGTACGCCGCAACAATAAAAGGCTACAAGATCAAGAAATATCTCCGAATCTAGCCTCCTGCGCACTAGTTGAACTCTCTCGAGCAATTGCTTAGTTGACTAGATCAAATTCAACGAGCGATTATTTTGGATGGAAAAGCTGACGGCGGCGAACAATCAGCATGATACTGAACGCAAAGTTTGCTAAGGCCCAGACGGTAGGATTAAGCACGGTTAGCAGGCTATATTTTTGTATAGCAACGATGCTTAGGGCGTGCCTAAAGCTATTGAGGCTCCATGTGAATAGGGTCTCGCCCTGAGGATTACTCCAAGCCTTCCGGACCGTGGGTAAAAAGCCAAGTATGTCGATGCCAACTAAAAGTACCATCGAGAGCGTTGGCTGTTTGGCAAATAACCAAGCTCCTGTTGCAACTAACGCCAATATAAAAAATATTGTATCTGATCGAGTAATATCTTTCACTCCCTCCTTCAAGCCGAAAAAGAAGATAACGAATGACAGCACTGCCACGGTAGCAGTTACATACGATCCGGCACCACCCCCGTGACTTATTTGTAGCGCAAAAATGATTGCCGTAAGGAAACCCCAGATAAACCAGCTGTAAGGGTGTGGGTAGGTTTTGCCTCTGAACATGTCTCGGAGGTAAGGACCGTAGGCCACGAATGCAAGAGCTGCGGCGACAATGCCAATGACTTCTTTCATCTCCGCGCAATCGACTGGATTCGGTTCGGCGATTGCGAAGCAACGATGGTTCGAAACATTGCGCACTCGACCGGATTCGAACCGGCGATCTCCTCCGTGACAGGGAGGCGCTTTAAGCCGGGCTAAGCTACGAGTGCAGAACCTAATTTTACCAAGAAGATCACGATATTAGTAGACTCTATAATCATTTGACACCGTTCGATTTTTCCCTCATCCTGAACTTATGGACGAGCAACAAACAGCTCAGTCATCGCAAGAAACGGTAGCACCGGCGACCCAGCCGACTCCCGTTGCAGCCCCGGTTACTCCGGTTACCGGTACAGATGCGCCGTACGGCGGAAAAAAGGGTAGCTGGGCCACTTGGCTTCTACTTTACGTCGTTATTGCCGCAATCGCCTACGGAGTCATTTGGTACTTCTGGCTCAATAAGTAAAACGCGAGACTGAAAATTACTAAAAAATTTTTATGGCCGAGTTTGGGTACGAATTAAAACGGATCCCCACTGCTCGGTCGCTTAAAGTTAGGGTTAGACCTGATGGCCGAGTTATTGTGACCGCGCCCCTGCGTCTACCTGAACGCTACGTTGAGGAGTTTATCAACTCTCACCTGGAGTGGATCTCCAGCAAGCGCCAGGCGGCCCTATCAGAGCAACAGAGGCTTACCGAGCAACGCGAGAAACTGTTTTTTCGCGGCAAAGAGTACGGCTTTCGGTTAGCTGTAAGCAATTCAGTTAAGCCTGGTGTAAAATTCGAGGATCAGATTGTCACAGTGACCAGTCCGTCAGAGGATCACACCGAAGTTAGAAAGCTGCTCGAACAATCTTATCGTTTATATGCGATAAAGCATTTTCAGGCCCGTGTTCCTCTTCTAGCAGATTTGGTGAACCGTGATATTAGCAACGTCACAATCCGCTCGCAACGCACCCGCTGGGGCTCGTGCTCCAGCCGCAACACCATCTCGCTAAATTGGCGCTTAATTATGGCGCCGGACTGGGTCTCGGACTACGTCATCTACCACGAGTTGGCCCACCTAACTCACATGAACCATTCAAAAAAGTTTTGGGATCTTGTTGCTTCATACACCCAGCGCCACAAAGAAGCTCAAGCCTGGCTCAAAGCCCACCATGCGCTACTGCAGTTTTAGACATTAAAAAGAAACTCGATCACATCACCGTCGACGACCGTGTAGTCTTTGCCTTCACTACGAAGGCGGCCGGCGTCGCGGATCGCT
Source organism: Candidatus Berkelbacteria bacterium RIFCSPLOWO2_01_FULL_50_28 (assembly GCA_001774395.1). Lineage (GTDB taxonomy): Bacteria > Patescibacteriota > UBA1384 > 2-12-FULL-50-11 > 2-12-FULL-50-11 > 2-12-FULL-50-11. Next base: position 16,303 of record MEZX01000001.1, read on the forward strand.
TTCTCCGAGCCATATTTTTTCAAATCTTCAAACGCATAAACTTGGGCGCGGATAAAACCTTTTTCGAAATCGGTGTGGATTTTGCCGGCCGCTTGCGGCGCTTTCGCTCCCTTGGTAATTGTCCAAGCCCGCGACTCGTCAGGCCCGGCGGTCAGATATGTTATCAATCCTAGCAATTCGTAGCCGGCTTTTATCACTTCGTCGAGACCAGATTTCAAACCCAATTCAGAGCGATATTCGGCCTGGTCAGATTCTGGCAGCTCAACGATTTCGTTTTCCGCTTTGACATTTATGCTGATTACTCCCGCCCCCTCGGCCTCGGCGTGTGCCTTTATTGCGCTTATGTCGGCAGACCCTTCGCTGACATTCGCAACGTACAGTAGCGGTTTTGCAGTCAGAAACCCGTACTCTTCAAGTTCCACCGCTAGCTCCAACTTAGTCCGAAGTGGAATATCGTTATTGAAAAACTCGATTGCCTTCCCTAATCCCCGTATGTGTTTTAACACATACGGGTCTTTAGACCTCTCTTTGTTTGCGCGCTCCAAAGCTTTTGTTGCCAAATCAAGATCAGCTAGCAACAGCTCTGTGTTTATTGTTGAAATGTCGTTATCTGGGTCTACGCCGCCGTGGACGTGGATAACGTTCTTGTCGTCAAAAACCCGCACAACTTCGACGATCGCATCGACCGAACGGATGTGACTCAAAAATTTGTTCCCCAGACCCTCGCCCTGGGAGGCGCCCTTGACTAGCCCGGCAATGTCGACGAATTTGATCGTCGCCGGGACGGTTTTAGCCGAAGCAAAAGTTTTGGTTAAAAATTCCAACCGCTCATCTGGAACGCTAACAACGCCGACATTGGGCTCGATGGTGGTGAACGGAAAATTCGAGGCAGCGGCCCCAGCCTTCGTCAAGGCATTAAATAACGACGACTTCCCAACATTCGGCAACCCGACGATTCCAATTTCCATGATTCGTTAATTTTACCTGTTAAATCCGATCGTTGACAGTAGTCCGATAAAAGCGATATAAGTAATTCAGCTCTTTGACTAACTAATCCGTGGTGAAAGCTGTGAGATTCAGCTACTGTGCCGCAACTGTGAATCGCTTAAATAGCGAGAGTCAGGTCCCACGTAAAACAAAGTCCCGAGCAGGAGTGAAACAATATAAATGATTCGCGCTCGGCGAATCTTTTTTGAAAGGAGCAAGTATGAAACGTCCCAATTGGATATACGCGGTATCGATAATTGTCTTGGCCTTTGGTCTTTATGTGATAGTTCCGGATCGAGGTGTCTGCAACCCAAGCATATCGATCGATAAGCTAGAGCAGAAATGCGAAATTAGTTATCAGGGTATTGCGGGAAAAAATGCGTTAGAGATTTTGAAGTCCAATCACAATGTTGAAACAAAAAAATTCAGCTTTGGCGAAATGGTTCAGTCGATTGACGGCGTTAAAGCTCCCACTACTCATTTCTGGTCATTCAACGTAAACGGCAAAATGGCCGAAGTTGGAGCAGGTGATTACCAGACAAAATCGTCTGATCGAATTACCTGGAAACTGGTGAGTGTTAGCTCAAATTGACGTTGACAACTTCTGAAGCGATTGCAACGATTGACGTGTGGAAACCTTGGTGCCCGAACAAACAGGAGTCGAACCGAAGTCTAAGTCAGTTGCTTGGCTAGTGGTTGCCCTCCTTCTAATTTTTTTCACATCAGTTTTTCTCTGGTACTACTTCAACAAACCGACCACAGAAACCGCGTCCAACAGCCCGGCTACTGACCAAGCAGCTACGAAAGATACCGAGCTCAGCACTGTAAGTAACCAAATCTCCTCCACTCTCGAAGAGTTAGAGAGCGAAATTGCAGCAATAACAAGCGATGCTAATTCAACAGATGACGATGCACCGAATCTTTAATACTGCAATCGCTATCGCGGTACTCTCGTTAATGCTTGGCCAAGCGGGCTTTGTGACGGCGCAAGAGAAAACCAACGGCGATCAACTACGGGTGAAAGCGCGAGAACATCGCACTGAGATTGACACGGCCCTGACGAACTTTCGCTCTGCTCGCGGTGAGAAGCGCCTAGAAAAACTTAAAGTCGCTTCTAAACGTATAGTTTCCGTCCGAACCGAGGCTCTTAACGGTCTGATTGCACGACTCGCAGAGAGCAAAAAATGCAAGAACCTAAGTGAAGCCCAGCTATCAGAAATCAAAGCGGCCATTCAAAGCATCATTACTAAGCTTGAAACGCAAGACAGTGACATTGCCAGTAGTACCGACCTTACAAAAGCCAAAACCGCCATCAAGGAAGTTTATACCAACAATAAAGTGTTCGCAGCCGTAATCCCGGCCACAAATGGTGCTTGTTTGGCTACGAGGCTGACGTTTCTAATCGACGGTAGATTAAATACGCTGGTCGAAAAAATAAAAGCAGCGGGGATAGAAACCGCCGAGATCGAAGCGCTAATGACAAAAGCAAAAAGTAGTGCCGAAGCAGCTTATACTGTCTACCTAGGTATCTTACAAAATCCCGCCGCAGAGAATGTTAGGGCCAGTTTCTCTACTGCAAAAAGTCATCTTCAGACCACTCGCCAAGAGCTGGGCGCGGTAAAAAGTGCCCTAGCAAAACTTCGCGCAGACTACGAGCAACAGACCAAAGACGGTTCCTAGCCAGGGTTGGCGCTGGCGACTTCCAAACGAAACCGAATCAGACGATTACCTGGAAGCTTGTCCCCGTTCAGTAGGCGCTCGACGATCGGTCACCTGGCGATCGATATCACGATCGATATCACGCCGTCGCAGCTCTTCGCGTTTGTCGGCCTGGTTTTTGCGACTGCCCAGACCAATCTTCAACTTGGCCCGACCGCGGGAGAGGTAAAGTTCGAGCGGCAGAATAGTTAGACCTTTGCCCGTAAGCTTGCCCACTAAACGCTCAATCTCGATTTTGTTGAGCAAAAGTTTTTTGGAGCGTGACTCGTCACCATCAATGGCAAAGTGCGAGCCGACCCACCAAAGCTCGTTATTACCAGACTCGTCCGCGAACGGTTTGACGTACGAGCCGGTGATATTAACCTGTTTAGCGCGGATAGCTTTTATTTCCGGGCCCGTCAAAACCAGCCCCGCTTCCAAGTCGTCGAGGATCTTATAGTCGAAAAATGCCTTTTTGTTTGAGGCAACACTTTTCATTTTTCGTTCCTCACAAGACCAAGCTCTTGCTCGAAATCACAAAATGCCTTTTTGTTCTGCGCCATAATCTTCATAAGGCTATTCTACCCTAATTTACTGCCGAATTTGGCAGGTGTGACTTGCCTGTGTTAACAATCAGCATCTTTTTATCGCGCGGTAAAGAGTCTTTAAGTTGCAACATTAGAGCTAGCCCAGCAATTGACGACGGCTCACACTGAATATTCTGCGCTGCTGCAATCTCTAAAGCCTCGTCGAGAGGCTTCTCACTGATAATGTGGACATCGGAAAATAACCCACAGTAACCAGACTGGCGGTATAGCCTAATCCACTGCTCATCGTAATGAGCAAAAGGCAGGTGGGGCGAATAGAGCTTTGTTGCGGCTTTGGATTTCGGGTTGTCGGTTGTAGCCCCGAGAAAATTGCACCGCCGGAGATGCTCAGCATCGCCCCTGAACCGCGGGTCGTGACTTTTTGAAGTAACTTCTCGCTTGTTAATATTTAAAATGTTTTCATACAAATTGCCGGTTCCAAACGGAATGAAGCAGTAATCAGGATTGGTATTGATTATTTCATAGCTCATCCAATCATAGAATCGGGTCGTTGGGTCAAGTGCCTCCGAGGAAGTAATATCGAACCCAGTTTTATTAAATGTAAGTTTCAGGATCGCTCGCCAGTCAAGCACCCCCTTAGATAAGTCTGCCACGTATATTTCACAACCAATAGACAAAAGTAGATCAACAATTACTTTATCTAGATTTCTGTCGACCAGAACCTTTAGATTTGGCAGATCATACTTTTTAAGCACTGACTGAATGGCAATTGCAGCACTCCCAGAGGAAATGATAGACATCGCCGGCAGTTCTCCTGTAATAAGCCCGTCCTTTTTTGACTGAAGGAAGTACCGGTATGTCACCACAATTTCCCAAGCCAAACGGTCTTTATGGGTTCCCGTAGGGTTAATGCTTTCGTCTTTTAGCCAAACATTGGAAAACCCAGGTACTTCAATTTTATAGGTAGGCGTAGCGGGAAACTTTGGATCATCAGGAGGAAACTCAGGACGACGAGGGTTGTTCTCTGAGGCAACAACGATTGAACGGAGGATCGCCTCCTCTTTACTGCTTAGATTGGATGGTTCTTTTTGGCTACGAGAAAAAAACATCTTTTCCTAAGTTTAGCTTCCTCACCTGATAATTTAAAGCTAAGTCAAGATATTCACGCAAATTACTGGTAAAATTATGAGCAATGATCAACGAGCTGATTGAGCAAGAAAAGATACGGCAAAATAAGGCGATCAACCTGATCGCTTCGGAAAATTATGCCTCTGAAGCGGTGAAAACCGCCCTTTCTTCAAGCTTTACCGACAAGTACGCCGAAGGCTATCCGGGCAAACGATACTACGCCGGAAATAAAATCGTTGATGAGTTAGAAAGCGAAGTTAAAAGCTTGGCTCAGAAAGTTTTCCACACCGACTACCACGTCAACGTCCAGGCTTACTCCGGCTCGATTGCTAATTTGGCCGTTTACTACGCCCTACTCCAGCCGGGCGACACATTCATGGGCCTAGAGCTGTCGCACGGCGGACATCTGACGCACGGCCACCCCGTAACCTTAACCGGCCATCTGTACAAACGCATTACTTATCACGTCGACAATAAAACCGAGATGCTCGATTACGACGAAATTCAGCAGCTGGCCAAGGAGCACAAACCTAAACTCATTATTTCCGGCGCTTCAGCTTACTCACGAACAATCGACTTTGAACGAATCTCCAAAATTGCCCACGAGGTAGGCGCTTATCATCTTGCCGACATCTCCCATATCTCCGGACTTGTTGCTACTGGACTGCATCCTTCCCCGTTTGGAAACGCAGATATCATCACAACCACTACTCATAAAATACTGCGCGGACCACGCGGCGCACTGATTTTTTGTCAGGATGCCTTATCTACTAGAATAGATAAGGCAATTTTTCCCGGCTTGCAGGGCGGACCGCATATGAACACTATCGCCGCAATCGGCGTGTGTTTGGAAGAAGCGCTACAACCCAATTACAAAACTTACTGTCAAACGGTAATTGAGAACGCTAGTGCCCTTTCTGAAGAGCTCAAAGAAGCTGGCTTGAAGATCGTTGCAAACGGAACTGACAATCACTTGTTTATGATCGATTTGCGTCCGCTAGGAATTGACGGCAACACCGCTCAGAACAAACTTGAAGCTGCTGGCATTATCGTCAACAAAAATACTATCCCCTTTGATGACGCCTCGCCACAAAATCCGTCCGGCATCCGCATCGGCACACCGGCGATTACCACCCGCGGTATGACACCGGAAGATATGCCCGAGCTCGCTGCCAAAATTGCTACGATTCTCAAAACCCCTTAAACCAACTACAATTAGACCTATGGGTAAAGAAGAAATTTACGAGAAATCGGATTTATACAAATTGCGCCACACTGCATCGCACGTGCTAGCGATGGCGGCCAAGGCGTGGGATCCGAAAGTTAAGCTGGCTATCGGCCCGCCGATCGAAAACGGTTTTTATTACGATTTTGAGTTTACCAAGCCAGTTACCGACGAAACGCTTTACACGTTAGATGATAAAATGCGGGAAATTATAAAAAAAGACTTGCCGGTTGAGCATAAAAAGCTGCCTCGCAAAGAGGCACTAGAGGGGGCCAAATCATCTGGTCAGGAATACAAACACGAGCTGATGGAAGATCTGCCCGACGCCGAGCTTGGTTTTTACGGCATTGGCGACTTCTGGGACTTATGCAAAGGACCGCACGCCCACAGCACCGGTGAGATTAAGGCCTTCAAACTAACGCATTCCGCCGGAGCGTACTGGCGCGGCGACGAGCACAATCAAATGCTCACCCGCATTTACGGCACGGCTTTTGAAAACAAGAAAGATTTGGAAGACTATCTAACTCATCTTGAGGAAGCAAAAAAACGCGATCACAAAAAGCTCGGGCCGCAGCTTGATCTGTTCGTATTTTCAGATTTAGTCGGCGCCGGCCTACCGCTTTGGACACCAAAAGGCACGATCCTGCGCAATGAGCTCGATAATTTTGTTTGGCGTTTACGGGAGTCGAGAGGGTACGAAAAAGTAGAGATTCCTCATATCGCCAAAAAAGATCTTTATATAAAAAGTGGCCACTGGGATAAGTTCAAAGATAATTTGTTTCTTATAAAAACTCGCGAAGGGCACGAATTTGCCATGAAGCCGATGAACTGCCCGCACCACACTCAAATTTACGCTTCACGCACTCGCAGCTACCGCGATCTGCCAGTGCGCTACGCCAATACAACCATGTGTTATCGCGACGAACAGACCGGCGAGCTATCGGGCCTCTCACGCACCCGTGGTTTCACTCAAGATGACGCTCACGTTTTCTGCCGCAAAAGCCAAATCGAAGCCGAGCTCTCAACCGTGTGGGATATTGTGAACGAGTTTTACGGCGAATTTGGCTTTAAGCTTTCTGTTCACTTATCGATGTCTGACCCCAAAGAACCAGAAAAATATTTGGGCAGTCGCAAAGTTTGGAATGAGGCGGAAGACGTGCTCCGTCATTTGGCAAAAAAACGCAACGCCAAGGTAGTTGAAGACCCGGGTGAGGCGGCATTCTACGGACCGAAGATCGACTTCTTGGCCGAGGATTCACTTGGACGATCGTGGCAAGTGGCCACCATTCAGCTCGACTTTAATATGCCGCATAACTTCGACCTAACTTGCATTAACGAAGAAGGCCAGAAAGAAGATATTGTGATGATTCACGCCGCCATCATGGGTTCACTCGAAAGGTTTCTGTCGATTTTAATCGAGCATACCGCTGGTGAATTTCCCACTTGGCTCTCTCCCGTCCAGGCGCGGGTTCTGCCAATCTCCGATAAGTTTATCGATTACGCTCGCGAAGTGGCCAACGGCTTACGCACTGGTGGCAAGCGAGCGGAAGTTGACGAGTCCAACGAGACCCTGGGCAAAAAAATCCGCACTGCGGAGATGGAAAAAATCCCGTTCTTACTGATCGTTGGCGAAAAGGAACAGCAGCATCATACCGTGACGGTCCGAACGCGTCACACAGCCGAGCAGTCAACTCTCGAGCTAGACAAGTTTCTGCGCAGCTTTTAGCAAATTCTGGAACAAACAGTGAACCGTTAGCGGGCCGATAGCGCCTTTGGTTGGCGTGATTAGTTTCACAAGAGGTTCAAATTTCGCCACCTCCACGTCGACGCCTGAGCCGTCAACGACAATCATTTCCTGATGAACCATCTCTGGCGTCACCAGGTTTTTTACACCAGTGGCGGCAATCAATAAATCGTGGTCACGGATAAAGTTTACTTGGGCGGCGGCATCACGATCGATCTGATCAAATTTCCAACCATTCTTTCTGAATTCATCCGCTAAAGGTTTACCAACCAACTTCCCCGATCCTAAAATAATTGTTTTCAGGTTCTTGATAGCAATATTGTTAGATGACAATAAAGTCATTATGCCGTTCGGCGTCGGGGAAGCATACGGCGAGTCACCGCGCAGGTTGTCGACGTCTTTAAGCGGCGCTATCTTCTGTATCAGCGCCTCAGTATCACATGATTTTGGTAGCGGCAACTGGAGCACAATGCCGTGAATGTCTTTACGATGGCTCAAGCCGTCAATCACGGCCTCGAGCTGTCTTTGGTTGCCAGAATTGAAATGGTGCAAGAAAAATTGACAGTCCAACTTTTTGGCCAAAAGCTTTTTTTTCTGAATAAAGGCCGCTGTTTGTTTGTCTTCGCCGACCCAAACCAGAGCTAGACCCGGGCTACTCTCGAGCGCCCGGCGATCTGCGGCCAACGAGGTCTCAAGCTTACTTAGTAGGGTTTTGGCTTCCAGAAGCATTCTTTTTTACCGCGGCCACTTCGTCGTCAATTAGCTGCTGCCACTGCTCTACCGTTCGTCCGCCAGTATATTTCTTATTGTTAACAAATAAGGTTGGTGTGCGATCAACTCCTAAACTCGTGCCGTATGAGAGCTGACTGTTGATCTTCTTCTCAACCGAGCGATCGGAAACCGTATTATCGTATTTGTTCATATCAAGCTTTAGTGATTGGGCAATTTGACGAAAGAAACTTGCGCCATCGGAAATTTTTTCCCACTGGCTTTGGGTGACGTAGAGCTGGTCGTACATCTCCCAAAACTTTCCCTGTTCGCCGGCGGCTTCCGATGCTAGAGCCGAACTCATCGCGTTCTGGTGTATCGAGATGATCGGGAAATGCAGATATACCAACTGGACTTTGTTCTTACGGCTTTCAACGGCTTGACGTAAGGGTTCTGCGGCTAATTTGCATGCTCCGCACTGGAAATCGCCAAACTCAACTATTTTTACTGGCGCGCTGTCGCTCCCCGTTTTCCAGCCATCTTTCACGTCGACATTTGCCGTATCGGGACTACCGGATCTTGAGAAAAAGACCACTCCACCAATCGCTAGAATCGCTACCACCACTACGCCCAAAAAGAACTTTGAATCACCGCTCATTTTAGTTCGCCCTGAAAGCTCCTACATTTCATTTCGTCGCTATCACCAGACATTATGTTTCTTTTTAACGAAAACCAACAGATTTAACAAGACAACTAGCCCGAGCGAGACCAAGCACCAGGTGCAGTAGGCATGGATTACAAAAGCCTCTAGGTATAGAAGATACAAGCTTGTAGCCAGCCCGCCGACCGCCCAAATTTGGAGCGGTAGAACCGACCACATCCGCTTGATCAGTGCTAGCCAAAGCACAAACAGAAACGCCACGTACCAAATTATGCCGAAAGCGGCAGTTGGCATTCCGTAAAACGAGGCGTACTTACTACTGAGTACAATTTCACAGCTTCCACCGATCGAGCAGACCACACTTTCCGGCGAGTGAGCCATTAGAGTGAGGTAAGTTGCCACAACTATACCGGCACCACCAAGTAAAATCATCGCGCGTAATCGCCAATTCATAGAAGCATCTTAGCAGTCCGGTTGGGCAAAGAATAGCCTAGCGCTTAATAGCTGAAACGAGCCAGTGCTCGGCCTTGGTCAGACTGCCGCTTGTGGTGGCAGAAAACTGCTCTTCCCACTGCTCAATGAGCTCATCAAGCGATTGGACAGGCTCGGGTTTCTCAACGGATATCACAGTACCAACGCTTTTAATCGTTAACGAGAATAGAGCCGAGTAGCCGGCGGTCGTTTGAGAGTACTCCAGCTTCACTGGACGCTTAGTTTTGGTGTCAAACCAATAGTTCAGCGTCCCAAATTGGGCCGGATCGGCTATTTGAGCCCGGTACTCATCGGCCGAAAGAGCGTTAGGCTGGTTTGTAATGCTACTGAACTCTACTAGCCAACCGACTAGTTTTTCCTTGTCGTAATTCAACTGATACCCGACTGCATCCACCGTGCCAACGGTCTGAGGCTCAAGCTTCTTCCCCACAACAATGAACTGATTCTTCTCATAAGCTTTTAGGAGTTGGTTAACCTGATCGGTTGTGATGTTGGTGTTGTACTGGTCCTGAACGTTCGGACTGTCGATCAGCGGTTTTGTGTCGAGTGAGTACCACTGGCCGGCAAATTGATCAGCGCCGAATGCCTTCAGCTCCTCTAGATAAGCTTTAGCTAAGTCTAGACGCAGATACAGAACGTTTTCGAGCCAACGCATTTCGAGCGACCCTAGCTCCGCCTCCGGATCCGTCTCACTGCCTCGTCCGGTTAGTACGATTCGGCCTTTACCGGGGGCCGCGCTATCGACTGAGGTATCAACAGTAAATTTTGATGAGCCGATGAAAGGTGAAACGGCAGTTGAGCCGTTTGACTTAAACGAGAACTCCGACGTCATCTCGAAAGTTGTCGCGTTGTCGTCGAGCATCCATTCCAAGGAACTCACTATCATTTTCTGTGGACTAAACATCGGCAAGACAAAGTAAGTGCCGATTGCTCCGATGATGATGAGCCCAATAACCACTGCTACCCAACGAGGAAATCGGCGTATCTTTTCCGGCTTGGCTGGTTTGGCGGGCTCTTCTTCAACAACTTCTTTAGTAATAGCCGCGGGAACACTCGGAGTTTTTGGCTCGGTAGTGGCCACTTTAACCGGTACAGGAGTAGCTAGCGGCTCCGTCTTTCCAGCAAAAACAGCCTCTACGGCGGCTGCATCCCAGCCGGATTTCAGAAGCGCGGCCTTGATAACTTCGTCGGAGTAGCCAGACTGACGCTGTGCTTTAATGTAGCTAACTAATTCGTTATTGATTTCCCCTCCAAACTAACGGTAACCAAACCGTAGCTTCTAAGCAAGTTGTGACCAAGCCCCCCCCTGTAATTTGAGACAAAATACGGTACTATAGTGCCAGAAGGAAGCGCTCGCTCCTTGGCTGGCAGCAATTTGATTATACTGCCAGCAGTCGCTTCCGTTGCTGGGAGAGAAGATTTTCATCGATTGTTCGGCCGACTCCATCCGTCTAGATACGGCAGCAATCTTCACGTCAAAGCGGAAATCACCTGGTGCATCGACTCTGCACGGCCGTTGGCATTGAGATAGATTATTTAATCCGCATCCGTGTCGGCAAGTACGAGCTGGGTGATATAGCACCAGGAAAATATCGACAGGTGTAGGCTTGCCTATTCCTCAACGAGGTTAATAGTCCTCTGTATGTCTCGAAGTCCTTCCCATCGCAAAATTGTGGATTTCAATTTTGGATCGATCGTGCTAATAAAACCTCTAACCAGACCTTGAATGCGATACTGCAAGTCAGTGCTCTTCGGTACGCTAATTTGGATGGTTCCGTAGTAAAGCGTGTTCTTTTTATAATTCTTGCTTTCCGGTTTGATATATGACTTGCCAAAATTCTTCGCGGGAATTCCAGTTAAGTCGGACCAGAAAGCTATTAAATCTTTTTCATCTTGCTGGCTATACATATTCAACCAAGCCCTTATGCTGGAAGTCTCAATTCCGAAGACACGCTTCAGCCAATAAACCATGAACAGTATCAGTGCCGGATCGGAGTTCGTTACTCGAGTCGTTCCCTTTTTTGTCCCTTCTGCCCAGTAGATTGCCGCTCCAAGCAACTTTACAGTTTCGTCGCTCAGAAACGCGGATACCTCATTCTGAGCGGAACCAATTATCCGCGATATCTCCCCCTGCCGTCTGAGATGGTGGCTACGCGATCCCAAGTTTAGTATCGCCACTTGTTTGGTATAGAGTCTCTGCTTATGCTCTGGGGACAAGAGTATATTCTTTAGCCAAGAGCTGAGCGTACTTTTAGAAACATCAATTTCTTGTTTTATTTCTCGGTAACTCAACCCTTTCATCCTTAGCTTAATGGCGTCGTCTTTTAGTTGGGGCTTTGCTTTCATACTTCAATCATAGCATTATGTGGGAGGTGTACTAAGTGCAGTTTATGCCCAGCATCTAATAAGCTATGAATCTTCTTGGTATAATACATAGGAGCTTAATTACCGGGTCGGTAGTTCAGTGGTAGAACAACGGGCTCTTAACTCGTGTGTCGTGGGTTCGATCCCCACCCGACCCACACTTCGAGTCGCTTCGCTTTAGCCTGAGCTAAAGTCGAAGGCTCCCTCAGTGTAAACTGAGAGGAAGAAGAGACCCGAACTACTCTGAGCGACGAATGAAGTGAGGAGTCGAAGAGCTCCCATGAAGATTCCAGCACAACCCACTTCTCGGCGGGCTCGAAGCAAACTCCTTATTTACGAGAGATTGCCGAGAAACCCGTTACCAATTCACTCAATTAACGTATACTACAAAAAAAATGACGAATCCTAGTTTGAAGATAGCCGTTAGCGACCAGGTCAGTGATATTCCGGAGATTCCCTACGAGCAACTCGAAAAACTCTGGGAACGAGAATACAGCCTGTTCACCCTCTCATCTTATCGCGTTGCGCTTGAGATGTACGCCACTCAAATTGACCGTTCTCAATCGCTGTCATTCTTTCTCCTTCTTAATCACGACAATAAAACCTCTGGCTACCGCAGTTTTGAGGAGCAAAACCAAATGGATAAAAACGTCTCCGAGCACCTGATCGCCGATCCGAAATTTCATGACGCCCTGCTTTCATCCTACGATTCTGAGGGTCAAACCATCGAAAAAATGTTTCAAACCATAAAGACTGCAACGGCCTTCTCCGCTGATTTTGTCCAGGAGTTTAATACCCACTACGGTAAGCTTTCGGGTTATGTCTTGCCGATTCAGCGTTGTGTAGATTACCTTAAAGATTTCGAAGAGCATCAAACGCTTTTTAACGAGCTTGTTGATTTACGAAAGAAGTACGAATATATCTTAGGCGGCGGTGATTTCGATAAGCATGTTCGACTGATGAACGAGAAAATCGTCAAAGACCGGAAACTAACAATTGATCCGTTATTATTACGCCATCTAGTAGTTGACGAGTACGTAACTTTCCTGAAGGGAGGAGAACTGCCGACTAACTTAGCCAAGCGTGCCGAACTTTCAGTTCTGGCAATTAGTCCGAGCGGGTTAATTGTTCTGTATGGCAATGCAGCTAAAAAAATATTCTCAACGGTTCAAGAACTAGAAGCAAAAAATGCTAAACAAACAATTGGCAAAGGGATGCCAGCATATGGTGACCAGGTAATCGGGACGGTTCAGGTTATAAAAGACTTCATCGACCTAAAACAGTTTGTCGCAGGACGAATCCTGGTTGTTCCATCGACACTGCCAAAGTACGAACAGTACTACAAGAAGGCGAAAGCAATAATTACTGATGAGGGTGGAGTTCTATCCCACGCCGCAATTTTTTGTCGGGAATTCAAAATACCTAGCGTTATCGGTACCAAAAACTCAACAAAGATATTAAAAGACGGTATGTCTATTAAGCTTGATTGCAAGACCGGTGTGGTTGAGATCCATTGCAACTAGTTAGCCAGTTCTCAAGTATGGCTTTTTGCTACGGCCCTAATTATTGCTCGACAATCTTAGGCTAAAACATATAATCAGTTAATAATGAGTGAATTTCTTAGGCCAGAGGAGGGCATAAGTAATATTGAGGGTGCTCCAGAACTCAACCTTGAGCGTGAGGATTGCGAGAGAACAGCGACGTTCATTAGACACCCAAGTACGCGTCTTGCCGAAGCCATGCAACAGGGGACTATGGAAACTCCCTGGGACGAAATTGAGGACAAGATTAAGATTCAACGAGGGCCGGGGCACGAGATGTCCAAACTTTTAGCAAATCACCTACTGGAAGAAATACCCCAACTGATTGATGTGAAAGGTAGTGCAGAAAGTTACATGATCAGCTCCAGTCCCTTACCACGAGCAGAGGCGATCGCGCGCTACGTCAATCAACACATTATCGAAGAACATAAAATGCACCCCGGTTACCCTCTCCCCATCAACAGGGATGTTCAGCTAAATTCTAATTTCAGAGAAATTCCGATCGGTCACACGAAGGGTCAGCTAGCGGTGATGCTAGGGAAGATACAGCAAGAAGGTAAGCCGATAACAGCCATATTGGAAGAATGGTTCAAGTCTGATCCTGAATATATTGCTTCGCTGTTTGAAGAAGGGAGAGTCAGGGTATTAGAGGGGCTAGCCCAACTAGAACATTCCCCCGCTTGGATGAACCTAGTTTTTACCCATCGCATGATTACGGGGTTAACGACTTGGCTCATCGAACGTGAGGATAAGCAACGACCGATCGAAGCGCAGGACTTGCCGGGGATAATGGAACACACACGCATATTAGCCAATACCTCAGAAACGGAAATCGGCTTAAGTAAGGGCGTGTGGCATGTTTTAAGGCGAGGAGAAACTCCTCATCTAGACGAAAGTTTACGCAAAGGTGTTTTCTAGGCTTTGGCGAAGATTCTGCGTGTCCTACTACATATGGGATTGATTTCCAGGTAGAATTAACCCATGGACTTTTTCGGATCCGGACTAAAAGATCTACTGATCAGCATCGGGCTTTTTGGCGCCTGGCTGATACTATTTGCCGAATCGGGCTTGCTGATTGGTTTTTTTCTACCCGGCGACAGCTTATTGTTTACCGCCGGCTTGCTCGCTTCACAGGGACACTTTAGCGTCTGGGTGCTCGCAATCGGAGGGACAATTGCGGCGATTATTGGTAACCAGGTTGGCTATTATCTCGGCCATAAATTCGGTCCGAGGATTTTTCGTCATGAAGACTCGGTTTTTTTCCATAAAGACCACATCGAGCGCGCAAAAACGTTTTACGCTAAGTACGGGCCCGTTACGCTGATTCTCTCCCGTTTCACGCCGATTATTCGCACGTTTGTGCCGATTTTGGCTGGCGTCGGAGGAATGGATCGAACAAAATTTGCGCTCTATAATATCGTGGGCGGAATTCTCTGGGTCTTTGGGGTAAGTTTGGCGGGATATTACTTGGGTAAAATCATACCCGATATCGATAAATTTATTCTGCCAATTATTGCAGCAATTGTGCTTTTCTCAGTTCTACCAACGGTGATAACCTACCTGAAGCACCGCGCCCGAAAAAATTAGCGCGTTGGCAAGGAATTGCTGATGCTGTTCAACCAGTTTCCGATTACTGGAAGACCGCCGAACTCACGCAAGAGAAATCCAAGTAAGGCAAGAACTATTGCCGCTCCGATCGTCGCCCCCAAACCAGAGGCTAAACCAATTAGAAACCCCCGCCAAACAAGTAAGCCGGGACGGTGATAAGCTCTGTCGAGCGCGGTGATAAGCCGCTCAACTCGGTCGACTTTTTCTTTCTGTTCCATTTCATTTAGCATAGCAGAACCAGCAATTTGCGCCCAAGGCGAATACTAACTGCACAAAGGGGGCTAGTTGCTACGATGAGACCGGATAATCTTTTTTATTATCCGCGTCGTTGAGTTCACCTTCTCTCTGGGCACTGTTACAAGTTTTACACCAGACTTTTCAAACTGACCCACATTTTTCTCCCAACGCTTATCAGCAGTTACGAACACATCTGGGCTCAACAGGCGAATTATCCTGAACGTTGGAAGCGGCTTATTTGGATGTGGTCGCGGCATTCTAACCACATAATCTACAGCTTTCAGCGAATCCATTATTTTTGCTCGTTCGACTTGATTAATAACTGGCCGGCCCGGACCCTTTAATAATCTTGCCCTCATGTCCGACATTAGTGACACTACTACGACGTCACCGTAGTTGCGTAACTTTTCGAGGTGACGAATATGGCCATAATGCAGCAAATCAAATGTTCCACCGGTGAGCACTATTTTCCTACTTTCACATTTCTTCCTAAGACTCTTGAGCTCTGACAGCCTAATTATCATTCCTGCGCGCCCGGAGGGAATCGAACCCCCGACCCTCTGTTCCGAAGACAGATGCTCTAATCCGCTGAGCTACGGGCGCATATGTATCGGCTATCAGCAAAAAGCAGTTAGCTGTCAGCAACAAGCCGAGAGCCGCAGGCTGTTAAGCTATTTAGCCCTGCTAATTTTAGTTGAAAATTAGCAGCTTATCTAGTGGCGGATGATCCTTGGCACGATCTTGCGGTGTTCGTGCAGCGAATCTTGAAGTTTTTCTCTGTCTGGCAAGCCGGCCTCGGGACCGATTGCACCCACCACGCCAGCCGAGCAAGCGTTGCCCCAACGCATAGCTTCGGTAAGATCTTTGCCGTCCAGTAAGGCCGCCGTAACACCAGAAGCGTACGCATCACCAGCACCAGTTCGTTCAACAACCTTACTGGGGAATGTTTTGCAAAACAGTAAGTCGCTACCATCAAACGTATAAGCGCCCTTTGGACCGTCAGTTATCACAACTATCTTTGGCCCCAAGTCGTATAGTGCCTCACAGAGTGACCGAATCTTGGCGCTGGCCGATAACTCTGTTAGATGCTGTGCCTCTTCCACGTTCACGAACAGTACATCCGTTACGGTCAGGTACGGCATTAACGCTTTCACCCCAGATTTGAGCTGATACGATCCTGGGTTAAAACTAACTTTTGGACGATACTTCTTTATAAAGGTAAGGGCCTTGTCGTAAGCTAATTTGTAGGATTTTCCCATACTAGTCAGGTAAACCCAATCAACTGGTTCAAAGTTCGGTGGATCGTACTGGTGCGGCACGTGGTGAATAAGTAGCGTGCGCTCACCACGAAAAACTAGCGCCGTAGTGTAGGACGTCGTGCCTTTGTAATGTTCGAGGTAACGCAGGTCGACTCCCTCTTTCTCTAGGGTGTGACGAATTTGGCTGGCCAAAAAATCACTGCCGATAATACTATACAGTTGGCTCGAAAAACCCAGCCGCGCGAACGAAACCGCGGTGTTGGCGGCGTTGCCGCCGACGTCAAACTCGAGCTGCTCCACGGGAATTTTTTCGGAGAAGTTTAGGCGCAGTTCAGCGTGCTGATGAGAGAGTGTTACCCTCGCGTCTCCTTCATGGAGCATCACAAACACGTCCATGGTTGCCTCGCCGATTGAAAGGATCTTGCGCATAACTTTATCTTAACAGACAGCCCAGAGTAATTGAAAAGCGGGGACACTCCATCGCACCTCGTTGTGCAACTTCGTGTTCCCGCTCGGTTCCCTCTGCAAGCCTAGTGGGCCCGCAACCATCTTGGTAGCCATCTGCTACCGATGATCTTGCCCGACAGTCGCCCATCGGGGGCCTCCCACTCAATCACGTCACCAACCGTCCGGCCGATGATAGCGGCGAACAACGGCGTATTCCTTGATACGCACGTCACGCCTATAGACTGAGGGGGGCAGCACGGCGCCAGGAGCCTTTCGATGACTTCGGATTTTCCCCCGAGGGGGTCTTTCACGCGAAGTCTGACGATGTCTCCCAAAACCATGACCTTCTTCGGACGCGGTCGATTCCAGGGCAAGCCCTTCACCCAAGGAACGAACCTCGTGCCGTCTGCGGCGTCCCAGACCGCAAGGTTGTTGAGTAGCTCCTCCCGTGGGGAGTTGAAAGCTAACTCTTGTTGAATCGCGCTCCGATCGACTTCGTTGCTGTCGACCGGTAGTCTTGGCGTCTTTGTCGCCTTTGTTGACAAGCTGGCTATCATCGCCATTGTCGTCATTCCCTATCCTCCATTTTTCCCGCGCTTCCTGCGCAGGAGTGCGCCAGCTAGAGCTGGAAGATATATTAAAGCATATAAACTGCTCGTTTTCCAGCTTAATCTTTGGGGCTTTCTCTGGTAAAATAGCAGGTATGGTGGCTATGGTGTAGCGGCAACACGAGAGGTTGTGGTCCTCTAATCATGGGTTCAACTCCCGTTAGCCACCCAAATTAAGTTTGATTACGAGCAAATGGAGTTTGCGAGGAATGCCGGAGCAACGCGACGGATATTCTTCTCAGGTACCCAAAAAAAGAAGCCCGCCCTCATCACAGCTCTGTGAATCGGGCGAGCGAAGTAGTCCAGCTACGGACAGCCCTCAGCGATCTGGTTGATGATCGAGAGAGCAGCGGCGTTTTTCGAGCGGAGACACTCGAGACGTTCGCCACCGAGTTGGCCGATAACCGTTTGGAATAGGCTGAAGAGGGCTTCTTCCTCTTCCAGCAGTATCCCAATTGCCTTGCGGGCTTCGGGACGATGAAGCGGGACGATCCCCGAATCACCTAGCCATCGGTTGTTAAGCGCGCTGCGCACTTTGCGCATGAATGCCAGCCGCTCCAAAGCGTTCCGGAACATTTCCTGCCCGAGAACGCCGGCAGCAATGCCGTCAGCGGTCAGCTCGAGCTCTTCGAACATCGTCGCTTGACCAGCAACTTCCTCCAGCCAAACGTGCAGGTGCGATTTGAACTGAGCGACGTTTTTCATCGCCGCCTCACTCGCCGATAAAGCAAGCAGAATGCGATTAATCTCGTCCTCGGTCCGCCTTTCACCATCGGCTTTTGGCTTCTCGCGAAGCGTCCGTTGAATCATCGTGAGCTCCAACGCACAGCCCCACTTGAATGCCCCCGCTTCCACCGAATGCTGGATGATCCTGGGCAAGTCGCAGAACTTCAGCGAGTCTCGAACCATATCAGGCTTGATCTGAAGCCGCCTGGCAAACTCACTCACGGTGATCACGGCTCCATCTTCCAGACACTCAAGGTCATACAGCCCCTTGATCGCTTTCGCCTGAACTGGGCGAGAGACGCCCTCCCGGTTTAGGTTCTCCTCGAGCTGCAGGCCGACTCCCCTTTGCGGCAGTATGCCCTGATACATCCGAGCCGGTACACCGTTCGGAAACTGCCGAGCGAAGCACTCTTCGCCAGAAACTTCCCCGTACGCCTGGCGATAGGCTTCGGATCCTTCCGCTTTCAACAGCAGTAAGCTTCTCATCCTTCGATGACCCGCCACAAGAACGTAGTACTTTCCACCATCATATGGTTTGAAATTCTCGAGCTCGTGGCCTCCGTCCCCGTTGAAGATCTTCTCCACCAACTGTTTGTACTCGAGAACCATCTTCCGGCTCCAGACACAAACGGTTAACGGAGTCAGTAAGTCGTTGCTAGCGATACTATCAGCTAGCTCAGGGATACCCTCGTATTCTTCGCCTTCGCAATCGCGAACTTGGCGGAAAATACAGAGCTTGGCAATGTCGACAAATCCCGCCTCACCGCGAACGATTGTTCCAGCGTTTTGCACGTAGCACCTCCACAATTTAAGGTCCGAACGAAAAAGCACGGCCCCCTTAACTTCTGTATGCAATTAATAAAATCACCTGTCAAATTTTGTAAAAATTGTGCCAGCAGGGGTTGCCTGCCGGCACTAAGTTGCCTCCTCCGCCAGTGCGGAAGTGGTTTCGGACGTCTCGTCCAACACCAGCTCAACGAGCGAAGGGTCAACGTAGCCGTTGAAATACTCCGCGCCGAGTAACTCAATCTGAGTGTCCCTGGCTTCTTGTCGCCTAATGGCCCTTGCCTTGACGATCGCGTGCCCACCGAAGTTTCTCGGCTTCGGAACAAAGTCCTTAACCAGAAAGCCGGGGTCACTGTCCGTTAGGTCGGCTAGATCAACTGCAGGGTGACTTTCACTCCGCCCCCACTGCATCGAGGCAAGGCGCCCCGAAGCGCTGCCAGTGAGACGTCGCTCCAAACTGTAGTTAGCCGGAACAACCCTTTGGCAAACTTCGAAAGCTGGACAGTAAGCCTTGCAATAACGACGAAACTTGACAGCATCATTACGCGGTCGTCGTCGGCAGATAACCGCACCGATGCGCCACAAGGCCTGACCAACCGCGTGATGCTCGATACCTTCCTCGTAACAGATCTGGCAAAGCGTGTCCGAGATCGGCCCGCTGATGGCGGTGTGAATGTCTGTATCCCAGCTGGTTATGTAACCGAACTGGTAAACAAGCCGCATCAACCACAGATCCACCGCAATTGCGGGAATCGTCCGAATGTAGTGCCAACGCTCCAAGTCATCCGACCAGTTAACCTCCTGAAACCACTGGATAATCAACTGGGCAATCTTGGGGCCAACGCCAGGCAGATCGTCAAGGCGCCCTATCAGCTTCTTTCGATCAACGATCGGGTCGGCGCTGTAATCGAGCGTTAGGAAGATGTGGCGCCAATCACCGGCGTAGCGTTCCCTAATTATCTGCAAAGCGTCAAACCACATTGTGATGGGCTTGTACAAGTTCTCCTTATCCCGGCTGGAGTACGGGATGAACTGATACAGAAAGGTAAACTCAGATCGATCTTGGCTCTTTGGGTGACGCGGATCGAAGACCCACGGACACTCGGTTGCAAGATGCGAGGCGTACTTGGCCAACATCTCCCCGTCCATGCCGTTTCTTTGCAACCAGCCAGCAAACCCCAGGAAAAGGGCGTGCTCCAGGCTGCCATAGGCTAATTGTTCAGGGAAATGGAACTGCTCCGGCGGCAGATGGTTAAACGGCGGTTGACGGTTCAAATACATTGATGCCAGCCGACGAATATCTTTCGCGATTAGATCGCGGTCAAAACCCAGGTTAGCTGGCATTGTCTTGAACCTCCTTCAAAAGATGTACACGGTTTTAGCCGCCCCCGCAGTATACACAGGCAAAACCTGATTGGAAGTCTCTCTCGGCTTGTTGTGACCCTTGACAGACTATGTTCGACTGGTAAACTAATACTCGTCTTTCAAAAGGAGGACTATAAAGTCTTCAAAACGATTTATAAGAGACACTGCAAATCAGTTCGGTAAATTTATAGTAAAAAATCTTTCTGCGGCCCGTAGACAACTCAAACCGCTCAGGGCACTATTTTTGAGGTGGGCGCGTCTAATTCTGGGCTTTAAGCCGATGAGCCCCAGTAAATTATTCGATAAATATCGCGTTCAGTTGTGCTACTGCTTGGTACTAATCACTTTCTTGGCAGCCTCTGTGGGTGAAGGCCAGGCCTCGAATATGGAACCGTATAACTTATCTGATGAGGTTATTGCCACCAGTGGTTTTATCGGCAAACCCCAGCTCATGGGCGGTCAAACCATTCTTACCGGTGAAATTCAGCAATCAGTAGTTATTGTTTATCGCGTTGCCAAAGGCGACACGATATTGGATATCGCCAAACGCTACAACTTGAGTGTTGGCTCGATACTTGATGCAAATCATATGAAAGCCCTCGATGCCGCAAATATCCAGCCACGACAGAAACTAATCATTCCGGCCGAGGATACCAACACCTCCCTGGCGTGGCTGAAGGAGATCAACAAGGAAAAAGAGCGTCAGGCAAGGCTAGCCGAGGAAGCGAGACTAGAAGCGCTAGCCTCCCAATACTCCTGGAACGGCGGCGGTTACAGCCAGCCGAGTTACACCACCTACTCCGGTTACCAGGTAATCGGCACCGATTGGGGTTCGTACGGCGGGTCCATTCCCGGGCAGTGTACTTCGTACGTCAATAAGATCTTCAACCTACCCAACCTGATGGGCAACGGTAACCAGTACCTGGCCAGTGCGCGGGCTTACGGCATGGCAACGGGGTCTGTGCCACGCAACTATTCTATCATTCAAACTAACGAGTCCTGGTACGGTCACGTTGGCGTAGTCGTTGAGGTGAGTGCCACCACCATTACAATCCAAGATATGAACTACGCCGGAGAGGGTGTGATAACCCGCCGAACGTTATCTGTCAATGACCCGCGGATTGTTGGCTACGTCTACGCTCCCTTGAATTAACGCTCAATTTCAGCAAAGATACTGGTGAATCTTGCGCATGGAGGTGCAAAGATGCGACTTTTCGTTCTTTTCGTCATTGTGTTGCTGGGACAAGGTAGTCCGGCAAACGCCCAGGAAACGTTCGGCGAGACCGAGCTCATTTCGGCTACCCGCGTCTGGCTTGATCGAATTTGGGACTTCGGGCAGAAAGCCCGTGAGACCCATCAGGAGATCGCGACTTCGGAGCTGACAACGGCAATCAACGATCTCATGCTCGGGCCGAGCGTCTTGGCTTCGGAAACCAAAAAGACTACCGAGGAACGGCGCGACACCTTGACAGCTTTTGCCGAAGGACTAGCAAAGATCTCGAAAGAATATCCGCCATACCGGATGAAACCGTTCGTGCTCGGTCTTCGCCTGGCCAAATCCGGCGAAGCGCCAGTGACGGAGAACTCGGTCGTTTGGATTGTTCGGGTTAATACGCCCGGAACCACGTCCAACGCTATAAAGTGGATCTTCCACTTGGTGGACGCGGCTAGCGCCGAACCGAACCTGATCGGTCAGAGGGTGCTGAAACTTCTGGCCGTGTCCAAGGTCCTGCTGATCCTTCCGGACAACATCGACAATGCCCCGGCCGACAACGGCTGGGGCGGATTCTTATAAGAAGTATCCCAGCTTCAACTATATTTCAACAGTTTCAAGCCAAGATTCTGCTACGATACTGATATGCGACGAGGATATTTGCGAAATTTCATTTTTGGAGCCGAAGATAGTTTAGTCTCAACTGTCGGGTTGCTCTCTGGCGTCTCATTTGCTGGTTTTAGCAGTCACGAAGTTATCCTTAGCGGAATAATTCTCATCCTGGTTGAATCAATTTCTATGGGCGCCGGAGTTTACCTGTCGGAAGATTCGGCCAACGAGCTACCGCAAGCGGGCGAGCACGACAACACCGTGGCCGATGCTGGGATTATGTTCATTTCTTATTTGATAATTGGTTTGATCCCGCTCTTACCCTATATATTCTCCGCTGATACCAGGTTAGCTTTTTACTACTCAGTAGGTTTTTCGCTGATTTCTCTGTTCTGCCTCGGGTTATTCAAAGGCCAAGTTGTTGGCAAACATCCGATCTACAGCGCGATAAAAGTGTTTCTTGTGGGCGGGGTGGTCACGGCAATCGCAGTGGCGGTTGGTTTCTTCATTAAAACTGCGTAGCGTATTAGCCCCTCGACTACGCTCGGGGTTCTTCGGTTTCCAGTACCAGAGTTAACCTACCTCACTAGCTAACTCGAGAAGTTTACTCTGAGCGAACGATAGTGAGTCGAAGAGCGCCCCCGGTAGGAATACTCCCAAGTCGTCCCTACCGTGTTCACTCATTACATTCGCGCCCTCGGTAGGAATCGAACCTACGACCTTGACGATAGAAGCGTCCTGCTCTAATCCGCTGAGCTACGAGGGCATGGGGTCAATTTTCAATTTACAGTTTTCAATTTTCATTGAATACTCAATGTTCAATTTTCATACAGCCACGTAATTCTACCTCTTTCGGGCTGAGAAGTCGACGGGTATGGGCTGGATTTTTGGTCACAAGTATGGTACATTGTCCTCGCATCTAACGGAGGTGACTTAGGAAATGGCTGGCACACGTGCAAGTTTATCAGCGGGCAAAGGGGCGGTTAGCAAGTTCCAACTTGCCGACAAGAGCGAGGGAACGATCACGATCGGCACCACGGAGGTCAACGTGAAAGTTGGTGGCACCGACACCAACTTTCAGAAGATTTGCGGTGTCTTGATTGAGTACAAAGGTGGCGTCTGGGGCGAGACGATGAGCGAGGCGGAGACAGCCGTCTTTCTCAATGGTGTGAAGGCCTTTCTGGAATGCACCGGGGGCACCTTCGGGTGGCCCAAACCATTCCCCTAACTCATCTTGTGGCTAGAACCCACGATCCGCGTCCGACCAGGCAATCTCTGGCGGGCGCGCTTTTTTTAAGCTATTTTATCGTTATGGTCACACGCGAAGAAGCCTACAAACTACTAACCGACCACGTTCAGGGCGAGAGCTTAATCCGTCACTGCTTGGCGGTCGAGGCGTCAATGCGTTCGCTGGCTAAATTTTTCAGTGCCAACGAGGAGGCCTGGGGAATAGCTGGACTTTTGCACGACGCCGACTGGGAGGAAACCAAAGACACGCCCGAACAACACACTTTAGTACTGTCTGAATGGCTGGAAGATTGGGATTTGGGCGACGAGGGCATAAAAAAAGCAATTCTGGCCCACAATCATTTCCACAACGGTCACGAGCCGCCAACGAGCCAGTTTGAGTGGTCGCTTTACTGCGCCGACGAGCTAACCGGCCTAATCGTCGCCTGCGCGTTAGTTCAGCCAAATAAAAATATTGGTACCGTCACGGTTGATTCCGTTATGCGCAAATTCCCCGAAGCGGCTTTTGCCGCCGGGGTCGATCGCTCCAAAATCGAACTATGCGAAACCGAGCTTAGTATTGATCTGGAAAGTTTCGTCGAAGTTGTACTCAAGGCAATGCAGGAAATCGCCGACCCGTTGGGTCTCTGAATTCTCGCCTTCGGCTCGAAGTCGCCGAAGACTTGGGGTTATAAATAACCCGACAGAAGATCCGTCGGGTGGTTGTCGGCTACACGCGAGCTTGCTGGCGAGCCAGAGACTAGCGACCATGACCGAGTACAGGATCAACAGGTATCTTCTTTAGCCAATCCGGACATTCAGCATAGCTCCAGTCTTCCAGATCGAGAGTGATTAGTGAAAACCGTTTAGGAATATCATCAAGGTTTGGCAGACTAACCTTTGTGCGATCAAATATCGTTCCCAAACCTACGATGATACCACCATTGGTACGAGCGATCTCGATCACTTTTCCCACTGAACCACCAGTGGTCAAGACGTCGTCAACAATCAGGACATTTTTGTCTTGGATTGGCGCATAGCGGCTACCCCGGAGGATTCCGTCTTTGATGAACGGTGTTCGGATGTCGTTGCCGGTCATTTGGATCAAGAGTGTGGCGACGGAACTTGCCATCAGATTACCACCCCCTGCCGGACCGATGACGAAACTGATATTGTCATCAAGAAACGCCAACGCAATATCTTGGCAGCAGGTAAGCAGTAGCTTTGGGTTGGTC
Organism: Candidatus Berkelbacteria bacterium RIFCSPLOWO2_01_FULL_50_28; assembly: GCA_001774395.1. Lineage (GTDB taxonomy): Bacteria > Patescibacteriota > UBA1384 > 2-12-FULL-50-11 > 2-12-FULL-50-11 > 2-12-FULL-50-11. The sequence goes on from MEZX01000001.1 coordinate 40,719, forward strand.
AGAATAACATCTTTGTCGAAATACGTATTGCTGTGTCTACCGGAGGTGAGAATAAAATGACCAGCGACGATTGCGCCGGCATCTTCAAGAATTTTGAGGAACCGACCATTGTCCATAAATCTCCATGTTGAGGTACAAAATTAGCCAGCTTGTGCTGACCCCTCCTCTTACGGGTATCGTACTCTATCTGACCCACAACATAAAGAAAACGCGCCCACCACTGGGCTACATTTTAGCAACAAATAGGCTAGGAATACAGGTGGACCCCTTGACTTTCACCTAGTTTTAATGTATAAACATATAACTAAATGAAAAAATACCCGTTAACGTTGGAATGTTCGTTCCGGCAACTATAAAATGATTGCAATATGATCAAAGTAACCGACCTCACAAACCAGGAGGCTTTCCCTAACACAAAGTACAGATTCTCAAAAGTCACATTAGAAAACGATGATGCCGTTGTACTTGAGAGAGATTTTATCGGTGAAAATCCGCTCCACTATTATCTGGACCCCAAATTGCAAGAAGTCATCGTCGCCAGCTCAATAAGAGAAATCAATGGCTACCTTAAAAGCAAGGGGAGTAAATTTTTGTGGGAACACGTCAGGGCGGTCTCTAACAACAAAAAGGTCACAATAACCTCCAACACTTTTTATACCGCTAACCCCAGCATCATCGAATTGGGGCCAACGCTTCAAGAAATGCCAGAGCCCACAGTAGACGTTTCAAACATTCCTGCGGCAGGTGGATACATAAAGAACTTATTCGTCCAGTCGATTAAAGACCGGCTTCAAACCATTAACGATACAACAGTCGGTTTACTTCTTTCGGGAGGTCTTGATAGTATCACCACCGGTTTTTACCTAACAAAGAACCTGAACGGCAAAAAATTGCGCGCATTTACTCTGAAAGTGAACGAGGACGAGGCCGACATCAGCAAAAGCCGGGAAGTAGCAAAGCAGTTAGAAATACCCTTGACCGAAGTGAAAATAGGCCGAGACGGTGACAGTATCTCTATCGACGTTCAAGTCTACGATTCCAGTCGTTCCTTAGAGAAGGAGTACCACCTCTCAGATGAAAATATCAACGAAATTGTTAAGAAGGCTTTAACGATTGCGGAAAATCCCAAGCGCGATAATCTGTTCTGCTCGCTGGCGATGTATCTAATTGGCCAGGCCGTCAAGAACGAGGGTGTAAAAATTGTTTTCTGCGGCGAAGGGCCAAACGAGATGATAAACGACTACGGCTTCCAGCCACCGGCAGAAGGTTATCCGGACATGGGAGTTAGTAGCACCTACTTTCGACAAGCTCTGACGTTTGGCCTAAAGGAATCTGACTTGCAGCTAGGTCGAGGTGGACTTGGCAAACACGCCCTGCCCAGAATGGGGAAGATGTTTGCGTACTACGGCATCCGTCTAGAGTCCCCGTTTTTTAATCCTGACATTGCAAACACGCTAACTCGGGTCCCCTACGAAGATAAAGATTACAGTGTGATCAAACCAAAAATTGACGAGGCCATCCTCGGCGAAGACGGTCAGAAAGTGCTTGGAGCCTTTGAAGGTATATCAAAGGAAAAGTTCCAAGACGGTTCGGGAATAAGCAAAATATTCGAAGATTACTCGCAGGAACAGTTGGTAGAGCTGTTCAAAAAGATCTATGGGGCAAACAAGGAAGCGTATATAAAGGGTTAGCTGGCCAATTGGGTGCTACTTCAATTCGCCAGAGATTAGCTTGAGCTTCTTGGCTTGGGACCAATCCTTGATTTGGATTTCTCTTTTTCTGGCAAAAGACTTATTTGGAATAGCAGGCGAAATGTATACAAGATTAAACGGACCTTGCTCAGTAGCCATCATCGCTCCCTCACCACGATTATGCTCTTGAATTCTGCGATCTGGATCTGTAGTTATACCAGTATAGAATCGGCCGGTTCTAGCTTTAGCAATGTAGAGAAACCACGGCTTTGACATACGCATATTATACGTCGAAGAGCCTCTCGACTCACTACGTTCGCTCGAGGTTTCTCGACTGGCAAGTCATGCAACCTCAAAAACCTCTCTGGCAGAGAGAGTTAGTTTACTTCGAATGAGCGTAGCGAATCGAGAAGTGGGCTTGGCGGGAGCGTATTCGCACTCTGTTAGCAGGTTTGTCCGAAGACGACCGGCGTTTCGTGGACGCAACTCCCTTTGACAGCAACCCAGATTCTTCGAAGAATGGAGGAGTAGTATGAGCAAGGCGAACCATTCCGATTTAACCGCATTCTATCAACACATCTCCGAAATGGGCAGACTGGAGGTTGCCAGGAGGCGAGTCCAGGGAGAAACTATCGGTCAGCCGCCGCTGGGGTTTCGAAAGGTCCAGGTGAATGGCAAAACCACCAACGCTCCAGATCCAGAGACCTTCCCTTTGTTGGTGCTGGCCCTCCAGATGCGCAAAGAAGGCAGTACGCTCCGTGAGATCTGTTCGGTCATGTCCAAAAAGGGCTTGCAGTCGAAGCGTGGCAATCCGATTCAGCCAAACGGGATGCACAAGATCCTCAAAACTTTCATCCGTTTGATTGGAGAAGCTTTTGTGGATACAACTTCTTTTGACAGCATCAGCAGCCAAGCTGAACTTAGCAAAGCAGCATGACCAACGAGATGCAAGATTTCAAACGAGCATACTTCGCCCAAACGGGCCGAATGGCTCGGGAAGCAATGGCGGCCAAAGCCCGTAGCGGCATCTACCCGCTCAAGCTCCCGATTGGTTACAAGCGCGTTTTCGCCGAAGGCGAGGAACGAATCGAGCCCGATCCACAGACAGCCCCGATCATCAAACTCGCCTTTGAGCTAATCGCTCGCAAACGATCCTCGTTGTCCAAGGTGCTGGCAACTGTCAGAGCCAAGGGACTGAAGGGCCATTCAGGTCAGCCCATCAGCTTAAGCGCCCTGCATCGGCTCCTGACAAACTCGTTCTACTTTGGAGAGTACAAGTACAACGGGAGTGTCGTGCAAGGGAACTACCGGCCTCTGGTCAACCGAGGTGTTTGGAATCTTGTCGGCCGCTGCTCTTAGCGAGAGACGAAGACGGCCCGGATAGCTTCTAGGGTCCATCCCCAGGAATCACAAGGCCGGAAGGTGCGAGAGTCGTTGGTCGCAAGAATCCGGGTCAGGTTCTAGACCCCACCGTCTATCAACAGTGTCTTCCCCATGGTGCCCTTTGGGATTATTCTAATGCGACATCCCAACTCTGCTGCGACCATGCGAAGATCTTCAGCTGGTCGACCAATCAACTTCTGCGAAATGCGTTCCCACAGTTCTCGCACATCGTCCGGCGATATTGCCCAAATGCGCTGCTGAAGCCCGGCAAACTCAGCGCGAGTTTCGTCGTCACCAAGGATATGCAGATCCCAGAACCAAAGAAGATACGTTGGCAAAGGCCCGAATTTCTGCTTGCCCCGCTGATGGGACTCGGGGTTCTGTTCCGCGTATTCGATCGCATGCCGGAATCTAGCCATGGCAGCGGGACGGACTGGTGCGTGAAGGCCAAATTCATCCAACTTCTTGTGCACCTCCAAGTCCAAGACTATTGAGGAGAGACTGTGCCAGAATTCTTTTATTGAGACGGGATCACCAGTCATTCCCTGAACATAGTCTACTACGCCAGCGCCATCTGCCGCTTGAAGGTGGTGGATTAGCTCTTCTCCGAGAGCAGCTTGGAACTCTTCGTCAGGCAATTCAGGCTTGATCCAAATGGCGATGTACGCGTCAACGTTTGGCTCAGCCAATGCGCTGTGGATCGGATCAACCTCCCTCTGAAGCTCCTGACTTGCGTTGGCATATGGAGCAATGCGTAATGTCTTCTTGGGGAATGTCGCCATTACCTCGGAGATTACGGGCAACAGCACATCATTAACTCGGTGCCCTAGAAATTCCATATGACTAAGCAACAATGCGCAAGGAGCCGCCATATCTGCAAAAGGCTCTCATCATGAGTACTGCGTCATTTCATAAGTTAGCGAACCGTATCGGGACAGGTTCTCTTGAATTTGTCCAATTAGATGTTCAAGGCCGGGCATATCGGGTTTTACGACACGTTCCCATGTTTCCGTTCCCGGTTGTACTGTGGAGACATGGTTGTCATTCTTAAACAAGAAGCCACGAGCAAGAACACAAATCAGTTCGGGTCCATAGGTGTAATAGTCATTATTGTACAGTGAGGCCGAACGGCCGATGAACTCAATGATGGACTCCCAGGACGGAGCGTCAAATGCGATCACGTAGCAGTTTGCTCGTGTCGGAGGAATCGGAACTCGCTCATCTCCGTGCCCCGCGCGATAGAAACCATGATGTGGGGTTTTCTGCAGGTCCTTCGTTCGAGCCACCTTCGCCAAAGCCAATGCCAATCCGCCATCCGGTCCAAGGGAGAGTATGGATTTGCTCTCGATCAAGCTCGCCGCCTCCACTGGCACCACAGACTCCCCGCCAACCTGGAGACGACCAATTTGGTTGTCAACTAGAACAATGTCAGCCTCGTCCGAAGAGGCACCCCTGCTGTCAACTACCTCCCCTTGTTCAACGCCCAGCCGCTGGGGGACATGTTTCTGAAGAAACTCTTTGATAAGCTCTTCTCGCGCCCGCCCTTTTGAAAGAGGTGCTGTTAGGATGCCAGCCGCTTTCGCTTGACTCAGCATGGCTTGTTCCAGGTGAACATAGTATTCACGCTGACTTGTCATTTCAAACCTCAAACCCACGGAAACGCAGTCTGCTTTGCATTGGGGCCCATTATACCAATCAAACCTGAAGAGACAACTGTTGCATATTCCAACGAATTCGAACGCCTGTTCCAACTGAAGTCGAACGCGCATTCCAACTGAAATCGAACGCTTTGAGCACCGTCGTTGGGATCATCGGTCTTCAGGCCTTCGTTGTCTGGTCGAGCTTACCGGTTGGGTCCTTGTCGAGCCCTTGCTTTTGCGCAGGGATTCGCCTTGGATCTCGAGCCGGTAGGCGTAGTGGACGAGTCGGTCGAGTGTGGCGTCGGCCAGGGTCGGATCTCCGATGGCCTCGTGCCAGTGCTCAAGCGGGAGTTGCGCGCAGATCATGGTGGACCTGCGGTCGTACCGGTCGTCGAGGATCTCGAGCAGATCGCGCCGGTGGACGTCCGAGAGGGGCGCGACGAGCCAGTCGTCGAGGATGAGCAGATCGATCCTGGCGAGGGAGGCGAGCCGGTTGCGGTACGTGCCGTCGCCCCGACCAATCTCCAGATCGTGCAGGAGCCTGGGAGCTCTGAAGTAGCGGGTGTCCGGAATGGATCGGAATGGGTGTCCGCTTTGAATTGGAATCACTGTCCGCTTTGCGTCGGAACGCGCAGCCCGCAACCCAGTCTCAACCTGATGACTTCTCTGATCTTGCGCACGGACAGCTTCTCCTGTCCATCCCGACCACCTCGTTTCAATTGTGAGAGGCCAAGGATCGCCGATGCGGAGTAGGGCATCGGGCGCCGGGCGAGGATCCCGGAGCATGCCGATCGCTCATTCCGGGGCAGAACCGAGAAACGATCGACATGGCCCGGAACATGCGATCGCTTTGGGCCGCTGAATGCAAGCGTTCGTGAATAATAGGAGTGCAATGCCTTTTCTGTCTTCCTCTCCAGCACTCTTGCCGGAGAAAGGACTGCGCTCAAAACGAGGCAAAAATGTGTTACCTATGTAGAAATCCATGACAACAGCTTGACGCCATGCTCCTTCAAGCATAGAATGGGTGTGTCGGCGCCGGTTGAAAAGTGCACCGCTGTGCTGGCCCAATAGTGCACCACGCGCGCACGCAGTGTACGCCGGTTTCCCATCCGGATGAGATTGCGCGAGCAATCTGGGAATCGGGGGCGAGCGAAGCGATGCCCCCTTCCGTGCCTCAGGCCCTGGTTTTGGGGTTGTCTCTCGCCTTGGCCAGACTGTACGCGAGCCGGTAGCTCTGCCCGTTCATCTCGAGGATGTGCACGTGGTGCGTGAGCCGGTCGAGCATCGCGTGCACGAGGGCTTCGGAGGCGAGCACCGAGATCCACTCCTCGAAGGGCAGGTTCGTCGTAAGGACGATCGAGCCCCGCTCGTAGCGGTCGGAGACGACGTCGAAGAGGAGTTCGGCCCCGCTTGCCGGAAGCGGCACGAACCCGAGCTCGTCGAGGACCAGGAGGTCGACCTTCCGCAGAAGGGCGCGCGTGCGGCCATGGGTGGTAGATGAAAGCACGCTATGCGTGCCGAGCAGCCAAAAAGTCGTTGGCTGCTGGTCGTGCGTAGCACATTCAAGTCGGCTAAGCGCTCAGTTGCGCAGGTCGCGTTCATCATCATTCTGATCCCGCTCTCACAGTCATTGGGCTGCAGCAGTGGGCATCAGAAAAAAGCACTTGCCAATAGAACCTACTTCTTAGAATCTGCACTTCCAAACACACCTACAGCCAACGGTAAGGCTCGGTATTTTCTATCGACCTTGGAGGCCAAAGGACTGCACCGAGTAGACTCAAAACAAAAGGCCAGCACGGTCGTGCACTTTGGTTATCTTGGTGGAGTGTGGCTCTCACCGCCCGATTCACCGTTCATTGCTGAGTGGAAGGGCCTGCTAGGAAAAACGCCCCAAGACACGGAAGAACAGTGCAGGTCACTTGCCTCCTATCTTGAGACCTCACGCACAGAGTCAGCCACGAACTGAGGCAACACGTACAGCGACGGCCGGACACTATCTACCGGCCGTCCTTTTTTTGACAGCCCTTTCCCCAACCCTTATTGCCCTAGCAACAAAAAACCGTCGCGTTGCTTCCGACATCCGGAAAGGTAGGCCGTTCATAACTGCAGAGCCCTCCGCCCTGAATCAAGGCAAGGAGTCTGAGTTTGAAGAGGTTAAGATTTAGCGAGGAGCACGTGGTTCGGGTCCTGCACGTGGCTCATTCGGGCGAGGCGGTCCGCGAGGTCTGCCCCGCGCATGGAGTGAGCGAGGGCACTCTTTACGTCTCGAAGCGCAAATACTCCGGCATGGAGACGCAGGACGTGAAGCGGCTGCGCGAGCTTGAAGCCGCGAACGCCGCACCCAAGCGGATCGTGGCGGACCGGGCTCTGGTCATCGACGCGACGGGCAAGCTGATCCAAGAATCCGGGTAGGTGCGCCCCAAAGACGCCAGGGAGCGCGGATAGCCGGGCCAGAGAAACCAGGCGTCTCGGTGATGCTTGCCGGTGACACCGACCATGGTGTCCCGGACGAACACGGAAAGCTGCTCGGTAATGCCCTTATACAGCCTATTGAAGCCCGCTTCACCCAATCCGTCGTCGGTCCCAAGCGCATCTCGCAGATCTGACTGAAGGTCATGACGAATCCTTGCAATGCCCCTAAGAGCCTCGAACTCCCAAAGCAAGGGATCGTCGACAAGCGCACTCTCAGAATCAGTATAGTTTCTCATCGGCCAAACACACATTATACACGCCAAGTCGGCGTTCATAGAAATGAATCATAGTGTCGATGCTTGTCGTAATGTTGTCCACCAGAGACAGTGCCTGTTTCATGATGGGTCCGTGAGTGTCACCGTCGAGTTGAATATGTGCCCTTAGAAACGCACAATAGCGATCAAATCGCGGATCGTTAATCTTCAGGATCGCCTTCTCAAGATTGTCGAAGGCTGTTGTTAGGGTAAGTTCCCTTAGCGCTACTGTCGAAAGTGCCCTCTGATAGGTTCCCGCACAACTCTCACTAAAAACCATGTAATCGATTGCCTTCGGATGAAAGCCCTCGCGTTTCATCAATATTTGGAGATTTCCGGCCGCGACACTAGCAACTAGTGCCTCGATCGGGCCAGTGTCAATACCAGCGTCCTGTGCTGCCTCCAACATGGCCACATAATGGGGCCCGCACTCAGTCCGCTTTGTAGGTATGTTGTTTGTGGACAGTTCTTCGTCCGAAAGAGATAACAGCAAGTGGAGGAAGGTCCCATCCTCTTGAACCGCGAAAGGATGCTCTGGCAACGCAGATAGATAACCCCGAAGACACCCTAAGAGATTACCGTAGAAGCATACGGTAAACAGAAGGCTCGCACGTACCATGTTGTCGATTGAGCGATCCGGGTGCACCAAGTTGACTGCCTCGTGATCGTAAATGCGCCGCGTAACCGCTTCCAAACGCGGGTACTTGGCATCAGCTTGGAAGCTGCCTGGGAAGTCCAAGAAGGGCGACTGTATGGGTGTCATGCTGTTTCGTCCTCGGTGAGTTCGTCCGATGCAATCAGAAACTCTCTAAGTCGCGGGGAGGTGGGACTTGACAGAATCGAAACGCCACCAACTTCGTGGAGTCTCCCGTGATCAAGGAAGGCTACCCGATCCGTGATGCGGCGAACAAACGGAATGGAGTGGGAGACGAGAATGACGGCGGTGCCTTCATCCCGGAGGTTTGTGATTGTTTGCCGAAGTGTTCGCACATGCTCGACATCAATGGCGGCCGTTACTTCGTCCAGTAGCAGAACCGAAGGCTTCAGCGCAAGTGCCCTACATAGGGCGAAGAGCTGGCGTTGACCACCCGAAACCTGGTTTGGAAACCGGCTGGCGAGCTCAGAGATCCCAAATCGGGCCATAAAATCAATTGCGCACTTGACCGCCGGTCCGCCCGGCTCCTTGCCTATTGGAAGCATGACATTGTCGCGCAGTGTCAGGTGCGGCCACAGGCAAAGCCCCTGAAAGACCAGCGTAACGGTGGGCCAGGGCCGGTTTGTGCGTATTGGATCGCAAGGGAACTTATAGTGGAAGCCGCTAATGGCCAATGACCCCTCATCGGCAGCATCGATTCCAGCGATAATTCGGAGCAACGTGCTCTTACCGGCACCGCTTGGGCCGACGATCCCCGTCACCGTTCCTGCCTCCACATTTATGGAGACGTCATCGAGAATGACATTCCCTCGAAGCACTTTCCTCAAGCCCTTTGCGCACACAACCATCTAAGTCTCGGAGTAATCCCGGCTAACATGCTTTTGAAGAACGTTGGCCACAATATAGACGGGCACGGTTGCCAAAAGGAAAAATAGCGCCAACGCGGTGTAGATTTCCACGGGTTTGTAGATTTGAGCGTTGATCCGCTGGGCCGCTCGGAAGACTTCGTCAACTGAAATGAAGCTCGTAAATAGGCTGGCGTGAAGCATATTCATCTGGACGATCAGAATTCCCGGCAAGGCGTGGCGGGCGATCAAGGGGAGCGTGATCCTCCAAGAGATCGTCGAGCGTGGCAGACCACAGACGAGGGCGGCCAACCTATACTGGTTCGGGCATTCTACGTAACACTGCCGCCAGATGTCTGCCACCCAAAAGACATTCAACGTCGCCAAAGCAACGATAGAAGTGACCCTTGGGTCCACGACGATACCGAGCATATACTGTGCGGGGTAATGAAGCCAAAACAGCCAGACAACGATCGGGATACCGGCAAGACCAATGGCAAGGCAACGGACGGGGACGCCAACGCTTAATCTAAACCGCCCAGCAGCAACACCGAGAGGCGTCCCCAACAGCAGACCAATACCCCAGATGCAAGTGCACAGCAACATCGTCGTTCGCAAGCCGCCGAGAAATTCGGACGAGTGCTCTGTGAGGATCTTTAGCATAGTATGAATCCTCTGCTACTGTGATGCAAATGGAGTGGCAACTCGATAGAAAAGAAGGCTATCGCCTTCATATTTCTTGATTATCTTGTCAAGTGCACCGCTATATTGAAGCTCCTGCAACGAGTTGTCAATCATAGATTTGAACTGAGGCTCGTTCTTGGGCATGATAAACACGTCCGCAAAGATGCGGAGTGGCTTGTCGACCGCAAGATTCTTCACTGATCCCGGATTGCTTGAAAGGAATCGCATCCCCTGGTAGGGTTCAGCAAAGAAGACATCCGCTTTCTTTCCGACGATGTCCAGAAAGAGCTGAGATTCGGAGGTATGGTCAGGATAGGAAACGATTTTGGCGTTCGGAAACTGGGTTTGAGCGATCAGCATCGGTGTTGAACCATCAATGGCCGCGATTCGGATGTCAGGGTCGTTCAAAGAGGCCCAGTCGTTTGTCGGAGCGATTCGAGATTCACCTGGTCGAACCCAGATGCCGATTCCGCTGTAGTAAGCGGGCACCGATAGGGTTGCGAGTTTGCCGCGGGCGGCGTTCGCCCAAACGCCCACCCCGATCATGTCGTAGCGTCCGGTTTCAAGACCCTCCAGAAGGCTTGCCCAACTGACTTCCTCGTTGAACTCAACCTTGAGCTTGAGGTTCTTCGCCATCTCCCGCAGAGAATCGGGAAAGATTCCCGAAACTGCCTTGGTCTTGGGGTCGACTATGCCCGCAGGGGGATAATTGACGAAGGCTGCACGTATGACCCCGGAGTCGATAACGCGTTGGTAGGCGGAGGTTCCTCCGACAGCCGGAGACTTGCTTGGTTGGCAACCCAAAACCGCCAATACCATCAATCCAACGGCGACCCCGATCCGAGTTCTGCTTGACTTTCTCATGGACTGCAGTGTAGAGGAAGGAGCATGAGATGAGAGACACTCTCACGTTTGAGGAACGTTAGATCGGTTCATTCTTGAAGTGTCGTGGACCCTGCATATCTCACTGCGTCAACTGGGTCGAACTACTGTCAGACTTTACCAGGGAATCACGATGAGCTTGTTCATGGGATCGCGCCTGGTCACTGCACGGAGCCCTCGCCGTCCAACGGTGAGGGCTCCCTGTGGGTCGAAGCCCGACGACGAAGCCTAGTGAGACTCGCTTAGTTACTCATCACCACCTCCATGACCTGAAGTTTGGGATAGAAGTCGAGGAGCGATCACAACTCTCACGTTTTCCGAACGCTAGGACGACTTATCTTGCGGATGGACGTTGGAATGGAGGCACCAACAGGCCAAACCAAAAAGGACCCTCACCTGGACAGGTGAGGGTCTTGGATGGGACGCAGCCCAGCTATGATCGGTCAGAGGCGAGTAGGGGTCTGTACCCAATCTTTACCTCTTCCTTCTCGACGCTGAACGAGATACCCAGGCGTTCCGCATTGTCAATGCAGAACTGACCCAGCGCAGACTCGTTCTGTCGCCGATTCGCAGCTGGAGGCGGGAAGAGTTCGAGGAGCTCCCGCTTGGACCCCGGATACCGGCCATCCTCTCGGAATGTGCCGCCCAGTTCATAGCGAACAAGGCAGCCCACAGCCTGATGGACGGTCGGAGCGACGCAACCGAAATCAGTTCCGGTGAACGCCGCGACCCAGTTGCTTGCGCTCTTGGATCTGCCGATTACAGGCAATGATTGAATCTGTTGTAGAAGTACGTTCATGATTCCTCCTGTCCCCTGAGCCAAAACCGACCCAAAAGCACAGCGCGCATCGTAGCAAAGTGGAAGGTTGCTGTCAAGGGGTTTTGAGGCCATTTCCGGGCGGCTGTTAGGAAGCCAGTTAGAGGCTATAGCGCTGTCTGCAGTCCTTGAGAATCTGTCTGGAGTCTAGCCTGGCAGGCACGACGACACTTCAGCGGCTTCGCCGACGATGGTCGCGGAGTGGTGTTTCAATCCCATTTCCTTGATGAAGACCACTTTTCGCTTTCCAAACCCTATGTGTCAGGAGAGCTTCCAGCAGAGTTTCGCCAGGCTGTCCAAGAGGCCTATGATTGGTGGATGAAACTGTTCGGTGGTGGGGGCTCTTGTTGCATTGAAGGCTGATCGCGTCACGGAGGTCTCAGCACGGCCGTTCTACTTGTTCTTGGTGCTTGCCTTGGGTGGTCTGTTTGTTTCCGTATCACTAGCCGCCAACTATCTTCTTGGATCGGACTATATTCCGTGCCTTGCTGCTGCCGATTGTGACGGAGTTGTAAGTAGTCGGTATCCACTAGGCGATCCCAATGCGGACCTTAAGCTGGTAGTATTCTCAGACCTTATCTGCCCAGCCTGCAAGTCGGTTGTACCTCGACTTATTGCTGAGGTTCGGCGAAATCAACCCTCGTATCTGGTCTACCGGCATTTCCCGCTAAAATCCCATTCTGATGCCCGCTTTGCGGCGGCCGTTGCGGAAGTCGCGGCCGAGGTCAGTTGCCATTGCCTGACACACGGCGACCGTCCTCTCCCACTCGGGATTCTCGCGACCATTCGTCAGGTTCATGGGCAGACACACGTTATATTTTGTAAGGGCCGGATACCGCTTGAGTGCGGTCTCAAACGACTGCACGACTTGACTGCGTTCGGACGCTCGAAATCGTGCCCGACCGGAGGCATCTGGGGAGAGGAAGTACTTGGCTTGCCAGCCTTCGAGTTCGCCCGATGGCCGCTCAAATGTCGCCTCGACTCCCCCCTCAGGCGGACGAAATCTGCGAAAGGCACCCGATTCAAGAAGTCGGTCGATACGAGCGACTTGGCAGCAAAACTCCTCAAAGCCCGCCGAAGCGCTGCCGTCAACGTGCCGGATGTAACGGAAGTCTAGGGACTGGGGCATTGGATTCGTGGACGATTTGAAGCTGTACCGCTCACCATTCGTCTACATATAATACCGAAGGGCGGGCAATGCTAGGGTCGGAAGCCAAAATTGGCAGGAAGAACGTCACCATCGACTATGCTGAAGTGCGGCTAGGACATCCTTCGACCGTTGAAATGTGGGGATCGGTCGCCAAACAACGAGTAGTGTGTGCAACTCCATTTGCGACCTTTTCTGAGAGCATTCACGCTGGGATCAGAGATGTCCAATCCCGATCCCAGCGGAAACGCTGCCACAAAATGCCACAACCTAATCTCCGCGATCATGGCGCACATCGCGCGCTAAAGCTTTCGCGGGACCTCTCGTCTCGCTGCTGATGCCGGCGTCTCCAAGTCCACGATCAGCCACCTCGTGCGGGGGCTGAACAATCCCCTGTATATCACGGCTTGCCAGGTCGTCAAGACCCTGGAGTTCCAACTTGGCCGTTCGCTCCATCTCGACGAGGTCATTTCGCTCGACGGATCGTATCCGACATCAGCAAGGCCATCGACGGGCTGGTCAGGACCGGGCTCATTATTGTTCGGGATTTGTCTGGTCAGCCGCTGACTAGCGCTCGTGATCGGCGGCAATCGCATTCTCGTCTCAGCTTCAGCCTCAATCCCGATCTGGCGTCCACTCGGTTCCAAGAGCAGTTCGCTCATGCGCGTTTTCAGATTTCAAAAAGAAGGAACAACAAAAGAAAGTTATACAAAAGAAAACAACAACAGCTGTTTGAGCGACTCGACGGGATCAGCCCTCATGAGCAAGGAAGGAAGCTCGGGGAATGACAATCTGGTTAGGAGGTCGGATCAATCTCCACCTTCCGACCGTAGCTGATCGCGTACCAGACACAGTTGTAGAGCAGAGTCGGGTCGTTCTCAAAGTCATCCAGCCGGAGTCGAAGAGCCGGACCAGTACTACCTTGCACCAGGTCCACGAATTCTGGAAGAGTCCTTTCAAGTGCTTCAGCAGCTCCGATTGGCATCTTCTTCATTGCCTGAATCTAACAAAGATCACGCCTGGCGGCAAGGCAGCTTAGATGTTGCGCCTGCCGGTTCCGAACGCTCAGGAGGTCGAGGAGTTCAGGGTCTTGTGCGAACGGCGGTTTTCTGTAACGCTCTCTAGCGCAGAGGCCTTGGATTGGGCGACCCGCCTACTCCACCTCTTCTACCTAACAAGCCATGAGATATATTCTTTACGCCAGGAAGAGTAGCGAGTCTGAGGAACGCCAGGTCCAGAGCATCGACGATCAACTCCGCGTGGTTCGAGACTTCGCCAAGAGGTCCGGTCTTGACGTGGTCGCCGAATTGACCGAGGCGCATTCCGCCAAAGCGCCCGGGACACGACCGGTCTTTGCCGAACTCCTCGCCCGGATCGAGCGAGGCGAAGCCGAAGGGATCGTCTGCTGGAGTATCAACCGGCTGGCCCGCAATCCCGTCGATTCTGGTCAGTTGAGCTGGCTCTTGCAGCGAGGCGTTCTCAAGTCCATCCGAACCATCGACCGGGAGTATCTGCCCGAGGACAACGTCCTGCTGATGGCGGTCGAGTCGGGCGTAGCCAACCAGTACATCCTCGATCTGCGCAAGGCCGTCATCCGCGGCATGGAAGGCAAGGCCGCCCGGGGTTGGATTCCCAATCGACCTCCCCAAGGGTACGGCGTCAATCCGCTGACCAAGGAGATCGATCCCATCGAACCGCAGTTCCAATTGCTTCGACAGGCCTGGGATTTGCTTCTAACCGGCGCCTACACGGTGCCCCAGATACGATCAAAGTTACAATCCTGGGGCTACACCTATGGGAAGCTCGGTGCACCAGCTAAGCCCCTCTTTGCCGAATCTCACCTCTATCGAATCTTCGACAACCGCTTCTACTGCGGCTCTTTCACCTTTCGCGGCCAGACCTACCAGGGCCGGCACCGGGTGATGGTCAGCCCAGAGGAGTTTGATCGAGCCCAGGGGATCTTACACAAAGACAACCGGATTCAGCCCCAGAGGCATGAATTCCCGTTCACCGGACTCATCCGTTGTGGGCGCTGCGGTTGCCTGGTCACCGCCGAGCGCAAGATCAAACACTACAAGACGACCGCCCGAACGGCGGCCTACGAGTACTACCACTGCACACACCGCAAGGGTGACTGTAAAGAGGTCAGCGTCACCGGCCCATATATCGACTCGACCATCGCCTGCGAACTTGAGAGCGTCCTGATCGATCCGGAATTCGGCCAATGGCTCCTCAAGGCCTTGGAACGGTTTTGGGACGAGCAGCCTCCGGTTGACCCCAAATTGATCAAACAGCACCAAGAACACGTTCGTGCGACCGAACAGAAACTCGAACGATTGATCCAGCTTAGGCTGGCCGGGGAACTGGACGCCCAGGAGTTCAGCCGCATCAAGACCCAAACTCAGGGAGAACTGGCCGATGGCCGAAGACAGCTTGAGAGTTTGTCAAAACGAGCCTCAACCGGACGACAGGCTCTCATCAATGCCGTTCGGTTCGGCCTCGATGCCCCGCGGCATTTTGCCGAAAACGACACTCATCTGAAAAGGTATGTCGCGACGATGTTTGGCATTCGCTACGTTCTCACTCTGGGAAAGCTGGAAATCACACCGCATCCGCTGCTGACGCAATTGGCCGCGTTAGAACCTCCAAAATCGCCACGCAATATGGTTGGAGCCGGGGCTTTGCGCCCCGACGCTCCCATTGAGTGGAGCTGGCGGGAGTTGAACCCGCGTCCGAAAACAAACGAACCAAATCATCTACAAGCTTAGTTTGCTTTGTTGTCTTGAAATTGTGGCTCTAAACAAACGAAACACCGCAACTTCCAGCATCTATATCTTAATGTTCAAGCGATGCCTCTTGAACAGGCACCCGATAATATGACGCCTCAATCCTCCATCGGAGTCAAGGATTGAAACGGCCGAACGTTTTTTAGGCGACGGCGTAAGCTGGACTAAAACTGCCAAACGCGTTTGCTACAGCAGTTCGAGTTTTCGCTAATACGTTTGCACGTAATTTTTTTGTCCTCTAAGGCAGAGACTTCCGCTTGCAAATTTGGTTGTTAAAGTTCCCGTCGAATCCTTTACAGCCCCGTGCGACAACCTTACCAAACTTGGAGCCAAAAGTCAACAAGATAGGGATTGAAAAATGGGGCTGAAATATGTAGCGTCAAAGTGATGCTAGAGCTCAAAAACGCTACAAAAAGATTTACCGACGGCGAAGTCGTCAACGCCCTGGACGGTGTCAGCATTACCGTCGAGCGCGGTGAATTCGTAGGCATTATCGGCCCGAGCGGCTGCGGTAAATCTACTCTGCTTTACACATTGGGGCTGCTCGATTCCACCGACGAAGGCGAGTATCGGATCGGCGACCAGCTCGCAGACGAATTGACGCGTAAACAACGGGCGAAACTGCGCAATAAGAAGTTTGGCTTTGTATTTCAATCTTTCAACCTACTGGCTCGAACCTCATCGTACGACAACGTCATTTTGCCACTACTGTACGGCCAAACCGCTGGTGCCGCGACCAAAACCCAGGCGTCGCTGGAACGAGTCGGCTTATGGAACAAACGTAAGAACTGGCCAAACCAGCTATCGGGCGGCCAGCAGCAACGTGTCGCCATCGCTCGAGCGCTCGTAAACGAGCCGGAAATAATCTTGGCCGATGAACCCACCGGTAATTTAGATTCAAAAACTGGCGTTGAAATCATGAATTTATTCAAAGAAATTCACGCCAAAGGCACAACCGTGGTGATGGTTACTCATAACCCTGATCTTTTGAAATACGCCACGAGAATTATCGAGATGCGAGACGGCAGAATAGTGCGGGACGAAAATGTGTAACCTTTTTGAGTACGAGTCCTCGCGTCCCAGCCGCCGCTCAGCTCTCGCGCTCCTCCTCGCTCGTCCTTCGGCGAGCTCAGGACACCGTGCCCGCTCGTCGTCCGCGACGCCTCAAAAAAGTTACACTTTCTCGTCCCTTGGGAAGGAAAAATTCTAATGGGTATTCTACTTAACCTAAAAACAGCCCTAAAGTCACTTTGGAATAATAGGCTTCGCAGTTTTCTTACCTTGTTGGGGATTGTCATCGGGGTTTACGCCGTTGTCACACTTTTGGCCGCGGCCCAGGGTGTCCAAAACCAAATCGGCGGTTTCGTTGAAGACTTCGGACCCCGAACAATAATAATTATGCCCGGTGAGTCGGATTCTTCTGGAACGCCAAACTTTGCCGCTCAAGCCGCCCCGTCAACGCTGGTCGTTGATGACATTAGCTACCTTCGTCAACACGCAAACCTCATTGAAGACACGATCGACTACGCTGTTTTTATCGGAGGCCTTGCGGCTCACGGCGATAAGAAATTGACCGGCATGCCTGTTGGCATCACACCGGGTGCGGAAGAACTGTTCAGCATAAAAATAATTGCCGGACGTAATTTTACCCAAAATGACCTAACCAAGAAAAGCCGAGTCTTGGTGCTAAGTGAGGCGGCGGCAGAAAAGCTAGCTGTAAAAGTGGGTGAAACGATGAATATCGGCCGTGATCAATTCAAGGTAATTGGACTCTTCGAAGTCGAGCAGTCGCTAAGTATCAGCTCCGCCCAGGGGGAGATGTTTCTCATTCCGGCACCAGTCGCAAATGAAATAAACAGGTCGCCACAGGTTAATCGCATCGTCGTCCACTCCAAAACCGTCGAAGACGTCGATAAGGCAATTGCCCAAGTAGAAAAGGTGCTTACCGCCAAACACGGCACGACCGATTTCACCGTTATGAAACCGTCCGATATTCTGAAGACGGTTGATCAGATTATTAATGTGCTGAAATATATGGTTATCGGCATCACCTCCATTTCCCTGCTTGTTGGCGGCATTGGCATTATGAACATTATGCTTGTTACGGTGGCCGAACGAACCCGCGAGATCGGCATCCGCAAAGCAGTGGGCGCTACGGAAAGTGCGATCATGTTGCAGTTTTTGATCGAATCGGTTGTGCTAACGGTAATTGGCGCGTTGATCGGTATTGGCTTAGCCTCTGTAACGTCGTATCTGGCCGCGAAATTCTCGCCGCTAGAACCACTCATCACCACCCAGACCATTTTGATCGCCGTAGCGATGGGCGTTATCGCAGGAGTTATCTTTGGCCTTTTCCCAGCCATTCGCGCCGCCCGTAAGAACCCCGTTGCCGCTCTCAAATACGAATAAACAACCTGGTTCTTGACCCCTCACTAAAGAGCTAACAGCTTTCTGTAGCCCTTTTGCCTGCGGAGTTTACTGAAAGACGACCCGGAGCAGAATGTAATTGTGCTATGTGAGTGAAAAGCTGTCGAGGCAAAAGATTAGCTCTTAAGTGCGGGGTTGACTCGGTGTAAAGTTTCCTTTACATTGTTGGTAAATGTCATCGGAATTACGCCTACTTTTACGGGACCTGCGTCAAGCCCAGGAACTGTCACAAGACGAGTTAGCCCATCAGCTGGGAATCTCTCGTCAATCAATCATTTCGCTCGAACAGGGCGCTTACTTGCCTAGTTTTCCACTGTTGATAACCATTATCGAGTTTTTCAACTGTGACCTTGAGGAGCTTGTGGAAGGCCTGGGACAGAATGCAGCACAATTGCCCTCGAGCGACGAGGTGCCTATTCAGATGATTGAACAGCCAGCCACCAGCTCGCTCTTTGGAGCAATCAATGTCTACGAAAACGAATCTGAGTACGAGGTTCAAGTTCAGGCGCCAGGGTTAAAAGAGAACGAGCTCAACCTTGAGTTTTCAGGTGACACGCTGACAATTACCGCTCAAACCGCGGTCGACAGGAACGATGCCACTAAAAAACTCATCCGTCGCGAGTGGGAGCACGACTCATTCAGTCGTCAGGTGCGCTTCGCTCACCCGATCAAGGAAGAAAAAGTTGAGGCCAAGCTCTCTGACGGGACGTTAAGAGTTACCGCCCCGAAAGTGGAGCCAGTCAAACCGAAGGTTAAGAAGATTGAAGTGAAGAAGTAGTCGCCTTCAAAAGCGAGCAAATTAGCGGCCAACTGGCCGCTAATTTATCTACTTGACTGTGATCGAGATTATTTTATCGCCGATGGCAATTTTATTGACGACATCCAGGCCAGAAGTGACGATGCCGAAGTTGGTGTACTGTTTGTCCAGAAAGCTCGATTCCTTTTTCACAATAAAGAATTGGGCGTCGTTAGAGACTTTAATGTCGCTACCGCGCGCCACCCCGAGCGAACCTAAAACAAACGGTTTATCGGAGAGCTCAGTAGCTATCTCGCCGCCGCCAGTACCGGTACCTAACGGATCGCCGCCCTGGATTACCCAATCTTCAACACGGTGAAAAGTGAGATTGTTATAGAAACCAGACTTCACTTTGTCTTTGAAATTCTGAACCGTCTTTGGCGCCACGCTCGGATACAGTTCCAACGTAATATCGCCTTTTGAAGTTTTGATAACTGCCGTAGTTTTTTTGAGTGAGGCGTCCGCGTTATTTGGTTGTGGACCTGGCGCCACTGCTTTTTTGCCTGGAACCAACGCAAACAGACCCAAAATTGCCGCCAATACGATCACACCGATAATAATATTGTTTGTCATAGTTGTGCGCGGTAGTGGATTCGAACCACTGAAACCTCCTCGACGTCAACGAGGCGCTCTAACCAACTGAGCTAACCGCGCATTGTTGCTATCTTCTCACAAAATAACCTGCTAATCCAGACGAGCCTGCGTTGGATTGCAACCCGTCCGTACGAAACCACGCAAACCCCTTTATAATCTAAATAGGTGGGCTTTCCAGAAGTTCGCTTGTCTAAGGAAGTGGACTTAAAGTTCTCTATTGGAACCTTCAAGGTTTCCGCCCAGTACTCTCTTGTTTGCCCGATTTTTTGATCAGCTCGTAGATGGAGATAGAATCTGGCCTGAGTTGGACTTACTCCATAGAGCTTCTTCATACAATAAACAAAGAATTTCAGAATAGTTGGGTCAGAGCTACCAAGTGAGGTATCAGACGACTTTTTACTTCCCTCTCCCAAATAGAGAATCGCTAGGGCCAGTTCCAGAGTAGAAGCATCCGTAAGATTTAACCTGCTCATCACCGCCTCCGCTTCTAAGCGCGCTACTTCAATACGACCCGCTTTCTGTCGATTGTGCCAGCGAATTGCGTTACCGCGCGATTCATTAATTGCCTTGAGCCAATTCGCTTTGATTGCAGTCCTTTGCTTATCGGTTAATTGGATACCAATGAACCAATAACTCAATGTTGATTTAGGAATCCCCAGCTCTATCCCAATGCGCCCAAGTGGGACGCCTTCTTTGCGCATTTTCAACGCGAGATCTTTTAAGTGAAGGAATCTTGATTTCATTACAGTATCCTCACTATGCTCTGCAGTACGGTTGCTGTCAATACTAATCTTTGCTGCGTTGGGAAGGATCAAGAGCACCATCGGCAATAGCGATTTCTTCGTTGATGCGCTGCATTACGTCAGTGAAGTTTTTTACCCTTATGCGCGGCAGCTCAAATAGCGAAGATTGTTCTGTCGCCACGCCAAAATTTGTTGTTACTGCGGCACGTACCCCTAAACCAAAAACTAGATCAACAGTCTCCGCTTTGTACTGGCCGGATGGATAAGAAAAAACATATTCGGTATCTACCAAGCTGTTACTTATCTGCGTGTAAGCATTTTCGCGAGTCTGGTTGGCTAAATTAACGTGTGACATCGTGTGGCCACCAATTTCCATTCCCGCCTCCCTCAGCTTTGTTATCTGGTCGCGCGTCATGTAACCTTTCCTGCCAACAAAGTCACCAACGACAAAAAACGTCGCCGTCATTTTGTGATCCAGTAAAATAGGCAGGGCTTTTTTATAGGCATCAGTGTAGCCGTCGTCAAACGTTAAAATGACAGACTTTTCACCATATTTACCCTCCGCCAGCTCACTTAGGCTTATCGTGTGGTAGCCCTCAGCGACCAGCGCGTCCAGCTGGCTCGAGAGTATATCCGGCGCAACGGAGAGCTGGACCCCAAGCGGGTCATCCGTTCGATCCGCATAATCTCGAATATAGTGGTACATCAGTATCGGAACGCGGAAACTAGCACTCGAAGTGTTTGTTAGTGGAATTTGAGTTGTTGATTGGGACGGTTGGGACCCAACGACGTCGGCCGGAACTTCCGATGGCGTTGGTGCCCTCTCCAGGCTAAAACCAATTTTCACCCACATAAATACGGCCGTGCCGACCAAACAAAAAACAAAGAGCCCAAACAGTATCCGACCCATTGCAGTAAGTATACCTCGGCTGTAATTGGGTTCAAAATAGGGTAGAATAGTTAAGATATTTGGGTCCCATCGTCTAGTGGCCCAGGACGCTGGATTTTCATTCCAGAAATCGCGGGTTCGACTCCCGCTGGGACCGCTCTTCAAAAACACTCGCCACCGGCGGGTGTTTTTGGCGAATGCATTTGGGGAGACGAACCCATTGCCGTTAGGCAATAGGTGCGATTTGTACGAGTTTACGAAGTACAAAATGAGCGTAGTGAATATAACGACTGAGCGGTCGCGAAGGAGTTATGCCGGAGCGAAGCGACGGATAATCCCGCTGGGACCGCACAAGTGGGGCGGCTAGGGTCGCCTAGCCGCCTTCGGGGTTATCAAGTGAGTCTTCCATCTCAGCTGCGGCTTCATGGAGACCTTCCAGGATTAGGCGCATTGCCAAGGGCAACTTTCTCTCGTCTTCCAACTGTGCTATCTGGCTACGAGCCTGGCCAATTAACTCGGAAAGCGCTATTTTCTTCTCGGGATCGACGGACTCACTCAGTTGCCCTTCCAATCCAGTAATTCGCTCGTGCAAAATCTTCGCTCGAAGATCGGTTCGAACATCAAGCTCGATAGAGCGTGCTTGCTCCTTCCCTTTGCCCTTATGCCGTACCAGCAACCAGGAAACGGCACCGATAGCGGCAAGTCCGGCTCCGACCCCCCAGAGTAGCTTGGTATCGAGCTTCTTGGACTTTAGTTCGCGTTTACTCAAAGGTTCACCTCCCAATGGATTGAATATTAGTCTAATTTAGGCGACGCTAGAAGTGATGAAACTACGAGCATTCACGCTAATTGAAGTTCTGACGGTTATCTTTATCATCGGCATCTTGGTGTCGCTCGGTGCTTACGGCTGGGCGGCAAGCCTGACGCGTTCACGTGACACACAACGGATTAGCGCCCTGCTGTCAACGAAGAACGCTTTGGAACAGTACTACCTGGAGCATCGAACTTATCCGGCGTACAAGAGTCACGTGCCCGCAGTTTACGCCGCCCGTTGGCAGCTGGAAAGTAGCTTGCCCTGCCAGAGCGGCGGCGGTTACTTAACCCCAACTTACCTGACTTCCGTTCCCGAAGACCCCAGCCATAAGCTCGGCAGTCTGGTTGAACCGTGCCAAACAACACACTACGGCCAGTACCTTTATCTACCCACTCCAAAAAGCCCGCCTGCAACAGGGTACTACCTGATCGCTCGCATGGAACGCAACAATAACGTGAACTGGAAAAGCGAGGTGCTCACCAAACTTACGAGTGCTGGCTATAATCTACCAACACAAACATTCGCGCCCTGCACAGCAGGGCAGTTCGGAATAGACCCCGTCCCTTGCAGCCACAATTATTTTATCTCTAGCTCTCGTAACAACTAGTTCTAGAGTCCAGGCTGCCCTGCTCCAGGATTATTCTACGCTCGGGTATGATACAATTTCCCTGTTGTGCAACAGACGACGACTAAATTATCTGCGTTTTGGTGGCGGTTTTTTGAAATACTCCCAGGCGCTTTGACGTGGATTGCGTTACTAGGGACCATTTTCCTAAGCTTCAGTCATCCGGTGTTAGTGGCGATCTTTGTCATATGTTTTGATCTAAACTGGCTGTTTCGATCGTTGAGGATGATGAAAAATACCTTCCTAACTTACCTTTACATTAAGAGAGATCAAAGAATAGACTGGAAAGAGAGGCTAGATTCTTTAAGCAAAAATCAGCAAATAAATAGCAGATTGGTTGTTGAGAGTATAAAACCAGACGAGCTTTACCACGCAATAATATTGGTCCATTACAAAGAGCCGCTTGAACTGTTAATTGGTTCGATTGAGAGTTACGCTCGGAGCCGTACCAACAAAGAACGTTTGTGGTTAATATTAGGTTCAGAAGAACGGGCGGGGAACGACATCCATCGAATTTTCGAGGCCATACAAAAACGTTTCGGCAATGAATTCGGCCATATCATGCAAACGATCCACCCAGCTAACATCCCGGGCGAGATCAAGTGCAAGTCTGCCAACGGCACTTGGGCGGCAAAAGAATTTAAAAAAGTACTTGATAGTCGCCAGATCGAGTACGACAAAGTGATTGTTCACAACTTCGATGCCGACACCATGGTTTACTCGAACTACTTTGACTATGTTGCGTATAAATATCTTACATCCCCACTTGGCCAGCCGACCTCCTTCCAACCTGTGCATGTTTACGCCAACAATATCTGGGACGTACCAGCATTGATGCGTCTTATCGCTCAAAGCTCTACACTAATTTTTATGCACAATATGTTGCGGCAAAGCCGCTTCCATCATTTTTCTTCACGGAGTGACGTGTTTCAAACCATAGTCGACATTAACTACTGGACAGTAAATGCTATCCCCGAGGACTCAAGACAGTATTACGATTCGTACTTTCACTATCACGGGAAATTGGTTATTGAACCAATCTATATCCCTTTACGTATGGATGCGGTTTATGCTGACGGCTACTGGCCGACAGTGCAGAATCAGTACTTCCAGTTACGTCGTTGGGCATGGGGAATTTCCGATCTACCGTATGTTGTTGACTTGGCAGTAAAAGACCAGGCCCTTAATTGGTGGAACAAACTCGTTAAAATTCTTCAGCTAATTGAAAGCCATTTCTCCTGGGCAACATCAGCCATCTTTATCGCCATCCTTGGCTGGATGCCGCGATTATTTAGCGTCGACTTTTCCAACACCGTCTTGGGTTATAACTTCCCGATTGTTACAAGAACCATCCTGGGCTTGGCATTAGTTGGATTAATCAGCGGGATAGTTATCAGTTTCCTTCTGTTGCCACCCCGACCGCAACACCGCGGAAAGTGGTATTACCTCAATTTTGTCTGGCAATGGATTCTGGCGCCAATTGCCAGTATCTTCATCAGTTCGTTTGCCGCCATCGATGCCCAAACGCGGCTGATGATTGGCAAACGGCTCGACTATCAAGTTACCGAAAAAGCGGTTACCAGAGACCGCTAGCTATCTGCCGCCCAAAAGAGTCACTAGTATCAGATAGGTAATCATCACAATCTCTAAACTCGCCATCAGTAAGAGGGCGATAGTCCTTATCTTGCCCTCCCGACGAGGAGTTGCAAAGAAGAGTAGAAAATCAACCGCGAATAACGAATAGAAATACCCGCCAACCCGGCTGTCAACGTTGGGCAGCGAGCGTGAGACAAAGAAAATGATTAGGGCGATTACTAGCGCTACCAACAACCCAAAGTTGCTTCTGTCGCGCCAAACGATCTTCAGAAAATCAAGTGATATTTTTAGCCTAGACATTCAGTGAGGCCAGGATACTCTCTTGGGAAAATTTAGCAAGACCCACTGTTCCTTTAGCGCTGTAATAAAGGTGAAAGCTACCGCGTTGCAGCAGCAGACTGCTCCAACTTACCGCCGAGTTCGGAGATGTTGGCAGCCGCCAAAGCGGTTCAGTCGAACGCTTCAGAACGACTAGCGGGTTTTCTTTCGCCAGTAAGGCCGCTTCCAAATAGAGTTCGTTTTTCTCACTTCGGCCGTAGAGCAGTAGCCAGCCATTCTCGACAAGTATTGGCGGCGGGCCGAGCGAAAGAATGCCGCCTGTGGTCTTTCCTTCAGTGGAAAGCAGCTGCAAACTCCCCTCGAACTCGTCCCACTGTTTGGCGTTACTCAACATAAGGTTGCCAGAGAGCGCCTGCAGTAGCCACAGACGGCTGCTGATCCGCGCTGGAAACGAGACAGCAGCGTCGCAGCCCAAATTCGGCATTATCGGGCCGGTAAGCCTGAAATGACGCAAGTCTTTCGTTGAGAGGGTAAAAATACTTTGCTTCCACGGCACCGCTTGTTCCGTGTCTTTGAGATTGATCGTGCCAATTGGCAGTACCGTTCGGCCGATAGCACAGATTATTGTTTCTTTACCAGAAGTGAGTATCGCCCGCGGTTGAATAAGGCCAAGGCGAGCATCTGGCACGTCGTCAGGAGTTTCGTAGATTGGAGAGTCCAGCCGTTTGAACAGCTCGCCGTCGTCACTCACGGCCAAGCCAAGTCGACTGATGCCGTCTTCGCCCAGAGCGGCGTAGAGAAGCTGGTATTTTCCGGCAAACTCAACCACGGCAGGGCTAGACAGCCCACCTCGTTCCCACCAAATATCCTGAGGCTCGAGAACGGTTGAGTGGATAACTTCCATCATCACCAAATTGGCAGTAAAGACCCCTCAAGTAAAGCTCTAAGGGGTAGCGGCTTTGAAACGACGTCCGCGCATCGCCAGTGTACCAGCAGCTAGACTAAGCAGGCCGAGGACGTTAACGCTCTCATTTTGCAGCGGCGAAGCGCCGGAGTTGCTAGTTGCCCCAGATACTTGAACCTGAGGCGCCCAAGGCAACTGAGTTGGTAAGGTGACGGAAGAAACTCTGACCGGAATCGAGCGCGAATTGGTCGAAGATGCGATTGGGCTGATGGTGGCGGTTGGGCTGCTTGCAACTGGCGCTACCACAGGAGCTGGCGCTATCGGCCTTGAGATTAGCTTGAACTTTGAGCCCAGCGCCCAAGCCTCAACCTGACCAGCGGAAGCGTTCCAATCAACAACGACCGGCACGCTTACCTGGTCCTTGGCAACAAAGCTCTCTTTGGCAAGCAAGAAATGCAGCTTGAGTAACGTTCCAGTTGCCTCAAGCGAGACGTAATCCTTACTGACCGCGCTGACCAGGCCGCGTAAATCCACCGCCCGGCCCATGAGCGAGGCAAAACTGCTAACAGGGAATTCACTTCGCATGAATTGTTGTGTACCGCCCAACACCAGATCGTCGAGTGCATCCAGCGTGATGCGTTGCACCTGGCTTTCGCTTTTCTCTCCGGTGATAGTCGCAAAGCGATTAATCGACTCCGGCAGGCTGCCGTGAGTCGAACTGAGATAAACTTGGATTCCGGCCTGATCATCTTGCAAATAAACTACGTCGTCCGAAACGACTCCAGGACCAACAGCTAGTACCCCGCTAGTTTCAAGTAGTGTGCCAGCGGGCAAGGCTCTTGCTTCTTTTAAGGAAACGCTAAGTGTCGGCTCAACGGGAAGTGTAGTTCGACTCCAGGAGATAAAGTCGCTACTTTTATACAGGTTCACATTTCCCTGACCTGAATTTGTTACCACTGAAACTAGCCCCAGATTTGGACGGAAAAAAGTCGCCCTTATCGGAGAAGTTGTCGATGACCACGGATTAACTTTTTGGGCGACGGTCGAGCCAAACGGCAAGACGTGGCTAAGACCACCGGTGTTACCAGCAGTTTGCCAGAAGAAGAATCCCGAAGGTAGTGCTTGAACCTGGTTATAAACGCCCGTTGTCGTGAAAGTCTGCCAGAAGCCAACGAGTAAAGAAATCTTGTTACTTGTGCCAAAGATCACCGCGTGGCCGTAGTGAGGATCGTAAATTGCGTTACTAGCCTCGGTTACTCTTTCTAGCGTTTGACTGCCAACGTATGTTAGCTCGTACCAGCCTCCCGTAAAACGAAGTAGTACTCTATCAGAAATCGCTTTTACTTCGCTTAGGGTCGCCGGGTTAGGGTCAGTTAGTTCAACAGAATAAAGCAAGCCGTCTTTCCAAACATAAAGATCTTCCGGATTTCCGCGCCCGGACGCGGCCAGAATACTTGAGGTGACTGACGGCTGTTGAATCTTTGGCAGGCTAAACACAGCCCAGCTGTTGGCACCTGGCACGAAAACTTCCCCCGAGTTGCACCACATAAACGGAAAAGGATTCGGATACAGCGCGAACTCACCGCAGAGAATTGAGCTATTGGGAATCCAGCCGCTCGGAGTGAGCTTGTACATTATGACGTTCGGGGCAGTTTCAAGCGCGTACCAGATACTTCCTGATGCTAGAAACAAGTTCTCGCGGCTAAGGTTGCGATTTGTTGGTAGCCCTGTTTTGGCTGTAAAAACCCCGTTGGCGTTCAGGATAAATGTTTGGGAGACCGCACCTTTTTTGGTGAAAGCAAAGAATCTTCCACCAACCTCCGTGAGCGTCAAGCTGTCCGAATCACCTAGAGTTTCGTCAAGGCGCCAGTCCAAACTAGTTCGACTGCGCAACAATCGATGAGTGCCCTCTTGCTCAAGTATAATAAAACGCTCGGCGGTAAAATACTCTACTTGTTTAATATGACCAGTATCGGGTAACACCGCCAGCTGCCATTTCTTTAACACTCCACGCTGTTTGTAGGCGTTTGTTTCGGTGGCAAAAAGCGTTCCGTTATTGGTTTCGAGAAAGAAATGCGCTTGAGCAGATGAAATAGGGAGAAATAAAGCAATAACAACGGCTACGAACTCAAAGCTTCTCTTTAACATGGATACTCCGATGAAGCTCCAAGATTATCCGCGCTAAGCGGTTCGGGTCGGGTAGATCAGGAATAGTGAAATAGCCCTGCAAGCCGAACTTTGACTGCGTTTCACCGCTGCCCTCACCGGCTGTCTCCACTACCAAATGCCCGTAGTTAAAGTAATTTTGGATAAACCCCGAAACTTCAGCACTAACATTTTGTACTTGGCCTAAGCTCAGTTCGGAAACCTGTCGCGAAAGCAGTCCTTCTTGGGCAACGTTTAGGAGCCGTTCACTGGTGATGAAGATGATATCGTAATAGTAGTTAATCCAGGCGCCAAAGATAAAAGTCAGCAAGAAAAGATAGTAGCTCGCAACAAGTACAATCAAGAAGAAAGTGAAGTTTGAGGGTGCATCGAAGACGTAGTGCGACAGGATTATTACTAACACTGGGAATATGGCCATCGCTAAACTGATCGCAATTGTTCCCAAAAATCCCGCCCAGTGACGCCGAACCACGACCTTTATCTCCTCGTCGGTATGCAAATTTAGGTATAGAAACGCTGGGTCATTCACGTCAACATCAAACTGAACCAGGTGACTCATCTCGCGAACGTTAGTGAATGCAACGGTACGTTCATTTGCCTAGAATTATCACTGAGCTAGCCACCAAGACCGTCATCATCAGGGCGCTGTGAATTCCAAGAACTACAAGCGATGCGTCGCCCGGCAGGCGGAAACGAAATATCTGAAAAACATAAAGGAAATTAATTACCAAAATAACCAACAGAAATAGGCTGTAACCAAGCAGTATCCCCCCTTCGAGCGTTAGAGACATAAGGTTATTTTCGCGTAATTATCATCGACCGAACTTGGTTAGCGGCGTAACTTCGCCCCGGCCCGAGCGGATCATGCATAATATATTTACCGCTGCTTCGACCGTATAAGACAATAAAGTGCGACGATCCATCGCCGTTAATTACTCCCACGGCAGGGATATAGATGCTTACCATCACCGGAAATCCGCTATCAAGCTCGGAATTCACGGTTGCCCAGTTAATAGGTGATGTGGAAAAGGTTGAAAAACTGGTTGGCGACGGCGGCAGTTTCGTAAGATAACCACCGTAGTCGAAGTTACCTGGGTAGCGAGCGATCTGTGACGGCGTTACTCGTTTGCCGTTGAAGGTTGAGACCATCGCGATTGAAGTTATCAGACAGCCGTACTGCCCCACAGTGTACGGTGAATTTCCCAAGCGCGTACTGCTGTAAGCCGGATCGAGTTGGCTGAAGTACCAAGAGCCCTGCTGTACAGAAACAATATCACTCCCCCACGAAGCCTGAGCAATCAAGACGCTCATCTTGCGCTCGACTTCAGCAATATTTTGTTGAATTTCCTTACTTAGACCCTTGTAATAGGACGCGTTCGACTGGGCCACCGACAGCAGGTAGGTTTGCTGTGACTTTTTGTTTGAAAGCGCTAAGCGATCGGTTGATAGAGTCCGGCGCTGGGCTTCCAGGCCCTGGCGCTGAGTTTCGCGTTGGTCTTGCGATTCCTTAAGGCTTACCAGCTGTGCCTGGAGCTGTGTTTGAATAGACTGGAGATACTGCGCCTGAATCAGAGCGTCATTGATCGAGGAACTAAAGACTATGCCCGTTGGACTGGTTCGAGACATCTCATACAAACTAACGTACGCTTCCGCCATTCTGTCTTGGCGTTTGATAATATCAGCTGAAAGCTGAGATAGAATTTTCTCCGCCAGCGCGATCTGACTTTCGGTGTTAGCAATTCGTCCTTCGGTATAGTAAATATCTCCTTGGATGTCCTGAACGACACCACGGAGGTTAGAGGCCTGATTAGAATTTTGCTTGTAGCTCGCGTCAGCCGCAAGCTGGCGTAGTTTCAGTTGCTGTTGGAGTTGAGTACACTCGGCTAACGAGCTGCAATTCTCAGCCTTTACTAGCTCTGGAAATTGACCAAAGGCCACGAGCATTACTAGAACTGCTCCAACTGTAGAAACTCTTTTTAGCCAATTAGAATTCATCTCGTGAACCAATCTTAACATAACAACTCAACAACGCACGTAAACATCCTCCAATTTCCTACGCCCGCAGATACCGACGGATTGAAACGAGACTAACGATCACCCCCAAACCCAAGCCCAAACCAAGTTGAGTGGCCAGCAAAATTGGCAGGTGGTTAAGAACGTAACCTTTTATATCAACCCCCAGGACCGTGAAAGCTTGTCCGATCTCTCCCCCAACGCCCAACGCAGATATCGCCATTACCAAAGCCGGTAACGCTAGTAGCGTTAGTACTGTCCCAAGCAAACCGTACGCAATACCCTCTACAACAAACGGCCCCCGGATAAAAGCGTTCGAGGCGCCAACAAAACGCATAATCTCGATCTCGTCGGAGCGTGCGGCAACAGTTAGACGAACGATGTTTGAAACATTGAATATAGCGATAATGCCAAAGAACAAACTCAGCATCCAGCCAATCTGCTGCAGAGCCCGAGTACCTCGAATCAACTGGTCAACTATCTCCTTGTTTTGCTTGTATGAAATACAATCGCTACAAATTAGCTTTCCTTTATCGATCGCGCCAATCTGCAGCGCTAGGTTCGGGAGGTTATCGACATCGCTCGAACCGACCTCCAAACTGCGGGGCAGGTAATTATTTTCGGTCCCGATCTGTTTCTTGATGTTATCGTTAACGTTTGGCAGTCGGTGGAAGATTGCCAACGCCGCCGTTTTGTCCGTAAAGTTAACTGAAGCCACACCGTCCAGGGTTTTAATCTTCTCTCCGAGAGCGATAATTTTCTGGTCGGGAACTTTATCGATCCGAAAAAAGATTGTTAAGTTTATTTTTTCCCGAATAAGAGTTGCCGTATCTTTAATCACAAAAGTAACAAGCAACGAAACCGACACCATCGTCAGGGTTAGCGTCATCAGTAAAGTTGCCCCAAGCGTCAACCAATTGTTGCGCCAGAAGTTCTTTAACCCCAGTCTGATGATTCGACCAAATGTTTCCATGGTCTACGACAGCTCCCAGCTTGCGGCTTGCGGCTTGCAGCTAAATCCAAAGAGCTGAATGCTGATAGCTGCTTGCTGATAGCCAAAAAGACTTTGATTTTTCATATGACGTATTTACCAGACTTCTGGTCGCTTATAATTTTGCCCGATTTCATTAGGATTACTCGGCGTTGAATTTGGTCGACGGCCTGGCGATTATGCGTTGCCAAAATTACCGTCGTGCCTTTTTGGTTGATGCGATACAGAAGCTCCACAATCTCCCAAGTACTGACAGGATCGAGGTTTCCGGTTGGCTCGTCAGCTATTAGAAGTTTCGGTGAGTGAACAAGTGCCCGGGCAATGGCGGTTCGCTGTCGTTCTCCGCCCGAGAGTTCGGCCGGGTAGTTGGCGCGTCGACGAGTTAGATTAACTAAATCCAGTACTTTTTCTACGCGTCTCTTTATTTCCGTCGCCGATACACCGCAAACCTCCAGAGCAAACGCAACGTTCTCAAAGACGGTTTTTTGCGGTAAGAGTTTGAAGTCCTGGAACACGACACCTATTTTTCGGCGGTAGTACGGCACTTCCGAATCGCGCAGCTCGGCAAGCTCACGTCCAGCCACAAAGAGATGACCGGTACTAGGCGACTCTTGCTTCGTTAGTAACTTAACCAGAGTAGTCTTGCCTGCCCCGCTCTGTCCGACCAAACAGACAAATTCCCCCTCGTAAATTACCAGCGTTACTTCCCCTACCGCCACGCGATTACCGTACTTTTTAGTAAGCGATTTCATTTCGATTAGCGGCACCTTAACTTTGGATTCAACAGCAGGCCTTGTAAGCTTGGGTGAACCGACGGTCAAAATTTCCTGCATCTACCTGAGGATACCAGGCCTAGACGAAAGTAAAAAGGCTTATCCTACAAGAAAATCGAATAGATCGTCGCTAGGCCAACCACTGTCATGATTGCAGTCGTTAGCCAACCCAGAGCAGTAGAGAAGTGACCGTTGGTGTGCGAGCCCATCACAGAGCGGTTGCTTGCAATTTTGACAATTAGAAACAGGATTACTGGCGCTATCAGGCCGTTAGCAACAGCCGAATAGATCAGCGCCTTTATTGGGTCAAGCCCAACGAAATTCAGGAGAACACCAACTACCATTGAAAAAATGATTACACCGTAAAAAGCATATGCTTCCTTCAGTTTCCACCGTAGTCCTTCTTTCCAACCGAACGCTTCAGATAGGGCGTACGAAGCGCTACCAGCTAGTATCGGAATCGCCAAGAGCCCCACCGCAAACATTCCGAGGGCAAACAGAAGATAAGCAGAGTTTCCCGCGAGCGGCCGCAGGGCTTCAGCAGCTTGAGCTGCAGTACCGATATTTGTAATGCCATTTTTGAACAGCACCGCCGCACTAACAACAATAATGAAAAACATGACGGCGTTTGATAGGAACATCCCCGACCAGCTGTCAATTCTCATTTCACGGATCTGTTTACGCGTGATGACTTCCTTGTCTAACGCCTCCTGGCTGCCATCTCGCTCGAGCGATTCTTCAACTTCTTGAGATGTTTGCCAGAAGAAAAGATACGGCGAAATTGTTGTACCGAAAACTCCACAGATTAAAATAACCTGTTCCCGGCTAAAATCAACAGACGGCAAGACGGCGCTCTTTAGAACCGAAAGCCAATTTATATCGCGGATAAAGAAAGCGGTAAGAACGTAGGAAAAAAGCAATAGCGTTAGATATTTTAGGTATCGGGAATAAATTCGGTAGTTGAAAAATATCTGCAATGTTAGGCAGAGAGCGGCGAAGAATATCACCAGCAAAGAATAATTTGCGCCCGGCCAGAGAAGTCTGGTTGACTCTGCTAAAGCCCCTAAATCGGCGCCGATGTTAAAGCTGTTGGCTGCAAAAAGTAATGTTGCACAAAGCAGAAGAACCCATTTCGGGAAAAGCGTACGAATATTTGCCGCCAAACCGCGCTTTGTGACCAAACCAATACGAGCGCACATCTCCTGAACAAGACCCATCAGCGGGAAAGTGAACGCCGCTAGCCATAAAAGTTGGAAGCCGTACTGGCTGCCGGTTTGTGAGTAAGTGGCTACACCGGAGTTGTCATCGTCAGCTCCACCAGTTACTAGCCCTGGTCCCAAAACCTGCCAGTATTTTTTTATCTGCTTGAACGGCTTTTGTGTTTTAAGGGTTTCGACGGCTGATACTGAGCCCTCGATGGTTTTCTCTACTGCAATTGCGGGTGCCTCAACGATCTCTTCAACAATTCCCTTTCTATCCATCGGTATAATGATGTCAGAAAAACTGCCGCATCAACAGCCAAACGGAAAAGGTTAGATTGTGGCGGCTTACTGATCAACCTCCGTCTGGAGTGAACGGGAGAGAAGCGGGTCAAATGTTGGGAGAGCCTGCGAAAAGACTTTCCAGCAGCGCTCGGCGGCAACTTGCTCACCACGAGATCGGTACAGGACACTCAAAAACCCCGAGATCTCAGCAATCGGCAGGGTGTAATTTTGATCCGGATGGTCGGCCTCAAACCAACTTTTCGCCTCGAGTGCCAACGCCAGCGCGGGTTCGAGCTGTTCGCTCGCAGACAGAACTTTTGCTTGATCAAAAAGAACTATGGTGTTGTTTAATCCCGCTACCGGCACCTTGCGTAGGGTACTGAGCGCCTGCTCGATCTGAGCTAAGCCACCCTGACTATCACCCCAGCGGGAAAGCCATAGCCCGTATTTACTGTAAGTTATCCCCAGCTCCTCAAAACTATCTCTCCGGGATAGAGTTTCAATCGCCTCGGTGAATAACTCGATTGCTTCGCTTTTGGCCCCCATTTTTGCCGCGGCGACGGCCTCCTCACGAAGACACGCTCCCAGACCTGTTTCATCGTGAACGCCAATGTAAATATTTTTGGCCTTAGTCAGCATCGCTAGAGCATCGCGATACGTTGCGACTGTCTGGCTCGAGATAGTCATAATCAGACTGCTTGCAGCAAGTTGAAACGCTCTAGCCGCAACAGTCGACTCGCCTTGCCCGTTTGCCGAACTGGCAATGGAAAGATACTTTTTCACGGCGTTTTCCACCTTGCCGTCGAAACGCAAATTGTCCGCTTCTAGCAGTAAGTCTTCAAACTCTTCCATCTCTACTTTCAGTGCGGTTGGTGGGGGACTCCGCTTGGGCTTGACGGCTTTGGACGCTACTTACCATGGCAGTGTTTATATTTTTTTGGACGGCCGTCCGGAAGTGTCGCTCCGCACGGACACGGGTCGTTCCGACCGATCTTCTTATCTTTCTGGCCCACCGGCGCGACAAGCTCGTCTTTGTTAGTTTGCTGGAAATTAGAGATCGGACTCTCGTCCTTAACTGGCTGGACTTCTTCCACCTCGGCCCGAAGCAACAGTTCGATAATCTGAGTATCAATGGCGCTAGTAAGATTTTGGAACAGGTCGTAGGCTTCGCGTTTGTACTCAACAAGCGGCTCTCTCTGACCGTAACCACGCAGGCCGATGCTCTCGCGCAGAGACTCCATTGTCTTCAGATGCTCCACCCAGAGAACATCGATCGAGCGCAGAGTGACCAGGCGTTCAACCTGGGGTCTCACTTCCTCAGTCCAGTTTATCGCCTTTTTTTCATACGCTTCTTTTTGTCCTTCAGCCATTATCGAGAGAATCTCTTCATGAAGTGCGGCGTTCGAGCGTGGATTGAACTCCAGAGCGCGGCGGCGACGGCGGTAAACCGATTCTCGGTGTTTATTCGCCACGTCATCGTAGTCAACAAGTTGTTTTCGTATTTCGAAATAATGCGATTCAACCTTGGATTGAGCCTGCTCGATCGCTTTTGAGAGTAAGGGGTTATTAATACTCGTCTCGTCGGGAATGTTAAGCCTCTGCATAATTGACTGCATTCTGGTTCCGCCAAAGATCCTCATTAGGTCATCTTCAAGCGAGAGGAAGAACTGGCTCACTCCTGGGTCACCCTGTCTGGCACAGCGACCTCGTAGCTGATTGTCGATTCGTCGGGATTCGTGGCGTTCGGTTCCAACAACGAACAGACCACCCAGTTCTATTACCTTTTCATGGCTCGACTCCCACTCTTTCCATTCTTTTTGTTCGTCACGATTACCGGGCGGCGTACCACCAAGGATGATATCCACTCCCCGCCCAGCCATATTCGTCGCCACGGTGACCGCTCCTAGTCGCCCCGCCTCTTCAACAATCGAGCCTTCCCTTTGGTGTTGTTTGGCGTTAAGAACCGAATGCTTTACCCCAGCGGCTTTGAGCAATTTCGAAAGCCTTTCTGACTTAGCGATAGAAATCGTGCCGATCAACACCGGCTGTCCGACGCCCTGTCTCTCTTTAACTAGCTCGACTACGGCGTGGAATTTTGCACTCTCTGTCTTGTAGATTAGGTCCTGACGGTCGGCTCTAATATTTGGACGATTAGAGGGAATAGCAATAACTTCTAGGCTGTAAATCTTGGATAACTCTTCCGCTTCAGTGATCGCGGTCCCGGTCATTCCCGCAAGTTTGATATACATTCGAAAGTAATTTTGCAGTGTAATCGTCGCCAAAGTGACCGACTCTTCCCTTACTTCAACTCCTTCTTTTGCCTCGATCGCTTGATGTAACCCGCCGGAGTAGCGTCTGCCCGCTAGCATCCGACCGGTAAACTCGTCGATAATCACTATCTCACCGTCTTTTACCACGTATTCCTTGTTCTTTCGGAATAAAGCATATGCCTTTAAAGCCGAGTCGGCGTGGTGGACAAGCTCAACATGACGCGGATCGTATAAGTTTTCCAATCCCAATAGATGCTCGAGTTTTTTAATTCCCTCATCGGTTAGCGTTGAAGCATTGGCTTTCTCGTCAATCTTAAAATCTAATTCCTTTTTAAGTTTTGGAATGATAGCAGCAAATTTTCCATAAAGTTGGGCCGATTCGGTTGATGGAGCGGAGATGATGAGCGGCGTTCGCGCTTCATCAATAAGAATTGAATCCACTTCGTCGATAATAGCATATGTTAAGTCTCTTTGAGATAACTGCGTTTCGTCCTGGGCCATATTGTCGCGCAGATAATCGAAACCAAACTCGTTGTTGGTTCCATAGGTAATGTCGGCACCGTACGCCTCCTTGCGTGAAACTGGACGAAAATGCTTCAGGCGCTCATCGGTCTCGTCGAGACTGAAGTCCGGGTCATATTGGTACGAGAACTGCGGCCCGACCACCCCAATAGTTAAGCCAAGGAAATGGTAAACTGGTCCGATCCAGCCGGCGTCACGCCTGGCCAAATAATCGTTGACTGTTACCAGGTGAGCTCCAAGCCCAGTCAGCCCGTTCAAGAAAAGCGGCAGGCTGGCGACAAGGGTTTTTCCCTCGCCGGTTTTCATCTCCGCAATCTGACCGCGCTGTAATACAGCGCCGCCGATCAATTGGACATCGTAATGGCGCAGACCGATCGTCCGCTTGCTAGCCTCGCGAACTAAAGCAAAAGCATATGCTTCGTTTTCGGACAGAAAATCATTAATTTGCTTGCGGCGAGCTTCGTTGCGGCCGCGAAGATCCTCAATTTCAATCGTCTGCTCAATTGTCTTGCGAGCCAGCGCCGAGATCTTCTCTTTGAGTTTTAAAGAGTCTTGCCGAAGCTCGTCGTCTGACTTACTCTCCAGGCCTTCCTCTAAAGCGTTAACGCTACCAACGAACTGGTCGTAACGGCCGACTTCCTTCTGATTAGGATCGCCAAACAGACGACGTAGAATTCCCATTTAGTTAGCGTAAAGATCGCGGCAGCATAACTGTTCCGTCTGGCCGCTGGTTATTCTCTATGTAAGCCAACAGTAGTCGCTCCGTAACTAATGTACCATTTAGAGTATGAGCAAATTGAGTCACTCCCGCCTGATCACGATATTTTATCCCTAACGCTCGTGATTGATAATCGGTACAGTTGCTCGCCGAATGGGTCTCTCGATATCTTTGCTGCCCCGGAAACCAGGTCTCAAGATCGAAACGTTTTATTGCCTTCTTCTCTAGGTCACCTGAGCCAATCAAAACAGCTTGATAAGGAAGTTTAAACTGTTGAACGAAGCGCTCTTGCATCTCCAGGAGGAAATCGTGTTCGTTCTCTGACTGATCTTGCCGACAGATGGAAACCATTTCTACCTTATCGAATTGATGCTGGCGAAACATACCTTTGACATCTTTACCGTAGGAGCCAGCTTCTTTACGGAAACAAGTCGAGAACCCTACTAACCGTAATGGTAGTTCGTCTTTTTTAAATACCTTATTTGCTACAGAAGCAACCAATGAATACTCACTCGTCCCAACCAGATAAAGATCGTCCCCTGCCTTAAAGGTATCTTCTTCGCCTTCGGGGAAAAAACCGCCTTTCGTTAGGATGTCAGATCGGACTATAACCGGAGGGATTACCGGCTGAAAGCCGTGTTTAACAGCGAATCGGAAGCCTAACCTGGATAGCTCCATCCAAGCAGACGCTGCCGGCCCCTTGAGATAACGAAACCTCGCTCCACTCACTTCAGCTGCCGTAGATAAGTCAAGCCAACCGAGCTCGGTCATTAGCTGTTGATGTGGCTTTCCAGTCATCAGTTTTGGCTTACCAACCTCTTTTATCACGGTGTTTGCCGACTCTCCCGCTCCCACCGGAACGTCCGGCGCCACCAAGTTAGGGATCGCTAGAAGCAGATCTTCCGCCTTTTTGGCGGCGGCGCTGACGACTTGGCTTTTTTTGGACAGTTGAGAGGAAGATTTCTTCGCAACCTTTAGCTCTGCCGCGCTCGGTTTGCCAGATCGAGACATATCGTTACGAGCCCTTTGAAGGATTTCCAATTTTGCTAGTTCGTTTCGCCACAGTTTGTCAGCGGCAAGAAATTTGTCTACTAGTTTAACATCACCACCTCGTTTAACCAGGCTGTTTATAACTGCCTGGGGGCTAGTGCGTAATAAATCTCGACTAAGCATCAAAAATACTCCAAACCATCAGAGTAAGTGTAGCAGAGCCCTCGAAAGAACCAAAGCCAAGTGTTAGGAAACGCTGACGATCTTGTAAGTCACAGCGCCATCAGGGGTGCTGATTTTGACAACGTCCTTAGCCTTGTGACCTAGCAACGCTTGTCCCACCGGAGAGTCGGTAGAAATCTTGCCGTTAGCTGGATCTGATTCTGTTGAACCAACAATTTCGAAAGTGTCGGTGTCCCCCTCTATTTCGATGGTAATTTTGCTACCCACAGAAATTACGTCCTTGTGGCCGCCGTTGGCAACAACCTTTACGTGTTTAGTAATTTCCTCAATTTCCTGAATTCGGCCCTCTATAAACGACTGCTCTTCCTTCGCGGCAGTATACTCGGCGTTTTCACTCAGATCCCCCAACTCTTTGGCGGTTTTTATACGACTAATAATCTCTGGTCGGCGAACCTGCGACAGATCTTTCAATTCAGCTTCAAGCTTTAGTAAACCTTCGCTGGTAATGATGATTTCTTTTTTTGGCATTTGATTCTCTCTTTTAAACCTAATGCGCCAGTCCATTAACAAGAACAACTGGCTACCTGGGAATTTTACCAGCCCAACGATTGATGTCAAGACCTATTCGGCTAACTGTAAGAACTCACAACAAAACCACTCCTTTTACGGAGCGGCCGCCGGAAAGTTCCCATTAATCAGTCACCGGGAACGGCTATACTTAGCCAATGAGTAAAACAACTCGATTTTCCCGATTACCCGTTATCCCTTCTTGGGAACGACTGCTAACGCGATTCTACACGATAAGCGAAGCCACTCCAGCAAACCTAGCAACTTACTTTGGGCTACTCGGAGCTCTGTCTAGCAATCGTTACTCAATTCTGCAACAGATCGGTCGGTTAGCAACCACCCTTCCGAAAATTACGGGACTGGAAGTTGTCGGTATTTTCCAGCTTTGCCTCGAAAACACTAATTGTTTAGCGGCAAACATCTCACCCAACAGGATTGAGATGCTAATGTCTCAAGCGGTATTTAAACGCGAGCTGAAGGAAGTAACGATACGCAAACGGCTCTCTGGACTCGTTGGAACTCGGGGCAAAAAGAGTCTCCGTCATATCGTGATTGAACCACTTGGACGATACCTTGACCTACCGGTGGTATTAGTTGGTCTCAGTAGCCGGGCTATTCCTCAAGAAGAGGCAAAATTCACTGAGCTAGTAGCCCAGATTATCCGCCTACGGTTTGGCCATCAACACCTGGACCAAAAGCTGACCGAGCACAAAAATCAATTCCAAACGCTCGTCCAACACTTAAGTGAGGGGATGATAATTCTCAACAACGACTTACGCGTTTCACTTTGGAATCGTCCGATGGAAAAGATTACAGGCTGTGGTGTTAAGGACGTTGTGGGCAAGCCGTTTGAAGAAGCAATCCTCTGCCTCAATAAAAACGCCCTACTGGAGTCTCTTAACCAAGCTATCGCTACCAAGGGCGCCGACCAATTTGGGATTATAGTGGAGGTCGTGGCGCGTAAAGACACTAAACTTTGGCTTCGCCTCACCGGATCGATTCTACGCCAGCGTGACGGCAAGGTTGAGAGAGTGATAATCATCGCTCACGACGTCTCTAAGGAAAAACTCCTCGAGCAGAAGAAAAATGAGTTCATCTCGATTGCCACTCATGAATTCCGCACCCCCCTGACGGTCATCCGCGGTTACCTGAGCTTATTAGATAGAGGGGAGAAAAAACTGGACGAACGGCAGCGACGTTATCTGCGCCGAGTGACCGAAGCCAGTGATCGGTTAGTGAACTTGACTGAGGATCTTCTCCAGGTGGCCCAGATCGACCAAGATCGCCTGGAGATTAAAAACCAGACCTTCGATCTCTTCCGAGTTCTGAAAAAAATCTGTCACGATTTTAAAGCCAAAGCCAACCAAAAGGGCGTGTCTCTGACGATCGCCAGACCAACATTCTCCACTTTCGTCAGCCTCGACCCCGTTCGATGTGAGCAGATTTTTAGCAATTTGGTAGATAACGCCCTAAAGTACACCCTACGCGGTTCGGTCAAGATATTTTTCGAAGAAGTCACTCACCCCAATCAACGCCAAACGAGCCTAATAGTGCACATTAAGGATACCGGCATCGGTATTGCCAAAGAGTCGTTAGAAGAAATCTTCGAGAAATTTCGACGGACGCACAAAATTGAGGAAATTCGTGAACAGGGCGCGGGATTAGGACTATTTATTGTTAAATCCTTCGTTGAGCGACAGCAGGGAACTATCGATGTTCGAAGTCGCCACGGTCAAGGCACAACATTTTCAATAACTTTTCCTCTTGCAAATTTAGGTGCAAGGGCTAGAACTAGGAATAGTGATGTCTAAAAACAAGTCTGTTTTATTGGTAGAAGACGAGTCGCTGATCGTTGAACTATACAAGGAGCGCTTTTCGGAAGAGAAGTTCGATCTGATAGTTGCCAAGTCCGGACCCGAGGCACTGAAAAAGGCTAACGGGGAAATTGACCTAATTCTGCTCGACGTTCTTCTGCCTGGACTCAACGGGTTCGACGTCTTAAGGAAGTTGAAAAAAGACCCCGACACACGGGACGTCCCTGTGATAATCCTAACTAATTTAGGGAGCGAACACTCCGATAACGATAAAAGGTTAGCCCTCTCTCTCGGTGCGATCGACTACCTGGTGAAGTCTTATCACACACCCGACGAGATGGTTGAGGTCATTAAACAGCGTCTCTATCCCGAAGGTTAATTTGTGGACACTTCCAAACGTTTCCCCTTTTAGAGCACGTATAATACTAAGGTGTTCCTAATATCACCAACTGTCGTCTGCTTCTTTGAAAATGTTTGGCCCGAATCGGCGCGAAATAAAAAAACGAGGCCGAGTAAGCCAAAACAATCGCCACAACAGACAACGGTAACACCCCAAGGGTGCTTGGAAAATCGTCGCGAGAATTTGCTCTTTATCGCAGTCGCGAGTGGGATGTCCGAGCGCTTTTGGCTAGTCGGGAAAAATTCTGGAAAACATCAGCCCCAAGTGGAGCTCAACAGCATCGGCGAACTTTCGGGGATCTTTGCCAAGTTTCTCGGTAATTCGGTCTAACCGATAGATTACGGTATTACGATGGACGTGCAGAGCTTCTGCTGCAGACGTTAAGTTCAGGCTTGCCTCCAGAAAGGCTTGAAGCGTTTGAAGAAGCTGATCATCCTTTAAGCTCTCCTCGATATTTGCGGCAAAAGCCTTCTTCTGTTGGGCGGCCCCCGTCGCTATCAGAGGCAAGATTCCCAGTGCCTCATACTGGTGAACTTTATCCGATCCCAAGACGCGACTGCCAATCTTTAGAACCTCCAGTGATTCTGTTACCGAACGTAAGATTCCGGCAGGAGAGGTGGCCGCCGTACCAACGCCCATCGTCACCTCCTTGATATGCACATTGCGCAACGGTCCGGTGATCTCTCGGTAGCTCTTTTTTATCAATTCACAAAATCGTTCGTAGTCAGTGTTCTGAAGATCTTTGAGCACTAAGAAGGTGTCGTCACCGATGAATCCCACCAGGTTGTCAGGATTTTTGGTGAAAAAATTCATCAAGCTATGGCTAATATCTCTCTTTTTGGCGGCGATTAAGTTCTCCCTGTCGCCGCCAGGGGAGCCTAACTCACGTAAGTAATGTTCGTGAAAGCCCTTTAGCTCTATGGCCAAAGCCGCCCGTTGCAAATCGAGTCGATGACCGAGAGCCGCCAACTGGTGCTGGAACTCTTCGTGATCGATAGTTTCACCCTTGTGCGCAACTCTGGTAAGTAGAAGATCGATCGCGTCTGGGCGCGGACGGTGCTGTAGAACGAACTGTTCAGCCACGAGCTCCCCCAAGCTACTTACAATTTGCGCAGTTTGAGCATCGGCTGAGGGCACTTCAATAACAACTAAACAAATGAATTTGTCGTCATAATAAATCGGAACAGCCTGTAGATCGTCAGATTCCTCAATAACTGCGGGCATCTGTTCCCTGGAGAACGAGCGAACGGGAAACCCTTTCCTGGTACCGAAATCTGAGAAATTGCGGTAAACCTGGCCGTGTTCGTTCGTCAGAGCGACTCTTTTAGAAAAAACTCTTTTTATCTGTTCAAACAGGCGCTCAAGAAGTTTTGGAGACATAGATATTAGTATATTCCTACAATCCGCCCCGTCTAGCAAGTAACTTTTAGGCAAAAAACCAACCCCTACGGGCACATGGTTGTGACTTTGTACAAATTACTTAATTAGCGTAATCGGCAACCGGAAATAACTCTCAATAATATTTTTCGCCACCGGTGCAGCAACAACATGTCCCTCACCGCCGCCCTCGACAATTACCACAAGGGCAATTTCGGGTTTGGAGTACGGCGCAAAAGCCGTGAACAAAGAGTGGGTCTTCTCTTTCACTTTGCCAAATTCAGCTGTACCAGTTTTAGCAGCCACCTGTATCCTTAAGCTGGAGAGTAGTTGAGCCGATCCGGACTCTACCGCGCGACGCATTCCTTCCCTTACAACCTGGAGAACCTGGTTTGAAGCGAGGTGGTCGCGCTCTATTTTCGTTTTGCCGATCATCACCGACGAACCATCTGATCTCAGGATCCGGCTAATCATCCTTGGTCGAAGGAGCTTACCGCCGTTGGCAATCGCGGCAATGGCACGCGTTAGCTGTAACGGAGTAACTAATAAGTCACCCTGACCGATAGCGAGATGGTATGTGTCGCCGATATACCAAGGCTCATCGCGAACGGATGCTTTCCATTTTGGGGTAGGAACTAGGCCTGGCATTTCGCCAGTTAAATCAACTCCGGTGTTCTCACCAAAACCGAATCGATACAGATATTCTGTCAGTCGCTTTACACCAAGCCCTCCGATTTGCTTATAGCCGCCGCCCAAGGCGAAAAAGAATATGTTGTTACTCTCAGCAATTGCTTGACGGACATCCGCCATACCGTGAGTTTTCCAGTCCGGGAAGGTCCACTCCCCGATGGTGATGACGCCCGCCGATGTATCAAGCAGTGTCGAAGAGCTAATCACTCCCTCGTTCAAGCCTGCCGAGGCAATAATTGGTTTAATCGTTGAACCCGAAGGATACTGACCGGCAATTGCCCGATTGATAAGCGGAGCGTTCTGATCGGACAATATCTTACCGCGGAGAGCCACCCGGCTCGGATCGGAGAATAGGTTATTATCAAAACTAGGCGAGCTTACCATCGCGATCACTTCGCCGGTATTAACATCCATCGCGACCGCTGCTCCAGATTTTGCCCCGCTTTTTTTGATAGACGTCTGAAGCGCTTTCGCAGCAACTTTTTGGACCTTAGCATCTAGCCCAAGGATCACCGAATTCCCCGGACGAGCGACGCTCGTGCCTATAAGCCTAATAACTTTGCCTGACGAATCGACCTCCATCACCTCCTGGCCCGGCGATCCTTGCAAGTACTCGTCGTAGGTTTGTTCAAGACCCGACTTGCCCACCATATCGTCAAAACGCAGTCGCGGTCTTGAGGTTAAATCCTCCGCCGAGACCAGACCGATGTAACCCAGCAGGTGACCCAAACCGGGTGTGTCGGCGTAAACACGTCTTGACGCCTCGGTGATAAGCACCGACTCCTCACCGTTGAATTTAAGCTGGTAGCGCAGCGCCTCGAGGCGAGTAAGATTAAGCGCCAAACTAAGTACTCCTTGGTCGGTTTGGTTCTCCAGCCTCTTGTTGACCACACCTGGGGATACGTTTAGCACCTTGGCTAGTTTACGCACCAACAACTGGCGCTCAGACTCTTCAGGGGGTAGGTTCGCCACATCAATCTCCAAAGAAAAACTAGGCTGATTTTCCACCAGCAGGATTCCATTGCGGTCATAAATTAAGCCTCGCGGTGCAGTAACTTGCTTCGTCCGGAGTCGGTTTCCCTCCGCCAACCGATAGTTCTCTTGGCCGTTGGCAATTTGGAGCGCAATCAGTCGCCAACCAAAGACGGCAATAACTAAAAACAGAACCAATCGCAGAGGAATAAACTCTCTTTTCGCCTCTGGTTGAGACTCAAAATCGTCCTTATTGTTTGTCAGAGGATAATCTGCCAAATACTCATTCTCTAAGCGTCGGAGTGATCCAAGCGGCACAAACGGGTCAAACAAACCCGAGTCGGTTGGCTTAATCCCCCGACGTCTAGCAAAAAACTTGCCAATCATTGAAAACAAATGTGGCATTAATCTACAATCTTTCCCCTGACCACCAGACAAAAAGTTTCCATCGTGTTGCTGCAGCATAATAGACGATCGCTCCTAAAATAAGATTGGAGAGGATCACAATCAGGCTGTAACGAAGGTCGTACTGCCGAGAAAGAAGCGAAAATAAGCTCTGGGACAGAACCGACATCACCAGCAGGGCAGCTAAGGCGTGAGGTAGCGAAGCGACGCTTAAGAATCTCCGACGGAAAAAGTCCAGAGCGAAGACGAGAACAGAGAAAGTCAGCGTCCAGAGCCCAAAGGGGCTAAATTGCAGTAGATCGAGCAGAATGCCGCAGATAAGCGCTAGGCGAATTCCGGCTCCAAGATCCAAAAACCAAATAGTCGCCCAAAGACCAACAATAATTAGATCTGGTCCTCCAGTTCCCAGCATAAGATGATGCCCAACCGGACCAACCGATAGCAAGACCAGCAGCAAGCCAAAGATAGCCTGGACGATAGTAGTCATCTTAAGGATGTTTGCGGATCAAAGAGCAGAATGCTCATTTTACGAACTCTAGTGAGTAAAAGAACAGAATGTTCATTTTGTAACAATCAACACCGAAGTTAGATTTCCAACCGAGACCGGATTTTCTATTCGAAGGGTCAGAAAGATTTCCTCTTTGGCGGAGATAATATCAACCACGTGCCCCACGGCAATGCCAGCGGGGTAG
Organism: Candidatus Berkelbacteria bacterium RIFCSPLOWO2_01_FULL_50_28; assembly: GCA_001774395.1. Lineage (GTDB taxonomy): Bacteria > Patescibacteriota > UBA1384 > 2-12-FULL-50-11 > 2-12-FULL-50-11 > 2-12-FULL-50-11. The sequence goes on from MEZX01000001.1 coordinate 84,669, forward strand.
ATTCCCTCGAGCGAGGAGGTTACAACTGCTTCGCCTATCTTTGTTTTAGTATCGAGTGGGATGTTTTCGACGATCAACCCTCGAATACTGCCGCGTAGTAGCCCAATCGTTCCGGTTTTCGCTAAAATCACTGGGGTGAGGAGGTTGCGATTAGCTAGCAACCACACTTCAGAAGTAGCAAGCGACACTTTCCCAACTTTCCCGATCAGATATCCGGAAGCCACAACCACCTGGTTTTCCTTTAAGCCGTCCCGACTACCCCTGTCTATTATCAGGGTCTGGTAAAGCCCGGTGGGCGAGTAGCCGACCACATTAGCAGGTGTCAGACGCATCTGTGGATGAGCTTTCTTGAACTGTAAATCCTTGTAGAGATTGTCATTCTCCACCTTCAGGGCCTCCAGAGAAGCGGCTTTTGCCTTAAGCTCGGTATTCTCCGTTTTTAGTTCGGCGTTCTCACGAGCTAAGTTATTCACGGTGAATAGGACTTTGAAGGCGTCGATAACGCGCGTCGTCGCGACGTCAACCCAATGTGCCGGTAGGGCAACGCTCCGTCGTAGGCCGTCTCTCACCGGAGAAAAAAATCCGAATTGGCTGAAAACCAAAAAGAGAACCAAGAGTGCCAGCACTATTCCACCGGCCCTCCCGCGTCTGATCATTTTTTGAGAGCGCTACCTAGCAGAACTGATTCAAGCGTTTCCAAATCTTCCAGTACCACTCCCGTTCCTCTCGCCACACAAGATAGAGGATCGTCAGCAATAAAAACTTTGGTTTGGGTAGCTTGGCTGATCAACGTGTCCAGACCTTGCAACAGCGCCCCGCCGCCGGCCAGAACAATTCCTCTTTCCATAATATCGGCTACCAGTTCTGGCGGCGTCTCCTCGATGGTTGATTTTACTGCATCGACAATTACCATAACTGACTTCGAGATGGCGCTTCGGATTTGGTCATCGTTGACTATTATCTGCCGTGGTAATCCCGTAACCAGGTCGCGACCGCGGAGCGGTCTTTCAGCACGTTCTTTCAAGGGGAAGGCCGAACCGATTTCAATTTTTATTTTCTCGGCGGTCCGCTCACCAACCAACAGGTTGAAACTCTCCCGAGCGAAATTAATGATGTCTTCGTTCATCTCATCGCCTGCCACCCGAATGGAGCGCGAGGCAACGATACCCCCCATAGAGATAACTGCCACTTCGGTTGTACCGCCACCGATATCAACGATCATACTGCCAGTTGCTTCTTGAATGGGCAGACGAGCGCCGATGGCGGCTGCGACCGGCTCCTCGATCAAAAATGCCTGACGTGCCCCAGCGCTGATCGCCGCTTCTTCAACCGCCCGTCGCTCAACTTCCGTGACGCCATAAGGAATTCCTACTAGCACCCTTGGGCGTGGCATAAAGGAAAAACGCTCGCGGTGAACTCGGTCAATGAAGTGCCGCATCATCTGTTCAGTTACCTCAAAGTCGCTGACGACGCCGTCCACCAGCGGTCGAATGGCAATGATGTGGTTCGGTGTTTTACCGACCATAATCTGGGCGTCGGTGCCGATTGCCAGAACTTGTTTTGTCTTTTGGTTAATCGCCACCACTGAGGGTTCGTTGATGACAATCCCTTTGCCGCGCACGTAAACGAGTGTGTTCGCGGTGCCTAGGTCAATGCCGATATCGTGCGAAAAAGAGCCGAATAATCGATTTAGCATCGTGAAGACATTCTAGCAATCAACCCTACAAAAGCAATCCTAGCGACCTTAGAAGAATTGGGCTAGCTTTGCTTGATGCTCGGCGTAGGTTTTGGAAAAGTGGGTTTGCCCTTTGGCGTGGAAAAAGTAAAGGTAGTCGTGAGTTGCGGGCTTGGCTGCTGCTTCCAAACTTTTGAGTCCCGGGCTGCAAATCGGGCCCGGTGGCAGGCCATCATTCAAGTAAGTATTATACGGCGACTCAACAGATTCGGTGTCGCCGTATTCTAGCGCCTCCCACGATCCCTTGGCGTACTGAACCGTTGGATCGGCCTGCAACCGCATACTTATTTTCACTCTGTTAGCATATACTCCAGCGATTGGGGGGCGGTCATCATCACTCAGCGCTTCTCGCTCCACGATTGAAGCCAAAATAACTGTCTCGGGCGTAATGCGCAAACCGGCGGTTCTCTCTATAAAAGTATCACGCATTAGCGCTATCAGCTCGTCGTCGGTGATGTCCACTTTCACTTCGTACGTGTCTGGAAAAAGGTAGCCCTCGTACTTACCGGCTTTGGCGGCAAACCCAACCATCTGCGACAGTTTCGCCTCGTCAACCAGATATTTTTCTGTTTGACTGACTCGCCAGCCCTCAATTATTGTAATCTTTGCTACTTTGAATTTTCCGGAAGCTAGCGTGTTGGCAATGTCGGAGGCCGACTCGGCGCTCGTTAATTCGTAAGTGCCAGGCAGAATCTTTCCCCCAATCAATTTCAGATAGACGTAAAAAGCAAAACTATTCTTGATCAGCCCAACATTCTCTAACCGTTTAGCGATATCGGCCGACCGCTCGCCGGAAACGACTGTAAGTGTCTGACCTTCGGTACTGGTAGCGTCTTTGGGCGCGAGCAAATATATACCCAAACCAACGACAACTAGAACAAAGACAAAAAATAGGACCGCAATTATTTTCAATACTTTCATCTAGGTGACGTTCTCTTCCAAAAACTGCTGCAGAATAAGTTGGGCCGCGAGCTGATCAACGCGCAGTTTTGCCTCGGCCACAGACAGACCTTGGCTCTCCAGCATTTCCGAAGCCATAAATGTGGTGAGTGTTTCATTGACGTAGTGCACAACACAGTCCAAAGCTTCTGTGAGGCCGTCACCAAATTTCTTTATCTTCTGCGCTTCACTCGTCAGCCCTCCCTCCTCGTTCACCGGCAAACCAACTACAATTGCATCGGTTTGCTCGCTTTGAATTATTTTTTCTAGTTTTTCGTAGGCCTCGTTTGCCGAGGCCGTCTCGTAAAATCCTTTGTTCTTTGCCGCTATAATCGTCGTTAGCTCGCTGGCTAGCGATTCCCCAACGGCTACCCCGATTCGTTTTTCACCGACGTCTAGTCCTAAATATCGCATCACCAAAATCCTCCAGATTTTGGAATTTCCAAACTTAATTGATGTTTGGTTATTCGATGATTCGGTGACTCGATCATTACTACTTGGTACTCTCGACAAATCCGTACTCGACAGTGATCATACTCGGCAATATCGGAAGACGGCGAATCCACCAACTTGGAGTGACGTCGACGGTCGTTTCCGTGACCTCGCTCTGAGATTTCAGAGCCGCTTGGGCCGCGTCAAAGGTTAGGTTATTAATCTGCTTGGCGATGGCCGTTTTGTCGATTTTTGGCGCAACGAACCCCTCTGCTTCAACATTAAAAGTCATCACTGAATTGCTCGAATCGTACTTTTTGAAGGTCAGTTTTGGTGAGGTATTTTCCGGCAAAACAAGCTGTTGGTTGTCGGTTATGCCTTTACTAAGCTCGAGTCGAACTTTTTCCAGAACGGCGTTCTTGTCGAAAGCAATTACCGAGAGTGAAAGCGTTAGTTTCAGAGTGGCTGAATCGACTTGTTCACCAACAGAACGATCGATATCTTGCTCTTTAACCTTTTGCCGAACCGAACCATCGAGCACAGTCTGTCCCTCTCCCTTTTTTCCCAAATCTTTCTCGGCCTCGGCGACCAGCTCTTTTTTGGCGCTACTGATTACCTTGTCTATGTCACCTTGCGACAGTACCGTCACCGTTTTCGTTACCCCGCCGCTCGTTGAGCCGGTGGCGTAAACCAACGCGCCTTGACCCGAGATGGTAAATTGCGCCGATTGAAGATTATAGGCGTTTCCCGAAACGGCCGCGGTAACACTGCCGGATGCCTGACCCGGCACGACGCTGCCACCAGAAACCGATGCTCCAGGAATAGTGATGGCGCTATTCAATGAAAAAATCTTACCGCTGGAAGAAACACTTGCCAGCGCGGCCAGCGTGACGGATGAGGAACTGGCCTTGTTGTAAAATGTAATTCTGCCAGAAGATTTTGTGCCAATGTCTTTTTTGCCAGTCGCAGTAATTTTTTTCGTCGTCGAGCCCTCGGAAGTGAGTAAGCTGCCAGCAATAGTGCTGGGACTGCTGTCGGCCGTGGTTTTTGCGTTAAGAAGTAGCGTCTTTGACTTCGACTCGGCCTGCAGCGTTAGCGTCACTGTGGCCTTAGGCAGAAAAACAAAAATGATCGTAAAGCTTATGAGCAAAATTATCACCGTAGCAATAAGCGATTTCCAGGGCAGTTTGAAATCGATGGGCGTTCGTTCAACTTTGTAACGCGGGGCTGTTTTTTGCCGTGAAACAATCGATGGCAGCTCATCGACACTGATCGTCTCTCCTACCTTCGGAGGCACAGTTTCTGCGGGTTCGGGCGCTAGCTCGCTCCCTTCCTCTGGCGCAGGGGGACTCGCTTCTTCTTTCGGTAGTTCCTCAACTGGCTGTGCCGGCTCGGCGTCTTGAACCACCTCTCCCGATTCGGAGCCCTGCGGCCCGGTGTATTGGTTAACCTTGACCCCGTCAATCATCGTCGTTGCCGCTAGGGGAATCGGGTTTGGTGTTGCGGTCGGAGCCGTACCGGCTAAACCACCGAGATTGGCATATGTTTCCAATCCCACTTGACGCGCCAGGCGTGCTCCAATTTTATTGGTCGAAATTAACGAAACACGCTTGTCGAGATTTGCCGCTTCACGTTGCAATAGTTTTAGGTTTATTAAACTTTGAAATAGGGTGCTATTTTTGGGCACTACTACAGCCACATCACGAGACTCAGCGCTTTTTAGTTTATCGATTACAGAAGTGATCTCCTCGTCTGGTTCAAGGTAGATCGGCTTCATCTCACACCTCCGGTGTGGCAATTTTCAATTTTCAGTTTCCAATTTTCAATTATGGTGTTGCTTCCGCAAGTACTTTGATAACCGGTAACTGGCAACTGATCACTGACTCTCATTGTTTCATCCCGCTAACTGCTCGTTTCATCAACGTCTCTAGGATACCCGTTTCGCCAACTAAATCTAAGGCGACATTTGCCAAAGCCATCGGTGTAACATCAGCCGTATTTTGCAACGAATGCGTCTCGTCTACCATATTGGCCACGTCTACGGGTTTGATGAACTGCACCTCTGGGGGGCGGGCAAAAGAGAGATCCTCGCTCCAGTCCTTGCCAGAGAGCGCCATTTTCACTTCGGGCAGGTCTGAACCACCGCCGCAAAGCAAGAGGCGTGAAGGCAGCGGGTCGGACTCACCGAAATCCTCCAAAGAGAGCTTCAGCGCCGAAAGCCAAACTTTTATGTCGCTACCCAACGCGTGCTTTACCAACGCCTCTTTTTCCATCTCAAGTTTGCCGGCAGAGTACTGAATCTTGGCAACTTCGGCGTCCTGGAAACTTTCGCCCAACACCGCCGCCACTCGTTTGGTGAAGGCGCGGCCGCCAATGGCAAACATTCGTGTGCCTTCGACTCCGCCGTTGCGTACCACGGCGATGTCGGTTGTGCCGCCACCGATATCAATAAAAATTGCTGCCAAATCAGTTGATTCTTCGTTTAGACACCGAGCGACGGCGTACGGCTCGGCCGTTACCGCGATTAGCTCTAGCCCCAGTTCGCGTACAATTGTTTCGAGCGCCCCGAGCTGAACAATTGGCGCAAAGGCGTTGTAGACCCCCACTGAAAGCTCTTTGCCCTGGTAGGAAAGGGGGTTGGAAACTTTGTAGCCGTCAATTACCACCGAAACTATCGCCGCGTTCACCAGTTGAACGTCGATCTCTTCCTGACCGGTTTCCACCGCCAGCTCGGCGCGGGCCTTACGAAAAGCCTCGGCCTGCACTTGATTGACTAAAATTTGCAGCTCCGCCATTTGTATTTGAGTAGCCGGTTTCGCTCGCGTAACTTTCACCGCTGTCGTTGTGCCTTTCACCAGCTCACCGGCGATACCGACGATTGCGCGTTCCGGTAAGAATTGGGCTTGAGTAGCCGCTTCTTCGATCGCTTTTCCGCAGTTTTTCGCCACGCCGTGGATATCAGTTACCCCACCGCCGTGCATATCAGAGAGCTTCTGCCGACAGCGTCCAACGCCGCGAATATGTCCTTCGCCGTCAACTACCTCGAATATTAAGGCCTTAACAAACTCCGTTCCAATATCCAGGCTGATAGCCCAAGAATGCTTCTGTTTTTTCTTCCCTCCAAACAGTCCCATAAGTGTTTTCAGCGTACCAGAGCTAACCCCTATGGCGCAATTGGGATATCGTGTACTGTTGAAGCATGGATGATATGGAGAAAGAGCCACAATCAGGAGACAGCCCAGAGCAAGTTAGCCAAGAAGCCACACTAGAGCAACCAGCGCTAACTGCCCCTGAGGCCAGAAAGGCCGAGATCATGGCTGCTATCGAAGCGGGGGAGCTGTGGTCAAACGAGCGGTTCTTGGCGTTTTATATTGCCAGACAGGATGAGATTGAGGCCGCCGGAGGCGATCAAGAGTTTGCCACGTTTAGCTTTATGCGTGAGTGTGGCGAGATACAGGCCGCTGGTGGCAAATTCGCCGAAGCTCTGGAAACTATGCAAGATTTAGCCGACTCTGCTTACGCCGCTGGCGAAATCTACGACGAATTTGTCGCCCAAGTCCGGCTACGCATTCTCGAGCTACAAATCCGGCAACGCTTTGCCGAACTAGATGCCCTGGCTAAGCCACCAGGCGAGCTTTAATCCGACGCATAGAACCGCTTCCCCCTCCGAGCATTCGCACGGAGATTGATTTACGCAATCTATTTCCGTATGGAAATTAATTCATTATTTTCTAAATTGAATTTACTCTTCAAGCGACTGGCACTGGGCAGATCGTTCGCCTCCATGAACAAAATGTACCCTTCAATCTCATAAAACCGGGCGATGATTGCCACTTGCTCTTCGCAACGATACGGGCAGACCAAAACACTTTTTTGGATTTGGGCAAAACCTAAACCCATCAGCTTCCGGTGAAAGGCCCGACGCGAGAGCGATAGTTCATTTGGAATATCATATGCGACACAGCGCCAGATATGATCCCAACGGTGTCGCTCAACTTCTAAGCCATCTAATTCTGCCCGAGCAAGTAGGCTTCGACCTCGTTTTGTTAGAATTATTTTTCCACCCTGGGTACTGATGTATCTTCCATTGCTTAACTGCTTAATACGATCATTTTTATACCCAGAGACGGACTTTTTCGTCTCGCTCCACAGAACCTTAGCTAGCTTACTTGCCCCTCCTGGAGAGCTTAACGCCACACAACAAAGCGACCCAACGGCGACATACTGAAGTATCTCCTTGGTAACCTTACCCAATCTTTCTATGTTTATTTTTTCAGCTGGCATACCACTAACATAGTAAACTATTTCCCTATGGAACTTAATTTGTATTACTAAATCCTTCTTTGAAGATCGTCGCAATGGGCAATGGTTCAACAAACTCGGGCTTTGATGCGACGGATGCCTTGGGAGGAGGCCTCTTCTTTGAGAATTTCGAATCGGCCGAGCAGGCCGGTTTTTTCTACGTGCGGGCCGCCGCATAACTCTTTAGAAAAACCTCCAATTGAATAAACGGACACAGATTCACCGTATTTTTGGCCAAATTCGGCTAGCGCCCCGAATTTTAAGGCCTGGCCTTTTGTCATCTCCTCACAAACTACCGGCAGATCGGCTTTGATTTTTTCATTGACGATTGCTGCCACTTTTTTCAGCTCCTCCGGAGTGAGCTTGCGGTCGAAGTTAAAATCGAGCCGTAATCGCTCGCTCGTGACGTTCGAGCCGCGTTGGACGATTGAATTACCCAAAACCTGCCGTAAGGCAGCAAGTAGTAGGTGGTGAGTAGTATGATGTTTGACGGTCTGCGCCTCGTGATCAGCCAAGCCGCCTTTGAAAATTCCCACCGCGCCAGAACGTGAAGTCGCCTGGTGCTTCTCTATCAACTCCGCCAGATGTTTCTCGTCGAGCTTTACCTCGTTAGTGGCGAGCTTCTGGCGAACTACCTCTATCGGCACGCCCTGGGCTGTAAACTGCTCAAAAACAAACTTTTCCGCGCTAGCTTGGTGATCTCTGTTGCTGGCAACAAAGCCCTCTAGTTCGCGCTCGAATTTAGCCATCACGTGACCGTAACGAATAATCTCCCACTCGATACTCTTTGCGGTTTCCCGCCAAGGAAGCAACTTGTAACCAGCTTGCAGGTAATAAGCTGAAATCTTGGCGCCGAGCCGGTTTGCATTAACGTCCAAAAACGAGTAGTCAGGGTCAAAATTTCGAGCCGCTTCAAAGATCCGAGCCAGTAGTCGGCGAGGAATATATTCGCGACCGTTCTTACCCGGTTTAACGCCGGCGCTCAAAACAAAAATTACCGCTTTCAGGTGGTCAACAATCAGCCGAGCCGATTTTTTATCGGCGCCTTTCAGCATCTCTGTCCAGCCTAAGAACGGCTCGATCTCCCAAATGGAACTTTTGCCCTGCAGCGTTGCCGCTAAACGCTCTAAGCCGTAACCAACGTCAAGGCCTGCTTTTTCGAGGGGGCGAATTTTTTTGTCTGCACTCTGGTAATACTGATTCAAAACGATGGTGCCGATCTCTACACCGTCGAGGTAAACCTCTGGGGCTGGACCGCACGGCCCCTCGTCCCCGGTTGGGCCCCAAAATGTGTCTTCACGGCCAGACTTTCTGGGCTTCACACCAAGCGACCGAAGGATACCCTCCGATTCGGTATCGGGCAGAATATCGCCATCACCCGCAAAAATATTAAAATCCAAGCGCGCCGGTTCTATGTTGAGTTCTTCGGTTAAGAACTGCCAGGCTTCTTGCAGAGCATCTTGCTTCATCTTGAACGAGCTGGCATAGCCAAAACGGAAATTTCCCAGCATCTCGAACATTGTTAGATGAGTGTCGTCCCCTACTTCAGCGATATCGCTGGTTCGCATAACAGGCTGGGTAGTTATTATGGCGGAAGCTGGCGCATCCTCCGGTCGAGTGTAGAAATTCTTGAACTGCTGCATCCCGGCGGTGGTGTACAGAACCGACGGATCGTTTTCCGGTACTAATTTTGACGGTTCGCCCTGAACGTAACCAAGGCCAAGAAAATACTCCGTAAACTTCTGCCGAACTTGAGTGATGTCCATTGTTAATAACCGGGTAGTAAGTTCTGCCAAAAATCGCCGAAGCTACCGTCGCCGTTTCCCTGTTCGCTGGAGCGCGGAATATCTCGAGTGAACAGTAAGTTTTTCCAAAATCCTAAAATTGGAAATTGACCGACAGTGGCGGAGTTATTGTCTCTTGGCTTTATATTCAGATCTGGGACATCCCACCACCGGCCGTAAATTTCATAGTAAAGCTGCTGGCGACTTAAAACATTTTGAGCGTAAACGACGGTCGCTGAGTTATTAGACATTACCGCACCGTGACCGCCGTTGTAGGCTTGAAGTGCCTTGAAAACGTCGCCATCGTAGTTCTTAATGTGTTCACCCATGTAGTAAGCAGCGAACTGCACCGCCATATCGGGGTCTTCGACTAAATCTTCTGGTGTAAATGGCGAGATGCCAAGGCGCTGGGCTACGGCGATAGCGGTACCATCAGTAAACTGTGTTGCTCCGCGAGCGCAGCAAGATCGCGCCGAGGGGTTACCGCCGCTTTCAATCATAATCAGCGCTTCAATCATGTTGGCGTCAACATTATAATGTTTCGACCACTTAGCCACCGAATCTTGGAAGAAAAGCGGAAAAGCGATGCTGGCAAAGAGCTTGGGACCCAAGAAAAAGGCGATAGCGCCTATTACCAGTAACCCTAAAACTATCCAAGTGGCAATCTTTGCCCTCATACGTTGAGTGTAACAGAGAGGGCTTTATTCTGTCGATTAGTTGGTTTATATCGAGCTAGTTCACCCCGAGCCTAGTCGAGGGGTCGAGAGTGCCGGGAAGAGGACTTGAACCTCCACGTCCTTGCGGACACTAGATCCTAAATCTAGCGCGTCTACCATTTCGCCATCCCGGCGCAGCCAGGATAAGAATTCGACCTTTCGGAAGATTTCGCCATCCCGACAAGGACGCGAAAAATACCCAGCTATTCTAGCATTTTTCGGCCCTTCTTGGTAGAATAACACTCTAACTCTCGGAGGTGGGAGAAATGCAATTCGCAATTTGGGCAGTTTGTATTCTGATCTTTGGCGGTGACTTTTTCGCCGGATATAGCGAGAAGGTGAAGGGGAGGACTGGCTCTGTCATGTTAAGCTGGGCCATCGGGGCAATCTGGGGGGCTTCTTGTCGGCCTTTGGTCTCATGCTCTACGTGGTCTATGCCCATCTCGTCCCCTAGGAGGAAGAAATGCTCCTTACTATCTGGCAACATCTGACACTTGCTTGGGCGATGTTCGCGCTTTTCGTCATTTTCATTCTTAGATATGGCATGGACAAACAACGGACGCATCCGTACTTCTCTCAGGGGTTACTGATCGGCTATCTGACAGTCGCCAGTGTGACTTTCTGGCCGCTCATGGCAGCTCCTCACAACTGGCGCCTCGCGGCAATCCTGCCGCTCGCCGCCTCAGTTATCGGTCTGGCGATGATCAAGCGTGGCACCGTCCTTGAACGCACTGGCGGAACCGCTCGCATCCCAAACGATGATGGCGGGCAACTCGTCGGCCAAGGCGGCGGAGTAGCTATTGCTGGTCTGCTACTCGGCCTGATTCTGCTTTCAGCCGCCGCTCTCTTCATTGAGACGGCGGCTTCTTTAATCAGAGCGTAATTAACGGTCGCAGTTTTTCTAGTGTTTTTTCGCCGATACCTTTAACGTTGACGAGCGAATCGATCGTAGTGAACGCGCCATTTTGGTTACGATAATCGATAATGGCTTGGGCTTTGGCTGGGCCGATGCCGGGCAGAGTATCAAGCTCGGCCAGAGAGCCGGAGTTGATACTGACAAGTCCTGGCGAAACCGGGGTGGTGGTTTTGGTTGCGGCAGGTATTTTTGTTGAACTTGTTCCAGCTTTGAGCGTTTGTTGAATATTAGCAACTGTCGAATCGGGCGTTGCGGAAACCGTTTCGGCTGAATCGGCTGATTTTTCCGCAACTTTCGGCGCCTTGCTCACCCCCAGTAAGTAGCCTGATCCCGCCACTAACGCCAGCACTAGAAAAAATACTAAATGGTTCGAGCTAAATTGTTCAGGCTGTGATCGGCTCATCGAATTTGGCTAGTTTTCTTTTGATTTCAGGATAGTGCGCCACACCCTCATCTGCAACCCGTCTGGCAATCTCGACGGCAATTTTCAAGTCGAAGTGATTATTGAAACTGCCGTAACGAAGCGGCGGCAAGCCGGATTGTTCCAGGCCTACCAGCTCACCCGGGCCGCGTAGTTGCAAGTCTTTCTCGGCGAGTGTTAGCCCGTCGTTATTCTCCGCCACCGCGCGTAGACGCTGGGTTGCCAAATCATTCTGATCGTTGGAAAAGAGGAAACAGATCGAGGCTTTCTCGCCGCGACCGACTCTGCCACGTAGTTGATGAAGAGTACTGAGGCCAAATCTCTCGGCATTTTCGATTAGCATCCAGGTGGCGGCCGGATTGTCTATGCCAACCTCAACCACGGTGGTGGCCAGCAGGATATCAACTTTTCCCTGACGGAACTCGCGACCGATCCGCTCTTTTTCCGCTCCTTTCAACCGGCCGTGCAAAACGGCTAAGCGATGGGTGGCAAACACTTCTCGCCAGCGCTTCTCCTCACCGGCAATTGTTTTTCGCTCCATTTCCCACAACGTTCCGCTGTTGTTTGACCCTTCTTCAATTAGTGGACAGATGACGTATCCCGATTCTCCGCGTTCTAAACGCAATTTTATTTCTCTCTCAACCGCAGTGCGATCACCTTCAGCACAAATTTTAGTTTCAACCGGCTTTTGATGACGCGGTTTTTCCTTGAGAAGCGTGAGGTCGAGATGACCAAAGATTGTCTGCGAGAGCGATCGAGGAATTGGGGTGGCGCTGAGCATCAGAAGATGCGCATCGGGAAAATGGCCCAAGATTTTCTGCCGCTGCAGAGCGCCGAAGCGGTGCTGTTCGTCAACAATCACCAAACCGATTGAGCGGAAGTTGGTAGCCGCATTGAGTAGAGCATGAGTGCCAACAATAATATCGGCCTCTTTTGGAGAATCTTTTTTGAGGGAAGTGATGAGGGCAATTTTGAGTCCGAGCGGCTGGCAAAACCGTTGCAGGACTTCGGCTTGCTGGTGAGCGAGCGTTAAGGTGGGGTTCAGCCAGGCAATCTGACGATTGGAAGCGGCAACGGTCGCGGCGACGATTGCGGCCACGGCTGTTTTACCGGAGCCTACCTCGCCGTAGAGTAAGCGGTTCATCGGATAGCCGCGAGTCAAATCTTGAAGGATCTCCCAGCTGGCTCGCCTTTGGCCATCGGTTAGCTTAAATGGCAGGGCGGCGACGGTTTGCTGCAACCGCTCTTCGTCGAGTTGAATCTCTGATGATCGGATCTTCATCCGTTCGCGTTTGGCTGTTTGGGCTTGGAGGCAGAGTAGTACCAGCTCTTCCAAGCCAAGCAGACGGCGAGCGGATTCGATTTTTAAAGGTGTTCCATCAAAGTGACAGCCGCCGAGCGCTCGGGCTCGATCTGGCAGATCGTGTTCGGTCAATGCCCAGCTCGGGATGACATTGGCAACCGCGGCAAGCTCCGGCTCCAGGTTTCGCAACAAGCGACGGATTGTTCCCTGCGCTAGCCCTTCGGTGGAGGGGTAAATTGACTCAGTTTTTAACTCGGTCACAATTTTCTTGACGACAAACATTCCCCCGCCACGGCTCGGACGTTTTGTGCCGAACAGAAAGACCGACGTTCCAACTTTTAGTTGGCCAAGCAAGTAGCGCTGATTAAACCAAACGGCAGTTATGTTGCGACTCTCGTCACTAATAACGGCTTCGATCATGAAAACGCCGCGCTTACTCAAGCGGCTCGATATGCGGGTAATAATTCCACCGATAACCGTCTCCTCGCCGTTCAAGAGCTGTGAGATAGGAGTTACGGTTGAGTGATCCTCGCTACGGCGAGGCAACAGTTCGAATAAGTCGCCAACCGTTCGAACCCCGATGTGGGCTAATTTTGCGCGAACTGTTGGGCCAACCCCTGTAACTTCACCGATCCGAGTAACCAAGCTAACTTTCGACGTCATCTGGCGTCATTTTAGGCAAATATTTTTACTTCTGGCAAACGATTGATCAGGCCAAGACCACTTCCACGTAGTGCGTGCCGCCCAAAAACGGGGCGATGACGTTGCCGGCGATCCGTATCCCATCCACGGTAATTCGGTCGATATTACTACTGGCGCGTAGCGGGTTAAGGATGCGGATGTGGTAATCGGCGCCGCGAAATCGACGGTTAATTTCCACCTCTCGCCAAGAGCGAGGAAGGCAAGGTTTAAGTCGCAAGCCTCCAAGAGAAGCTTGGACACCGATAACTGTTTCGATAAAAGTAGTGAAAATCTTGGCGCAAGATAGATCGCCCCAGCCGTTAATCGTCTGACCGGAACGGGGATGGGTTGGGGGGAAAACGCTGCGAGGAAACACGAACGGTTCGCTAGAAGGAACTAGCCGCTTATCTTTGGCAAGAGGATTAATATTCTGGAAGTACTCGAACGCCCGATCGCCATTGCCAAGAATTGTAGCGGCCCAAATCATCTGCCAAGCAGTCTCGGCGGTGATGCTACCGTTCTGGATGGTGCCAGGGCTCTCCTGGGAAATCTCGGGTTCCAGGGGGCTTGGTTTTTGGTACGGCGGCGAAAAATTCAAAACGCCAAACGGGGTTGAAAGATTTTTGTGAGCCGTTTGGAGTGATTGTTTGGCTTTAGATTCGGTTAATATCCCACTAATTATTGCCCAAGCCTGGGTTGCGGCGTCCGTTTGCCGGCTCGTTCGCGCGCCGCCCAGCTTAACATTGCCGTCAAACAGACCGTAGGCCAATCGGCCGTTACTCCAGGCGCGACTCCGAACGCTCTCGCCGATGCGTTTTAGCTCCTCGGAATATTTACTAACCAAGTGATGTTCACCGGCGCGATCAATTATCGGCAACGCTTCACGCAAAATGTAAGCGAATTTGGCGGTTGGCGTCACGAGTAGTACCGACTGATCGCCTATTTTTTTGACGATCAAACCGTCGTATGGCGAGCTGATGGTGAAATCCAGGCCGCGAATAAAATGGCCTAGTAGCGAGCCCGACCCGCCGTCGCGATAGCTAACATTTTCGCTGAGCGACGCCATGTCTCCCGTTTCCTTCAGGTAAGCGATCAGCAAGTTCAAGGTGTCTAGCTGCGTTTCACTTGAGCCGAAATAACCGTCTTTGTTCTGCTCGGCAAAAAGGTCGATGAGGCTTTGTTTGATGTCGGCTCCGAACGCTAACTGGACCGTTAACTCTTCCGCTCTTTCCTGGTCGTTGGCAGCAAAAGCGCTTGAGGCCTGGTGTTGCAACCAAGTGTTGAGGGCGACATTAACCGTACTTTCTGGCGTCATGACGGCAAATTTCTCAATTCTTGATTGCACGAACAGCTCTTTGGCCGCGCGGTGTTTCTCGACTCCCCCGGATGCAGTGAGCTGTCGTTTTTGAACGCGAACTCGATTCAAGTCTAACGTTGTGCCGCAGAAAAATGTTAAGCGCGTTTTCGCACTGGCGCCCAGAGTAATATTTTTTTGAATAACCGCAACTGCGCTGTCTCCTCTGGCAACAGATCTGGAGCAGCTTCCCTCGGTGATTGCCACAGGACACGAGCCGTTGTTGTAGGCGCCGTAAAAAGCGGCACGATTGCAGTCGAAACTATCAATCGGTCGGTCAATTCCGAGGAAGAAAGTTTCGTCTGGTCGTTTCCGGTTGCTGCCTACAAGTAACTCATTCTGTGAGGTGGCATCGTCAATTTCTGATGGCCATTCGGCAACAAAGAACAAGCTGAGGCGGCGTTTCTGCGCGGAGGGATTAGCCAGACTAACTTGCCATACTTCGCCGTCAAAATCTGTCGGGACAAAAACATCTGCCACGCTTTCAATGTGATTTGCTACGGAGCTCACAGTTAAGGCTTCGGGGCGAAAAACACATCGGAAAGAGTCCAGTTTTTGACCGCTTGGATACCAGCCAACGTTCCAAACCTGGCCCGAGTCGATATCGCGCAGATAGATGAGCCGCTTGGTTGAAACCCGTTGCGTTCGACCGCAGTAGCGCAAAAAATGGCCTTGTCCGGTTTGCGAGAGAGTAACGGCGTAGTTTTCGTTCGACAGCAAATTCTCCCACGGCCATTTGGTGTCTGGCTGGGTCAATGTATATTCATTACCATCTTGGTCAAACTGTCCCGTCTGCTCGATTTCCCCTCCTTGTTCAATCCTAGCCGAATTTGGTCAACGAGGATACAATTGCCTCATGCCTCAGCTACGGCAGAATATTATCACCGGGGAGTGGGTAGTGATCGCACCGGAACGTGCCAAACGACCGAGCGACTTTGTCTCGGGTGAGTCCCTTAAAGCAGACACCGGCAAACCGTGCCCGTTCTGTTTAGGCGGTCCTGCCTACAAGCAAGTTCTGCGAGATTATGAGAGCGAGGATTTCTACACCATCCCCAACGCTTTTCCGGCCTTTTTGGAAGATCCAACTTCTTGCAGCCATCGGACGTACCACGTGGAAGATGATTTTTATAGCGCTCGGCCTTCCACTGGTGGACACGATGTTATTGTCTCCAAACATCACGATGAGCAGCTCTTTGATTTCAGGCAGTCAACCTGGGAAGCGATGCTGCTGATGGCTAAACGACGCTATATTTACTGGCGACACGACTGCAACACGAGCTACGCGATGCTGATCTACAACCAAGGTGCGCGAGCCGGTGCTTCCATCTTTCACCCTCATGCTCAGCTGATGGCGTCAAATATTATTCCAAACCAGGTGTCGCGCGAAATTCACGGCGCGCAGAGCTATTTTGAGCAGAACGGCAGCTGCGTTTTCTGCGATTTAGTGACGCACGAAATCAAAGAAAAAGCGCGCGTTGTTGCCGCGACGGATAATTTTATTGCGTTCACTTTTTACGCGGCACGCTTCCCGTTTGAAACATGGGTGATGCCCAAAGGACACTCCGCCTGTTTCGAAACCCAAAGCGCGACGCAGTTGCGAGAGCTGGCGGGCCTGATGAAAGATGTCATTGGCAAGCTTGGACTTACTCTCAAACGGCCGTCGTTAAATTTCTATATTCATGATCTGCCCTCAACAGTTGAGAATGCTGATTACTATCACTGGCACATCGAAATTACACCACGGGTGACGCACTACGGCGGTTACGAACTTGGGTCGGGGGTAATCATCGACGTGATGAGCCCGGAAGTGGCGGCGAAGTATCTCAAGAAGGGTTAGCGGTACTCGACGCTATGGCTTTGGAGCTCGGACTTCTGTTCTTCTAGTTTGCGTTTCTCTTGCTGACGACGCAGTTTTCGAACCTGACGAGAGGAAAGCGATTTTTGGTTAGCGATTTCATAGAGCTTTACGAACTGTCCGGCGATCAACTTCCAAGAGAACTTCTCCTCGGCTGTTCTGCGGGCGTTTTCCGCGAATCGCGCTCGCAGCTCTGAATTGTTCAGGATTTTATTCACCGCTTCGGCGATCTGCTTGCTAGAGCGAGCTCGCACTAAAAAGCCATTCTGGCCGTTTTTAACCGCTAACGGAATACCGCCTTTTTTGCTAGCGACTACTGGTGTGGACGAGGCCATCGCCTCCAAAATTACTAGGCCAAGCGGCTCGTCCCAAACTGACGGGAAAACCGCCACATCGGCGCGACGGTAGAACATTTTCAATTCTGCATCACGTTCTTTATCAAAGTAACCTAAGAAGTGGACATTTTTCAGTTCCATATCCTCGGCAAGTTTTTCGAGATTTTGGCGCTCTTCACCGTCGCCCATAATATAGATTTCCGCTTTTATTTTTGGAGCAGCCTTAATCAGATAATCTACCCCCTTTATTTTGGTCAGCTTGCCGGAAAATAAGACCACTCTCTTGCCTTTAAGGCCGTATTTCCCCTCAATTAACGTCACCGGCCCGGACTTTGAGTAGGTTTTTAAGTCTATACCGCCGGTTATCACTTTGGTTTTCCAGTTCAAACGGCGACCGAAAATTTTAAACATCCAGCGACGTGTATCGCCGGAAACGGGGACGATAAACTCCGCTCGTTCCAAAGCCAAACGTGTTTGAGAGACGTAGCGCAGGTCAATTGTGGCCGCCATCAAACAAGTGCCGTGCACGGACACAACGTAGGAGATGCCGTAAATACTTTTTAGTAGTGACGCCACCCAGCTTAAGAGCGAGGCGTGGTGAACGTGAATAACATCAGGCTTAAAATCGTCAACGGCCTTCATTACTGATCGCAGATATTCGACGTAAAATTCCGAGATTTCGTGCTCGGTGAGGTCAGTAAACCGTTTGGTATCTGGCCATTCCGGGTGCATTGTAAAAGCGGCGTGGAACGGCATTCCAAGCGGGTAGATTTTCACACCTTTTAGCTCCCGCTCTTCTGGGGCAACAATGGCCAGCTCATGTCCAAGTGCTGCCAGGTTTTCGGACAGTTTACGGGCGTAGGTACCGCTACCGCTGCCCCAAAGCGGGAACACTAAAAGATGGAGGATCTTCATTCTGCTTCTATTTTACACTTTTTTTACCAGGTAAATCCAGGGGCGAGGGCTTAGCGGAGAATTTTTTTCGCCGCGGCTAGATAATTTTCTGTCATGACCTTCGACGAGAACTTGGTTTCAACTAATTTGCGACACACTTTACGGTCTATTTGATTGATGTTTTTAATTGCTTCGGCCATCGCTTTTGGCGAATCAACAACAAATCCCACTTCCCCATCCTTGATTACTTCCGGCACAGCGCCGTTTGGATAGGCAACAACCGGCGTACCGCAAGAAAGTGCTTCAATCATTATCAGCCCAAAGGGTTCCGGCCATTTTGTTGGGAAAAGCACGGCCAGAGCATTTTGGAAATAACCCAACTTTGTCCCATAATCAATTTCGCCCAAATAAATTACGTTTTTGTGATCGATCTCTGGCTCTATTTTTTCTTCGTAGTAATGTTGGTCGCGAATTTTGCCGGCGAGAATGAGTTTCACACCCGCTGCTTTGGCGGCGAGAACCGCGTCTAGTGTATTTTTGTGCTCACCAACCGTACCGATCCAAAAGACAAAATCCTGTGCCGGTTGCTCCAGCATAGGAAACATTTCCAGATCCACCCCGTTGTAAACGGTGGCGATAAAATTAGGCAGTTTGGCCCACTGGCCGCGCTGGTTGTTGGAAATAGAGATGGCGTAAGCTTTTGGATTAGCGAGCAAGACGTCGATATTTTCGGGTAGGACCGGCAGATGGAAGATAGAAATGATTGGTGTGGCGATGAGATTTGTGAGCGGGGCAAAAGCCACTTCGCCACGAGTGTGATTGAAAATGACATCGAGCTTCTCGTGATCTTTAACTAACCGGGTGGCAACGGCGGCAAAGTAGGTCATCTCTAACCTAAGTTTCCGCGAAGATTCCTGGCTGGCTAGGTCGCTCAGCAGGTCATTAATGGCTTTCGGAAAGATTGTGATTTTTTCCTGCGCGGGCAAGTCACATCGGCCGGCATGAAATAACGTTACATGATGGCCGAGTTTAACTAACTCCTTAACCTTAACGGCAATAATATTTTCCGTCCCACCTTGCTTTGTTGGTGGTAAGTTCAAAAATGGTGGAGCGACGATGGCAATACGCATGGCTTCAGTATAGCCGTTGCGATAAAAAAATCGACCGCCAGGAAGAACTTGGCGATCGAGGTGCGGACGGGTTCAGACGTGGTCGAGTGCGTATGCTCCGACAAGACAGAGGGATGGATCGTTTAGGATCATCCCTTTCGCTCCCATTGAGTCTAACCTGCGGATCTGCCCGAGCGTGCAAACCCCGCCATCGGCGTGGTTTGGGCCGCCAGTCATGATACACAAAGCCTGATGGCCTGGGATCTGACTGATGAGGCCTAGAGGGTCGGTCAGCTGATCCTGCTCATCGAGAAGCCAGGATTGCCAGAGCCGAATCCAGTGAACATTGCTGTGGCAGAATTGCTCCAGTTCCTCCTGGCTGCAAAACGCCAAGACCTGGCTGGTGTTTTCCCAGCCGGACAGCTCGCTTAGGCGATGAACACCGTAGATCACCTGGTTCTGAAGACCCGCCCACCTGACTTGCTGACAAACCTCATCCACAATGTCATCACTTTTGAGATCTAGCAGCACGGTTGGTTGATGCGGCGCCTGCTTGGCCGCCGCAAGGACTTCCAGCAACGTTGGGATACGTTCGGCGTCGCCCCCTTCTGCGGGGAAAACATCGAGTTTGAAGCCTATATCCTGAAGACGGTATTTCCTGACACCATCAAGACCAAATGAGCGAATCATGTCGCTCCCTAGCGACAAGTTGTGGGTGCAGATGAGCGCATCTTTGCATGCGACCACGTCGATCTCAATGTTGAGGCCGAGGTTGAAGCAACGAAGTACGCCTGAAAGTGTGTTTCCGAGAGTCTCCACGGATCCACCGCGGTGAGCGAAGAAGATCATGTTGTTAATATCCTCCAGAATGGCACGATGAGCTTTCTATTGTGCTCAGGAATCTTATTACATTTCTCGAGAAGAGTCAATAGGTAGACGAGGAATATTTAAGGTAAGATGAATTCATGAAGATCGTTCAAGTTTCGTCCCTCTGGGAGGCAACACCGCCACCAAAATACGGCGGCCTTGAAGTAGTTGTCTCTAATCTTACAGAGGAATTGGTCAGGCGGGGACACTCCGTTGTTTTGTTTGCCACAGGCGATTCCAGAACCAAAGCTAGACTCTTATCAACTTATCCTAGGGCTTTGTATCGAGATGGCGTCCCTTGGGCATCGCTTTACGACACGCTTATTCATGTCTCAGAAGCTGTACGCTTTGCCGAGGTGTGGGGTGCTGACATCGTACACAACCATCTCTCATACCGATCTTTATCAAGTATGTCGCTGAGCAAGGTGCCGTTTGTTAACACAATTCATGGGGTACTGGACGAAAAAATCATCACATCAGATATTCTACGGACATTTAATCACTATCGCGGGCAGCCATATATTTCAATTTCAGATTATCAACGACGGCATGCCAAAAAGTTAAATTGGGTTAAGACCGTTTATAACGGCATCGATGTATCTTCCTTCCCGTTCGAGAGTAACCCAAGGGGAGACTATCTGCTGTGGATCGGGCGCTTCACTGCCAATAAGGCACCCCATCTAGCGATAGAGCTGGCGAGGCAAGCAGGAATTCCGCTCAAAATGGCCGCCAAACTAGATCAGCAATCACCCAAAGATATCGATTACTTTAATCACGAGATTAAACCGCTGCTGAAACCTGGTGTTGCCGAATGGGTCGGTGAGATTGGGCATAAAGAAAAAGCCCTACTCTACAAGGATGCGCTAGCTTTCCTGAACCCGATTCAATGGGATGAACCATTTGGGCTGACTGTAGCTGAGTCGATGGCTTGCGGCACGCCAGTTATCGCCTATCGCCGAGGCTCCATGCCTGAGCTGATAATTGACGGTGAAACGGGTTTCCTAATAAAACCCAACCACGAAGATCAGTTTTTGGCAGCGATTAAGAAAGTCGGAACCATTGATAGAGCCAAG
This sequence comes from Candidatus Berkelbacteria bacterium RIFCSPLOWO2_01_FULL_50_28, assembly GCA_001774395.1. Taxonomy (GTDB): domain Bacteria; phylum Patescibacteriota; class UBA1384; order 2-12-FULL-50-11; family 2-12-FULL-50-11; genus 2-12-FULL-50-11. The sequence goes on from MEZX01000001.1 coordinate 105,385, forward strand.
TGTCGTCAACATGCTGATTCTAATTTCTCGGTAACGGCAATGACCGACGGCTACCTATCGGTGTACGAAAAATTATTGGCTAAATGAAAATCGCAAAGTTTATCACCTCAAAGCACACGTTTCCCTACCCAAAGGGCAAAATTTTTGCCCCTTACGACGTGGCCGATTTACTTACCCGCGAGCTGCTGGCCCAGGGGCATGAGGTGACGTGGTTCGCCCCCAAGGGAACGATAACTCCAGCCAAACTAGTTGACTGCGATATGCTCGCGTCGTCTGAGGATCCGCGTTGGAATACGGCAGAGCCGGCTCTGACGAGAGAGATTCGTCTTTGGTCAGATTCGGTCTTTCTTTCGCACTTGGCGACACAGGCCAACGAGTTCGACATCATTCATTTCGATAGCTTTTCACTGGCCCTACCTTTTGCTCGGCTAATGAACGGCAAGCCGGTGGTGGTGACGTTACACAACCCATTTGACTCGGAGTTTGTCATTGAGCAAACTCGTGTTCATGCTGATCTGAAGAATATCCACTACGTTTCGATCTCCGATAATCAACGCCTACCAAACCCAGAGATCCAGTACATTAAAACAATTTATCACGGCCTCGAATTAGATAAGCATCCCTGGACAGAGAAGCCTGGTGACCGCTGGCTCTTTGCCGCGCGAATCGTCCCCTATAAAGGAGCACACACGGCCATCGAAATTGCCCAAAAAGCAGGGATCAAGCTAGATATTGCTGGCCCGGTTTTTGACGACCCCAAGAACAAGGAATACTTCGAAACTCAGATAAAACCCCATCTGGATGGAGAGAAAATTCGTTACGTTGGTCCCATTCCCAGGGAAGAGCTGTTCTTCCACTATTACCCAGCGGCAAGAGGATTTTTGTTCCCTTTGGAATGGGAAGAACCCTTCGGGTTGACAGTCATTGAGTCACTGGCCGCCGGTTCGCCAGTTGTCTGTTTCCCCAAAGGCTCAATGCCGGAGCTTATCGAAGACGGCAAAACCGGCTTCTTACCAAAAACTGTTGACGAGGCTGTGGCAGCCGTCAAAAAAATCGATCAAATTAGCCGCAGTTACTGTCGTTACGTGGCCGAGCAGCGGTTCTCAACGGAGCGGGTTACGAAAGAATATCTTGAAGTGTTTGAGCAGCTAACTAAGTAATCGTGTGGGCTAGCGCAATTGCCACCGCGTCGGCGGCATCATCGCCCAGTTTCTTTTTGGCGTCAATATTAAAATAGTGCCGTATAAAATTCTGGACATCTTTTTTCTTGGCCTTGCCGTTGCCGAGCAATACTTTTTTCAATCGCAACGGGGCAATTTCCACTATTTCAATATTCACTTGGGCGGCGGCCAGCAACACGACGCCACGGGCTTGAGCCACGGAAAAGGCCGAGGTAATGTTCCGAGCAAAAAATAGCGTTTCGATCGCCATCAAATCAGGTTGAATCTTGTTCAGGCGGCTGACCAGTTCTTCGTATATAAAGGAGAGCTTCTGCGGCTCGGGCGAGTTCGGAGTAGTCAGAATACAGTCGTAATGGATTAAATGCGGCTTGCCGTCGATAACCTCAATTAGCCCTAAACCTAGCCGGCCCGAGCCCGGGTCGATGCCCAAAATTCGTTTCCCTTTCATCAGGTCTTCACTCTACCAGATTGTCCGGTAGCTCGAAGTTGCTGGAAACGCGTGCGACATCGTCCAAATCATCAAGCGCGGTGGCGAGTTTGATTATTTTTTCGGCCGTCTTTTCGTCCGTGATCGGGATGTTAGCACTCGGATGGAATTCGAGATTAACGTGTTCGCTTGAAAAACCAGCCGCTGCAAGTTTGTGCCGAACCTGTTCCAGCTCTTTCGGGTCGGTGTAAACAAAAACAGTTCGATCTACAGCCTCCACATCTTCGGCCCCAGCGTCGATCGCCGATAGCTCCGCCGTTTCGGCGTCAACATCTTCCAGCACAATCTGTCCGCGCTTTGTAAATAGATAAGCTACTGAGCCGCTCTCTGCCAGCTTGCCGTCGAATTTATTGAGCGTCGATCGGATATCGCCGACGGTTCGGTTGCGATTATCGCTGGCCGTTTCTATCAGAAATGCTGTTCCACCCGGACCGTAAGCTTCGAATGTAACTTCTTCCAAGAATCCCGCACCAGCTCCCGTTGCCCGCTCGATCGCCCGCTCGATATTGTCTTTTGGCATGTTGGCAGCTCGAGCTTTGTCGATGGCAATTCGCAGCTGAAAATTCATATCAGGATCCGCTCCGCCACGCGCCGCAAGAGATACGGCGTTAGCAAGTTTAGAAAAAATAGCGCCCCGTTTTTGATCGGCCGCTCCTTTTTGGTGCTTAATTGTTGACCACTTACTATGCCCACTCATTTTTATCCTTCCTACTTTCTTCCGTAATTCTAATTCAATTTGTCACCCTCTACCATTATCGGCTCTAACCGATAATACTACTCAACCAATATCTTAATCTTCACGCCGAGTGTTCTCGCCACCCTCTCAAGAAACTCAACCGTCGGATTAGTCTTGCCGGTCTCAAAATCGGATACTTCAGACTGAGAAGTTCTTAACGAATTGGCCAGTGTTATTTGCGACATACCCAAGCGCAAACGAGCAAGCTTTAGCTCACCAACGATCTCTTGAAACCAATCTGCCTGAACCGGTTCATAGGCGTACTTTGCCCGGCGTGCAAGTAGGTTTCGTATTCGGCGACGGTTGTAAGCTTTCTTTGGGCCACCGCTAGATACGGTAATGTACTCCTCCTCGGCGGGGCTTATTTCAATTAGTTTTCGTCTGGGCATCTCATACACATTATCGGCTCTAACCGATAATGTGTCCAGAGTATTACACGCCAGTTTGATACGAGTAGCGGTCTAGCCAAATGTCAAAACGAATTGTGCCGTCAGTATCGGTGCGCAAGATTTTCGGCAGCAGTTTTTTTAGCCGCGTCATTACGGACGGTGCTGGGTGGCCGTAACGATTATTCTTACCCACTTGAATCACGGCGATTTTTGCCTTTACCGCGCGCAGGAAATCTTCGCTTGAGCCGTTTTTTGAGCCGTGGTGCGCAACCTTCAAAATATCGACTTGTCGTACTAATCCACGTGCGACCAGCTGAGTTTCCAACGGCGCCTCGGCATCGGCCGTGAGCAGAATCGTCGACGAGCCGTACTGCCAGAAAGTTACGATACTGCCGTCGTTCTGGTTTTGCGGCATTATTCCAGCGAAACTCGTTAAAGGCGAAATCGCAATCCCCTCTAAATCGCCAAACTTCACCGTTTTACCGGCCGTCACAACTGTAGTGGGAATTTTCTTTTTGGCGATGAGCGCTATAAACTTCTCGTACATTTTTGTGCTATGCTTGGCGCCGTTTAGCCAGATGCGGTCAACTTTATAATGTTTCAGAACCTCGTTTATGCCGCCCAAGTGGTCAGCGTCGTTATGGGTGGAGATGACCAAATCAATCTCTTTGTCGTTTATCGGTAGGGCTTTCGACAGCTCGCTCAAAACCTTGCTGCCCCAACCGCCGTCGATTAAAATTTGATGATGGTCAGCCGTGTCAAGCAATATTGAGTCGCCCTGGCCGACATCAAAAAACCAGAGTTTTAGCTCGTTGCCCCGCTCGGCTGCCTGGAATCCAGAGAAACCGTAGGTGATAGCTGCCAGCAACGCCAACGCTAGCAGAATTCGCCAAATTGGATTTTTCATTGCGGTAGGACTTCTAGCTGTGCGAGCAAATCTGGCTGACGTTGTTCGGCCAGACGATTCAGCATTTCAACGCCAACAATAATTGCGACCATTAACGCTACTGTCCACCACATACCCAAACTTGTGCTCGTCGCGGCCCACGGTAGCTCGGCAAACCAGCCAGTGACGCTAATAATCCACTGCAGAATCGGCCAGCAGATAAATATCGCTAACTTCCCCAGAGGCGGCAAGCTGAAAAGCAGAATAATCCCAATTATTCCTAGTCCCATCAAGAGCGGGATTAGGGGCAGAACTAGAATGTTTGTGAGCGGTGATACGATCGATAATCGTTCGAAGTAGGCCACAATCAACGGCGCGGTTAGCAGTGTTGCAGCCAGCGTTTCGGCCAAAATTGAGCTGATCGCATTGGGTATCGGTAAGCGCGAAAGGGGGATATTTATTATCGGCGCCAAACGTACCAAGGCGTAAGTGGCCACAACCGAAAGTTGAAAGCCGATGCTGAAAACGATTTTTGGCTCGAAAATTGCTAGCACGCCGGCGGCCAAAATCAGCAAATTCACTGAACGGCTCGGCCGGCCGATCATCCGTGCCCAAATTATAGTGGTGGCCATTACGGCCGCTCGCAAAATGGATGCTGGCGCGCCGGTGATGATAACAAAAAACAAAATTAGGCCTAGCGACACCCACATGGCCTTGCGTCCCAACCAACCCCGTAGCAACGTTTCGGCATTTTTCGACAAGATTGTCAGGTTATAGCCAGACACTGCGATGATATGCGTTAATCCCACAACTCGAAAGGCGTCAACTAAATCTTTGTCCAGCTGCACCTTGTTGCCAAATATGATCCCGCCCAAAAGTGAGCCGTGCGGTTCGGGCAGAACGGCAAATATTCTTTCGCCGATACTGTTGCGCAGTGTTTCAAGCCAAGTAGAGAGTTGTGAAAGAAAGTTGAGGTGAAGCCACGTTTCGCCGCCGGTAAGCTGCCAAACAATCATTCCCGCTCCGGCCGCAGTAGCGCCCAGCGCCAGTAGCTCTACCCACTCCTCCTGCTTGCTCCACCACAACAGTCCCCACAGCCCAGTTAGCCAACCCAGGATAAGTAGCGGAAAGTTAGAATATTTTCCAATTACCAACCCGCTGATAAAAATTAGCCAGAAGAGCAAGAACTTTTGCGATGGGGTGAATGTCATCCCTGTCAATTTAGCACTAAAGCAGGCTTTGAAAAGCCAGGGCAATTTTTCAGACACATCCGAAACAGTTTTTCGTAGGGGCCAGGGGGTTAGTTGCTAGGCACCCCCTAGGCCCCTACAACCCCTACCCCGCACGCTCGCCCCAGGCGGGTGGTGAAAATTCTCCTCCCTTCCGGAAGATTCGCGGAGCGAATCGACGAATTTTCGGTATTGGTATATAAATCCTTTAGAAAAAGTTCGGCGAGCCTGACCTACAAGGAGGTCCGAGAGCCGAACTTACTCCTTACCTCTGTGAGAAGCGGGCAGGGGTTGGAGTGCAGAGGATAGGGGGCCGCTTCGCAAGTAGGCCCCTTGTCCTCTGCAAAAAAAGGAGTGGGCCTCCCCACAAAATCTGCGTTGTCTGATAGACATAAATCGTTCTAAGTTCTAAAATACAGTCCAGGATGAAAAAATCTAAACCCAAATTATCTAAACTCGAAATAGAATTTACTCACGAACACGAGGCCCATCTTCGTTTGGCGGCCGAGTTTTCGAACTATCAGAAAAGGGTGGAGGCTGAGCGGGCGAGTTTAATTAAGCATGCTAGCCGCGACTTGCTGGAAAAACTCTTTCCCATTTTTGATAATTTTTACCGGGCCAGTACTCACGCGCCGGAAGTTAGTTTAGAGGATCTGCCAAATTTGACCGAAGGTGATTATCAGAAAATCTTTAACTATTTTTCCGGCCTACGTTTAATTGAGCGTCAGCTCGAGCAAGTTTTGGGCGAAGCTGGACTGAAGCGGATTCCGACAGCTGGTGTGGCCTTTGACCACAATCTCCACGAAGCGATCTCTCACGAACCTAGTGTCGATGTTCCGTCCGATCATATCATCGCTGAAATCGAAGCCGGTTGGCTGATAGACGACACCGTCATCAAACCAGCTAAGGTTCGGGTTTCCAAGGGGTAAAGTCTACTCCGAAAAAACATACGGCGGAATTTAATATTCAGGGCCTGGCCCTGCAAGAGTTACAATAACCTTGATTGACTACAGGTATGACAACTACTAAGCTTAGACACATAATGCAGTACTCAAACCAGCAGCTCAGAGAATTGATCCTAGCAAAATTCGCCACCTATCCTGGTATTGAGATTCATCAAAAAGCATCCATGATTGGCGAGGCATTTCCTGGAACATTCAATCTGAGTTTTAACGAGCCCGACTTACTTGAAGAGTTTGGGAGTAGAATTGAGTATACGAAGAATCTCTTCTTTACAAAGATTCAACCGGTGATCCGTCCAAATGATCTTCATGAAGTAATTGCTTTGCTAACCGACACAAAGCATTTGGGCACTTATGAATTGGGTGGGATATCAATTGCAGATATTGAAAGCGCAAATCTCTATGACCATCTACATAAGTTTATTGAGGTATGTTCTCAACTTCTCTTCCAAGAGTGCGGATTAGACCCCAGGAAGGTTTATATCAAGGTATGTAAGGGTGGTTCAATCGAACAGCTAACGAAGGGGCACTACCAGATAAATAAGACGATACCAAGAGATACTTACACCTACACAGAGTGGAAAAACCATGGAATCCCAGAAGAAAATTTCATATGGAATGACAATAGGGATACTTTCTTGAGCCTTTTTAACTTTAAAAACCCCACGCCATGGGGTTATAGAAATGAAATTCTTTATGATGTTGGCGAAGGCCTTGAGGAAGAGCACCTACTTGATATTGGAACTGTTGAATATTTTCCATGGAGACCAATCTTCGAAGAGAAAGAAGGATTCCGTTACTACATGACGAAAGATATCGTGCCGTGGGAATACGCAATGGTTGCGGGAGGATTTGGTATTGAGAGGCTATTAATGGCTGTTAACAATCTTAGCTCTGCTGTCGATTGCGACCATGTTAAGCCCCTATACGACACAATTTTAGCCGATGCGAACAATAAGGATAAGGAGGCCGCTTTTATCTTGACAGAGACGCTCCGTGTCTCTCACCGTGTGCTAGTAGACGGTGGGGGTTACGTAAACTTGAGTACCAACAGAAAACAGAAATTCAATCCTTATATCATAGCGATGCAAGCTGCAATTGAAACTTTAGGAATACCGTTAAAGAAAATTAGGGATTACCTTGGATTGAATGCATCTTTGCAGCCCTATTACCCAGAACTTGGTGATTTCGGTTTCGTAGCACGTCAAATTGGCTATACGTTTGAACGGAGATTCGACAACTATCCTGCATGGCCAATGGCTGAGTATTACGAGGGGAAGGAAGGGCTTATAAAGGTAGCTGACGAAATACTGAAGGAAAAAGGAATCGACGTCGATACGATCTTCTCAAGTGAACTCATGAGATTCGTCCCAGAATATAGTGACTATTTCAACAAGCTGAGACAGGAAAGGAAAATCTTTCTTCGGGCCATTACCGATAAAAGCGATGAAACAATTGAACGGAAGCAGAATGACGATAAGGAATATAGAAAAACAAAATTTTCGGACAAAATCGTCGAACATCTGAAGAGTGCCATCTACATTCTCGATAATAAGGTAGTAATGATTACCGCTACAGAGAGGGAACAGGGTGGAATGATTGTTGAGAACAAAGAAATCGTCCAGATTCTGAAAGTAATGTTCGAGAATACTTGGAACAAAACTGTGGATTAATATGCAGGGCCAGGCCCTGCAACGGTTAATATGTCCGGGTTTCAAAGGGGTAAAAGTGGATCGGCCGCGCCTAATTGGCGCGACCGCTGAGAACGTGGCGAATAGCTTCCTTGATTGCCCTAGCAATCTTGTTGTGGTCGAACTGGTAGTTTGCAACCGCATTTTCTGGTACGAGATGAACACTGCAGTAGCCATCCTCGTTTGGGTGCCAAACCCAGCGGAACGACTTGGGATGATATAGGAGCTCAACTGCCTGTCGAGCCGAACGGCTGATTAGGGTGAAGATAAACTGTTCTTGGACATCAAGCTCAGTCATATCTTTCGCCCATGATCCGTCTGAACGACGCTTGACAGTGAACTCGAGCTGGCCGATCGGTATCTGGTTCGGGTGGAGCCGAACCGTCCACCAGGTATTCGTACTTATAATAGGAGGTTCAACTTTCACGAAATTATTATACCTGATATTTGTGTAAAATCAGCCCCTGGGCGTTTCGGCCATTGACCCCGCACTAACCAGCTGAACTTTTGTATCTTCAGCATCAATTTCACTAGGTGTGATAGCCCGCTGTTCACGAGAAATCTATGAAATGAGCCAAACAAAAGTTAGAGATAATGCTGTCAGCTGGTAAGTGCGGGGTTGACAGAATGTAAAGGACGCTTTACATTGGTTATATCATTGTAAAATTGAAAATTGATTGAAAACTGAAAATTGAGAACTGAAAATTAACGACTAAAAGGAGTTTAAATGGCAAAAATTATTGGAATTGACTTGGGTACGACTAACTCAGCTTCGGCTGTTATTGAAGGTGGCAAAGCTAAAATGATCCCAACTGCTGAAGGCGGTAACTTAGTGCCGTCTATTGTGGCGATAAATAAAAAAGGTGAACGACTTGTAGGTACTCTTGCTAAACGGCAGTCCGTTACTAATCCAGAAAATACAGTTTATTCCGT
>MEZX01000002.1:0-29611 GCA_001774395.1 Candidatus Berkelbacteria bacterium RIFCSPLOWO2_01_FULL_50_28
TAGCCTATGTCCCCAACTCGTAAGATTTTCCTGTTCGTGGCCCTGCCACTGGTACTAATTTTCGCCTTTGTTGGCTATCTGGCTTGGCCGAAGTCAGAACAAGCTACCCCTTCGCCGGAGAAGCCGGGTAAGGAAACAGATAAAGACACCAGCCAGCAGTATAACTGGTCAGTAATGAACCAAGGGCCGTACGGGGATAAAATCTCTTTTGCCACCAGCACCAACTTGCTTAACTGGGCTGATTCCGGCCAAATTTTGGCCGAACATGCCTCGGTACCCGAAGCAATCTACAATGAGAAAACCGGTACGATTTCTGTTTACTTTGTCGACGTTTCTGTGGACGGCAAACCAGAACAGCTCGGCCTAATAAAGTCTTCCGACAACGGCAAAACGTGGAGTGGCAAGCAGATCATTACCATTGAGGGAATCGGCGATAAAGTCGCCGTTGATCCCGACCCATATTTACTAGTAGACGGCCGGATTCGTTTATTCTTCTTTGACATAAATGACACCCGAACCCCGGGCAACAGCGGAAAGATTTACTCCGCACTTTCTGACGACGGGGTCAATTTCGTCCTAGAGCAAGGCATTCGCTTAGAGCGTCAAGAAGGTTTATTCGACCCTGACGTTATTCACGTCGACGACACCTGGTATATGTATATCGGAGATGGCACCGGCCAAACAACCATTGTTGCCACCTCGACGGATGGACTGACTTTTACCGAAAAAGGAGTGGCTTACACTGGTGGCTCAATACCAAATGTCTTTTACGACGGTAAGCAGTTTCTGCTTTACACTGGCGGCATCGACATTTCCACTTCAACTGACGGGCTAAAGTTCACTAAAACTTCGAACCGTTTTGAGAGCAGCTACGGCTTAACCGCTGATCCAGGTGTTATCCAGCTCGGCCCTAACAATTATCTAATGGTCTTTAAGACTAAGACTGCCAAGCCGCAGAACTAGTAACTCATCACTTGTCGAGCTAGCTCGACAGTCTTCGGTTGCCGCGCTACGCTTTACTAATGAGCCCCGCTCGAAAAGTCTTTCTACTCGTTGCCCTTCCCCTCACACTGATTTTTGCCGGAGTAATTGTTGCCCTGCTCAGACAGCCCACTCCTGACCCAAAGGACCCCAACATAAATTCTTCCGCTGACAGTTGGGAGAAGCGCGTGGCTAACGCGTTCAAACCATCGGAATGCCCCCTTCTGCCTAAACCCAAACTTGACGCATCGTATTACCAAGGGCCACTTATCGACGCTCATTTTCACCCGCCAAGCCTACCCGACTCTGCCTTGGGTAGTGAGCTTGAAGCCCCCGACGATCAAACTCTGCTCGGTGTAAACATCACCTACGACGAGATTGCGTGTACCTTCAGAAATGATGGTACATCCGGCAAAGTCTTTGCGTTCTTCCCGGTATATCCCAACATTTACAAGCCGGCGTTGGAAGTTGTGAAAAGAGCTGTCGACCAGTACCCCGATGTTTTCGTACCATTTATAATGCCGCCGGATAATGACGGCTCGCCGACTGGCTATCCAACCGTGAACTCCGATACCTTACAGAAAATGTTAAAAGTTTACCCGAACCTATTTAAAGGCTACGGCGAAATTGGCCTCTACGAGCGGCAGGGCGGCGCCAAAGAGCTCCCGCCAGATTCGGCACGATTGCTTGAAATTTACCCGGTGGCACGGGAGCACAACTTGGTAGTGATGTTCCATCTGGGCGAAGGCCAAGCTGCAAGTTATGAAAAGATACTCCAAGCTAATCGCGACATAAAATTCATCTGGCACGGCGACCAACTTATAAACTGTACCGAATGCACTCAAGACCTAACTGTTATTGACGGTATTCTTAGCCGCAACCCCAACGTTTATTACGGTATAGACGAGCTGTATGGCGACGTATTTTTAATGCAAGCCGAAGTGGGCAAAAAGAAATTCTTGGAGCACTTTAAAGATTACGATCCGTTGTTAAAAAAAGATGTCGAGACCTGGAAAAGTTTTATCGAGCGCCATCCAGACCAAGTGCTATGGGATACTGATCGGGGAGTGCTAACGTGGTCGATGGATATTGAAGTAGGTCGAGCTCTAACTAATTACTCTCGGGCTTTTATCGCCGAGCTGGACCCAGACGTTCAGGAGAAGTTCGCCTACAAAAACGCTGAAAAACTTCTTCCTAGTAACTAGCCTGACAATTCCAGTCTTCGACTTTGCTCAGATCAGGGGTTCGGGAGTATGATTTGAAAAATGGATCAGGCTATAATACGCGAATATCGAGAATCAGACTTAATAGAAGTCTCTAACCTAGTGGACGAGTTCCAAGACTATCTAATAAGCCTAGATCACCTTTCCCGAATGCGGCGTTTACCCAGCTATGGGACTGAACATACCAATTCAATCCTAAAAGAAGTGGGAGAACAGTCAGGAAAGCTATTACTTGCCACCGATAACAATAGAGTAATCGGCTTAATTGCCGGAACAATTAAGCTCCAGACACCAGAAGACTTATTGGAGAGCAATCCAACAGTTGATGGCCGCGTTACTGAGCTATATGTTTCTCCAAGTTATAGAAACTCAGGAATTGGGAAGATCTTAATGGAGAAAATGGAAGCATACCTTATCGAGCGGGGCTGTAATGCCATTAGAATTTTTGTCTTTGAGTCGAACGTGTTAGCTCGTAATTTTTACGAAAAATTGGGCTACGAAGAAAGGTTGATAGATTTGATCAAGATCGTGAAGGACTAGCTTTTTCCTGCACCCTCTACGATGCCGAGCTCGACATCTAATCTTCTACTAGTTAAGCTGATAGTAGATGTCTAAAACTCGCAAGACTTTCCTGTTCGTGGCCCTGCCTTTGTTAATTATTTTTGGCCTAATTATTTGGCAAGTAACGACTAAACAAGCACCAAACAGCACCGACCAAACAGCTACCCCTTCAACTCCGGCTAACTCAGAGTCAAACACTAACACCAATAAAACCACAACTTCGTCTGTGAGTTGGCAACAAACCGCCACTGGTTGGCAAGCCGTTGGCACACCGCCCGCTTGCGCCGATCCGCTCAACTTACCAGTACCGGCTAACTTGAAATTGGCCACCTCCATTTTGTACCCCGGTCAATACCGCGGTGGTAACTACAAACCACACGGTGGATTCCGTTTTAATAATTCGCAAAATGCCGACATCACCGTCACCGTCCCACTGGCCGGCAATGTTGTTCAGGCCGCCCGATATCTAGTCAGTGGCGAAACCCAGTATATGTTTGACGTGATGACAGACTGCGGCATCATGTATCGCCTCGGCCACCTTCTAACTTTGGCGCCGAAGTTTGCGACCATCATCGATAAGCTGCCAGCGGCCACAGAAGGTGACTCACGAACCGAATATATCAATCCGCCAGTTGCCGTCACGGCCGGTGAGACCATGGCCACGGCTGTCGGTGTAACCGTCGGCGGCGTCAACACTTTCTTTGATCTTGGCGTCTATAATTACAACACCAAAAATGCCGCTTCGGCCGATTCTGCCTGGGCAGCAAAACACCAAGACGACACCTCGCTAGCGCCCTACGCGGTCTGCTGGTTCGACTTGCTTGCAACTGCTGACGAAGCCACGGTTCGCGCTTTGCCGGCCGCCGATCCTGGAAGCGGCAAAACCAGCGACTACTGCAAGTAGCTCGATGGCCGGCCAGAAGCTGGAATTACTTCGGCAAGCGAAGCTGTTCTTGTAGGCGGATAATCGGGTCATACCAACCCTGACTAAGAAAGTAGCTCTGGAAGCTTTTGTCGGCGCCGAATATCACGACGAGGCCGAAAGCAATCAACAGCACTCCGATCACTTTATGAAACCAGCCGCCAGGATTGGCCGCCCAGCCGAGTTTGCTGACAATTTTTCGGCCTAAGAGGGCGATTAGTAACAGGGCGACAGCCAAGCCGAGGGCGTAAGAGATTAGGTAAGTTAAGCCTTGACCAAACGACGCCGGCAGAACGGCGGCGACGATCAAAGCGTAAGTGGGACTACAGCTGTTAAAGACCGGCCCCAGCGCACTCCCTAATAAAAAATCTCCCCAAAAACCCCTCTTGGCTTGGGCACCCTGGAGATTTTGGCCAGCTTTCGAGCTAAGCGATAGCGCCACTTTTTCCCAAAGATGAGGGAAGAGTGTTGCTAGCCCAAAAAGAACAAGCACTCCACCAGAAATAACCTGCCAAACTATTTGCGGTACGCCAAGTAAAACTGTGGTGGCTTTGAGAAGAAGCGAGAACACCACGACGGAAATTGTTAATCCCAAGATTATCGTTGACACCCGACGAGTTCTGTCCGCTCCGGTTAGCGAACCAGCTAGAACCACCGGCAAGAGCGGTAAAATGCAAGGTGCCAGAACCGTCAAGAAGCCGGCGACAAAGGAGGCGAACAGTAATGCCATTACTTAGAGCAGGTTACTCTTGACGCTAGAGAGCGTCGGCTTGTCGTAAGCAACATATTTTTTGACGAAATTTCCTTGGTCGTCTACGAGAACGAGCGTCGTTTGAATGGTCACCCCGTACTTTTGGCGCAGAGCTTGGTTGCTATCGTAGTCGGTTTTAATGATTGTTACCCCAACCGGAACAACGCTTGCCTTGATGTCAGCCTCCAGCGCCCGACACTGCGGACACCAGGGAGCGTAGAAGAAGAGAATCTTGGTACCCTGGGTTCTGCTAATAACAGACTCGTCGTAGTCAATATAAGATCCCGCAGTAGTCAGGTTGGTAGCGGTAGATCCAGTCACCGGTTTGACTGTCTGGGTCGAGTCTTTTGAATCTCCCTGCACTTCAGCGGTCTGACGATTCTTCGAAACCAATACGCCTCCGACTACAAGAGCTAATAAAATAACTAGGGGGACCAAATATCTCATCGTCCAATCCTACCACAGTTAAGAGAATGCTCTTGTAGTAAGTTCACACATACAAACCCAGCTCCTCGGCAGTTCCACCTCTCGACTTTTCGACTGCGCTCGAAGTAAACGTTGCTCGAGGTAAAGGTGCGGGAGTAGAATCTAAGCATGAAGCCAGAGAGAAAGTATATGCGAGAGGCTATTGAACAGGCTAAGTCAGCTAAGCAGAACGGTTGCTATTCAATTGGCGCCGTAATCGTAAAGAATGGGGAGACAATTGCCAGGGGTGGAAATCGAGTTAAAACAGACCTAGACCCCACTGCCCACGCGGAGATTGACGCTATCCGAAAGGCGACAAAAACGCTCCAATCCCGTTACTTACAAGATTGCATCCTTTACACTACTCATGAACCGTGTCCGATGTGTGCCGCAGCTGCAATTTGGTCAAAGATGGCTGGGATTGTTTATGGCTCAAGAATGGAAGACATGGAAAACTATCGTCTGAGAAACGGGAACAGCGAATGGCAGTGGCGAACGATTGGGATAAAAGCCCGAGATGTTATTAACAATGGCGACCCCCGACTTACACTGGTTGAAGATTTCATGCGCGAGGACTGTTTGAAATTATTCCATCATTAGTCCTAGCTTCCCCGACAATCCGGCTAAACTTTTCCTTCCTCCGCCGCTAAACCCTGGCGGGCCAACTGGTTCGGGAGTAAACTATGGCAATGGAACACCTCCTCACGATTGAAGAAGAAGATGTTGACCCCGGCGCTAAGCCGGTCGATCCCACCGGCTTTGGGACTCGTGAAGCAGCGAGAGCCATCGTGCTCAACAAAAAAGGTGAGGTTTTCCTGCTCAATGTGAGTAAGTGCGGCTACCATAAACTTCCGGGAGGTGGCGTTGACGAAGGTGAGGATATTAGTAGAGCGCTCGAACGTGAGCTGCGAGAAGAAATTGGCTGCCAAGCCGAGGTAACCGGCGAAGTTGGTACCATCATCGAGTATCGTGATCAGCGCAGGCTCAAGCAGACTTCATACTGCTACCTCGCTAAGCAGGTGGGCTCGGAGCAAACTAATGCGCTAACAGAAGAAGAAATCTCCGAAGGTTTTGAGCTAGTTATGGCCAAAAACATTGCCGAAGCAGTTAACATCTTGGAGCAGGATTCCCCTAACAATTACGAAGGTAGGTTCATCAGGCTACGAGATCTACATTTTCTGAGAACAGTTCAATCCTCCCTTTAGCTCGACATTGCTCCTCTCGACTTTTCGACTGCGCTCGAAGTAAACGTTGCTCGGGGTGAAGCCTCCGCCGTCCTGCGGACTCTGGCGGGCCAACGGGTTTGGGAGTAAAATTTATCGATGAGTAATCCAATCGCCTTTAAGTGCCCCATCTGCGATAATTCCCTAACAAAGGACGGCAGCTCATACGCCTGCGAGAACAAGCACAGCTTTGATATTGCCAAAGAAGGATACGTAAATCTGCTGCCAGTTCAGCAAAAAAGTAGTAAAAATCCTGGCGATAGTTACGAAATGATCAAAAGTCGGCAGGAATTTCTGGAAAAGGGCTACTACGAAAACTTGGCCAAAACTCTAGTGACCACCATAATAAGTCTAAACCCCAGAAGTTTGCTCGATTCCGGCTGTGGGGAGGGTTACTACCTGCAGAAGCTCCGCCACGAGCTGACTGAAGCCACTTTGTTTGGAATCGACGTGTCCAAAGAGGCAATTCGTTTTGCTGCCAAACGAAAACTAGATGTGCAACTAGCGGTGGCTAGCGCCTACCAGCTGCCGTTCTTCAATGGATCCTTCGACGTCGTTATTTCGATTTTCTCTCCGATAAGTACCAACGAGTTAGCGAGAGTCTTGAAGCCTGACGGCAGAGTCATAATCGTCGGGCCTGGACCGGATCACTTAAAGGGCTTAGCGATACAGCTTTTCAGGTCTGCGATCCCACACGAAGGGAACTTCAGCTTGCTTGATAGCGACCCAAGATTCAATTTAGTGACCGAGCAAGAAGTCCGGGGAGAAATTACCGTCGCCCAAAAAGACATATCTAATCTGCTCGGAATGACTCCGTACTACTGGCGGACTACCCCCGAACAGAAACAACAGCTGTTGGAGATCTCCGAGCTTAAAACTCCGCTCCAGTTTCATATTAAGGGATACTCTAAGTCACCCGCTTAGCCCGATATTTCTAGACCACTCGGAAGGCAACTGTATGGAAAACCGCCCGGGCAGGAGCTGCCAGAGCGGTTTTGGGTGGGCGTGGAAGCCTAGACGAAGGCTTCGGCCCGGGTTGGACGGCGAGCAGAGCAGCCGCTGCCGGTGGGCTTGGCGGCCTTCTCGACCGCGGTTGCCTCTTCGCGCACGAAGTTCACCGCCGCGGAGAGTTGAGGGTGCTTGTCCTCGATCTGCTCGAGGGAAAGCTGTTCACCTGCCATCAGGTCCTTTACCACGGCTATGTCCTGCTCCAGCTGCTCCAGTTTATTTTTCTTTGCCAATTGATCCTCCTTACGCCAGGCCTAGAAGCTGGCGTCGCTTGGCGACGAGGGGATGCAGCCAGGACTCTGGCATGCTCCCAATGAACGAGTCGGCCGTGCAGCGAGCCACACGGAGGGAAATGGAGTCGAAGTCTTGGTAGGCTTCGGCCACTTCCTGCCAAATAAGCTGGCTTGACGTGAGCTGCAGTAGCTGCGGCGACAGTGCCCGAAGGCCAGTCGAGGCAACCACGGCGCTACTCAACAGCAATCCTAGCATGTAGTCGGTATCGGCGTAAATCTCGAACGCCGAGTGGCCCATCCCACGGATAAGCTCCTCTCCGTCCAGACTGGCGCCGATCAGACCGATATTGATCGCCCGGGTGATGAGCCAGGGCACACCTTCTCGCTTGAGGAGGTTCTGCGCCATTGCCAGTTGCTCCTCAAGATTGAAGGTTGGTTGAGGACTGTCGGGATTGTTCAGGTCAACCCCAAGCGCTACCAAGGCCTCTCTATCCTGGTACCTCTTGGGGTTGGCTTGCCTCACGAGCCATTTCAACGAGGCAGTCGCCGGTTGATTGCCGGCAAACAGCTCGTAGGTATCGGCAAGAGTGACCTTCTCAGGAATCTGCGACGCCTTCGCTAGATACGCAGCGGTCATATTCCCAGCATACTGCTCCGCCCTCGTCAGACGTCCCCGCAGGCGAGTCAACTGACGTTCGGGCAGACTCCCGGTGAAGTCAATCGGCACGGCCAGACCAGGGTAGTCTTTCCGACGAGCATCGAGCTCGTCCGCCAGCCACGTCAGCCCAATGGTGAACGGAGCGTAGACGCTCTCATACATAAAAGGGTCGAGAATTGCCCACTCGTCACCTGTAGCTTCGAGCTGGACAACTATGAAGTGGTGATACATCCAATCGAACATATCGTGCTGGAAGATATTGTCGATTTTCTCTCGAAGTGGGGCAACCACAAACGAGAGCTGGGGAACGTCGACTGCCAGCTTGAGGGCACGAGTCAGGGCCTCCAATCGCAAGTTGCGACAGTCGCTTGAAGCCAGACGAAGCCCGCTGGCAAGATAGAACCGGAAGCCCAAGCAACGCAGCAGCGAGACCATCGTCACGGCGTTTGCCAGGCAGTTGGGTGGATGAAGCGGTGAGGACCAGTCGTTGATCGTCCGCTCAATCGGATCGGGCTTGAGCTTGGCCTCGACAGTGTGCGACGAGATACCTTGCATCATTTCGTAAAGCGGGTTGGGCCCGCTTGGAAACACCTTGATATCGCTTGAGTAGAAAGAGCCTTCCTTGACGATGTCCATCACACCCGAGAGGTTCAGATACACGGCGTAACCGTGACTGATTTGCGGATTCTTGAGCATGGTCTTCTCGACCATTTCATCGAAGTCGTTCCGAACGATGTCGGTCTTAAGCGGCTGAGCCAGCGTCGCCGTCAAACCCATGTTTCGGATTAGCTTATCGACAGCGCACGCCCGGCGGCCTTCGGGCTCGGTGTTAGGGTGAAATTCGAGACTTGGACGAGTCGAATAGCTCCGTGCGAGTAGCAGACTCTGCTCATACATCCCCAGCGTTCGGCTGATGCTCTTTTGAACTTTCAGTCCGCGATCCTGATAGCGAAGGACGCCGATGCGAAATAGTAAGTCAATATGGCGTCGCCTTAACTGGGCGATATTTTCGTAGATTGTTAATCTGCTCACTACTCTCCTCCTTGGGTAGACGTGAACAGCATTTTAACCGAAAAAGCATCTTTAATCCAGGTCTGAACGATAATTCGACATTTCAACGTACGGGCGTAGAATTAAGTTATGGAAAATATTCCATTAGCACAGCTCATGAGTCTTAAGGGCAAGGTCGCTATTGTTACCGGCGGGGCGATGGGGATCGGACGCGGTATTGTCGAGCGCCTAGCGGAAGCCGGGGCGAAGGTTTTAATTGCTGATCTCGACCTGGAAGCGGCTAAGAAGAGCGCTAGTGAATTGCATCAGAAAGGCTGGACTGTCTTGTCAATCAAAACCGACGTTGGCAGCGAAGTAGATGTCAAGAAAATGGTTGAGGTCTGCCAGGAGGCGCTTGGTGGCATTGATATTTTGGTCAATAACGCCGGCATTTACCCACCCGAACCAGTTGCTAAAATGAGCGGCGAAGATTTTGAAAAGGTAATGCATGTCAATTTGCGCAGCGTTTTTCTTACCACGAAATATGTCAGTGAAGTGATGAGGCAACAGGGTCGTGGCGGCAAAATCATCAATATTACTTCTGTTGATGCCATTCACCCGTCGATGGTCGGTTTGGCTCACTACGACGCTTCCAAGCACGGCGTCTGGGGATTTACGAAAAATTCGGCGCTCGAACTGGCCCCGGACAATATTTGGGTTAACGCCATCGCCCCGGGTGGCATTAACACACCAGGAGTTGCGGCGATGCAATCTGCTGCGCCACAAGCCGACGCCGAGATGCTCAAAAAGCAGACCGAGGCCTTTATGTCCAAAATCCCGATGCACCGCATGGGCGAGCCCGACGAAATTGGCAAAGTCGCCCTGTTTTTGGCCAGCGACATGTCGAGCTATATGACCGGCGAACAAGTCGTGGTCGACGGCGGCGTGCTGCTTAGCTAGACATTCACCGGTTCGAGAGTAAAATTGCCCTATGAAGTATGATGCGATTGTTGTCCTGGGCGCTGGGGTTAACGATAACGGTACCCTCAATCCCCGCGGCGAGGCTCGGGCAGTCAAGACAGCAGAATTATTGAAAAACGAGGAAGCCCCGGTGGCAATATTCTGTGGCAAATGGTCGCATAAAAGGAAGACTCTTCCCCTAATAACTGAGGCAGCCGCAATAGCAAAGCGAGCCGTCGAATTAGGCGTGAAGGAGAAGCAAGTCCTTCTCGAGGAAGATTCCATGATGACCGGCACGAATATCTGTAACGCCAAAACCAAGTACTTGGTCCCAAACGGCTGGACAAACATTATCGTCGTCACCTCGCCACTTCTCACAGATAGGTCCAAGATTAATCTCGAGAATATTCTTGGCCCTGATTACCATTTCAAAATTGTGCCAACAAACCTGCACTGGACACCCGAGGAAGCGAAAACCATTGAGAATAGCGAGCGAGAAAAAATGAAAAAATCGGTGGAGTTCTTTAGCGACATCACTCCTGGCGATCACGTATCGGCCTACAAAAAAGCCCTTCGATGGTCAGAACAAGGGCTATAAGATGAAGATTGGAATTTTTGATTCAGGCTTGGGCGGATTGATTATCGCACATAGTTTAATTAACAAGCTGCCGGAGTATGATTATCTTTATCTGGGCGACACCGCCCGAGTACCGTACGGCAACCGCTCGCAGGAAACAATTTACCAGTTTACCGAGGAAGCGGTAAGATTTATGTTCGATCACGACTGCGAGCTGGTAATTATTGCCTGCAACACCGCCTCGGCCGAAGCCTTACGGCAGATTCAGCAGCAGTATCTACCAGCACATTTTCCTGACCGAAAAGTGTTGGGCGTGCTGATCCCCGCCGCCGAAGAAGCTGCGGCCAAGACTAAAAATAAAAGGATCGGGGTGTTGGCAACGGTCAGCACCGTCAACTCGAAAGCGTTCGTGCGCGAGGTTGAGAAGCTACTACCGGGGTCTCAAGTTTTCCAGCAAGCCTCACCGCTACTAGTGCCACTTGTAGAAAACGACGCTCTGAAGTGGGCCGAGCCAATCCTGCGCGAGTATCTCTCGCCACTCCTGCAAAAAAATATCGATACACTGATCCTTGGCTGTACGCACTACCCGGTCCTAAAAAAACAAATTGAAGAAATTGTCGGCCGTGGTATCAACGTGATTTCGCAAGACGAAGTTGTTCCGGCGAAATTGGGAGATTACCTTTCCCGCCACAGGGAGATCGACAGCAAACTGACGAAAAGATCGCGGCGAGAGTTCTTCGTAACCGACAAAACGGAGGGCGTCGCATCTCTGGGTACAAAACTTTTTGGCGAGAATATAGAATTACAGCTAGCTCATTTGAACCAACGTTCGTAATTTTTTGGTGAGACTTGACAAAAAGAGTACCTATACCTAGGGTGGAGGTATGGGCATAGAAAAAGACAAGCAGAAAATACTGATCGGGCTTAAAAAAGCCGAGAGTTCACTAAAGAAGATCACATCAATGATTGAGAAAGATGAGTACTGTGTCGATATCATGCAACAGAACTTAGCCGTAATTGGTCTTTTGAAGTCTGTCCATCAGCAGATAATGCAGGACCATCTCCAGACCTGTTTTACAGAAGGGGTCGAGTCTGGTTCGAAAACTAAGCAAACAAAAATGATTGAAGAAATAATCCGCGTTACTCGACTAGTTGGTAAATCATGATGCAAACACTCGCCGTAATACTCTACACAGTCCTCTCCCGAACTAGCCTCCAGTTAGTAGTAGTTGGGTTACGGTCGTAAGATGACCTTAACTTTATTCATCTTCACCCTGACCAGCGCTTTCTTAAGCGGCCTATTGGCTTTATTCGCTCCCTGCTGTATCACTTTTCTGCTGCCCTCTTATTTTGCCTCGGTCTTCCAAAGGAGAAAGAATATCTTCCTGATGACTCTGATTTTCTTTTTAGGACTTTCAACAGTTCTCTTGCCAATTAGTTTGGGCGCGGCTTGGCTTTCAAGTTTATTTACCGGTTACCACACCACAATTTTTGTCATCGGCGGTGCTCTTCTAATCGCCTACGGAGTAATGGCTTTCTTCGGTAAAACCGTCATGATCCCCCTTCGCTACTCTCCAGACTTACAGAAATCGAGAAGCGTATTTGGAACTTATCTGCTAGGAATATTTTCTGGTATTGCCAGTTCGTGTTGCGCGCCGGTGTTAGCTGGTCTTTTAACTTTAGCGGCGTTATCAGCTACCCTACCCGTCGCATTGTTGATTGGTCTAACCTATGTGCTCGGTATGACTCTGCCTCTGTTTATTCTCTCTCTTGTCTGGGACGCCAAAAAAATCGGACAGTCCAAATTCTTTCGCGGTCGTCCGATTAACTTTCAACTTGGCAAATGGAAGCATGTAATTCACTCCACCCATTTGTTGGTGAGCGTACTGTTCGTCTCGATCGGTGGCTTTATTCTCTATACGGCCGCTACCGGTACATCGGCCGTCGCCTCACCGTGGCAGGTACGACTCAATGCAAATTTCCAAGGCGCTATCCAGGGCTTTGCCGATACTGCGTCCCGCTACCCTGTTCTTACCTTGATTATCTACGCGTTATTAATCGGTGGTTGGATACTCTTGGTCCGAAGAGCCATGACAAAATCTAAGGAGGAGGAAGATGAAAAATAGTGGCCACAGTAAGGACAATCTATTCATCTGGGCTGTAGCCATCGCGGCCATCGCGGTATTAACGGTAATTGCTGTCTTCTCTAAAGGTCAGACACCCGAGCCAATTACCGACACCGGCTCGCTCAAGATCGGCGACTCTGCTCCAAGCTTCAGTTTGCCGTCCGCAACCGGCAGTAAAGTAGCGCTAGACCAGTACGACGGCAAACCAGTTCTGCTCTATTTCAATGAAGGCGTTGGTTGTCAGCCCTGCTGGAAACAGATAATTGACCTTGAAAAGAACGCAGGATTTACTTTTTACAAAATTCCAATCGTAGCGATTGCGCCGAACAATACCAGTGATTGGCAACCGATTATCAACAGCAACCCCATGGAAACACCGATTTTAGCTGATACTGACAACTCTGTCTCGAAGTCTTATGGCGCGTTGGAAATGAAGTCGTCAATGCATGGAGGCATGAGCCCGGGTCATACGTTCATCCTGCTGGACAAGAACCATAAAGTGTCCTGGATCGGTGACTATCCGGGGATGAATATGCTTGCTTCGGAAATAATATCGGTCATTAAAGAGAAGTTTGGCGACAAACCCAGTTAGTGGTTTCATCAGGAATGATGAGGAACAGCAATAATAGAAAAGGAGATAATGAATAAGCAAGAATGGTTAATTGGATCGGTGGGATTGTTGGCTGGCATCGTGTTAACGGTATTGATCTCGGGTTTTTACTTTTCCGCCAACCATAAAGGTACGGGCATAGGCGATATGATGAAGATGATGGGTGGCGACAAGCAGGTCGGAATGGATATGGGTATGAACGATATGATGGAACAGTTGGATAATAAAACCGGGGACAGCTTTGATAAGGAATTCATTACGACGATGATGATGCATCATCAAGGCGCCATCGAGATGGCTAAACAAGCCAAGAATTCCTCTAAGCGTGACGAGATTAAGAAGATGGCCGACGACATTATCGCCGCCCAGACCAAAGAGATAAACGAGATGAAGGGATGGTATAAGAGCTGGTTTAACGCCGACGCACCCGAGTATAAAATGGATGAGATGATGAACCACGATAGCGCAGGCGCCGTGATGGAGTCCCCGAAGGGTCAAGCTAACGGAGCCGCCCCCACTGACGACCAAGACATTGACCACGAAGCTCATCACGCTTCATAGATCCATAGATGGAAAAGTGCGACCACCATAGTGTTGATGGGCCAAGTTTGAGCTCGGCAGTTAAAAAGGAGGGGGTAGTTTACACTTGCCCGATGCATCCCGAGGTGATCAAGAATGAGCCGGGCAACTGCCCGGCCTGTGGTATGCCGCTGATCCCCAAAAAGATCGATCACCAAAAAAGCGGTGACGATTTCAAGCCCGAAGGGCGAGAATTCCGAGGGCGTCAGTCCGACGATTTTTCCCATCAAAGCCATTCAGATCACGGTGCCGCCATGACCAATCCGCAAATTGCCAAAAAAATGGAAGCCGATATGCGTCGCCGGTTCTGGGTTTCTTTTCTGCTCTCGATCCCGATCATTATGTATTCGCCGCTAGGGATTAATTATTTTGGACTCAACCTACCAACCCCAATTCCGGCTAACTGGATCCTCTTTATACTAACCACGCCCATTGTCTTTTGGACCGGCTCAATTTTTACTACTGGTGCCTATGTTTCACTAAAAGCCCGCCAATTAAATATGGCGGTGTTGATTGCCACTGGCGTCTTGGCGGCTTATCTTTTTAGCGTCCTACTCACCCTCACCGGCGGCGCAGAAACTTTTTACGAAGCGGCGGCGCTACTTGTGACCTTTGTTCTGTTTGGCCACTGGATGGAGATGAAAAGCCGCCGCGGTACCTCGGACGCCCTAAGGGCATTGTTTGATTTAGTGCCACCGCAAGCCAATGTCATTCGTGACGGTAAGGAAATCACCGTTAAGAGCGCCGAGATTGTCCACGACGATATCGTGGTTTTACGCCCTGGCGACAAAGTGCCGGTGGACGGCGTCATAGTCGAAGGAGAAACTTCGATTGATGAATCGCTGGTGACGGGGGAATCTCTGCCAGTCACTAAAGCCGTTGACGCTAAAGTCGTCGGCGGGTCTGTCAATCTAACGGGGACCGTTAAATTCAAAGCCACCCAAGTCGGCTCGGAAACGGTTTTGGCCCAAATTATTAAACTGGTCGAAACCGCCCAAAATTCTAAAGCTCCGGGGCAACGGATCGCCGATCGAGCAGCTGGCTGGCTGGTAGTAGTGGCGGTCGGTTCAGGATTAGCGGCCTTTTTAAGCTGGTATTTTGGCACTGACGCTGGGCTAATGACGGCCTTAACATTCGCCGTTTCTACGGTCGTCATCGCTTGCCCGGACGCTTTGGGCCTGGCCACACCAACGGCCGTGGCGGTTGGCACCGGTATCGGCGCCAAGCACAACATTCTCATTAAAGACGCCGCAACGCTAGAAAATACCTCACGCTTAAACGCCATTATTCTTGATAAAACCGGCACCCTGACTGAAGGCAAACCAAAAGTAACCGACATTGCCGTCGTCCAGGGCGTGGCTGAAAATGAATTGATCGCCTTAGCTTCGGCGGTTGAAACGGGCTCAAATCATCCGATTAGCTTAGCCATTATTGAAGAAGCTCACCGGCGGAAATTAACAATTAACGACAAAATAGAGAAGTTTGAGTCGATTAGCGGTCACGGCGTTCGAGCCGTTGTCGGCGGTAAAAAAATTGTCGCTGGCACCGAACGACTAATGGAGCAGGGAAATATCGACCTCTCGCCGCTCCGCAATCAGATTGACCGCTTACTTGAGACCGGTAACACCGTTAGTATCGTGGCGATTGATGGCCAAGTGGCTGGTGTTATTGCCGTGGCCGATACCTTACGGCCAACGGCCAAGAAAGCCATCGCAGCCCTAGAGGCGCTGGGGCTGGAGACAGTTATGATCACCGGCGATCATGAACGCGTCGCCGCCTCGGTGGCTAAAGAGCTGGGAATTGATAGATATTTCGCCCAAGTCTTGCCGGAAGAGAAAGCCAATCATGTTAAAAAACTGCAGAGCGAGGGCAAGTTCGTGGCCATGGTCGGTGATGGTATCAACGACGCCCCCGCCCTCGCTCAAGCTGATATCGGCATCGCCATTGGCGCCGGTACCGATGTAGCGATAGAAACTGGCAATATCGTGCTGATGAAATCCGACCCTTACGATATCGTCGCCGCCCTGCGCTTGAGCAAAGCCACGGTCGTTAAAATGAAGCAGAACCTTTTCTGGGCCGCCATCTATAATATGCTGGCCATTCCCGTTGCCGCCGGAGTCTTTTACAGCTCATTGGGCTGGTCGCTCCGGCCGGAGATCGCCGCTCTCTTAATGTCCGCTTCTTCGATCATCGTCGCCACCAACGCCGTATTTCTAAAGCGCGTTGAGTCCCGCCTTCGCCAATGAGCTACGGCGGGCAAGCAAAATTAAAGCTATGATTAGTTAAGATTTAAGAATGTGGTTGATTGCGCTTCGAAACTTATTTGGCGAGAAAGGACGGCTGATTATCACCATCGGCGGGGTCGCTTTTGCAGTGATGCTGATACTGGTTTTACTGGGATTGTATGTTGGCTGGGAGCGCCAAATGACGAAGTTTCTCGGCAACATCTCCGCCGATATTTGGGTCGGACAGGCCGGTAGCGGCGATATGAGCCACCGCTCTTCTATTCTACCTGCCAATTTGGCGCGCGAGCTAGAGAGTAAAAGTTACATCAAACAAACCTCGATGTTCATCGGCCGCCAGGTCGGGGTGAAAATTAGTGGAGTGGAAAAATCGCTCTTTATACTCGGTTCAGATGGAGCTAAATTCATTACGCCGTACCGCCTTGAAAGGGGCTCCGGTCAGCCCCAAAAGGGCGAGATTGTCGTCGACGAGGTGTTCATCAACAAAAATAATTTAGTACTAGGCGATTCGATTACCGTGGCCGGTAAGTCGCTCAAAATTGTCGGCATCGCCTCCGGCGGCAATATCATGACCTCTTCCTACACTCTGGTAAGCGAAGAGGACGCCCGCGACATTTTGGGCTTAAACAACGCCGTCAACTATTTTTTGCTTCGCTCCGACGACCCCACTGACGCCGTGACCAAGTTGGAAAAAGACTTCCCGCAACTTAAGATAATACCGCGTCAAAAATTTCTCGATAACAATGCCGCGATTGTTAAGGATAACTTTCTGCCAATCATTGGGGTGCTGACACTCATCGCTTTTGCCGTTGGTATCGCCGTCATCGGCCTAACGATCTTTACGGCCGTCATCGAAAAATCCCGCGAGTACGGTGTCTTGAAAGCCATCGGTTACGGCAACGGCCAACTTTTCGGCATCGCCCTAATTCAGGCCCTGATCGCTGGCGTGCTGGGTTTTGCTTTGGGATACGCCTTGACGCCCCTAGTGGCTATGCTGGCCAAGATCTTCGAACCCAGTTTTATCTATGATCTGGGGGCACGAGAAACTTCAATCGTCTTTGTCGCGACAATCCTAATGAGTATTTTCGCCTCGTTTTTGCCTCTACGCCGATTGCTAAAAATAGATCCGGCTCAAGTTTTTAAAGCATAAATAATGGCAGTATTAGAAGCAAAAAATATTTCCAAATCATTTGACACCGGAACCCACACCGAGGTTGATGCGGTGACCGATATGTCGTTGGCGGCTGAAGCGGGCGATGTGGTCTTAATAATGGGGCCATCAGGTTCAGGCAAGACAACATTTCTAACGATGCTCGGCGGTTTACTGCGTCCTAGCGCCGGTGAAATACTTATTAACGGGCAACCGATTGGACGGCTCTCATCGGATCGGCTGACAAAATTGCGTCGGGATCATCTGGGCTTTATCTTCCAATCCTTCAATTTATTGGAAAATCTCTGCGCTTGGGAAAATGTTTATGTTGGGGGACTAGGGGTAAAAAACCGTAAACAAAAAGCGATTGAATTACTTAAACGACTCGGACTGGAAAAACGAATCCATCAAAAGCCGCGTCAACTCTCTGGCGGCGAAAGACAACGAGTAGCGATTGCCCGAGCGTTAATTAATAATCCGCCGATAATATTAGCCGACGAACCGACAGCCAATCTAGATTCGAAGAATGGTCTTGAAGTCACCCGATTGTTGTGTGAAATTGCCTGCCAGGAGAACAAGGCGGTGGTAATTGTCAGCCACGACCAACGGCTCGTCCAAGTGGCCAAACGGGTTATCACGATTGAAGACGGGCGGTTAGTCAAGGAAGAACTCGGCCAACACCAGCAATTCTGCGAGCATCACAGTGATTCGAACAAGAGTTAGCTTGTGGCCGTCAACGCCCTGCAGCTCAAGCGCGTCAAGCTCTAGCTCAACTCCGCCAGCTGGCGGATCGTCAGGTTCAAGAGTATACTTAGATGAATGAAGCCAACGAAAGAGATAGATGCCTTTCTGGAAGAATACCGCTTCACACTTTCCGACAAAGAAAAGGGCGACTTCGCGAGCAAGGGCTTTGACGTTTGGGGATTCGGTAAGGATGAAGAATTTTCGAAGCGCTTGGTCAACTTGATTATGAAAGGTCGGAAACGCGCCACCTCAAGCCTGTACTTCAAACGGAATAAAATTTCTGATGTTGGCAGTTACGGCGTCATCGTTGATCATCGGAACGGTCCGCGCTGCTTGATTAGATATACTGGTTACGAAATTTTACCGTTCTCTAAAGTTAATGCGGCGTTTGCCGAGGAAGAAGGCGAGGCTTCGGGTGATCTCGAGGAGTGGACGAGCGAGCATCGACGATTTTTCAAGGGCATTAGCTCGCACTTCAGCGAAGCCAGCTTAGTACTCTGTGAAAAATTCAAATTAGTTTACAAATCCGCCTAAAGGCCGCCTCTCCGTTGTCGCGCAGAATCCACATTGACCTGATGACTCTAAAACCCTAGGCTAATTTAAGCAAGTCTTAACGAAAAGAGGGGAGGTGAAAAATGGCAAAGTATATGTTGGATTGCGATCTGGGCGATGAGAATCACGAGACAGAGCATTTCGAAGTTGAAGCCGTCAGCGATGATGAAGCGGTTACCAAATTGATGGAGGCGATGAAGCCGCACGGCGATAAACACCACCCGGATATGGCCGATAAAACTCCAGAAGAGATGAAAGAAATGATTATGGGAATGTGGAAGATAGAAGAGTAGCCCCGAAACTAACGAAAAATGAAAACGCCTTTCGGGGCGTTTTTGTTTACCGGGCCCCCACTTGACTCGCGCTGCATTCGGCGTTCAATGGTGAATAAGGAGGTTTTTCAAAAATGCCAAAAACTAATTTGGGCCGATGGTCTGCAGGAACGTTGATCGCCTTTTTGGTGTTTTTCGGTCTCCAGATGTTGCTTGTCGCCTCTGGCCAACGCGGCGGAGAAACCTACTTTAGCAATCCGTACCTGGCAGTAAACGGAATACTAGCCGGACTATCAGCTCTCGGCACGTTCTTCACAGGAGTTTTTGCCATCTGGAAACAAGGCGAGCGTTCTGCATCTGTTTATATTGCCACTTTCATCGGTTTACTGGTACTGGTCTTTGTTGTTGGCGAACTACTATCGCGTCGCTAACTCCGCCTACTCCTCAACGATCGGTTTAGGTTTTGGTCGTAATCTCCACAGGAAGATAACCGCCAACAGACCCACGAGAATCCCAATACTAATGAAAATATGGGCAACCGGATAACGATTCCACAGTGTCATTAGGACCGCACTTATCTTCATCGTCGGGTAGACAAACAGGAGAGTACCGACAAAGCTCCAAAAGAAAAATGGCCAAAAGGGGAACTCTGCCACACCAGCAATCAACGACGACCAAGGTCGAACGTAACCTATCAGTCTGGTTGCTAGTATGGTAACCGAGCCGTACTTATCGTACCAGCCGCGAATTGCTCTTTCGACTTCGATTAGTTTCTTGTTGCCGCCAAAACGTCGCATCAAGCCGCGTTTGAACCACCGACCCAGGCCGTAGGCGATCACCGCGCCAACCATATGGGCGACAACGATGAACCAATACATCTCCCAGAACGAGTAGTAACCCTGGTTGACCAAGTGCAAGCCAACTAAAAAGGCCCCCTCAGTTGGTAGGGGGATGCCGATGTTCTCAATCAGCATTGAAACAAAAACTCCCAACAGCCCGTACTTTCCGATGAGAGCGATTAGAGAAGCTAGCATCTTACAAAGTAACTTGAGCAAACAGCTCGTTGCGTCGATCGAAAGATTGCAACAGCTGCCGCAAGATCGGGTTTGTGACTGACATTTGGCTGCGATAGAGATTAATCGCCGAGCGTTTTTGGCTCTGTTCGCCCGCTGTCGGCACGAAGACTTGCCAGCTGTAGTTGTTTACTAGCTTCAACGGTGGCAAGAGATACCTATCGGGCGCATCACCGATCGGTCGCGGATAGCGATCGGCGTGGACGAGGAAGAACAACGCTTTGAACTTTCCACCTTGCGCTAAGAGCGTTTTAACGGCTCGACCGCTGGCAGCGTGATCCGAATGCTCATCCTCTGGAAGGGTGGTGATAACGATACTCGGCCCGAACGATGCAATTTCGCCAGTCATCCGGGTGACGAACTTATCGTACTGACTTTGTTGCGAAAGATTACCGTCAGGAAAATCAAGAAAGATTAGCTGGCTGTTGGTGAGGCCCAACTTCTGGCCGGCCGATAGCGCCTCGGTTCGGCGGAGATTTTTTTTGCCCTGCTTGTTGCCGTCGGTAGCAAATACTACCTCCACTTTGGCGCCAACCGAGACAGAACGCTGGATATAACCACCCGCTCCCAAGACTTCGTCGTCCTGATGTGGTGCCACAATTAAAATTCTATCTTCAGAGGTGGGCAGCAGCACACGGTCGAAGAGCGGGAAACTGGCCTGGGGCAGAGTATCAAGACCGCTTAAGTACAGCCCAAATCCAGCAGCGACAGCCACTATCAGCCCGATGATAAGTTTTTTCCAGTTAGCGCGCCAACAGTTTCGCATATAGTCCCTTTTAGTGACTTACTCGACGGATAGTCGTCTCATATAAATCCTCGAATAATTGTAAACTTTTTTGTAGCTCATGTTTGGCTGCGGTTTTCACGGCGGCACCGGAGAGCCGAGAGCGGAGTGTGGAATCATGCAGAAGTGTCAGTATTCGATCTGCCAGATCAGCCGACGATCCAGCGCGGAAGAGAATTCCGTTTACTCCATTCTTAATTAACTCCGGCAACGCGCCGCCGTTGGCAGCAACCACTGGTCTTCCAGCAGCTAGAGCTTCGAGGGTAGTGATGCTTTGGGTTTCTATGGATGACGGCATGACATAAATATCAGCAACTTGGTAGAGCGGGGCTAAATCAACCGAATTATACGGTATTAACCCGGTTAGTGTCGCCGATTTACTCAAGCCGTATTTGGCAATTTGGGCCGCTAGATCCTGCAGATTATCGCCCCCACCAACCAGTAAAAGATGGCAGTCGACCGTGCGATGGACTCTAGCAAAAGCGTCGATTAACACGTTGATAGATTTTGCTTTTTCCATCCGTCCCAGATATAGAATTATCGGCTGTTGCGGTAGCCCGTAGGAACGCCTGGTTTGCTCCGTTGATGTGTGAGCAGAGAAGCGATCGATATCAACCCCGTTGCTTAAGGCCTCAATCGGGTCACGGACACCTAAGCTACGGAGGTAGTTAACGACGGTAACGCTGGGAGCAGTAACTGCTTGACATCGATTGTAGAACCCAACATACATCCGTCGCAGCCAGCCCAACACAATCGGACGCAAGATGCCGGGCAAATACGCACCGATGTAGTCCAGCGTGAAGTGGTTAGAAGCTACCGTTGGCACCCCGTGTTTCGTCGCAGATTGTTGCAAATAACGGCTCATCGCCATCGGGTCGTGAACGTGGACAATATCCGGCTGCACCTCTTGGAGTATCCGTTCAGTGAGCCGACCGGTAAAAATTGGCAGATAGAAGCCTCGCCGAATCGGGCTGGGAATCGCGCGTACTCTGTAAATGGTCAGACCATCTTGATGCTCAATGTGGCTTCGAAGTGATCGAGACGGTGCGACAATAACAACCTGATGTCCCTTCTTCAGTAAGAATTGGGTCAACAGCTCCACCTCGACTGCGACACCTGAAACGTTTGGTTTGTACGACAGAGTGCCGATGAGGATTTTCATCTTATATAGATTGAGGATACAGGGTAACGTCGCATTTTCCCAACCCCGCCTCGCCCCCTCGCCCAAATCTCGCCGTCGTTGACTCGACTTCCCCTATATAATGAGTAAAATCAGGTTATGGTTGTTTTAATCGGCCTAGCCGCGACACTCGCAACGCTTCTTGGCGGAGCATTCGCGATTAAAAATCGCGATAAGCTTCATCTTATTCTCGGTTTTTCGGCCGGTGCCGTCATCGCCGTGGCATTCTTCGACTTACTGCCCGAAGCTCTCGAGTTGGCCGGTGAGCGTTTCCCGATCTCGACGATAACTGCCGTCCTGGCGGGAGGGTTTCTGCTCTTCATGGTTTTTGACCGCCTTTTCTCCCTCCACCCGCACTGTGACGAGGACTGTGAAAACTGTGGCAACGCAACTCATCGGGGCGTCGTCGGGGCGACAACATTATCGATTCACAGTTTTCTTGATGGGGCGGCGATTGGCTTGGCCTTTAAGGTTTCTACCGAGGTTGGATTGATTGTGACGCTGGCAGTCTTGGCTCACGATTTTTCTGACGGCATCAATACCGTTGGTCTAATACTAAAAAACAACGGCGGTCTCAGACAGGCCTGGAAGTGGCTGATAGTTGACGCGCTCGCCCCCACTTTAGGTGTTCTCTCGACACTCTTTTTCACCCTGTCGGCAAGTACTCTGGGACTTGTCCTGGCAGGTTTTTGCGGTTTTTTCATTTATATCGGCGCGAGCGATCTGCTGCCAGAGTCCCACCATCGCCACCCGACGCTTTGGACCACAGCCTCTACCCTCGCCGGTGCCGCCATGATCTTCCTGGCAATCAAGATAGCTGGGCTATAAGCTCTTCCGGTATGACTCCCAAGCAGTAACTGATTACTTCCCGGGCTACACCTAAGCTGGACAAAACACCAAAATAGTGATAGTATTGTTGCGTATGCCTGATGGTTCTTGGAGGCCCCGTGTGGCTGTGCGTCGATCAAGAAAACGGGGCAGGAGTAAGTTTAGGAAAGAAAGTTTAGGGAACATGGAAGAGAAGCAAGCAGAACAAGCAAAACTATTTATCGGTAATCTGGCATTTACAACCACTACCGATCAGTTGCGCGAAATGTTTGCCGGCCTCGAGGGTTCGGAAGTTGTTGACGCGGTTGTACTAACCGACAAGATGACTGGCCGCTCACGAGGATTCGGTTTCGTCACCTATGCCACGACTGAAATGGCGCAAAAAGCCATCGAAGCGTTCAACGGCAAAGATGTTGACGGCCGCGCGATCCGGGTTGATTTTGCCCGACCGAGCGAGAAACGCGAAAACAGTCACGCGTAAACGTTAAAAGTAACAAAAAAGATGACGCCCCCGCTCTACAGCGGGGGCGTTGTCGTGTGCTTGGCCGCACTTTAGCGGCCGGATTTGGACTTGGTCTGTGGGGGAGGAAGCAGATACTCGGGAGTACCCGGCCTGGGCGGAAACTCCGCTGTCATTACTCGTACCCAGCGCATTGCTTTGGCATCACTGTTGGAGCAACAGGCGTAGATCAAGTCAATGATCGCCGAGCGAGTTGGGTCGCTGAGCGGTTGACGATTTCTGGCGTAGCGCCGAGCCACTTTGAATTCTGCTGTAATCTCCTCCAGATCTAGCCAGCCCTTTGACTCGTCCACGAGACGCTTGCAGAGCACCTCAACTGTCGAAACAAAGCCCTTCTCGCCGATAAACGGCAAGGGCGTTTTCTTCTTGCAGTCAATCTGCTTGGCCTTCGGCGTCGGCTTCGCTATCACCTTCGCTCGCTTCACAGGAACCGGCGAAGGCTTCACCAGCCTCGTCCGAAGCGGAGTAGATCGAGGTTCCTCGTTCCACTTCGAGAGATCGGGCTCGGGAAGCCGGAGAGTGTCTGGGTGCATTGCCGGTGATGTCGGCGGAGCTGGCCGAACGGCGTTTGGCACAACCCACGATGCGGGCAGACTAACCTGGCCGTTCCGTGACTCTGCCCTTGAGCAGCGATTTGATTTTGCCGAAACCCATGCCGGATCCTCCGTACCCGCCACATGCCGATCGAACAAGCCGCACCAGAACCCCGCCTGATCTGTCCGATGCACCTGCTTGAGCATATTTCGGATCGTCCGATGGCACGCCTCGCGAAGCTCTGGACCTGCTGTATTCTGGCTGAGCACCAACCGTAGCTTACGGCCAAGAGATATCCTCGCGTTCCGTGCGGTCTGATGGGCCCGAAAGTGAGCCTTAACGAAGTCTTCCGCTCCTGCAAGCGGACACTCCGCGTAGGTGAAGAACCCGTTGCGCTCTGCAACTCTCACCGTGTTTGACCTCCTTGTCGTCGGACTGGTAGCAACAGTTCCACTGAACAGCTTCTTGAACGCTTCGCGACCGCGATAGAGTCGGCTTTTAAACGCCGGAACACTGAGCCCAGCTATCTGCGCCCCTTCTTTGGCCGACAGTTCCTCCAGATCACACAGCCGCACCACTTCCGCATATTGCGGCCGTAGCTGGTCAAGAGCTTGCCTGACTGCCAGCGACAGAATCTGGCGACTCTCCGATGAGTAGACGGGCTCGTTCACGTCATCAATCGAGATTGCCCTGCTCTGACGCAGATAGTCGGTACAAACGTTTCTCGTGATGCGAAAGATCCAACTGCAGAACTTCTTTTCCCGAGGCTCACCCTCGAGATCCATCGCCCGACATTCGTCGTTCATTATCGCCCGTTGAGCACGGAAGAACGTCTCGACAACGGCATCTTCTGCCGCCTGTTGGTTATGAATCTGCCGGAAGGCGTACTGGAAAAGTCTCTTCTTGTACTCCCCCCACCCCTTTGTTAAAACATCGTAGCCGGTGACTGAACCGGCCGAAGGAAACGAACTTGTTGTCCCTAAACCGATCATGATTTCACCTGCCTATGCGGGCAAAGTAACAGAAAGCTTGCCAAAGCCACAAGTAAATGATGAGATTAGTTTAAGGAGGTGCGAATGTTTTGGCATAGAAATCAAGACAAGTCGTTCTACGGAGTCTCGATTGGGATGATTTTGGTGGGAACGATTATCTTTGTGTTTGGAGCATTGGGTTGGTGGGTGAACCTTAACGCCGACGACGTGGTTATTGCTTTCCCGTCGTTTAAGGTGATCGGCGGACTGATCATCATGGCGCTTGGTTACATCCAGCTCGAGCTGGGACTGCTGCGTCTGCATAAGTAGCTTTGTTTGAACAAAAAAGGAACCCGCGTGCCTCACGGCGCGCGAGTTTTGATTGGCAGCGGTGTCGCTAGAGCTAGACCGTCGCCAGTTGTGATGAGAGCAGCGTCGTCGGAGATTCCTGTTGCGGCAGGACAAGACCCTTTCTAATCGCCCGCGCGATCGCTGGGAGTCCTATTGCCACATGACGTTCGGGGCGCTCCGCGCCCTCGCAGAGCATCGGAGCTTCATTGCCCAGCCCTGAGCAAACGTTGAAGTTGATACCGCAATCATAAAGCAGCGTTGCCGCTCTATCGGTATCCTCATAAGGAACTCCTGAAGCCAGAAAGTACATTCCATCCTCCTCGTGATAGACACCGCTTAATTATACTCTCCCTTTAGGCTAGAATGAAGCAACGCAATGAATAACACCGTTTATTTTGGTATTGGGATTCTGATCGGCGCCGCCATCAGTTTCTTTATCGTCTCGCGCCGTGGAGGAGACTTGAAATCAGCCAGCGAACATTTAGTAATGCTGGCTCGAGAGAAGCTGGACGGCGACAAAAAGGAGATTGCCGTAGACTTGGCGGGCAAAAAAGATGCAATTAAGACTCTCGTGGATGAGATCCGAGTTCAGCTCAAAGAAACCGACCGTAATATACGCAAAAGTGAGGAAGACCGGATCTCCAATTTTTCCGAGCTAAAAAAAGAACTGGAAACTCACAAACAGTTGGCTAGCGAGCTACGCGGCTCAACCGATCAACTCAAAAACATTCTCTCTAACAATCAAATGCGCGGCGCCTTTGGCGAGCGCATCGCCGAAGACTTACTGAAAATGGCCGGTTTTGTCATCAATCAAGATTATTTCGTTCAAGACAATTCTGGCGAAGGCCGACCAGATTTCACAATTATTTTGCCCGATAAAACTAAGGTGAATATTGACGTGAAGTTTCCGTATCAAAACTTGCAAAAATATGTCGAGGCCAGCGACAAAGAAGAAAAGAAGCGTCATTTCGACCAGTTCCAGCGCGATGTTCGCGACAAAATCAAACAGATTGCTACCCGCGACTATATCAACCCAGACGACAATACCGTTGATTTTGCCGTTGCCTTCATCCCCAACGAGATGATTTTTAGCTACATTTACGAACAGTCCAACAATATCTGGGAGGAAGCGATGCGCCAAAAAGTCGTGCTAGCGGGCCCGTACTCGTTTGTGGCTCTGTTGCGGTTAGTTAAACAAGCCCATTCCAATTTCCGGATGCAGTCTAACATTCACCAAATAATCGGCTTGGTACAGAAATTTCGTGCCGAGTACGACAAATTCTCCGAATCACTCGACACGCTCGGTGATCGGCTCGACTCGACCTCCAAACAATTCCAAGTGGTCTCCTCGACCCGCGCCCGTCAGCTCGGACGAGTTATGGACCAAATTGATAGTCGAGGGGTTTTAGAAGAAAATGCCGAGACTTTCAACCGAAGCGAAGCGAAGGGAGACAGCCAAAAGCTCGACAGCGGCGAAAAGCCGAATTTACTGGAAACATAAAAAAAGCGGGGGTAGCCGTGGCCACCCCCAGGATCCGGTCCGCTCAGCACCCCCTGATCTGCCAGACATCGTAGAGTCTTCCGGGTTCCGGCTTGGAACGCTGTTCAACGTGAAGGGCAAAGCCCGTGACGGTTTTGGCGAACCGTAGCACCGGCACCATTCCTAACACCGTGGTTCGCGATCCCAGACAGGGAACTTCGAACTCACCGTTCGTGGCTCCCTCAACGAAGAGCCTGAAAGCCACGAGGATCATACCCTCGGTTATTGTCGGCCGAGGAGATGATATTTCGTCAAAAGACGACAGCTCCGTTTGGACACACTTCGCCCTCAGAACCCGTGTTTCCCCAAGCCGCCGAAAGTTTCTCGCCACGGCAACATCAAGCGGACTGGACGTCCACTTGTGAGCTTTGAGACCGTCGAGCGCTTTCGGCAGTGAGCGAAAAACGTCTTCTGCCCTTGTCACCCTGGAATCCAGCACGAGTAGCCCCGAACCGCTCCCGTTGACGTCCAACGAGACGCCCTTCAGTTCGAGTCCGAAAAAGTGCTTGTAGAACGCTGCCCATCGCTCGATCTCCGAGCCACCGAGCGCCTTGACGCGTTCCTCTTGTGTCAGTCCGATAACCAATTGATTCACCTCTCCCTCGAAGGTAGTCCGATTGCTCAGAATCGCTTCAGCTTGTTCGAAAGCAAGGTTTTCCACCACGCCCTCGAAAACCTGCCGAACCCGTGTTTTTTGGTCGTCGGTTGCCGGACGTAGATTTTGCTTGCCCATACAAGCCTCCCACCGCGTTTCTCGCGAGTTGTTTCGAGTTGTTTAAGGGACGTTTCCCCCTGAGGCAAAAGTAGCCTAACGAGCCAAAATTGCAAGCATCAGAGCGGCATAAGCACCCGCGGGATAATAATTCTTCAGCAGGATATGCAGTAGCCCAACCTCCCTTATCACATATATATGATAACGGTAAGTTAAGTAGTAGACTGGGTGTATGGGTGAGTTGGGAACAATATTTTCAAAACCCGACCAGGGCAGAACCGATGAGTTAGGGCATCGCGAATTTACTGTTCGAAGCAAAATGGGCTCCAAGGGCGCTGTCTACTACACAAAATGCCGCAACCCCCTGTTCAGCCCACCCAAAACAAAAACCGTTTCAAAAATTGACGAGGCTTGGTTTACCGCACTGGTCACAAAATTACGCCAGGAAAGGCAGAGTTGCGGTCTGTCACAAACGACGCTGGCAGGGCTCCTGAAAACCAAACAGTCCGCCATCTCAGACTTTGAGAGTGGCCGGACAAACCCGTCGTTAGTATTTCTCATACGTTACTCCCGAGCCCTCGGAAAAAAGATAATCTTCAGTCTTAACGACTAACCTGCCTTATCATATATATGTGATAAGATTGGTTGGGTGGTTACTTCAGTAGTAATAAGAGGTAAAATTCAGGGTGATGAATAAAGAAGATCATCTTCCAAGCAAAAAAGAGCTGGGACAGACACCTCCGCGGCCGGAAAGTGAAATTCGGTTAGATAAATTAGGACAGCTTAAGAAGCTGGGGATAAATCCATATCCGTCGGCGACGCCGGAACATATTACTATCGAGGAGGCCCGGAGCAAGAAAGAAGGCGCTAAAATTGCCGTTGTGGGCCGACTGACTTCAATTCGCAAACACGGCAAAATCGCATTTTTGGATCTGACTCACGAGGATCGTAAGATTCAGCTCTTCTCGTCGATCGACAACAAGGAAGTTTTTGAATTAATCGATCTGCTCGACACCGGTGACTATATCTGGGTCAGTGGCGAACTCTTCACGACGAAAGCCGGTGAGCTAACGATCAAGGTTAAAACGCTCACGTTGTTATCCAAGTCGCTCTTGCCCATTCCCGAAGGCTGGAACGGCCTGGAAAACGTTGAGGCACGTTACCGTCAACGGGCATTGGACTTCAAAATCAATCCCGAGGCACGTCAGATTATCCGAACCCGAGCCAAGATTATCAGCACATTGCGTGACTTCCTTGAGCGTCACGGCTTCATTGAAATTACCACACCGGTTTTACAACCGATCCCGGGTGGCGCCACCGCAAAGCCGTTTGTGACTAAGTACAATGTACTAGGCGCCGATTTTTACCTTCGAGTTTCCGACGAGCTCTACCTTAAGCGGTTAGTCGTCGGTGGCTTTGAGAGAGTTTTTGAGATTGGGCCGGATTTCCGCAACGAAGGCATCTCTCATATGCATAACCCCGAATTTACGATGTGCGAGTTTTACTGGGCCTATCAAACATACGACGGCTTGATGAAAGTGACGCAACAGCTTGTGCAGGAGCTGGTAAAGACAGCCTGCGGCTCGCTCAAAATCAGCTATCAAGATCAGCCGTTAGATTTTTCCGGAGATTTCACCGTCGTCAAGTTTGTCGACTTACTTAAACAGGACATCGGCATTGATATTGAGCAAGCTGACACATTTGTAAAACTCAAAAAAGCCATTGAAGAAAAGGGCATAAAGTTCGAGGGGCAGAAAATAACTGTCTGGAGCGAGCTGGTAGATGAATTATTCAAAAAAGTTACTCGACCGAAAATCGTTCAGCCGACCTTTATCATTGACTACCCGCTCGAGACAAAACCCTTAGCAAAAATACATCATGACAACCCAAAGCTCGTTGAGAATTTTTACCTCGTTGCCGCTGGCGGGTTCGAGTTGGTCAACGCTTACTCGGAGTTAAACGACCCGATCGACCAAGAGGCACGGTTCAAAGAACAGGCCAAGATGAAAGCGGCCGGCTGGGACGAAGCCCAGGTGATGGACGAGAACTATATCGAGGCCTTGAAGTACGGTATGCCACCAACGGCCGGCTGGGGTATGGGCATCGATCGGTTAACGATGATCGTAACGGATCAGCATTCGATCAAAGAGGTCATTCCGTTCCCAACTCTGCGACCGATTGGAAAGCCCAGAAAGAGCTAATGAAAATCCTCAAGTTCCCAAACTTGAGCAGTCAAAATGAGTCAGTTCACGGTGTAGCGACCACGGATTTTGGCAATATGTCGTTTCGC
>MEZX01000002.1:29627-61845 GCA_001774395.1 Candidatus Berkelbacteria bacterium RIFCSPLOWO2_01_FULL_50_28
TTTGGCAATATGTCGTTTCGCTACGGTGAGTACGACGAGGTTCGAGTGAACCGGAAGAAGTTTTTTGACGCGTTATCCGTTCCGGAAGAAAACGCCGTTGTTGCTCAACCGGAGCACGGTAAGACAGTAGTAGACGTTACAGAGGCCGATCGAGGCATGGGAATAGCCGTACCTGAAGACTCCTTGTTGTGCGACGTTCTTGTGACAGCTAAACCTGATACTTTCCTGTTCATAGTAGTGGCGGACTGTATGGCGCTTTTATTTTTCGACCCTGTACGACAGGTGTGTGCTCTGGCTCACGCCGGTTGGCGCGGAGTAGAAGCCAAAGTGCCCCAGGTTACAGTGGCACATCTTCAGGAAAAGTACGGTTGTGACCCCAGGCACATCTTTGTTGGCATTTCCCCCAGCCTCAAAGCCGATTCGGCCAAGTTCAAGGAGATGGAGCAGGCCAAACTGCCGGGTTGGGAGCCGTACGTATATAAGGAAGGGGAATTCTACCACGCCGATATCAGTCGTTACGCCTACGATCAGCTTGTTTCGGCTGGAATTCCCAAGGGAAACATCGAGCAATTGGATATCGATACCCGAGTAGACAAGCGCTTTTTCTCCCATCGTCGAAGTGACGAAGAGGGGTTGCCTGAAGGGCGATTTGGAGTACTTGTTGGAATCAAGAGCTTCTGATTGTCACTCCATATCGACTTACTATTTACTAGCCACCCGTTATCACCGTTCCCTTCACAACCCGCCTTGACACCTCTCTAACTCCCTCATATATTAT
Source organism: Candidatus Berkelbacteria bacterium RIFCSPLOWO2_01_FULL_50_28 (assembly GCA_001774395.1). Classification (GTDB taxonomy): domain Bacteria; phylum Patescibacteriota; class UBA1384; order 2-12-FULL-50-11; family 2-12-FULL-50-11; genus 2-12-FULL-50-11. The sequence continues at coordinate 30,406 of MEZX01000002.1, forward strand.
AATATATGAGACGGCTAAGTCGTGATTTCAACCGAGAGAAGTTTCTGAAAGATCAAGAGGAAAAACGTTATATTACTGAAACTATCGGTGGACCGAAGAAAGCCTTCAACAAACGACGGCGATTAAACCCAGGCGCCCCGAAAATTCGTATACCCGAACCTGTTCTAGAGGCGATATGGTTCAAGGAGCTCTGTGGGGTTCTGGCTCACAAACGTCGCGAAAGAGGATTGTCACAGCTTGAACTGGCAAATATCGTCAAAACAACCCAGACAGCGATCTCCAGGCTTGAATGTGCCCGAGCAAACCCCACATCTGAATTTCTTGATCGAGTATATGAGGCGCTTAAACTGAATATTTCGTTCCACATCACCGATCACGTTAGCAAGTAGACCGCTATTTTCGTCACCATAAGTTAGAGGCAAGTATGAAATAACAATTTCCTGTGTTTAGCTATCGTATATATTATACACGACGGGACGTAGTCCCAAGTGAACGTCGCGGTTGTCGCTTAACAGCGACTATAATATATGACGCAGCTAGGGGAGATAAACCATTTTCCTCGTTGTTTTTGAATGCTGTTCTTGAATGGATGTTTATCGATAAAGGCTGAAGCTCGTAATGTAAAATTGCCGCGTAATGTATTGACATTTTGGATGACATATGCTACAATCCGGTCGTTAGTGTGAAGGACCAAGAAGTTATCACGCTACGCAATCGATTTACAACACAAAACAAAGGCCGCCGAAAGCGGCCGAGGAGGATGGAATGAGAATTTCCATTTTCGCGGCCCTGGTGGCCGCATTCGTCACTCTGTCGGGTCCGGCCTTCGGGCAGGTTCCCGACAACCCCGGACAGACCCCGCCCACGCAGGGCGAGGTCATCGCGGCGCCGACGGCGCCCCTGCCCGGCACGACCGTGGAAATCGGCGCCCCGCCCGCGCAGGGCGAGACGGTTGTAACTCCCGGCCCCCAGGGTCCGCAAGGACTCCAGGGCGAAGCTGGACCGCAAGGTCCGGCCGGACAGCCGGGACGATCCGGCCGTGGCCCCTGGGGCAACGGCCTGGATCGACGAGTCGGTGCCATTGAGGGCCGGCTCGATCAGGTCCATCTAGGTGTGAAGGACCTGAAGAGCCGAAACGCCGTCGCCCGTGGCTATGTCATCGGGCACGACGACCGGCTGAGAAAGGATTTGACCACGTCCCCGAACGGGGGCACGACCGCCGCGCAAGCGGCAGCGTCCGAAGGGACGCAGGAGGGAGGCATGAGCGCCTGGGCCTGGATCGTTATCGTCATCGGTTTTATCGCACTCGCCCTGACCATCGGTTGGTTCTGGGGCAATCTGGTTGACAGGAGAAGCCTCCGCAATCAGAACCACACCCCTACGGGCACGCTCGACCCCCACGCCGCCGGCCACTGGGACATGACGGAGGAGTCGACGAAGGATCGTACCTATCGTCGAGCCCGACCGGAAACGGTTGTCCTGGCCGAGATGGACGCGGCCCGTGCCGCGGCCGACGCTCGGGTGGCGGAAGCTGCCGCATCGGCAGCTGCTCGTCGCGAGCTAATTGCCACGATCAACCAGCCCGTGCTGGTTGCGGGGTACTGCGTCGGCACCGTGCCGGCCGGCACTCCCATTCCGCCAGCAGCGCCAGCCGGACCGGCAGTTGTGGTGAACAACTACAACGCCCCGGCGGCGGCCGCGGCGCAGCCGGCCCGAGCGGCTGCTCCCCAGCAACCCGCCGCCGGACAGCAGCCGGCCGCAGGGGCTGCCCCCGCAAGGGCTAGGGCGCCCAGAGCTAACCCCTAGCTCACCCAACGAGCCCGTTTCCAACGCAAGCAATCGCTTGCCGAGGAGACGGGCTCTCTTTTTATACCCAAAAGTTAGATTACTTCAGTAATGTGAGGCAGTAAGTTCTCTGCCTCTTCATACAAAGTCACGCCGTTAAGACGGATAGTTGCCATAGTCCCTCCAACGTCTTCAACGCTAAACTCCGTCTCTGAAGTGAAATCCTCTGGTCGATCATTTGCACCCCATTCACCTTCGGCAGTTTCTGAAGCATTGGCGATAATTTCAAGCGGATTGTCAAACTTTATCTTCTTCCCCTTTAAGTCCTCAAATTTTAAGAGCCCTAATCGCTCCAGATCAGTTTGCGGTTCGGCTTCCGGGCGGTCTGTGGCAGGCGTCGTTTCGGCTACAGGCTGAACCGCTTCCGGCACCGATGTTACGAACTCTGGTGGAATTTCGGGTTCTGCTGTCTCGTCAGGCGCGGGTGTGTCGATTACTGGAGGCCCGGCTGATGGTGTTTCAGCTACAGGTTCCGGAGCATCGGGAAGACTATCTCGCAACGCGTTCAAGTCCACGCCGCCACGAACGCGAGCACCCAGTGTGGTATCAAAGTTACCCCCGCGAGTAACGGCCGGAATATCGGTCGGACGCTCAACGGGCGGCTCAGCAGTTTCCCTTATCTCCGCTACCGCTTCATCAATCTCATTTCCTACACCCCTATCCTTTTCCCGTTTCATTCCAGGAAGCGGGCGGCGTGATCCGCTCTCAGCATCGCCAGGACCACGTTGCCCACGATCTGAACGTTTCGTACCCTTAATATCTACTGGTTCTGATCCGGCTTCGGCAGACTGCTCACCACCGACGGACGGAGTAGCTTCTGTCTCCGCAAGAACATGCGGTTTCAGTTCAACCCCATCATTGCGCTGTCTGATAGCCTCGTTTATCTCCCAGAGAAAATTACGAGCAAATTCGTTGACCCTTGTCGTCGACTTCTTCTCTTCCTCAACGACCCTCTCTCTCCCGGCTTTTTTCTGCCCTTCTGTGCCGTAGGAAATCGTGAAAGATGGTTCCCCGCCGTCTTTGGCGGGTGTCTCGCGCAGAACGTGCTCGTAGCCCTCGCGATCAACGAAACGCACAAATCTTTGCTCCGTCCCATCTGGCCGCGCCTCTGACCCGACTTCTGCACCAATCGTCTCCCAAACTTGCGGGTCGACGATACTGGCCAGCCCAGATAACCGTTTAACGTACTGGCTCGAGTCCCACTCTTTGTAATCACTGGGGAAATGGAGGGTCTCCATCCGAGCACGCCTGGGTTCGCTTTTCTTGGCTTCATTATCTTGGCCCTCCGAAGGAACGGCCGTGAATGTGAGAGGCTTGCCGGCGGTGGGCTGGCTTTGGACGTTCAGGCTTCCTCGCTTGTTGCGCTTATCGAGCTCGGACTCGTCGTACGAGCGGAAGAACTTAATTCCTTCAGGTGTTCGACCGGCAAGCTGGTAGCGCGGTTGCGGACCGCTTGTGTCGATACCACTTATAACCATGGTTCCCTCTCCTACTTTGAATTCCTCGCCGTAACCGTATTTTGCCCCCTCAACATTTTTTGACGATTCCGGTTTCGGCGGTTTTCCTTCGTTCTCGGCAGTAGAGTCGGACGGCGATCCAGCCTCCCTATTTTCAAATGATGCTGGTGTTAGCCCTCTTCGATTGGCATCTCGCAATTTTTCGATTGGTACTTTCTTTGTGTCCCCTCCTTCTGGGCTCAAACACAGTGCACCGATCTCATCACCCTCTTTAAAGAATTTGATAATTTGCCAGCCCCTTTCAACGTGTTCATCACTCCTGCGCACGAAGACCTCGTCACCGACATTAAAATCTGGTGGCTGGTCGTCCGGACCTATTGGCTGAAGTTCGGGAAACTCACTTTCGGGAGGTAAGGCCGGTAATGGCTCGACCGGTGGACGTCCGTCTGTATCTTCGGGGTCTCCGCCTTCTGATCCACCTGGCCCGCCCGGACCTGGTGCGCCAGGAGTTATCACAACCGGCTGGAGAGGAGTGCCAGGCTCCTGTCGAATAATTGGCCTATACTGGCGCATAAAGTCGTCGATTCTCATTACATGAACAGGATAAGCGGCCGCTCCAGTCGCTGGATTTTTTTCATATTTCACCACGGCGATCTTATTGTTCTTGATATCGACCGCCGCCACGCCGACTTCAACGAAGGTTCCAGATGTTTTATCAACAACCATGCCCTCGATTCTTTGTCCGTCGACATCGGCTTCGTTCAAAACCCAAGTTGGCACCTTCTCAAAATCAAACTCGTCTTTGGGAATCGTGTGAGGTTGCGCAGCCCAGTTATATTTATACCCTTCCGGGTTCTGGGGAATGAATACGCCGTTTTCTCGCCTCTCCCACGCCACTGTTTGCAGATACTGTTCGTTGGTATCAATCTGTTCGTTGATACCGCGAAACATTGCCTGGTCTCTTTCGGATTGAGCCACACGCTGCTCGGCTTCCTTACGCTGGGACTGACGGTAGCTCCAGCCTCCCAGCAATGACGAAGCAAGCACAACCGGCAGGCCACGTTCGAGCATTGTGGCAATTACTAGGTTGCTAGTTGTATCGACTGTTCGACCCAGGAAATGGTTAAGCGTGTGACCGCCAAAACCCATAGCTTTATCGGCGTTTGTCCACAAAAAGTTGTAGCTGTTGCCGAATTGCTCAACGCCGTGGAAAACGCTCTGTCCCTCAACCTTGCCAAAAAGGTCCAAATCAACCGGATCGAAAGAGCCGGCGAGATTTTCAATGGCCGCATAAGCACCAACGCCGGCGATCTCACCGACGGTCTGTAGAGCCCCACGAAGTCTGGCAAGCTTGGCTTCGCGCTGCTCGAGGGATTTCTCGGCTGTGTTAATTCGTTGCACAATCGCCGCTTCACCTTGTTTATAGTAGAGGTGGGTAATTTTATCTAAAATGTCATGGGCTCTGACGGGATCCTCTGCGCATAAGTGCTGATAATCATTGGCCAACTGCTGCATCTCTAGCCATTTCTCACTCTCAGCTATTAGAATTTCACGCCTAGCACCGCGCGTACCACCCTTTACGGCATCTTCGCCTTTGAAGATGTCGATCAGTTCGGCAGACATTCTACCGATCGAGCCACCTGTCATAACCGCTCCAGCGGCCAAGCTAACTCCTCCTGTAATAAACCCCACGGCTGCTGTGGCAGCGACGCCAATAGCTGTCCGACGATTAAACAGCGACTTTGTGCCACTGGCTATAATGTCACGCCAAGCGTTATAGCGAATCTCTTCTCTTCTAACAAGAAGACCTGTTTCGGCGTTTACTTCTTCTCTCTGGCGAACTTCATAAACTGCGTCAGCGTCTAAAAGCCTCCGTATTGGGGCCAGAAAACCCCGACCGTGTTTTCTTTCCGACTCGATTCTTTTCACTTCCGCAAAATCAAACTCTCTCAGAATCGCCACGAGCTCTTCGGGGGAGGCTTCTCGGTTTTCTCTCACAACTTGTTCTAGGCAGGTCAAACGATCCAACTGACGTCGGTCAATTCGTTCTTCCAACTCCTCATGTTGGCGGGCCCCTACATCTTCTGCGCCGGCGACATACGGGTCAGCAGTATATTCACCCGTTGGCTGGGCTTCTTTCTCTTCCTGGGTCTTTTCCCTTGGGTGAGGCTCAACGGGAGCAGGCCCAGCCACATCTGGTTGCCCCTCAGGAGTTGTTGGCTCAGGTACCTTCTCTTCAGCTTCTGGGGTTGGTGCTGATTCTGGACCTCCGCCGAACCACCTCATTATCTTGCTTGGAAAAGCGTCACAAGCTGCGTTTTATAGAGTAACGCTTCTTCAGCAATGAATTTTGGCATATCAATCTCATTTGCCTTAAGAAGTTCAACAGCTTGTTCGGGATTTGTTTGACTTAAGGAGATGAATTTTTCCATCTCTTCATCGGAAAGTAAATCGGCAACTCGTGCGATAACGCGGTTCTCGATGGTTTTCCCCATATTCTCGTATATCTGGGCCTTCTTCTCCTTAGTTAAGCCAGAAGCACCTATCAATTCAAGAATGTCTTTTTTGAGAACTTCCTCAACGTCCATCGGCGGCAACACCGAGCGCAACGGGAAGTGTGACTCGTCTACCAAACTGTTATCATCATCTGCCATAAAACCCCCTTTGGCTCCATTTAGTCACAAAACTAGTTGGTTGACTAGAGGCTAATTCAAGTAGTCGCGTAGCTTCGAAGCTTCTTCGTGCTTCTTCATCTTCTGCAGGGCTTTTGCCTCAATTTGACGGATACGCTCGCGGGTAACACCGAACTCTTTGCCAACCTCTTCCAACGTGTGGGTGCGGCCGGAGGCGCCACCTTCATCTAAGCCAAAGCGCATGCGCAAAATTTTCTGTTCGCGCGGCGTCAAGATTGAAAGCGAATCCTCAACGTGGCCCTTCATCAGCTGGTAAATGGCCTGCTCTTCCGGCGACATTGTTTGCTTGTCTTCGATGAATTCGCCAAGACTCGAATCGCCCTCTTCGCCCACCGGCGATTCAAGTGAGACGGTTTCTTGGCTAATACGCTGGATGTGTTCCAGCTTATCCATCTCGACACCAAGTTTCTTGGCCAGCTCTTCGTTCAACGGCTCACGGCCAAGCTCTTGCTGCAGCTCGCGCTGGGCGCGCATATAGCGGTTGATCGTTTCAACCATATGGACTGGGATACGGATCGTCCGGGCTTGGTCGGCAATGGCGCGGGTAATCGCCTGGCGAATCCACCAGGTAGCGTAGGTTGAAAACTTGAAGCCGCGTTTGTAGTCGAATTTCTCGACGGCACGTTGTAGCCCCAAGTTGCCCTCTTGAATTAAATCAAGCAGAGTTAGTCCGCGGCCGATGTATTTTTTGGCGATAGAAACCACTAAACGCAAGTTGGCCTCGGCCAGTTTGCGCTTGGCAGATTTGTCGCCACGCTCAATTCTTTTGGCAAGCCGCACTTCTTCTTCGCCTTTTAAGAGCGGGTACTGGCCGATCTCGCGCAGATACATTCGTACCGAATCTTCCGAAAGGCCAGTTAGGTCGTCGTCGCGCACGGTCTTTTTCTTGCCGTCGGGTTCCGGTGGGATTTCGAGTAGCGGCTTTGAATCGCGGACTTCGACGCCAATTGACCCGAGGTATTTTAAGAACGAATCGATAAGCTCCAAATCGTTTTCCGGCTCGGTGTAAGTCTGCAGGATCTCTTTGTAGGTAACAAAACCATGAGTGCGGCCTTTGCGCACCAGGTGCATTAATTCCTCTGGAAAGCTTACGCCGGCGTCTTGTTTGAGTTTTTTTGGAACGGCTTTAGTCATCGGCAAACTCCTTTGGAGTTTGTAATTTTCAATTTTAAATTATCAATTTTCAATAAATTTTTAATTACTAAATTTGAAATTGACTCGAAACTCGAAATTAGAAATTCAAAATTCATCCTTGTTTCTCCTTTGCCAGTTTGCTTAGTTCGATCATCAACTTTTTTACCTGTTTGATATCGCCCGCCTCTTGCGATGTTTTTATGCTACGAGCAAGAAGTTCTTTGCGATTTTCGTACTGCTTGGAAGAAAGACGGGCAATCTTTTCACCGATTAAATCCTCGGCGGTAACGTCATCGAGCTCGCCCCATTGGGAGGTGAGCCACATCTGCCACGAGTCAATCTTCCCAGATATATCTGGGCCTGCATGATTTTTTACCTGGCTGGTGAGTTGGACCGAGGAATTTTTCACCAAAGTTTTATCATTATACTCTCCTGTAATCGCTTCGGCAACCCTGTGGGCTGTCTCTGACTGCCAGACGATCTCGCGAAAGGCGGCAAAGTGCTTCAATAAGAGAGCTGGTTTGGCCATCAGGATGATCAGAAGCTGTTCCTCGCTCGTGAGCGGTTCCTCTTGATTAGCAGGATTGGGGACGGTGGTGGAGATCGGTTTAGCTTTGCCGATTGCAATTTGAATTGATTCCATCTTGAGGTCCAGTACGGTCGATAGCTTTTGGGTGTAGTGGTCGAGCCGAGTCGCCTCACTCACCAGAGCCAGAATTGGCAGGAGCGCTTTCAGCACTTTCTTCTTGTTTTCAATGAAACTAAGATTGCCCGATGCGGCAATCTCTTGGTCCAAGTGCCACTCGATGCTCTCCTTCGCACTCGTCGCCGCCTGACGCCAGGCGTCCGGGGTTTTCTCAAACATCTCGCCAGCGTCTTTGAACTCGCCAAAATCAATAACTTTGCCGTTCAGGTCGCGGCGTAAGAGCATTTCAAGAACTTTTTTGGTGGTCGTGCGGCCGGCCTCGTCGTTATCAAAAGCCAGCAGGAAATTGGGGGTGTATTTCGAAAGGATGTCGATCTGGGTGTCGGTAATCGCCGTGCCGGAGGAGGCGACTGCTTGGGTAATTCCGGCCTGGTGAAGCGCTAGAACGTCCATCTGCCCTTCGACCAAAACGACGAAGTTGCGCTGTTTAATCGTGGCTTTGGCCGCGTGCAGGCCGTAAAGGACACGACTTTTGTTGAACAGCAACGTTTCGGGAGAGTTTAGGTATTTTGGCTGAGATTCACCCACTTGTCCTGAGCGATTAGTCGAAGGGATCGCCCGGCCGGTAAAGCCGACGACATTGCCAAGCACATCGAAAATTGGAAACATTATCCGCTCAAAAAACTTCTCTGGGGAGCCGATCTTAGCCAAGTCAGCGATCGCTTGGCCGCGTTTTGCCACCAGATCTCTCAGCGGCAAGTTGCGCGGGGCAAAGCCAAGCCGCCAAGCTTTAATTGTTTCCGCGCTGACATTGCGTTTCGTCAGGTATGAGAGTGCCGATTTTCCCGCGGCGTTATCCACAAGTACTTTGTGAAACACCCGTGAGACAAAATCGTTCAGGCCGTAGAGCGTCTCTTTGTTGTCGCGAGTTTGGTATTCGGCGCGAGTACGGGGTTGCAAGGTCACGCCTGCTTTTTGGGCCAACAGCCGGAGCGCGTCGCCGAACTCCAAATGCTCGGTTTCCATAACGAACCGGTAGTGGTCGCCGCCTTTGCCGCACCCAAAACACTTCCAGATCTGTTTTTCCGGGCTGACCATCAACGAGGCCGTTTTCTCCTGGTGGAACGGGCAGGGAGCTTTGTAGTTAGCGCCGGCTTTTTTGAGCTGGACGTACGAGCCGATCAGTTCGACCAAGTCGAGACGTTGTTTAATGTCCTCAATTTCATTGGCCATCTAGGCTGAATTTAACCTTATTTTCAGGTAAAATGAAAGAACTGGAGAGGTCGCATAGTGGCCTAGTGCGCGGGCTTGGAAAGCTCGTGTCGCCGAAAGGTGACCGTGGGTTCGACTCCCACCCTCTCCGCCAGTTAGGAAATTGCAATTGCGAAAAAGTAACTATTGCCTATAAGGACAGCAATTTTCCGTAGTATTTTTTAATACTGAAGAGGGAAAATGTTGCCGTTCTTTGTTGACACTCAACCAAGAGTAATGCTAGAATGCGAGCCAGCACATTCCCAAACCAAAAACAGGAGGCAGAGATGCCAAGTAACACGACAGCTGTGGCGATAAGGTTCGTCGATCTCGCCCTACGGTACAAACAGTGGGATGAGATCCAGACGCTTTCAGAAGACGAGGTCCAAATCCTCTTCGACACCGTTTCCGCCGCCGGCTTCGATCCGGCAAGAGTCGTCCCGGGGAAACTTCGTGGCCATTATCGCGACCAAGACGGCAGCAGCACGGGAGAAACGTACCCGATCAACGGCCTCTGTCCGTTCAAGGTGGTGAGCGGCGACGAGGATGGTGACCACTACTTCGCGACCGGCTGGCTCGACTGCGCGCTTCGGCGTGTGGTCAACGGCTCAACGCGGCAGAACGAAGGTCGCGAGAAGCTCACCGAAGTGATGGCCGAAGAGATCGAGCGGAGCGTTCCGCTCGAGCCGATCCCTCTCACACCCGAAGGCGACCTTCTAAGGGAGTACCCGCCGGGCACATGTGGTTACGGGCTCATATACTTCGTCAAGCACACTCGAGACGAGAGCAGCCTAGGTTCGTGCGTCGGAGTTCACGAGTACTGCGACAACTGGATGGACCGACGGCGAGCAACCAAGACGCATGACGCGCTCGTGTGCCGAGGATGCCACTTGCGGGTGCTTTTCCCGAAGGAGGTCAAGACCTACGGCGATCTGCGGCAAGTACTCGCGTCTCAGCAAGTTCAATCTCCGGCATAGCCAACGCTCATGTTGGGCAACATCGGGGCGGGTAAGAGCAGTCTTCCCGCCTCCTTTTTTTAGCTCGATACCACGGAGTGGGTCGTCTGGCATTATCGGCATTGTATTAATGCATATGGAATCAGTAAGCTGACTGTGATATTTTGGCAGTCAGTTATAGTTAATTAGTAGAAGGGGGCGATAAAATGGAAAAATGCGTAAAGTGCGACAAGGATACGATGGGCTATAAGTGCGCGATGTGCGGAGCGGAAGCGGACGAGCATGACGCCAACCACGAGTGCGGCGGCGAACACTGTATGCCAAAGTGCGTTGGTTGCAACGAAGCTCAAGCCAAGTGCTCTTGTTAGTCACAAGCTTCAGACGATATAAAAGCAGATAGCTCCTTTTGAAGTCTCGCTCTGGCGAGTATTCAATTGGACGATAGGATGGAGATTATGAGCAAAAACCGAGTAGTCCATTTTGAAATTGGGGCGGAAGATCCGGAAAAGTTAGCGGAATATTATAAGAAGGCGTTCGGCTGGGAGATAAATCAGTGGGCCGATAGCGGTTACTTTATGGTTGGTAAAGAAGAAGATCGAGCCGAGGGAGCGATATTCGGTGGCATTATGAAGCGCTATGAGAAAGAGAAGACCATCAATACGATTGAGGTCGAAGATCTAGACAAAGCGATCGCTGATGTTGAGTCTAACGGCGGTACAATCGTTAAGCCGAAAGCTTCGATGCCGCTCGGCGAAGACGAGGTTATGTGGTGGTGCTACGCCGAGGATCCGCAGGGCAACATCTTTGGCCTGATGCAGATGGTCAAACACAGCAAGTAACTCATGGCAACTGGTCGCTGCTCTTGGCCGGGTACAAACCCGCTAATGGTCAAGTACCACGACGAGGAGTGGGGCGTGCCGTGCCACGACGACCGGAAATTGTTTGAATATATTGTGCTCGATACCTTCCAGGCCGGTTTGTCCTGGGCGATTGTTCTGAATAAACGCGAAAACTTCCGTAAGGCCTTCGATAATTTCGACCCAAATAAAATTGCCAATTATGGGTTTAAACCCGTACAGGAATTAGAGAGCGATGCGGGAATAATTCGTAATAAACTGAAAATTCGGGCGACAGTGACGAACGCCCAGGCGTTTTTGGCCGTTCAGAAAGAGTTCGGTAGTTTTGATAAGTACATTTGGGGCTTCGTTAATGGTAAACCAATTGTTAATCACCATCAAAAAGACTCCGACATCGGCGCTACTTCCCCCCAATCCGACGAGATGAGCATCGACCTAAAAAGACGCGGCTTCAAGTTCGTCGGCTCAACAATTTGCTACGCTTTTATGCAGGGTGCTGGGCTGGTCAACGACCATATCATCAACTGCTTCAGGCATGAAGCCGTAATACAGGGCAAAAAATGAAAAAGAGTATAATAGGGGCACTAATAGGTAGGCGTTCTTAAAGTTATAATGTAAAAAAGGAGGGTGGATGGACTTTGGGCTCAAAAAAAAGTCTGTGGGCTGGTTGTTTCCAGGCGGTGTCTTAATTGTAACCATATTGCTTGTGATGAGTTCAAGCGGGGTTTCTTTTGCAGGCAGTCCGAAGCCAACACGCCCGTCTCTAGATACTCCGAACCTGCCGTCTAGTATCCAAGAGGCAATCAAGTTACGCCAGTCCAAGGACGCTCCAAAAAAGGGTTACGTCGACGGCGAAATCATCGTCAAATGGGAAGATAAGGAGATCGACGTCAGCTCGCCAATAGGGCGAGTTAAGTCGAACTTTGTCGCGATTTCCGAACACACGTCCGAGCTCAGGGTTATAAAGGGGGCAAACTCAACGTTAGTAAAAATCGAGGATGGCCGATCGATTAAAGACAAAATCACCGCTCTGGAGGCCAACCCGAACGTCTCATACGCGCAACCGAACTACCGTTATTGGCCGATGGCGGCCGTTAATGACACTTACTTTGCCCGTCAATGGGGTCTGAACAATACAGGACAGACGGTCAATGGCTTCGTTGGCACCTCAGACGCCGATATTGATATGCCCGAGGCCTGGGCCCTGGAAACCTCTGCCTGGACAAACACCGATGTAGCCGTTATCGACACCGGAATTCTCTACAACCACCCTGACTTAATAAACAATATCGACCAGATCAAAAGCTACGATTTTGAAGACGAAGACAACACCCCCGACGATCCGCTGGATATCAACGGCGGCGGCCATGGGACGCACGTTGCGGGGATAGTCGCCGCTCAGTCTAACAACACAACCGGGGTAAGCGGCATGAGTAAGTACAATAATCTTAAGCTGATGGTCTTAAAGACCGACTACACAACCGCCCAATTGGTGATGGCAATAAATTACGCTGGCAATAACGGGGTAAAAGTAATTAACGCCAGTTGGGGCTGTGTTGACCCAGATCTGGGCGGCAGCCAAATGCCCTGCGGTGCGATTCCGGGCTACGACTACAACGACGGGGCCTTGAGTGCTTCCATCACCGCCTTCCCAGGAATCTTTGTTGCGGCAGCCGGCAACGGCAACGGTGATGGTGACGCAGAAGGTGATGATCACGACGATCCAGCAGAGTACAACGCTTATCCATGTGACTTGGCGGCGACCAACATCATCTGCGTCGCGGCGACAGACGAGGATGACGCCAAATCCAGCTACTCAGACTTCAGCGTCACAACGGTTGACGTCGGAGCTCCCGGGGGAAATGCCAACAGCAATCTTTACAGCACTTATCCCAGAGCTGGCACCGCATTCATCGAACCTTTCGAGCTAGAGGGTGGCAACCCCTTGGTGCCGCCTTCAGTGGGAGATCAGCTGACAGAAGAAGGAGCTGACAACTGGTGGGGAACTCTATTTGATGGGGACGTAAACTGGCTATGGAGTGATTACTTTCACGCAAACTATCTACCGAACATGAACAACTCGGTGGTCTCCGATGCGATCAACACGTCAAGCAGTTATATCTACGCCGTTCGCTTAATGGCGTATATCACCTGTGACACAGAGAATACCGACCCTTACGGTGCCACCAGCGACTACGTCGCGTTGGAAGCATACGACGGGGCGAACTGGACGGATGTGAATCGCTATAACTCGAACTCTCTGGTTGGCGCCTTCCCGTCAGTTAATTTGATATCGGAAGATCTGACGCCGTTTAGAAACGCCAACCTTAAGTTTCGCTTGCGATGGGTGAGCGATGCCGACGCCGACGACGGGTTTGGTTGCGCGTTGTGGCCACTTGCAGTTTACTCTCACAGCATGAGCAGCGCTTATAACTACCTAGCAGGCACTTCGATGGCGGCGCCGCATGTGGCTGGTCTGGCCGGAATGCTTTGGAGCTTCAAGCCAAGCCTAACGATCGCCCAGGTTAAAAGCGCCATCCTTACCAAGGGCGATAGCAAGGCTGGCCTCGCTGGCAAAACCACAACCGGAAGGAGAATCAACGCCTACAAATCTTTGGCATCGTTGGATACCACCGCACCTGGCGGCACTTCAATAAAAATAAACAACGGCGCCTCTACTACCCGCTCCAGGCTGACTAAGCTGTACCTAGGGGCAACCGACACTGGGGGGTTTGGACTGTACCGGATGAGGTTCTCCAATAACGGGACGACCAAATGGAGCAGCTGGGTGACTTACGCCACTACCTATTCGAACTGGAATATCACCAGCTCCACCTACGGCGGCACTGCAAGCAGGGGAACAAAGAAAGTGTACGTCCAGTTCAAAGATAAAATTGGCAATACATCAACTAAAAAATACGACACTATCTACTACAACCCTTAAGCCAGTCCGCTAGAATAAAAAAGGCCCCAACGACGGCAACTGGGCAGCTTATCAAAAGCTACGGGGCGAAAAAGGATGGCCCAAAAGATTCTGACGGCAAAAGATACTGTGTTAACTCGGCCTCGCTTGACTTCAAGCCCAGACGCTAGGTTTTTTCTGGTGTAGCTGTCTCTCGGTTGTTTTTCCAGATGAGATTAATGCTATCTAAATTGTACGTCGGGCTACAAGAAAACTGACGGGGGTTGGCAAAGTCGTACTGCTCTCGTCCCTGTTCATCAATCTGTTCGTCCATTGCCCTTTCAAATAAACCACCAGTTCGGTTAGTTCGAATAGTTCCATTTGTCGAGACACCGACCATATCAAAATTATTAGTGGCGGCAAATTCTGTTACTACTTGACTTAAACCTCGGTAGATTGAAGCTTCATCGGTCGTTTGTAAATAGCCTTGAGCGGGATTAAATGAGGCCGTGAGTATCTTTTTACCATCTGGTTCCGTAAAGTGATGGAGCAATACTAAACCTTGGCAACGCATCGTCTCCGGATCATGCAAAACCAACTGAATGTAATTTGGCATCTCCCAAATGTTGACGCGCTCAAGTTCAGGTTTTGGGTTGTCTTGGGCAACACAAACTCCTCCAACCATTCGTGCGAGGGCACTTTCCTTTGTTTTCGAAAAACTTCCGATGAGTTTTTTGGCTTGCGCTCCAGAGCTTGATTCAAATTGGTCTAAAGACGCTTCCGTTCGACTCAATCGGGCGTTACCGATTCTGACGCTTTGTTGGGAAAGATAGCTATAATAGCTTTCGGGGCTAAAGTCACCCAAATCTTGCGCCTCTTCATAAGCCAGTGAGAGCAGTAACTCATTATCAACCCGAGTCAGAGGGATTGCTTCAGCAGACTCGGTGTCGATAAACTCGCCGAGAACACGATCCGTTGCCTGGCGACGAGACCTCAGCATACCGTAAACTTGTTTAGTCCGAGATTTGGCTGAAATGCTTTTCTCGGCTCCGAAACGACCAGTCGCCCTCTCATACCGTTCAATTAGTTTAGCGATACGGGCATTAACTGCTTCTTCACCAAGCTCAGTTCGATAGCTGCCCAATTGCTCCTTGCCGTAAAGACGTTCACCAATCTGTTGAACGAAGGCAGGGCTAATCCCAAATTTACCCTGCATTCGATTAATAACGTCTGCCCGATTCGTTTGTTGCGCCTTTTCTTGTCGAGAAACAAAACGTTGTTGGAAGTAGCTTTCAAGGTCTGGATTACTGGCGACGGCCTGAAAAACGTTACGCAGAGCCTCTTTGCGATGATCAAAGGCTAAAGCGTGGTATTCGGTCAGTAACGAATAAGTCGGATTAGGAGATTGAGCGCATCGGCTTTCGATCCCAGTAATCGCATTCTGGTGATCACCAAAGGTCAGCAGTGAGTATCGCCAAATTATCTCTTCCAAAGCCGTTGCCCCAAGCTCTGCTTCGCCACCGGCCTGAAGCGCAATTAGCACTGCCAGTTTGTTCTCGTTGGTTTCTAGCTGGTTTGCTGGAAGCAACTCACTCGGAAGAGAAGCTAGCAACTGATCAATTTGAGCATTAAGGCCTTCCGCTAACTGATCCGGACTCTCGGCAGCCAGGGTCTTTAATTCTTCCGAGAATACGTCAGCTTCAGCTTCGATCGAGGCTCTATCTGCCCCTTCCTTATATTTCACCGAGCCCGCCTCTAAAGTATTGATCACATAAACCTCATCTTTTTTAAAAGGTTCTAAGTCTTCCAGACGATCCGGACAATGTGTAACGGTTGTTTCAAAGTCGCCATAGTTTCTGGCGTTATTTTGAAAAACATGGTGCAGTAATTCACGATAATACGGCTTATCTCTTTGGGTTTGACTCATCGGCTTGTCCCCAAGAGCCCCTTCAAGAAAACTCTGTAACTGGGCAAAATAGACCTTTTCAGTATGGTCTTTGCGAGCGAGGAGGTAACCAGCCATTAATTCAGGACCAATTATGCGAAAATGCTTTAAGAATTCTAGAACACTGCCACGGTCATCGCGACTGATGATCTCTTTTTTAAGACACTCCCCGTAACCGGAAATTATTTCTTGGGCTGCGTTACCGTACTGGCCCAAGATATTGGCAATAAAATCAACATCCTTTTCATTATTGATAAATACCGGAAAATCTTCCTTAATTGCTCGTAGAACTTGACCATTTTTCTTATCAAATAAGAGCGGGCAACGATCGGGCAACTTGAGTAACAATTGGGTCTCAGGCTCAAGGTGTCTCGCTAAATAATACTGACGGAGAGTTTCATCCTTAAGAGCATTTTCATCACGAAGAAGAAACCCAACTAACCCTTCTTTTTCTAGCTCATCGCAACGTTCTTGAAATTTAGGATCAGAATAGCGAGCTTTAAGGCCGTTGAATTCATCGAAATTATCAAATAACTGACGACTACCGTTAGAAAGCTCGGTAATAATCACCTCCTTTTCAAGAGAAGTGCATTGAGCCTGGAATTCTTCGTCAGGGAACCGGGCTTTAAGTGTATCCAGTGCCGAAGGGACAGTTAATAGTAGCCCACCACCAGTTTTCAAATGCTCGATTACCGCGCGGCGTTCTAACTCTACGCAACGCGACTGAAATTCTGGATCAGGGAAGTTAGCCTTAAGATTGTCAATTTTTTCCGAGCTTGTAACGAATTCATTGAAGCTATTTTCCAGATAGCTTAAGACCCCCCTCTTGACAATTCGCTCCAAATGACCTTGAAACTCTTGATCCGGATAACGGGCTTTGAGGCTATCAAATGCTGTTGGATCCCCTAGAAGCTTGAGAAAATCTTTCTGAATGTAACTTATGGCGGCGTTCCTCTCTTCTTTAGCTAGTTGAGCCTGAAATTCGGGGTCTGGAAAGCGAGCTTTAACGGCATCGAAGTCTGCCTGAGTAGCTAAGATTGTGAAGAAATGGGTATCGATATAGCTAAGGAGAGCTTGTTTTTCGATTTGGGTACATCGCTCTTGAAACTCTGTGTCCTCTGGATAGCGAGCTTTAAGCGCGTCGATCGTCTCCGCATTGGTGTAAATGCTTGATGAATTCTCGAAAGTTTCAGCTACCTTCTCCTGCTCTAAACGAATACATTGAGCTTGGAATTCGGCATCGGGAAATCTAGTTTTAAGACTATCAAAACGTTCAAGATCATAAGACAAACCATATAAGCTAGTATAATTTTCTTTCAGATTGCCAAGTATTGCCAATCGTTGTAACTCAACTATTTCCTCTCTGCCGACCTTTCCGTTGGCAATGGTCTCCTCGATCATTTTGGTGTAATACACATCCTCACTCAGGAGGACGGCTTTTCCTCCATCAAGGGTTCGGTTAATTTTCTCTTCCTCCCGTTGATCTCTTTTGTAATGAATAACTCTATGCGGAATCAGTTTATGATCGCCCCAACGCAGAGTCGTGTTGAAATTTTTTGTCATTGCTTCCCAGGTGGGGGAAACAACATCTTCGTTCCAATCCAGCAATTGTCTCAAACGTCCCTGCATAACCGCTCGCTCGACAGCGTTTAAATTATTATTATCAAACATTGCCTGTTGCCAGAGAACTTGATAACGATCTTGAGCGAGGCTAAGAAAACGACCGTAAACACCCGCTACTAGATCACCTGCTAATCGACCATCAGTCTCTGCCAGTGCATACGAACCGCGATCGGGCAGATTGCTAATTCCTCCGCGCTTAAACTTAATTGACGAAACTTTACTGGTTTTATGATAATCGTCTTTGGCTTTTCTTGATTGACCCCAGGCTCTGGTAAATGGGATCAGGTCTTTGGCACGTTCGGAAGTTGGCCGTTTATCTCTTGCGAAAAATTCATCATTAACTGTTCGTTTACGGCTCTCGAATATTTCACCAGGTTTGAGCGGCGGTAAACCGAGTTTCAGCATCTCCGCGTTATCTCGATTCCATTCGGCTTGCCCCATGGCGGCGTAATAACGATTTTCTAAGATTTCTAGCTTAGTTAAGCCACTATCATATTCCCTGACAACCTCTCTTATTCTTAGGGCTAATTTACTAATATCCTCAGTGGCGTCGACAGCATTCTCGGTTTGAATTTGATCTAACTCTTCCTTGAGAGCAACAAGCTGGGGACGAAGATTTTCAAGATGTGCTTTGGTTTGTTGCCAGGCTTCCTGTGAACTATCGGCTTCTTTTATGGCCAAAGCCTCATCTAAATTCACTAAAGCGGCCTTTTGCTCGGTATTGTTTTGGTTGACTACTTCGGAATTATAGTGGATCTCGGGAATAGCAGTGAGGGTAGCAAATATTTCCTTCGAACGTTCAATGATTTGAGCAACCTCTTGAGAGAGCGTCGGAGGCTTTGGAGATGATTTTTCTTCGTTCTTCTCCAATCCTATCTGGTCGTCTTTTCCTACCGTCGGCTCCATGTTAGTGGTAGGTTCTATCTCGGGTTTAGGTGGTTCTTCAGTAACCACCACTACTTGATTTTCTACTTCTAAATCAGGACCGGGTCTTTCAGGCATGATTCCATAATATCACCTAAACAAAGGTGACGGAGACTTTATAAATAATTGCTCTTTAGCGGTGCTTTACTTCAGCCGGTAGGTAACAGAGACAGAATACGTCACTTCTTGTTCGCCGAAAAGCAAGCGCGGAGTGGTCGGCGCAACGCTGCCCTTGGACATCGAGCCGGTGTCGCCCTCCATCATAATTGGGCCGCCCCAGTTGGGTTCGGATACTTCGATAACTTTGCCTAGTTTTGCGCCTAGCGTAGTGACGGTCTGGTCGGCTCGGGCCTTTGCGTCAGCCAGTGCTTCACCACGAGCCTCGTTCTCCAGACGCTTGCTGGTTTCGGTGGTAAAACCGCTAGATGGCGAAACGCCGTACAGCGGTGAAGTGGTCGTTAGATAATCGCTAATTTTTTGAGCCAGTTTCGAGTCGTTCACCACCGCGGTCACGGCAAAGGTCGCCGTAATTGTGGAGGAGCTAACAGCGCTGGAATCAGGTTCCGACGAGTCTACCATCGGTATCACTCGACCGTCATCGTTACTGGTACTGACATCGGTCCTTATTTTTGATTCCACTACACCGAGCTTGATCAGCTTGGCAACAACAGCGTTACCCTTGACGGAAACCTTGGAAATCGCTTTGGCTGAAGTTGCTGCGGTCGACTGATACGACGGGTAGAAAGTGAACTCATCCGGCACCGCTTTAACAGTAGCCTGCCCGCTAACTACAACCGTCCGACTACCAGTGCTGTCCCACGGCTGCCAGGCAAATAGCATTCCCAAAATCACCAGTGTCAACACACCTACCACAAACCGCAGATCAAGTTTTAATGTCATTTCCTATATTGAAAGCTAAATAGGCACTGTTTGCAATGGCAGAAAAACAAAAACGGGCCACCCATCAGGACGGCCCGCGTTCATTTCTAGTTCGACTCTTTAGCTGTTTTTCACCGTAATTGATGCGGTCATTTCCGGGTGAATAGTACACTTCACGGTGAACGAGCCGGCAACAGACGGGGTGAAGGTGAACTCCTTCTTTGCACCGGCGGCAATCGTGTAGTTGATACCCAATTCAGTGATGGTGAAAGTGTGAGAAACATCGTCCTCATTCTCCACCTCTACCTTAACCGCTTGGCCTTTGGTTAGCGACTCTAATCCGCTGAATTCGTTATCTTCCATTGAGACGCTCATCTCCTGAGGCTCGCTGTTACCGCCCTGGTCATCGCCTTGGTCATCGCCATTGTCATCATTTCCGGACGAGCCAGGTTCGCGAACACGAAGCACTGCACCAGTTGTGGCATCAACATCAACTCGACCGTCATCGGTGAACTTGACGCTGTAAACAACTTTGCTCTCTTCCATGTCCAGCTCAATCTTGCGTACGGTCTTTCCTGGTCGCTGACCTTCGGCAATTGATCGAGCCTGGGCAACGGAAATCGCGGCAACAAAGTCAGCCGGTATTTCGTCGCTAGACTCAACCTCGTCGCTATCCGCTTTGTCCTCGCTTGGGTCTATTATCTGTTCACCTGTTTCGGCGTTGAAAAAGAGCACTCCTTCGGGGTTACCCAATTTTACCTTGTAAACCAGCCCTGCGTCTTCGTCTTCAAGCTCGATACTGACAATTGTCTGTCCGTCTTTCAGTAGTTTTTCTGCTAACGCGCGGATCTCCTCGGCCGACTTCACCCCAGATAGTGCGGTTGGCAATGAATCGGCTTGTTCGGCCGCTTTTTCACTTTTTCGTTCCTCTACCTTTTTGGCGGCAACATAGCTACCTCCGCCCACTACTAACGTTCCAAGCGCCAGTAACAAAATCATCACCGGGGCAAAACCCCTTTTAGTTTTAGTTGCAATCATTATATACACTCCTCCTTATTAATTCAGCTTACAGACCTACAGCCAGAATGTCAAAGGGAGGCCTATGTGACGATCGGAGGGGTAGCAATAATTGAATAAACAACTTCCCCCACTTGGCCATTACTCTCTGATAGTGTAGTTTTAGACCATGGCTCGAAGGATCTACTACTGGTTACAGAGAGTGTATCTTTACTGGCGGTCACGTGAGAAACTCTTGATGATTATTCTCGGACTGGTGGTAGTTGTTTCTGCGGTGGTATCTATTAACATCCAAAGACAGGCTGCCAAGCCAGCGCCGTACGTGAACCCTTATGAGACGCTTGTTGGCGTCGCCCTTTCTCCCAAAAGTTACAAAGGCGAAAAGTTCACGAGTTTTTTCGACAAAGCCAAAGAAATCGGCAACGCCGTTAGTTGGTCCGGGCCTTGGCAAGATTTTGCTAAATCCAACGGTACTCCTTCAGACATCGCTACGCTGGCCAAACAAAAGGGCTTTATGCCAATTTACCTCACAGGCCCAACTATCGAAGAGGTGAAGAACGGCGACTATCAAACAGCCATGACCGCTGCGATCGGTAAATTTGCCGCCACAGAACAGCCAAAATACATCGGCATCGGCCACGAGATCGACCAGCTCTACCTAAGCTCACCCGAGCTACTAAAAAAATACCTGAAAGCAGCCAAACCAGTAGTCGGCCGTCTTCGCTCCACCTCGGCCAGCGTTAAAATCTTCGCTACCATCCAGTACGAACGGAGTCAGGGCTTGCGAGGTGGCCTGTTTGGAGGCACCAACGACGAGTCGAAGAGCATTTTGAAGAAGGTCTTGCCACAGTTAGAGATGTTTGATTTTGTCGCCTTCACCACTTACCCTGGGCTCATTTATAAAACACCCGAGGATTTGCCCGACGATTACTACTCCAAAGTTACTTCGCTGACCTCTAAACCAATTATCTTCACCGAAGTTGGCTGGTCGAGATCGGCACCGGAGGAAGGTTACGACGGTAGCGAATCGGCTCAAGCTGAGTTCATCAAAGAATTTCGCCATCAAATGGAGGACATTAAACCGGTCTTACAGCTTTGGTCGTTCCTGTACCCGCAAAAAGTTAGCTCGGTATTCGAGACTATGAGTTTGCTGGCCACCGACCAAGAAACTTCCCCCGGCTTCGAGGCTTGGAAAAGGAAGTAAGGCTAGCCGTCAATCACTTGCGAGAGCAGTAGTTTCTTCTCTACGAACGCAATTAGTTTACGGGAAGAGACCGCCACGTCGGGGGCGACGGAGACGTAAGACGGAGGCAGACAGAAGTCCGAGCCAGTATTCCAGTGGTATTTGCCCACAACTTAAGAAGCCTACCGATTGGATCGATAGGCATGAGGTTGAGATCGACGGTGACACGTTAGATCCTCTATCTCGGTGCGGCTGTTGTGATCAGCAAAATGCCGGTGATGGTGGTCGGGATCAGCATTACAGCAAAGGTGATCACCGCTGCCCGATGCCAGACCCGGAAACGATTGCCCGACTGCAGCTTCCAGCCCAAGAGCACCAATACCAGGAAGATGACCCCGGAAGTGATCGCAAAGGGCAGATGGATAGTCTGTGCGTCCTTGTTGAAGCTGTAGAGGTAGCGCAGCCCCTCTGCGTAGAGCACTGTGGCCACAAAGATCGTAACAGTCACCCAAGCTCGTAGGACATGCCGTCGTCGCTGGTGGCGCCGGCCGGCGATAGCCGTCCAGATAAAGAAACCAACAAACAAGATCAACAGAGCGACAAAGATGAGAAGGTACAACATTTCATAAACTCCCTGGGAAGAATTGTAGCTGAATTATCGGCCAACTACCAGGGTTGGTGCTACAATTCTGACGATGAAATCACGAAAGTTCTGCGTTGTCTTGTATCTATGGAGGTGTGGCTTTCTTGTTATTCTAGCCGTCGCTAACGACGACCGAAGCGGAGGAGTTTTCAGAGCTACGCGTCGATTACTTGCGAGAGAAGTAATTTCTTCTCTACGGACGCAATTAGTTTACGGGAGGAGACCGCCACGTCGGGGGCAACAGAGACAGAAGTTGTGCCGGCCTTGACCATCGCTTCGGTAATCTCCGGATAAACGCTGGGTGCCTGGCCGCAGATCGAACAGGTAACGTGATGTTTGCGGCAAGTGCGCACAACGTGCAAAATTGAGTTTAAAACTGCCGGATATCTCTCGTCAAATTCGGCCGCGAGCTTGGAGGAGTCGCGATCAATACCCAGAATAAGTTGGGTTAAGTCGTTGGAGCCGATCGATACCCCATCGATTCCTTCTTCGATATAACGCTCTAACTCCAAAACCGTGGAAGGCACTTCCACCATTATCCACAGCTTGAAATCGGCAGACTGCTTAAGATTGTTTTGGTGCATTAGGTCGCGCACTTTTACAAACTCGTCAACGGTTCGGACAAACGGAATCATTACGTGCAAGTTTTTCAGGTCCAACCCGTCGCGAATCTGTTTGATCGCTTCGATCTCCAGCGCAAACTCGTCCGGCTCGTTAACATAACGCGACGCGCCGCGGTAGCCGATCATCGGATTGTTCTCCTGCTCCTCGTACTTGTCACCGCCTTTCAGCGAGCGATACTCGTTAGTTTTGAAGTCGGTGAAGCGGTAAACCACTGGCCGAGGATTGAAAGCCTGGGCGATCGTGCTGATGCCTTGGCTTAGCTTTTGGACAAATTCTTTTTGGCGGCCCGCGGCGATCATTGCCCTAGGGTGCTCGCCAATTCCAGCGATAATGAATTCAGCACGAAGCAACCCGACGCCGTCAACCGGCAGCTGGGCGTACTCCTCGGCTTTGTCTGGCTCGGCCAAATTCAAATAGACCTTTGTAGCGGTAACAGGAACGGTAGTCATAACACCGCTGGCTAGCAGCTGTCGGCTGTCGGCTTTCAGCTGAATGCCGCTAGCTGATTGCTGATGGCTGATCTCAACTTTGCCTTTATAGACTTTGCCGGATGCGCCATCAACTGTTACTACTTGGCCCGTTTTGAGCGAGTGGGTAGCAGTACCGGTACCGACAACACAGGGGATTCCCAGCTCGCGCGAAACAATCGAGGCATGACTCGTCCTACCCCCTGTATCGGTAACAATGGCGCAGGCGCGCTTCATCGCCGGCACGTAATCCGGGCTCGTCATCTCGGTAACCAGCACGTCGCCTGCTAAAACTTTATCGATATCTTTGGGCGAGTGGATGATTTTAACGGGCCCCGACGCGCGTCCCACCGAAGCAGCAGCACCGCTTACCAGCACGTCGGCTTCGCTGACTGTCGGCTCTCCGCTTGCGGCTTTCGGCTGTTCGGTCAAAGCTGATGGCTGACTGCTGATGGCTGACTGCTGATTACTTCCTTTGTTTAGGGTTGTAACCGGCCGTGATTGTACCATATAGAAACTGCCGCCCTCGAAAGCCCATTCCATATCTTGCGGCTTGCCGTAATGGGCTTCCACTTGGGCGCCGATTTGGGCAAGTTTTACGATCTGCTCGTCAGTAAGTTTCTGGCCTTCGAGTTTGTCTTTAGGGGTACTACGATGGACGTCGTTGCCGTCCGGACCGCGCACTATCTGCCACTCCTGCTTGCTGACCTCTTTGCTCGCAATGTCCCAGGACTCTTTTTTGACAACGTAATGATCGGGCGTTACGGAGCCGGAAACAATCGCTTCGCCCAGCCCCATGCCGGCATCGATAACGATCTTGGAAGTGTCATTTGTTACTGGGTCAACGCTAAACATGATGCCCGAAACTTCACTTTGAACCATTCTTTGCACCGGTACGGCGATGCCGACTTTCAGGTGATCAAACTTATTAACCGTTCGATAATAAATGGCTCGCGCTTCAAACAGCGACGCCCAGCATTCGCGAACGGCTTTTATCAAGGCCTTATGCCCTTCGATATTCAAAAACGTCGCCTGCTGGCCGGCAAACGAGGCGTCCGGTAGATCTTCCGCTGTCGCCGACGAGCGCACCGCCACCGGCCCCTTGCCCATCTCGTCGTAAGCTTTTTCGATCGCACTTATCAAAGCCTTTGGCAACTCCTTCTCTTTGACTGCTTTCTGCAAAACTAGGGCGATCTGATTCAACTTTTTCGAGGCCTCAGAATCGATCCCTTTCACCTCTTTGGCGATGAACTTATCGATGCGGTGATCGCGGATAAATTGGAAGTAGGCTTCGCTCGTAATGATGAACCCTTGCGGCACCGGAAGTTTGGCTCGGCTCATCTCGCCGAGATTGGCCCCTTTGCCGCCAACCAGTGGGATGTCGTCTTTACCGACCTCACTAAACCAAACCAAGGACTTTTTCTTTGCAGAACCTAGCATTAATTCCAACTTAACTTGTTTGAATCTCTTTGAGTAGTCGGTAGATGATATTGGGGGCAAAACCGCGACGGCCAAGCAATCCTAAGGCCCGGCGTTTGCGCGTCAGTTCGTCAAGGTTTGACCAACTTCTAATTCGACTTTCTAGCAGCTCTCTGGCAACCTCAATTTCGTCATCAGCAGAGATTTGTGAGGTCCACTTTTCGGTCAACTCCCGGGAAAACCCTCGTCGCTTCATCTCCAAGCAGATGCGATACTTGCCCCGCCGCATTATGGAGAGTCTCGAGTGCACGAAAGATTCGGCGAATTTATCATCGTCGATTAGGCCAACCGCTGCTAGCCGCTGCAGCGCTTTCTCCACAGCTTCCGGCTCGTAACTTTTGTCTCGCAATCTCTCTCGCAACTCTTTCTCTGTCCGCGCCCGATAACCAAGGAGTTTCACTGCGTAATCGAAGGCCGACATACTTTTCATGCCTGTATCATATCTGAATTTCTAACCCAAAAAAGTGCGAGACTTGACTTCGCCGAGGGGGGAGGTACGGTGGAGTTGAGGTAGGGAAAACTACTTAGCATCGGACAAAGAAGGAGGAACTAATGGAACGAAAAGTAACCTATATAGTACTAGCGCTTGGACTAATCATCGGTTTAGTGGCTGGTTTCGCTGGTGGTTACACTTACCAGAACTTCAAGGCCGAAGAAGGTGGGACTGTAGGAACGGGCGGTGAAATTGGAGGAAGTGGACAAGCAGATTCAAAAACCGAAAAAGTACCAAGTCACTATAAAGTTATTATGGCTCTGATAAACAGCGGTGATCCAATTAGGAATAGGATAAGAAGTACTGAAATCTCAAGAGTGAGTACTAGGGCATATCGATGCCCTACAGTTATCGATCCAGGGTATACAAAGTGGATGGCAAAGGTACCTCTGCCATTTTATCGACATATTTACGACGATAGCCTACTAATGGATGCGAAACCAGCGACGATCGTAGGGTCCGTCGATGAAGATACAGATTACCCCAATGATGCAACTGAGTGGATTGGAAATGAAAGAAATTATGAGATCGTCAATACGGAATTAGTGAAAAAGGCAAAGTTGACAAAATTTTACCAAACCGGGGTGCAGAATCATCAAAAACGTTACTTTCTGTCAGGTGGGGACGATGAATTTTTCGACACAAAGGTACTTGGACCATTAAGCATGGTGCAAGACATGTTAGATCAGAAAGAGTTAGACAAATTAGAACCAATTCCGGTATGTACGAGAGGGAAAGTTAAAAAGGTTGGGGGCGGCGCCGAGTAACTCTCTTCGGTGACCAGGTGCGTTGAATTGTTACCCTTCAGGTTGTGCGCTCTAGAACGGACATATCTTTCAATTCTTTTTGTCGACGATCAGTTGAATGACGACAAAGCAGTCGCAAACCATAGCCGTCGAAGTCGAGAGATTAGTCCTCGTGGACGGTACTAATTTCCCCTGAATCCGAAAGCTCACGCAGTTTACTCTCAATCTCGTCGGCCGTCTTCGGATCACCTTTGAGAAAAGCTTTGGCAGCCTCCCGCCCCTGCCCTAGCTTTTGCTCTCCGTACTGGAACCAAGCACCCGATTTGTCAACAACTTCGAACTTTACGCCTAAATCAATTAGGTCTCCTTCTTTTGATATACCATCTGCGAACATCAAGTCAAATTCAGCTACCCGAAACGGCGGCGCTACCTTGTTTTTCACCACTTTCACTCGACAGCGGTTACCTATGGCGACATCGCTGTCTTTTATCTGCTCGCTCCGGCGAATGTCCAAACGAATTGAGCAGTAAAATTTCAGAGCGTTGCCACCGGGGGTGGTTTCGGGGTTTCCGAACATCACCCCGATCTTCATTCGGATTTGGTTAATGAAAATCAGCACTACTTTGGATTTAGCAACCGCGCCGGTCAGCTTGCGCAAGGCTTGGCTCATGAGGCGCGCTTGCACCCCCATCATCGAGTCGCCCATCTCGCCCTCGATCTCGGCGCGTGGCACCAGCGCCGCCACCGAGTCAACCACAATCACGTCCACCGCATTTGAACGCACCAGCGTCTCCACTATCTCGAGCGCCTGCTCGCCGTTGTCGGGCTGGGAGATTAGTAGGGTATCCAAATTGACGCCCAGCTTGGCTGCGTAACTTGGGTCGAAAGCGTGCTCGGCGTCAATCAAGGCTCCAAGTCCGCCGGTTTTTTGAGCGGCTGCAATTGCCGAGAGCGCCAGCGATGTTTTGCCGGATGATTCCGGTCCGAAGATTTCGATAATCCGCCCGCGCGGTAAGCCACCAACACCAAGGGCCAGATCGAGCGAGAGTGAGCCGGAGGAGATGGCGTGAATGTCCAAGTGTGGGCTTTCACCCATCAGCATAATTGAGCCGGCGCCGAACTGTTTTTCAATTTGAGCCAGCGCCGCCTTCAGCGCTTCGCCGCGACCGGAAGCGACCTCCTGTTTGTCGTTTTTTGTGTTTTTTACCATCTTTCTCCTTCTTAACAGGCGCTTGGCGGTCTGGCAACAGCGTGTCGGAGGTGTCTTGAGCTTGGTCCCCGCTGAAGGCGGGGTCAAACGCCGAGACGCGAGCAGCGAAGCGTCGCTGGAACGCGAGACTGCGTCTGTTGATGGAGCGCCAAGCGCCGGCTACCCCTACTTCTTCTTAACAGATGAGCTGCTGGATGCAAGATCGCCACTAAACAACACTTGAACTACTTGCCGCGAAACTCGGTCGGCTCGACTACGAGCCTGAACTTCAATCTCGTTTACACCCGGCGAGAGCTGGACTTCCTGGCTGAATCCACCCTCTTGTGACACGAAAATAGGTTCGCCGTTGATCGTCATAGTAGCGCCCTCCGACACATTGCCCGCAAGAACTACTTGGTCTCTGTCGGTTGTAAACTCAGCCGGTACACTGCTTATCTCAAGCCGCGGCGGCGAGGTGAACTGTTGCAACTCAAGGATAATGTATCCAGCAATCCCACCGAAGACGATGATCGTACCAATAACCGTCAGCAACTTCGGCGTAATTAGAAAATGCCAATCGCCGACACGCCTTGGTGAGAAAGCAACGCTTGACTCATTCATCCCGTGCCAGGTTTGGCTGCGAGCATCACGATATAGCGACACCAGACTCCCCGGGTCAAGGTGCAGATACGTTGCGTAACAACGCACGAACCCAATGTTATAGGCTTCACTCGGCAGTTTACTAAAATCGTCATTCTCCAACGCCTGGAGATACTTGGCAGGAATCTTCGTTTCGGATTCGGCTTGGGCCAACGAAATATCAAGCTTTGTTCGAGCCGAACTGAGGGTACCGCCAAAAGTGCGGTTGGAAGATATTTTTTTGGTAACAAAAGACCGCATCCGCAAGTTTCACGCTACGCCCATACTTTGAGGATGTCAAAGGAGGATTATTCGTCGCAAAGTAGCAGGCTCTCCAAAAAAAGTAGATTTTTGAAGCATTACCTTACTGAAGAGGGGCGCTTTCGAAGCGACCCCTCTTTTATCTACGATTCTAGAAGTTTTACTCGCCGCTACAAGCCGCCGTAGCCGGGCTTAACACAGAGCAGAATAGAATCTCTGTCTTTATCAACTTTAACGTTATTTCCGTTATCAAGAGGTCCGACAATATCTTTTCCAAGATAGATTGTATCGCCACCTTTTCTGAACCTACCCACGTTTGCTTGATACATTTTTAGGGGCTCTGCTCTTACCTTTTCAATCTTATTCAGAAGCTCTGCGGAGATTGATAAGCCGTCACTACTGACACGCACTTGGTAGTACAGGTCGTAGCCGAGCACTTGTTTACCAGGATAATTAGCATTATCTACAGGATGATGTTTCTTCCCGTTAACAACCGGCGTTCCGGCGTAGTCTAGGGCAGTTGTTAACTGATCTCGGGCAAATGGCATAGGGTAAACCGCTTTGAACGTGGTGTTTTTGGGGCAATCGTAAAGATTCCCCTTACTCGTCACTACTTTCGTGCCATCGTAAGCAACAGTTTTTGCGTCCTGGCCATCACCACCAAAGTTGCTTCCTACAATGACCGCCCCAAACCCGCCGCCTGTTCCACCAATACCTTCAGCGTTAAGATTCTTGTAGGCGTAGCCGCCGGCAAAACCCAGAATCAAGCCCAAAACCAGAGCTATTATCGATACCTTCACAATCATCTGTTGTCCCATCCGCCCCTCCATTTATATTAAAACTTTAATAATTCTACTCCCGAACTCAACTTTATAGTATCCCCCTGACTTCGCCTGTCAAGCATTTCGCATAAGGGTCCCGTCAACTAGTCTTGCCCTCGTAGGGCCAGGCCCTGCAGTTTTCAAAGTCCCTGCAGTCTTCAAGTGCTGTTCCCTCGATTAGTTTTCAGTATGAGTAATGAGGCCAGCGCATCGGTGCGCCAGGCCTCATGGATTCGATCACTTGTCCCTGGGTAAAGGCTGTCCTCCACTCAGCGTCTCCCCACATCCCAGACAGAAGAGAGGTGCGCCAGACAATACCGCAAATCCGGCGCCGATCCACAGAACCACCTCATTCATCAGCAGCAGTCCGACGAAACAAACCAAAGTGCCCAAAACCATGCCGATCGAGAAGCGGTTGACGAACGTACCCTCCCAAGCTTTAAACTTCATCATATCTGAACTCCCAAATCCGAAGATTTGGGTAAACTGTACATCCAAAACCTCGAGAAATCAATAAACATTAACCGAAAACCGGCAAGCGTAACCCACAGCAGGTCCGTGCCGCCGGTTTTCTCCACTCCCCGAAGGGAACCGTGCAGGGTATGGGGTGTGGGGAGGTAGGGGCTGCCTCGGAATTAAGCCCCTCCTCCCCACAAAATATGCGTGGGATTTCCCACGCCAAGAGCACCCCTGCAAGAGATAAATCTACGGCCCTAGATAGTCTTCCGGGGCGACGAGTACATCGCGCGGTTTGGCACCGTCAGGCGGGCCAATAACCCCTTGCTCTTCCAGCAAGTCCAACAGCCGCGCTGCGCGGGCGTAGCCAACTTTCAAACGGCGCTGCATCAAACTCGCCGAAGCCTTGCCAGCTTGAATAACTAACTGACGCGCTTCGTTATAAAGCTCGTCGTCACTGGTATCGTGCGTGCCAGTGCTGTGGCCTCCCACAACAGCTGAGCGATAAGTTGTAATTGAGTCATCACTTACTGCCGGCGCTTGTTTGCGCACAAAGTCCGCCACCGCTCGAATCTCCTTATCCTTCAAAAACACCCCTTGGATACGCTTCGGCTGCGGTCGGTCGCTGGTAACAAAGAGCATATCGCCTCGCCCAAGCAGTTTTTCCGCTCCAGCCTGATCCAAAATGGTCCGGGAGTCGGCGTTCGAAGCGACGGCGAAGGCAATTCGAGCGGTGATGTTAGCTTTGATAAGCCCCGTAATAACATCTACCGACGGTCGCTGGGTCGCGACAATTAGGTGAATTCCCACCGCCCGCGCCATCTGAGCCAATCGCACAATCGAGGCTTCTACCTCGTTGGCGGCCTGAGCCATCAGATCGGCCAGTTCGTCGATTACCACTATAATATAGGGCATTTTCGCTCCGCCCTCTGGAATCGATTCGTTGTAGGCGTCGATGTTGCGCCGGTTGTGCGCGGCGAGCAGCTCGTAGCGGCGTTCCATCTCCGCCACCGCCCAGCGCAGCGCCGAAATGGTCTTGTCTGTTTCAGTGATAACCGGCGTTAACAGGTGGGCGATACTGTTGTACTCGGCAAACTCCACGCGCTTCGGGTCAACAAGCAGTAAGCGCAGATCTTGCGGTGAATTTCGAAATAGCAGATTTATTAGCACCGAGTTCATACAAACCGACTTACCCGAACCGGTGGCGCCAGCAATTAGCAAGTGCGGCATTTTTTTCAAATCAGTGGCGACGACGTGACCGGCAACGTCCCGTCCCAATCCAAGAGCCAAGCTTGAATCGATATCTTTATAGTCTGACGCTTCCAGCACTTCGCGCAGTGAAACGGTCGCTGCTTTTTTATTCGGCACTTCAATTCCCACGAGCGATTTGCCAGGGATCGGCGCTTCGATACGAATCGGGTGGGCGGCCAGGGCCAAAGCAACGTCGTTGGCCCGAGCGGTAATGTTAGACAGCTTCACCCCTTCCGACGGTTTCAGAGTGTACTGCGTCAAGGCCGGTCCGATGTTGACCTCGCTCATCGCCACTTCAATACCAAAATCTTTCAAGGTTTTTTTGATTGTTTCGACGTTTTTGCCAATGTCGCCGGCTTCGGCTTTAGTTTCAGTGCCGTACTCAAGCAAATCTAACGATGGAAACTCCCAGTTCCCGCTCGGCGCCACAAGCGCTACACCACCGGCCATCGAACGATCCGGCCCCATTGAGCGCACCGGCACTCTTGGCTGGTTGATTTTCACCCCAAGCTGCTTGGCGCCACCGATCTTGAGACGTTCAAGAATCGAACGGAACGAGGCGTTCAGAGCAAGCAGAGCTGCCACAACGGCGGCGGCGATAAGGATAATTAGCCCGCCGATCGGCCCGGCAATTGAAACGAATACCCCTTTTACTCCATCACCAACCGAGCCGCCGTACGAGCCAAACATCGCCGGCACCAACAGAAATAGCAGTACGACGCCGATAACGCTGGTGGCGCGCATAAATTCACTGCGCAGTAATAGTAACCGGATACCGACGTAAATTAGAACGAACGGTACGGCGTACGACAGGACGCCAAAAAGCGAATTGGCGATATTCAAAAACGCCAAACCGAAACCGCCAGCCAGGCCGAAAAGTCCTAGCGCAAACAGTACGCCAAAAACTAGCAAAATGATTGCCGCAATCTCTCGAGCCGTGTCGGGCTCTACCGCCCAAACCATATTGTCCCAGATTGTTGGAACACGCCGCTTTCGCCGGCTACCGTAACGCCGTCTTCTACCAAACAAACCCATCAACAGCAGTATACCTGCTGGAGA
>MEZX01000002.1:61860-65166 GCA_001774395.1 Candidatus Berkelbacteria bacterium RIFCSPLOWO2_01_FULL_50_28
AGTTTCACTCTACATTCCCCGAGACTGTTTAGCTATCCCACTTGACTAGACCGATGGAATGATTTATCATCATCGTTATCCCACTAAAGCTTGGCAAGCAAGGCGGAGGGGGATAAATCACAACGTGGGAGGCTCAACACAATGAGCGAAAGATCGAGAACTATGGTAGCAACCAACTTGCTGTTGTTGGTCGCGTTTGGCCCGGGCGAGAACACCGACCAGGAGGCAATCGACTTTGGACGGAGCGGCTACAACGACGCCTGCATCATGGACCCATTCAAGATTGCTGGGAGCGGCATCGAGCTGCTCGGTGGCGTCCAGCCAACCGACGACTACTGCGAACTACTGGAGCTCAACGACGACGACGGCAAGCTGCCGGACAACGCCGACACGGAGTTCGGCCTGACCGCCGAGGGCGGGAAGATCTTCTTCCTCGGCACGAAGCAGCTCGAAGATGGACAAGTGGGCGCCGTCATCTACGCTTCGAGAGTCGAGTACGACGAGAAACCCGAGCCCGAAGCGGCCGCGGAAACGGCTACCGAAGGCGGAGGCGCGGACGCACCAGCTGCGACAGCAGGGGCCGAGGAAGCTCCCGCGGGCGACCCCCCTGAGGACGCCGGCACGGCGACCGAAGAGGTCGCGGCTGAGCCCGAAGCCGAGGCAACGGCCGAAGCGACCGGCGAACCGGCTGCGGACGCACCAGCTGCAGAGGCAACCACCGAGGAACCCCCAGCGGGCGAACCGGCTGCGGAAGAGCCAGCCACGGAAGCCAGCACGGCAACCGAGGAGCCGGCTGCGGATGCAGCTAAAACCGACGGCGAGTAGGGTCCAAACCCCTCCGCCACAACTAAGCCCCGAGCGCAAAGCCATCACGGCCGCGCGCCCGGGGCGCACTTTTTATAGTTAACCTAAAAAGCGAGTGGTCTAGCGCCTTTATCAATACCAAAAACCGGCGACTGCCACAGCGATTTCACCAGAAATCGGAGCGCAGCGAGATCCTTCCGGTGGCGAGGAGCCGGTTTTCTCCACCCGCCTGGGGCAAGCGTGGCGGGGTTGGAGTCCAGAGGATAGGGGCGGCCTTCGCAACTACGAGCCCCTGTCCTTCGGAAAGTTGGTTCGGTTTCTTAAACCTGAATTACAACGGGTATAACCATGGGCCGTCTCTGAGTTTTATCAAATAGGAAATTCCCAATATCATCCCTCATCGCTTTTTTGAAATACTCCCAGTTGATAGTGCCGCGACCGGTATGAACGTCGTGCATTTTGCGAATCTGTTGGCGCGTTTGAGCGATTAAGTCTTCCGACTCTTTCATATAAACGAACCCGCGCGAGATAATATCCGGCGAAGTAATAAGCGTTCCTTTTTGCGAGTCCAAAGTCATAATCACCAGGAAGATGCCGTCTTTGGCCATGGTCTGGCGATCGCGCAACACGATCTCGCCAATATCGCCAACGCCCAGGCCGTCAATCAAAACGTAGCCAACCGGCGCACGCTCTTTGGCAATTCGCCCGACGCCGTTTTCAAACTCGGCAATCTGACCGTTTTCAATGACGAAACAGTTCTCTTCCTTCATACCGAGGCCTTGAGCCAGTTTGGCGTGCTCAACCAGATTACGGTAATCGCCGTGAATCGGGATGAGATATTTCGGCTGTAAGAGCGAGATCATCAATTTCATCTCTTCGCGATTGGCGTGACCAGACGAGTGGATGTCTAGTTCTTTGTTGGTAATGACGTCAGCGCCGAGGCGGTACAGATTATCGATGGTGTTTCCTACGGCAACCTCATTGCCCGGCACGTTCGAAGACGAGAGGGCAATCGTGTCACCCTTTTTAATGTTAATATGGCGGTGTTCACCGGTGGCCATTCGCACTAAGGCCGAGAACTCTTCGCCCTGCGAACCAGTACACATAACCACTATCTTATGGTCAGCCTGGCTATTGATAGTCCGGATATCCACTAGTACCCCTTGCGGTACTTTTAGATAACCCAGCTCCATGGCGATGTTTATATTTTTTTCCATCGAGCGGCCGGAAACGGCGACATGCCTGCCCGTAGCCGCAGCCGCAGTTACAACGTGCTGAATTCGGTCAATTCGGCTGGAGAAGCTGGAGACGATAATACGTCCCTTGGCCTTGGCAAAGATATCCTCAAGCGCCTTACCAACAACTTGTTCGCTCATGGTGAAGCCCGGATTCATGACGTTGGTCGAGTCTGACAACAGGCAAGTTATGCCTCGTTTTGAGAGCTCCGCGAGTTTAATAAAGTCAGTTGGCTCGCCAAACGGCGGCGTAAAGTCGATCTTCCAGTCGGTGGCGTGATAGATTAGATTCCCACCGGCCGTGATGGCCAGCCCCAATATATCGGGGATTGAGTGCGTCATCCGCACCGGCTCCACCACAAACTCACCGATCTGAATCTTGTCGTTCGGTTTGATAATGCGCCACTCGGCGTTACTGATGCCGTGTTCTTCAAACTTGGCCTTAATTAGTCCAGCCGTTAGCGGCGCCGTATAAATAGGCACGGGGAATTTTGGCCAGATGTAAGGCATGCCGCCGATGTGGTCCTCGTGACCGTGGGTAATGATAAAGGCTTTAATTCGGCTCTTGTTCTGCTCGAGATATGTCGTGTCGCAAATAACATAATCGATTCCTGGCATATCGGCGTCAGGGAATTTAATTCCAGCGTCGATAACCAGAATATCGTTGTTATATTCGTAAACGAACATATTCTTATCGCCTGTTTCGCCCGATCCGCCAAGCGGAATAATGCGCAAAACGTTATTGGCCGCCCGAGCAATCACCCTCGATTCGCCCTTCGGTTCAGGTCGCGGGCCGGTTTGGTTGCCAAACGACGGATGATTCGGCCGGTCTTGTTTGAAGCGCGGTTTAGGGCGCTTGTTGCCCACTTTTGAGCCTGGCACACGGTTGGTAATGTCATCCGCACCTTGACGGGCATGATTTTGCGACCGGTTGTCCGGGCGGTGACGATGCCGATTATGCTGTTGATTTTGACTCGTATTAGGTGCTAACACCTTACCCGCGTCAGAGACGTCGATAACGCCTCGGTTCTTCTCATCTACTTTAACCGAGTCGTGCTGCCTATCGGCAGTGACGTCAGATTTTCTTTCTTCCATATACTCTTAGTCCTTTCTAAAAACTTTTCTAATTGGAGTCCTATTGCTGAAAAACCAGCTTAGTTTAACCAGTATAAATAAGACTTTGGGGAAAGTCAAGGAAGATACTTCTTGAGAGCCAAGGCTCTCGTTTTCTTTTTGTGGGGGTGAGGGGCTTAGTTGCGAGGCAGCC
>MEZX01000002.1:65177-84796 GCA_001774395.1 Candidatus Berkelbacteria bacterium RIFCSPLOWO2_01_FULL_50_28
ACGCCCCCTACCCCGCACGCTTCTCACAGAGGTAAAGTGCAAGTTCGGCTCACGGACCTCCTTGTAGGTCAGGCTCGCCGAACTTCTACTTAATTATTAGAAAGGCGCTCGGGTGCGGACACCCGAGCGCTTGAAAGGAATTGCCCTTCTATCGTCCTGTCTTTCTTAGCAAGATCCAGGCAGTGTGGCCCCTAATCCGGCCGGAAAAGAAGGAGCCGAGTATCAGTCCCGGGCTAGAACCTATGATATGACCCCATCCAAGGAGTGTCTCAATTGCTGCCGCAAGCAAGACGACGGCAACCATGTGAAGAACAAACAGCAATACACCTCTTGGGTAATCGATGGTTTCCATTGATAGGGCGTAGCCGAGTTTGTGTAGACGGTGCAGGAGAAACAACCCTATCATAGCGAGCAGGATGCTGATGGCAAGCAAGAGTATATTCATATACACACCTCTGAGTGTTTGGAGCAATTATAGAACTAATCCGACAAAACTCAATCACTTACTGCCGTGTCTTTCGTAGATTTCATCCATATACCCTGGGATTTTGGCGAAGTCGTCGAGTAGGGTTTGACGCATGCCGCCGTTGTAAAGTGCGGCGGCGGGGTGGTAGAGCGGAAGATAGGCCTGGCGGCCGGCTGTCAGCTTGCTGCTCTCAGCTTCTGGCATAGCTGATTGCTGACGGCTGATAGCTGATAGCTGTTGTTGCCAGATCAGCACTCCGTGAAGAACAGAGATTGGCCTGGTTTCATCGGGTAGCAAGGCGTGCAGAGCGTGGCGACCCAAGAAACATATTAGTTTCGGTCGGATAATAGCAATCTGTTTTTTCAAAAAAGGCAGCTGAAAAGCAATCTCTTCCGGCAACGGATCGCGATTGCCCGGCGGCTGATATTTCAGGCAATTAGCAATAAAAACATCCTCGCGCTCCAGGCCGATCGAATTAAGCATCTCGGCCAAAAACTTGCCGGCGGCGCCCACAAAAGGCCGACCGGTCTCGTTTTCTTTTTTCCCCGGCGCCTCACCGACAAAAATAATCTGGGCGTCCGGATTCCCCTCGCCCGGCACCGGATTCTGGTTAGGCTCGAATTTGCACTTCTCGCACGCGCCGATGCGCTTCGCAACTTCGTTCAAGGCTTGCTCCTTGGTCATTACAACCAAGGTATACCAAATTTACCCTATGCGTACGAGTGAGATGCGGCCTTTGTCGGCGTCAACGTCTTTCACTTTCACTTTGACTTTGTCGCCAACTTTCACAACGTCGGAAACTTTCTCGACAAACTGGCCGTTACCAAGCGCCGAGATGTGAATCATGCCGTCCTTGTTCGGGGAGAGCTGGACGATCGCCCCAATCTCTTTGCCGCTCATACGGTCCTTTTGAATGTTGACGACAGTGCCCTCAAACTCCTCACCAACAACCACCGGCTTGCCGATCGATTCAACGATGGCCTTTACTTCCTCGGCTTTGGCGGCGTCGTTACTGGTAATCATAACTGTGCCGTCGTCGTCGATATCAATATTTAGGATCTCCCGGCCGCCCTGGGCATCGATAATACCGTTGATGGTTTTACCGCCCGGACCGATAAGTTCACCGATTTTCTCGGGGTCGATTTGGGTGGTAATGATGCGCGGCGCGTACTTACTAAGTTCCTCACGCGGCTTGGCAATAACTTTTAGCATTGCCGCCATAATTTCTTCGCGGCCCTTCAGGGCGGCAACGAGCGTGGCGTGAATCATCTCGGCAGTCAGGCCCTTGTTTTTAACGTCAAGCTGAATAGCGGTAATGCCAAGCTGGGTTCCGGCGATCTTGAAGTCCATTTCGCCGGCAAAATCCTCCAAACCTTGGAGGTCGGTTAGCACCTGGAAGTCGTCGTCCGAGCTTGCGACCATACCCATGGCAATTCCGGCAACCGGTTTAATAATTGGCACGCCGGCGTCCATCAAAGCCAAAGTTGAGCCGCAGGTGGCAGCCATAGAACTGGAACCGTTGGAGCCAAGAATTTCCGAAACTAAACGAATGGTGTACGGAAAGTCGGCTTTGGCCGGGATCATCGGCTCGAGAGCTTTTTCAGCCAGCGCCCCGTGCCCGATTTCGCGGCGGTTCATGCCACCGAGACGCTTAATCTCACCGGTCGCATAAGGCGGGAAGTTGTAGTGGTGAATGTAGCGCTTGGTCCCAAAATCGCCCATGGTGTCGATATGCTGCTCTTGGCCTGGGCCAGCGAGCGTTACCAACGTTAAAGCCTGGGTCTCGCCACGGTTGAACAAACCAGATCCGTGCACGCGTGGCAGAATACCAACTTCAATGTCGAGCGGACGAACTTCGTCCATCTTACGGCCGTCGGGTCGCTTTTTACTATCTAGAATAAGGGCGCGGATCGCCTTCAGGAAGGCGGTATCAATTGCCTCTACAACCTGTTTTTCATTAAAGGTTTCAGCAAATTTCTCGATCGCTGTGGCTTCAAGCTCCTTCAACATATCGTGACGCTTGGCTAGATCGATCTCGGTGACAATTTTCTGCAATTCGTCCCAAGCAAACTTTTTGACCTCACCGATATGCTCGGGGTCGACGTGCACTATCTTTTCCTTGTCTTGGTTGATGAAACCTCGCTGCGGCTCAATTGCCTCGGCGATAGCTTTTTGGGCAAATGTCAGCGCTTCCTCCATTTTTGCTTCCGGAATTTCTCGGGAAGCTACTTCAATCATCGTAATTTTATGTTCTGTTCCTGAGGCCAACAAGTCTAAGTCGCCCTCGGCGAGCTCGGCTACGGTCGGGTTCAGAATGAATTTGTCGTCCTTGAGGCCAACCCGTACTGCGGCCACCGGGCCCTCAAACGGGGCGTTTGTTTGCAACAGAGCGCACGAAGCGCCGATTACCGCCATCGCAGCGATGTCGTGGTTATCGTCGTAAGAAAGAGTTGTTACAATCACCTGAACTTCGCGGCGAAAACCTTTGGGGAACATCGGTCGGATCGAACGATCGATCAGTCGGCCACGAAGTACCGCCTCTTCACTTGGGCGACCTTCGCGTTTCATAAACTTGGAACTGGAAATTTTCCCAGCGGCGTACATTCGTTCTTCGTAGTCGATGGTCAGGGGGAAGAAGTCGGCGCCCTCTTTTGGTTTGTCGGCCACGCAAGCAGTCGCCAAAATTACCGTGTCGCCACAACGCAACGTTACCGAACCGTCGGCCTGTTTAGCCAATTTTCCGGACTCAATTACAAGATCCGCCTCCCCGTAGGGTACGGTTACTTTCTTCATCTCACTCATCTTTTTCTCCTCTCTTACGAGGCCGGGCAAGAAATTCAGCGCCAACAACAGGTTGGCAACAAACTTCTTGGCTGGCCCCCGTATTAATTAATTTACTTACGCAAGCCCAAAGAACCGATTAGTTTTTTGTAGCGCTCTGGGTTTCGACGTTCTAAATATGTTAGCAAACTGCGGCGCGAGCTGATCATCTTGAGCAAGCCCATCCGAGAGTCAACATCTTTCTTGTGCTCCTGCAGATGCTTGGAAAGGGTGTTAATCTTTTCCGAGAGCACGGCTACCTGCACCTCGCTTGAGCCAGTGTCTTTTTCGTGCGACTGGAACTTCTTTATTGCGGCCGCTTTTTTATTTTTCTTTGCCATTTTGTTTTCTTAGTGTAACAGAATCGTGTTCCAGGTTCAATGCAAGGCTGAGTTGCGGACAGCTTGTTCTTTGTTTTGAAAATCGGCAATGGACTTCAAAAGACCGTCGCGCTTATCCTGAATCTTTCCTTCGAGCCTAAAGCCCGAGGCCGCTAGATGGCCGCCGCCGCCAAGCGTTCGCGCCAGCCTAGACACGTCGTAGTTCTTGGCAACAGAGCGCAAACTACCGTTTATAGAACTGCCGTCCTGGCTGACAGTCAAAGCGAAATCTACATCGGTGACGGTCTTCAATAGCTCATCGATCAGGCCGCTCTCGTCGCCCGGCTCACCTTTGACGGCAGCGAAATCTTCATCGGTTACTTCCGTCCAAACAAATCTGGCATTTTGGTCGACGGTGATTTTGGTTAATGCCTTACCCCAGAGTTTGAGGGTTTTCAGGCTGCGAGAACGCGACTTTTCGACGATCTCCTGGTGCCGTGCTCCAGCCGCAACCAGTTGAGCGGCAACGGTAAGAGACTTCGGCGTGGTGTTTAAGTTCTGGAAACTACCGGTGTCGGAGATTAGGCCGGTTAACAGACAGGTGGCGATTTCTTCTTCGATTAACGGCTCGTTGCGGCTAAGCGATTCAATCAAAGCCACCAGCATCTCGGTAGTCGAGGCGGCGGTCATATCAATCCAGTTCACTTTACCGAAATACGAGTTGGTGGCGTGATGGTCGATTACCACCGTTGGTGAGTCGTAAAACAGCGTGGGGAATTCTTCGCCGACCGTACCGAGCATCGCCAGGGTGGGTGAATCGAGAATAATTAAAAGGTCAAACTTGGGCACGGAGCGCTCCACGACCACGTCTTCCGGCAGAAGAGTTCCTTTGGACGGGGTGATGACGATATTTAGCTGACGAGCTTCGGCGTTTTTCTTGTAACCGAGCTTCACGTCGTCGTTGACGTTGCGTGTGTCAACTGTAATCACCAGATCGTTACTCGCTTCCAGCTTGGCTTGCTGCACCTCGGAGTAGCCAGAGAGATTGGAGTAGTCGGTCGAGCGGCCGTAGAAAATCGCCTCAACTTCTTTGCCGAGTTTTTGGAGCGCGATACGCAGAGCCAGAACCGAGCCAACGGCGTCGCCGTCTGGGTCGGTGTGAGTGAGAATCAGCACCTTGTTGGCCTGCTTGATCAGCTCCACGCTTTGGGATTTAGGAGTCAGTTCCATCTGAATGCATTTTACTGGAATTTGAAGATCCTTCAAGGACCAGCGGATGATCTGCGGCAAGCCACAGCCATTTTTGTGGGGACCAGGGACTTAAATTGCGAAGACCGTCCCTAGGTCCCCACACCCCTTACCCTGTCACGCTTCTCACGGAGGTGTGGAGAAAAAGCTTCGGGGGTTCGCCCTCCGGGCTCCACCGTACCGGCTAAACCACTCGCTTTTTCGGTATTAGTATCTGGGTCACGCTTGCCGGTTTTTGGGTTGTTCGAGCCAGCGGTCAGATGTTTGCGACGATGGCCGAGATGTATCTGTCGTCCGAAACGTCGTGCTCGGTTTCGGGAACGACCACAAGTCTGGAGTTTTTCAGAGCCCCTCTTACAGCATTCGCTCTAACTCTTAAGGTCGGGTACGTTTTGGCCTCTTTCTCGCCAATGAACAGTAAGGTGCGGCACTCTATGCTTTTAGCCATCGCGCCAGAGGAGATCCTTTCAAACGCCGCGGCCTTCCGTTTCCCAATAGACTTTCGCCAAGACTTCTTCAGGCTCGACATGTCTTCACCAAAGTACGGCGACAGGGAGAAGAGCCAAAGCTCCTTGGGGTTCTTTTTGCTGGCCGCGGCAAAAGCGGTCATTGCCCCGAAGGAGAATCCCGCCAAGATGACATCACCTGGGTTGTACTTGTCGTACTCTTTCCAGAGCTCGTTAACCCAATCGTCGATGGTTGTGCGCCTCCATTTGATGGGAACGAATTTGACGTCGTAGCCCTTTGATTTGATGGCGGCAATTGTCTTGCTGTATTCTCGGCTACTAATGCCCTCCATGTGTCCAGGAAGAAAAAGAACGGTACTCATACTGTTAATTCTACTCCCGAACCCGTTGGCCTGCCATAGTCCGCTAGGACGACGGAGGCTTTACCTCGAGCAACGTCGAGAGGTAGAAATGTCGAGCGAATCCTTGCCTAATTAACAAGGCCGCCCAGTCTCGGGACCGTGCGGCCAGGGGAAGGCGTGCACTGATTCAGTACGGAATACCGTTTGCCTTCAGGGTGTCGAAGGCGTAGCCCTTGTGGTAGGCGCTGGAGAACATCAGCTTGCCGCTGGCAAGATCCCAGTGGTCAACTTCGACGATGTCAGCAAGCTGGGGCTCACCGTATCTGACGATCAGGATATTGCCCTTCGTCGACGTGTCCAAGATGTGGCGTTGGTCATCTTGGAACTCCTTGCCGTAGCGGCTGACGATCTCCTGTTCAGGGGATGGATGGCTCGCCATGTAGGTACGAATACCGGCGACGGCCGCAAACACCAACAACAACACCATCAAGAGTAGAAGTACGAGTTGACTTTTCATAACGAACCTCGATGCGCCGAAACTATATCATAATAATTTTCGCATGTCACCAGGAATAGACAGATTCATTACCTGGCTGGCCCATTCGTTTCTAAAAATGTCGAGCTAGTTAGCTTTTTCTAGGTATTCTTTATATAACCTGCAGCAGTCGCCGGTATAGAATTTTTGAACGATATTGATAGCATAGAAATATGAAGAATACACACTGGCTGGGATTAGGCTGCTTCATAATTGCGGCAATCGCTGGGGCAATGATAATTGAGCCGGTTGGAAACTATTTTCTTGTTGACCCGCTTGCTGCCGCCACCGTGTCGGGTGTCTTTGCTCTAGTTGGGTTGATTACGGGGCTGGTCTCACACACCAAAACCTCGGAGCAAAAATATGTCTCCTGGCTGATTATTATCGGTTCAGTAACCTTTTTGTCCTTAGTTTTATACCTTTGGCTGTCCATACGCAGCTCATTCTAGTAAAGATCGGGCGGCTCACAGCGAATCCGCACCGCGGTCTTTTTTATTTGCTCGAATACCAAAAACCGGCAACTTCCACAGCGACCATATCAATATCGAAAAAGCGAGTGGCTAAGCCGGTTACCATACTCGAAAATTCGCCAATTCGCTCCGCGAACCTTCCGGAAGGGAGGCGAATTTTCACCACACCTCTGTGAGAGGCGTGCGGGGTAGGGGTTGTAGGGGCCTAGGGGGTGCCTCGCAACTAACCCCCTGGCCCCTACGAAAAGAGTGAAGCGTTGAGCTTCAAGAGTTTTTCTGTTAAAATAATTCAACAATGCCAATTTCTAAATCAGCCAAAAAAGCCCTGCGCTCGGCCGAAGCTAAAGCCGCCCAAAATCGAACGCGCCGCTATTTGATTAAAGCCGCGACCAAAAACGTTACCCCTGATACTCTGCCCAAAGCGGTATCGTTGATCGATAAAGCCGTTAAATGGGGCATCTTCCACAAGAACAAGGCCGCTCGTTTGAAATCTGCTTTGAGCAAAAAGATCACCGCCAAAGCTGGTGTGACCAAAATCGGCACCGCCAAAGCTGCCACCTCCGCAAAATCTTCGGCAGCCAAGGCAGTGAAAAAGACCTCTGTCAAAAAGGCTACCGTAAAGAAAGTCGTCGCCAAGAAGCCTTCCGCCACCGCCAAGGCAGTCAAAAAAACTACGAAGAAATAGCGTCTGATCCCAAAACGCCGTAGACTGAAATTGATGGCAGGAGGGCGATTGCTAGTTTTTGGCACAAACATTTTCGAGCTGACTAAATACGTATTTTTGGTTGCAATTCTTGTGGCACTATTTTTCGTCTTTGTTGGCTCACCGGTTTTTGTGCGCGGCGAAAGCATGGAGCCCAACTTCCACTCGGGTCAAATTGTGATCGTTGAGCACTTAAGTTTTAACGCCGGTAGTGCGGTCCGCCGCGGCGATGTGGTTGCGGCCAAATTCCCGCTTGACCCAACGCACACAAGGCTAATTAAACGCGTCGTTGGGCTACCGGGTGAAACTGTAACGGTTAATAACGGCCACATTCTTATTAACGCTAAACTTCTGCCTGAAGACTATGCCCCGCACTTTGGCGCTATCCCTTACCCCGAAATAAGAGAAACTAAGCTCGGGAGCGGCCAGTACTTCCTAGCCGGTGACAATCGCCCAGGCTCGTCAGATTCCCGCCTTTGGGGCGCCGTGGAGTCCAGCGATATTCTGGGTCGCGTCAGTTTCGTAATTTGGCCGCCAAAAGACTTTCAGTACGTCACCAGACCAATAGGTGACTAATCACCGAATAACCCAATAACCAAATCTTCGAAAAATTACCAAATTCGGTAATTAGGTGATTTCGTGATTTTTTGTAAATTCGAAAATTCGGTTATTTGATGATTTTATCGCTATCTCGCGCTTGGGCGCGAGCTGAGCGCTAAGACGTGCGAGAGATAGCCGAAAAACGGAAAGATGTTGTTGGCGAAATCATCAATCGTACTTATCTGGGCCGCCACAAACCACGACGGCTGGGTAAATGGCAGATCGTAAAACTTCCTCGTCCACTCTACCTCGGCGTTAAAAATTATAGCGTAGGGCAGGTAGGCCAGGTATTTTTCTTGGCTTTGAGTGGAAAAAGCCAACTGATCGCGACTAAGCAAGAAGCGGCGAAATGTTAGCCATTTGGCCAACTCGTTGTCGCCGTGCACCGTGCGTAGCGGCAAGGCATCGGCAGAACGCATTATCAGCAACGACACCACAACCATTCCCGCCCACAGGAAAAGTAGCTGTTTGATGCTCTGAAACATAAACATCTGCCCCGTGAAACCAAGGACGGACAGCACGAAGAGGCTGACCCCCGTGCCCTGATAGCGCCGGTGCAGTCGCGCTGGGTCGGTATAGAAGAACCCCAGCTCGCTTACCCGACGATAAGCAAGAATAAAGGCGTGTGAGATTCGCTTGCTGAAAACCTCTTGAGCGATCGCGAAGTTGATCTCTTCCGAGGTAGCGCGATCGCTGACCGGTCCGAATATCTGCTGCAACAGTTCGCTTTCAAACGGCTCCAGTTTGTCGGTTGACTCACGCCTGGAAAAACGAAACTCATCTGAATCGGCCTGACGAATAACGATGTGTCCGCGGCGAGCCAGATCGAAGAAAGTCGCCGCCAGCTCGCGATTGCCGATCTTGCCGTTCAAAAGAATGCCTAAGTAAGCCGGTGGCAAGCGACTTGGCAGATCGGTCGTCTCGCCCGGCATCGGGCTAACTTTGCGACTGCGCGAGATGGCCATCATCAGCAAAATCAGTAGCGCCAGAGCCGGCAAGGCGATTGAGACAGCCGGCCAAACGTAGGTGGGTAGCGCCTGAGCCCATTCCTTGAGCTTCAACATGGCGGTTTGCTGGAGGTAATCAGGTGGGAATTCTAGCTTAACGCTAAGCTGCGTGCCAGGCGTCACACTTAAAGCCGAGAACGCTACCGTTGTGGGATCAAGCAACTGACTCGAAGTCTCAACCGCCCCGCCGTTTTGCTCCAGCACGCTGGCAAAAGTCTGTTCGGTAACTGGTTTGGGCAGATGCAGTAGAAACGTTAAGTTATTGTCAAACTGGATTGCCTTGGCCACCACTTGGGAGCGAAGCCGTAGCACCTCGGAGGAACGGAAAATTTCCGTCGGCAGCTGGGTTTTCTCCATTACCAAAGTCCCCGACTCTGTAAGTGTCAGCTCAAAATCGTACACTTGCTGGGTCGTATTAGTGTCGTTGGTATTTTGTGGGCTCTCGGCGTTTAACGGTTTCAGATAGAGATAGGAAATCGAGCCGATGATCGCCACGACGACGAAAAACCCCAGCGAGCGGCGATACAGCCCAAGCTGCGGTAGTGTTCTACCTACGAGCGAATTTCCTCCCATGTTGCTTCCCATTGTACTCTGCTTTCGTCGGGGTTGGCTATGTGAGCGGCCAAGACGCTA
This sequence comes from Candidatus Berkelbacteria bacterium RIFCSPLOWO2_01_FULL_50_28, assembly GCA_001774395.1. GTDB lineage: Bacteria > Patescibacteriota > UBA1384 > 2-12-FULL-50-11 > 2-12-FULL-50-11 > 2-12-FULL-50-11. The sequence goes on from MEZX01000002.1 coordinate 74,788, forward strand.
ATCGCCTTGTCGGGTTCAAGCGTGCCAGTTTTCATGGCGATATCAACATCGGCCATTAGTTCGGTAAGTTTTAGTTTTAGATTGTCTTGGCGCACATCGCGTCGGACGGCGGCGGCCAGTGAGCCGAGTAGCATCTCTGGAGCCTCCTTGCGTCCCATCGCCGCTCGTAGTTCTTTGGCTACTCCCGTCCAATTGTTCTGGCGCACCAGACGAAAAAGTGCGAACGCTTCGCCCACTTCCCCCTTGGCCCAACTGGAAGTCGGCCGGCCGGTAAGAGAGAAGGTTTCCAGCTCGGTTGAGATTGCCCACAAGTCGCTTCCGAAGCGCTGAATTAGCTCGTCGGTTTGTTTGCCGCCCAGCTCGATCTCTAACTCTTTGGCTTTCGCGCCGATCCAGCGCCTTAATGCCTGCCCTTCGAGCGGATTGGCGCTGATCAGCTTGGCCGCATTATCGGTTTGAACCGATAATACTGAATTGGGCTTGAGAGCTTTTTGGTCCCAGACCACAGCCACGGTGGTTGACGGCAAATTATCTAGAAAAGCGGCAAGGCCATCTTGATCACTAACGCTGAGTAGCCCAGCGCCACGGATAACGACCAACCTCGAAGTAGCAAAGAGCGGCACTGCCTGCAAATTAGTGAAATTTGTCCTGAGCCTGTCGAAGGAGAGGTCAGCACTTCCCGCAAGATCGCAATCTATCTCAACTAGCTCCGTCCCATCAGGATTTTTCTCCAGATACTTGACCTTTATCCTTGTGATGGCTTCCCGCGCCAAAAACGAGTCCGTACCAATGATTGAGATTAGCATTGCTAAATCACACTAGCTGTATTTCGGATGGTGTTGTAGGTCTGCCCAGTTGGGGCCGACCTTAATATCCACGATCATCGGGACTTTTAGTTCGGCCACCGAGCCCATCACCTCTTTTACTACGTTAGCGACCTTATCTTCTAACCCTTTTTCAACTTCAAACAAAAGTTCGTCGTGGATTTGGAGAAGCATTTTCGCTCCTTCCGGCAGTTTCGGCGCTACTTGAACCATTGAGTACTTCATTAGGTCAGCGACACTACCCTGGCAGGGCATATTTGTCGCAATCCGTTCTGCAGCGCTCTTGAGCATCATATTGGGCGAGTGAATGTCCGGCAGGTACCTTCGGCGGCCGAACATTGTTTCAGCGTAGCCGACTTCGCGCGCTTTATGCTTACAGCTTTCGATGAAATCTCTCACCCCGGGAAAAGTGGCGAAGTATTTGTCGATAAATTCCTTGGCGGCGCTGACGGGAATACCCAAGTCGTTGGCCAGGGCGTTGGAGCCAAGGCCGTAAATAATGCCGAAGTTGATCGCTTTGGCCGAGCGACGGTCAACCATCAGTTTTTCACCAACTTGGGCGTGGAAGTCCTGGCCGGAATGAAAAGCCTCGATCAGCCCGGGGTCGCCACAAAGATGGGCCAAAACCCGCAACTCGGCCTGCGAGTAGTCGGCGCCGAGAAAGACCTTGCCCTCGTCGGCCACGAAAGCTCGGCGTACTTCGTTACCTAAATCTGTGCGGATTGGGATGTTTTGCAAGTTCGGATTGTTCGAGCTCATCCGCCCAGTCGCCGCCCCGATCTGGCCAAAACTGGTATGAACGCGACCGAACTTGTCGATTTGGTTCGGCAGGGTTTCGATGTAGGTATTCAAGAGCTTGGCCAGCTCGCGATACTCCAGAATCAACTTGATGGCCGGGTGCTTGTCGCGCAGCTTCATCAAGGAATCGGCGTCGGTTGAGTAGCCAGATTTAATTTTTTTAATGCCGATCACCGGCAGTTTGAGTTTGTTAAATAAAACATCTTGCAGTTGCGAGGGCGAGGCGATATTAACTCCTTCTCCCAGTTGTTTGGCCGCTTCTTTTTCGATTTCTTTCAGGCGCAGAGTCAGCTTCTCGCCCAACACCTTGAGATACTGCCGATCGACTTTGATGCCAGTCGCCTCCATCTCCACCAGAATCGGCAGTAGCGGCATCTCAATTTCGTAAAAAACCCGCTTCAGATGGGCTTCTTCCAACGATGGCGCCATCTTTTCATAGAGCCGCCAGGTGACAAGCACGTCCTCGCAGGCGTACGCCGCTAAATCCCCAACCGAAGCGTCTGTCATGACGCCGTCTTTTTTGCCACCCAAAATTTGTAGGGTCGGAATTTTCTTAAAATTGAGCTCGGTCATCGCCAAGTCATCAAGCCGGTGGGAGTAGGCAGTCGAGTTGACCAACTGCGAGGCGATCATCGTGTCAAACCAGACGTTTTCTACCGCAAACCCAGCGCCCAACAGAGCATGCAGGTCGTATTTGAGATTGTGGCCAACTTTCCGGATGTCAGCTTGATATATTATATTATATAGAGTGTCTTTGACTTCTTTTAGCTCGAAACCGTCTGGATGGGGTTTAAGGGGAAGATAGGCGGCGTTATTGGCTGACCATGCAAAACTAATCCCAATCAATTCGCCGTCGAGATCAACCGTTTCGGTGTCGATGCAAAGAATCGGCTGTTTTACTAGCTCGGCCGCTAGATCGCCCCAGCGCTTCAGCGTGGCAATTGCCTCGAACGGCAAAGTTGGTTCGAGCTTAACGTCTTTAGCCACCTGGGAGCCGAAAAGTGAGCCTTGGCTTGCGACCGGGGCGTGATTGGGCAGCTTGGCCAAGAGTGAGCGAAAATCCAGTTCCTGGAACAGCCCAACAACTTTATGAAAATCGAAATTGGCAACATCGGCTTCCTTTAAGTCCAAGTCAAGCTCCAAGTCCTCGCGAATTTTTGCCAGACGACGGCTGATATCAACGATCTTTTTGTTGTCGCGCAAAATCGTGGCCTGGCGCTCCCTTAATTCGTCCAGATGCTCGTAGATTCCTTCGAGTGTTCTATACTTTTCCAACAGCTCACAAGCAGTCTTAGGGCCAATTCCCGGCGCGCCGGGAATGTTGTCGGACGAGTCGCCGCTCAAAGCCTTATAGTCCACAATTTGCTCGGGAAAAACGCCGGTTTTTTCCTTGACGGCACCTCGAGAGTTGTAAGCTAGTGTGTCAGTCACCCCTCGGCGCAATGAGTAGACCGAAACCGAGTCGTTAACGAGTTGGAGCGCGTCGTTATCGCCGGTAACAATGACGGTTTGCAAACCCTTCTTGGAGGCGATAACTGAGAGCGAACCGATTAGATCGTCGGCCTCGACGCCAATTTGTTCGAAACTGGGGATATTTAACACATCCACAATTTGGTGAACTCGAGGGAATTGATCGAGTAACCCGTTGTCGGTGTCCTTGCGGTGAGCTTTGTACTCTTTATAAATGTCGTTACGGAAAGTTGCCCGTTCAGCATCAAAACAGGCAACGACATAGTCGGGCTTTTCGTCTTTAATCGCCTTCAATAGAGCGTTGGCGAAGCCGTAAACGGCATTAACCTGCTCGCCCTTCGGCGTCGTCAGTGGCGGCAAGGCGTGAAACGACCGATGAATCAAGGCGTTGGAATCCAGTAGTAAAATTTTGGGCAGACCCTTCGACATGCTTGGAGTATACCAGAGAAGAAGCGGTTAGACTCGGTACTTTTGGAGCAGTTCTTCCAGCACCTGACGATCGGAAAATGGAACGAGTTTGTCTCCTACAGCCATGACTTTTTCGGCGCCTTTACCGGTGACCAAGACGACATCTTGTGGGCGAGCCATTTGGCAGGCTTTGGCGATCGCTTCTTTGCGATCAGGCACTCGCCACCACCAGATATCTTCGCCGTTGTCTTTGTACTTGAAAGGCACTTCGCCTTCGCGATTAATCCTCAAGCGCCCGCCTTTCTTTGGCCGCCCTCTCGGCACACCAGCAGCAACTTCGTCGATAATCGCACCCGGATCTTCGTCGTACGGATCCTCGTTGGTAACAATCACCAAGTCGGCGTATTGACCGGCCAATGCCCCCAGTAACGGCCGCTTGGTTCTGTCGCGTCGGCCCGTTGCCCCCAAAACCGAGATCAGTTTGCCACGCACGGTTGGCTTTAGGGTCTCGTAAACTTTTTTCAGAGCATCTGGCGTATGAGCGTAATCAACAATGGCCACAAACGGCTGGCCCTGATCGATTACCTCCATCCGTCCCGGTACGGGTTCGGCCGCCTGCAGCCCCTCGATCACCCGCTCGCTCGTTAAACCAAGGCCAATTCCAACCGCGGCGGCGGCCAGGGCGTTATAAACGTTGAAAGTGCCAGGCAGCGGCAAGTTGATTGAAGCCTGGCGGCCGTTGTAGAGCAGAACAAAATCGGTCCCGCCGCTTTTGGCGTAGACTTTTTTGGCAACCAGGTCGGCGGCCGAATTCAAACCAAAAGTCAGAGTTCTGTTAGCTGAGTAGCCCAAAAAGCTATCGGCAACCGGATCGTCGGCGTTGATAACTGTCAGATACGGCCGGTTGGCAAAAAGCTTTTCTTTGGCCTGACGGTAGTTGGTCATATTGCCGTGATAATCCAGATGGTCATGCGTCAGGTTGGTAAACACCGCCACCTGGAACGGAATTCCCCAGAGCCGGTGCTGCATGAGTCCAATTGAGGTAACTTCAACAATGGCGTACTCACAGCCCGCAACGACCATCTTTTTCAGAAGTTTTTGTAATAAGAATGGGCTGACGGTGGTCATTTTGAGATTGTTCTCGCTTAACTGGTCGCCGATTTTCCAGTCGATGGTCGTTATCCTGCCAACCTTGAAGCCAGCGGTTTCGAGTACCCTCGTTATCAAATGACAGGTGGTAGTCTTGCCGTCGGTACCAGTTACACCGATGACTTTAAGCTTGCGAGCCGGGAAGCCGTAAACAATGTTAGCCAAAATGGCCATCTTCAGGTGATAGATATCGATTAGCCAGTCGGGAAGGTAGTTTCTGATTTTACTTTTGATGCTCATGGTTCAGTTTTCAGTTAACAATTTTCAGTTTTTAATAAGTTTACAATTAAGCAGTTTTCACTTTTTCCCATCTATTGTACTGGTTATTCTCTGAAAGATTAAGACCAGCTGTTGACATTCATCGGCTAACTTCGCTGATAGGTCGTTCTTACCACCGGCTTTTATCAACAAGTTTAGCCAGTAACGGGTTTCCTGGGCTTCTTTCTTGCAAAAGAAAATCTTATTCCTAAAGTCCTTCTTTGAGCTTGCGGCGGTTGCTTCCGCGTAATTTGCGCCAATAGACGTGCCTGACCGGACGAGTTGAGCAATAATTGGGTGGCTAATTGAGCTTGATTTAACCGACTTGCACAAGTCTATAATATCCTCAGCAAACTTAACCGTCCGCTCGTTGAGCGGAAACTTATCTATCTCGGTCATTGATAACTGAAAACTGGCAACTGGTAACTGTTTATCGCAATACCTTTCTCCTCCGCTTTTCAGCAAAGCGATAAAGACTATACCAGAAGGGGCTGTGGACCAAGTCCCAGGAGCCGAGCATTCGAACCGTTTGGCCGCCGAACTGGGTTTTGAAGCGAGTTATACCGACGTACGGGTGTGACGGGTTGTCGGGCGGGGCAACGGCTAGCAGATCATAAAGAAAACAGCCGTGTTTTTTTGCTAGTTTGATTGTTTCCCACTGAGCCAGATGCGAGGCCATAAGTGTCCGGTCGGCCCCCGAACCCCCGTAAAGATAGCTCGCTACTCCGCCAAAGAAAGACACCAGCACCGCGGCGAGCGGTTCGTTGTCTTTGCTCACGGTCACAATCTCGCCGCAGTTGTTCTGAGAGAGCATCTGCGCCAGACGCCGGAAGTAATCTGCCGACCTTCCCTGGAAATCCGCCCGATTTGCCGTTTCTTGATAGAGGCTGTGGAGCGTCTGGATACTTTCGTTGTTAATTCCGGTTCCTATCTTCAAATGGTGACGCTCGGCTGTCTTGATGTTGTAGCGCCCTTTAGACTTCATATCTTTCAAGATCTGACTTTCGGGCTTGTCGAGAAAAACCCACTGGCGGTACTCCGGCTGGACTTCTTCGAATGACTTCATTAGTCCCAGTTCAAGCAACGCTGCCGCTTTCTCAGCAGTCCACAGCTCAAAGAACTCAAATCTGGTGAAAATGCGGCCAGGTGGAGCCTTGATCTTGGTTGCTTCAACAACCGCCAGGGTTTTTTGGTCGAGCGGTGATTCGGGAATATAGGTTAGGCTTTTGCCGAACGGCAGGTTTCTGGTGAGGGTCATGACGCCGTCCAGCCTTTGGGGCACCCACGAAGCAGTCTCTTTGAACTTGGCCCACCAGGCAGTCTGCAACATCGAGTTGAACATATCTTCATTTTACCCCTAAACGGGACTAATATCAGTCTTTCTTGCTAAAGTATACATATGGAGGCAAAGCAAATACGGGTCACCTACGGTGGTTGGTATCCGCGAACAACGATTCATCTTCGTGAAATCTACGATTTTTTCTTGAGCGCTAGCTCCGGTACTAAGCTTGATTCCGACAAATTAAAGAGTTATCGCACCTCGCTAGAATTAAGGGAGACTACCCGCCAAGCCGGTAACCTTGAGTATGTTAAAGCAGTTACTGAGGGTGGAATTGAAATCCGTTACTACGAAGACGGGTTATTTACTCTCTCCATCCTTGGTGAGCGGATTGCCAATAACGGTCAAGTGCTGGAGAGCTACTACCGAGAAAGATTTAGTCCAGCGCTAAATTATCTGTTTTCGCTCGGTGCCCCAACACCGAAAGTGCTGGCCAACATTAAAACGGTTCACCCTACCGTCATTAGCTTACACAGCCGCCAATCAGAGAGGGCTACCGAAGACTTTGTCAGCGAACATATTTACGAGAGTGTCCACGCCGAGGGAGTCGATTTATATAAGACCGAGCACTTCTTTTTGATAGTTGGCGACAAAAGTGAGGAACTACTACGAGAACTGGTGGAGATGCAAATCTTCTTTAGGGAGTTTAAGGATCAGCTCGAGCGCTATCTTAACATCCACCGTGAAATTTGGGAGGAGATAGAGACGATCAAGGAGCAAAAATACTTCCGCGGTCAGGATATCGAATCGATCCGTAGCCGGCTCGATAACTATCAAAAAACTATCAATCTCATCAGCAGCCGAATCAAGCAAATGGGTAGCTATGTCGAGACACGCAAGTCAATCGCCGCCGAGGTTAAGATCGAGCAGACTCTTTCGCTCTTGTTCCAATATAAGTTCGAGGTACTACTCAACACCCTGAACTATATCGAAGAGATCTGGGAGATGACCGATAACTACTTAACTTCGGCCCTAGAGGTAATGAACGATGTTCAGGCGCAAAGCACTAAGTCCAGTATCGACTCGCTCCGAACGATTACGACAGTTGGTGTCATCTCAGGACTAATTGGTTATATTGCCAGCACCGAGCTACCAAGGTTAACAGCTGTAGGTGTCAAATACTTACTGATTCTACTTTTGCTGACAATAGTACTCAATGGTTTGATGCTTTATATTAATCGTCGTCGCAAGTACCAAGTTGCTATTACCAGTACCGAACTTAAGCTTTAACCTATTTATGGTCGCCGTTCCAGGTTAGAATACGACTATGCGAATATTAGCCATCGAAACCAGTTGCGACGAGACAGCCGCGGCCATTGTTGAAGACCAAGATTTTAAGCCTGTAGTACTGACAAACATCGTGACGTCGCAGCTGAAAGTTCATGCCAAGACCGGCGGAGTAATTCCCAACGTCGCTGCCCGCATGCACGCCGAGGCGCTACCGGCAGTGCTGGCCAAAGCGACCAAAAATCAAAAATTGAATTACGACGCCGTGGCTGTAACTGTTGGACCCGGGCTAATCGGCTGTTTGCTGCAAGGGGTGTCAGCGGCCAAAAGCATCGCTCTAGTTACGGGCAAGCCCTTCTTTGCCATCAACCACATGGAAGGACACATCTACAGCGCTTGGCTCGCCCCGAGCAAGGTCGAGGGGCTACCGCCAAGCGAGTTTTCAGTTATCAATTCTCAATTTTCAATACCCGAGCTGCCGGCGCTAGTGGTGATTGTTTCCGGTGGCCACACCGAGCTCGTGCTGATGGAGCGTCATCTGCACTACAAATTACTCGGCGCCACCCGTGATGACGCCGCCGGCGAAGCTTTTGACAAAGTCGCCCGGCTCCTTGATCTGCCGTATCCTGGCGGGCCGGAGATTGCCAAACTTGCCGTTCACGGTAAGCGCGACGCGTATGATTTTCCCATCGGTTTGCACGAAAAAAATAGCCTAGAGTTCTCGTTCTCCGGCCTCAAGGCATCTGTTTACCACCTTATTGAAAAACTGGGCAACCGCCCTGCCCCGCACCAAAATGCGAAGCGGAACACGAAAGAATATTTCGACGTGGAGCGTTCGAATTATGGTGCTGGGGTGGCCGCTCACACCAAAGCCGACATCGCCGCCAGTTTTGAGGCGACGGTGGTCAACACCATCATCCGCAAAACCCTTACTGCCCTGAAACGCTACCCGGGCGTAAAGTCCGTCTGCCTAGTCGGTGGCGTCGCCGCCAACCATCATCTGCGCGTGGAACTAGAGAAGGCCGTCAAAACTTTCGACGGCGACATTGGCTACTTCGTCCCCGAACTAAAGTACTGCACCGACAACGCCGCGATGATAGGAAGCGCCGCAATCCACCATCATCTCTTTGGTAAACCAGACAGCTGGTCTAGCGTTGAAGCCGATCCTAACCTAGAATTAGGGTCATGAAAGAAATCCCAACAAGATACGACCACACCAAGGAACCGGAGATTTACGCCGCGTGGCTGAAATCCGGGGCTTTCAAACCAACCGGCAAGGGTGAGCCGTTCTCGATCGTCATTCCGCCACCGAACGTCACTGGGGACTTGCATCTGGGTCACGCTTTAACCTACGGGATTCAGGACACCATCGCCCGTCATCAGCGCCGTCTGGGAAAAGATGTTCTGGTACTGCCCGGCATGGATCACGCCGCGATCGCTGTTCAGGCCTTAGTCGAGAAAAAGCTAGCCAAAGAAGGCAAGCGCCGCAGCGAGCTTGGCCGTGAAGCCTTTTTGGAGGAGGTTTGGGCCTGGATAAACCACTACATGCCGCGCATGCGCACGTCACTTGAGCGATTAGGTCTGTCGGCCGATTGGGATCGATTCCGTTTTACCATGGACGAGCACTCGCAGCTGGCCGTGAAAACCGCTTTTGTCCGTTTATACGAAAAGGGCCTGATCTACCAGGGCAAATACCTAGTTAACTGGGATCCAAAGCTTCAAACCGCTATCTCGGATGTCGAGGTTATCTACACCGATGTTCCAGGCAAACTGTATTGGATCAAATACGGGCCAATCACTCTCGCTACTACCCGACCCGAAACTAAGTTTGGCGACACCGCCATCGCCGTTCACCCCGACGACGAGCGATACAAAAAATACGTTGGCAAAAAAATTGAGGTGACGATGGTAACAGGCGAGAAACGCTCTGTTCCGGTAATCGCCGACAAAGCGGTAGATCCAGAATTTGGCACCGGTGCCGTTAAAGTTACCCCCGCCCACGACCGAACCGATTTTGAGATGGGTCAACGACATAAACTGCCCTCCATTGAGGTGATCGACCAGTACGGCAAGCTCACAAAAGTCGCCGGCGAATTTGTGGGCATGAAAGCGGCCGAGGCCCGTGAAGTGATTGCCAAAAAGATGACCGAGATGGGGCTGATGGAGAAGATAACCGATTACACGTTGCGCCAACCAACAAGCGAGCGGTCGGGCGCGGTCATCGAGCCGCGGCTTTCAACCCAGTGGTTTATGAAAACTACCGCCCTAAAACGTCAAGCGCTCGAAGCGGTCAAGTCGGGATCAATCGAATTTGTGCCAAAGGGTTTTGAAAAGACCTACTTTAATTGGCTCAAACACTTGCACGACTGGTGCATCTCCCGACAGCTCTGGTGGGGACACGAGCTTCCTGTCTGGTTTTGCCAGAGTCAGCAATCAGCCATCAGCAATCAGCCATCAGCTGGGACGGAAAAGCCGAAAGCTGAGAGCCGAAAGCTGAGAGCCGACAAGTTTGTCGTTGTCCTGGAAAAGCCCAAAA
>MEZX01000002.1:84811-85349 GCA_001774395.1 Candidatus Berkelbacteria bacterium RIFCSPLOWO2_01_FULL_50_28
CCAAAAGCTGCCCGATCTGTGGCAACTGCCAGATGCTGCAAGACGAAGACACGCTCGACACCTGGTTTTCGGCTGGGCTTTGGCCGTTCTCGACGCTGGGCTGGCCCACCTACGCCAAGGCTTCGGCGGACAAGCCCACTGACTTTGAACGCTACTTCCCCACCTCGCTACTTGAAACCAGCGAAGATATTATTTTCTTTTGGGTAGCGAAAATGATCATGATGAGCCAAGCCCTAACGGAAAAGATTCCGTTCAAACAAGTTTATTTTCACGGCCTGATTCTGGATTCGGACGGCCAGAAAATGAGCAAAAGCAAGGGAAATGTCATGGACCCGATGGCCTTAATCGAAAAACACGGCTCCGACGCCCTGCGAATGAGCCTGATCGGCGGCAATACCCCGGGAAACTCGCAGCGATTTTCCGAAGAAAAGGTGCTGAAATACCGCAATTTCGTCACCAAAATTTGGAACGCGTCGCGATTTATCGCGACTGCTCTTCAGCTGTCAGCTGTCGGCTCGCAGCCCGAAAAAGCCGCAAG
>MEZX01000002.1:85396-86974 GCA_001774395.1 Candidatus Berkelbacteria bacterium RIFCSPLOWO2_01_FULL_50_28
ATGATTTGAAGCTGTCACTGGCACTTGAGGAATTGTACGAGTTTTTCTGGCACGATTTTGCCGACAAGTTCTTGGAGTACGAGAAAACTGCCCTACGCGAATCAAAAGACGACCGTTCAGCCGCTTCGAGAAGGACAGTCCTTAACCTGGGGCTTACAAAGCTGTTAACACTTCTGGGTGATTTTGCGCCATTTCTGGTCGCCGCGATTAGAAAAGAGATGAAGATATGAGCGGCCGGTTCTGGTTTTATTCCGGTTTTCTAATCGTCGCTACGGGCCTCTTGGTTTGGAATTCGGCGCTAAAAAGTCGGATAGCCGCGGAAGAAGTACAAATTACCAACGCGAGCGCACAAGAGCGCATTGCCTCGCTGAAGGAATACGCCACCAGACAAACAAACGCTCGCAAACTGGTGTCGCTAGCGAAAAAATTACGCTTTGAAGATCCGGCGGTTTTGCGACCGTTAATCGATCGGGCTTACGAGCTAAACCCCAACTCGCGTGACATCACCCTACTTGCCAGCTACTATCGTCCGGAACTAAAAGAGCGGGTCAAGGAGCTTGACCCGCTTTGGAACGGCCAGTAGGCCGATCTCACAGCTGCTGGTTGCAGCCGTCACACCGCAGAGTGAATGGACTCATACCGCCCGTATAGACATAGGCTTTGCCTGTACGCGTACAACGTGGGTGGTCGCTAACTTCAGCCAAGGTCTCGGGCCAGTCGCCGCGAGCATCACGGTAGGTCGCCAATGCCTTGAGGATCCCTATCATTCTCTGCATGCACGCTTCCTGATAGGCCGACCGAGGGGTTGGTTTTGGAGCTCGATTGACACTGTTTGCGTCCACCATCCTGTTACCTTTCCCGTCACGGTAGCACTCGGACACATAGTCCCAAACCAATCCTTTGCAGTAGTGGAAGACAAGACCGAGGTCGAAAGACTCAAACCCGCTCTCGTCAACGCCGACCTTGAAGTACTGAGTAGCGGTGTGGCTGGCCTTCAGACGCTGCCCGTTCTCCCAGACATACTGATACGTCAGACCCAGGTCATTGCCAGAAACTTCGTATATCCCTTGTTCTGTTTTGTATTCCCCTAAGACATTCCCCTCAAAAGTGAATGTGCCGTCGGTGTAGAAGACGAAGTAGTTGTAGTGCTGATTGGCCAGAGCGTTGCCGTTAGCCATTACCACCATAGATGACCTCCCCCAAATGCCTTCCATCCTGGCAACGGCTGCTGCAGTTGCCCTGCTTGAAGTAGCGGGGTCCGACTGGGAAGTGCCAGCTGATTGCACAGCCTTCTGATAATCGGCCGACCCTTTCAAGTCCTCGTCGGTCAGATCCCAGAGCGAGTCTTTCGGGTTTTTCCCGCCGACATCCTCCGGAGAGACATGCTCGGACTCCTTATAGCCGACCTTGCCGGTAATCACACCTTTGTTGTCTTTGGCCACCTTGTTCGTACTTGAGACAAAGACCAGAAGCATTGCCACGGCACAGAGAGCGATCGCGATTGATTTGTACATGTGCATCACCTCCTGGTGAAATCGGGGGAAATCATAGCATAAAAATAGCGGCGGGTCAATCCGT
>MEZX01000002.1:86983-273095 GCA_001774395.1 Candidatus Berkelbacteria bacterium RIFCSPLOWO2_01_FULL_50_28
TCTGGATTCTGCTGGCGCCGCTACCCGCCGCATGTTGGGCAGGTTATCTTGCCGGTCTGGGAATCGTAGATGAAGTCCTTACCAGATATAGAGCACTTCAGCATCCCTTCAGGTACCCCGATCTTCGTCAGTGACGCTGGAAATGCCTTCCCCTTTTCCTGATACGCACCAAGGACGCTGCGAATTTGCGAGAGCCATGTTGGACAGGAGCTCCTCTCGGTATTCTGACCTTCGCCCTTGGTAGCCGACGGCGGCAGAACTTCAGGAGACCGAGGAAAACTTGGCAACAAGGGGTCCCTGACTGCCCCACCGAACGGCTTCTCTTCTGGGCCGACGTAGAACGCCTGAACCCGGGCGTTACCAAGGGAAAAGTCTGGCGAACGCGAGACGCTCGTGCTCGATTCTCCTCGACTGAAATCAGTCGAGTTGCTCGCCACGACCGGTGTTCCCTGATACGGTCCGCTAAGCACCACCACCCGACCACTAATCTTGGCTTTCAGGTAAACCCTGTGCTCAGGCGCCAAGTCGACCTTGAGGTAGTAAATCGTGGCGTCAGAGAACGGACCGCCGAGAAGCTTGGACGCTTCTTCGAACGTTGGCAGAGCTGACATATATCGGTCGTATTTGCCCATCATGTCAAGCTGGACGTCAATCGCCCCAACTTTGCCCGAGCCGGCTTCAACTGCTGCCTTGACACGGACTTCAGGCCGGATTGAACCGCCCCCCGATTGGTAGTTATTCTTCCACTCCCACCAGTATTGGTGGTGCGATGTGGGGAATAGCCCTCCCGGGTTCGCTTTCATAACGGACGAGGGCTGGCCAAACGTCTGCAACGCGTCGGCCGACTTGCCGTAGGCGGCAAAAGCTGTCTGCAGCATCGGAAACTCCGACATCCAACGAGACTGAGGCTCCGACGCCTCGTAGCTGGTAGGAGTAGCCGCAACGCTACCCTCACCGGCAAAGCTGTCCGCGACCGCCATGGGTCCATCGGTTGGATCGCCCTCCTGGGCTTGGCCGCCGCATCCGAACAGGCCGAATATTGCGATTGCGAAAATGGAAACGTACGAAAACTTCATGACTACCCACCTCCTGGGTTATTCGGGGGAAATCATAGCACAGATCGCACTATAAGTCAGTATTATTTCGACCAATTTTCAAACTCACACTCTAACTCCCGTATGCCATATAAAGCATACGGTTAGCTAGAAGTTCTTCAGTGAAAATCCCAGGTTTTTCTCTACAGCTTTCGCGTAACTGAGTAGGAACTTGACTGAAGGGTTAGTACTGCCTGTTTCAAAACGTGATATCGCGGGCTGGTTGCTTCCCACGGCCTTGGCAAGCTGGGCTTGAGTCATGCTTCGAGCGTAACGAGCCTGTCTCAACGTACTCACCAACTCACTGTAGGCGTCGTTTGCAATCTTTGGCTTTGTTGAAGATTTTGGTGGGGTAAAAAATGGGTTACGTCGCCTGTAATAGCGATTGTGTTTCGTAGGCCCGCCAGCAACTTTTATTACAAATTCCTTGTTGCCCAAGTCGTCCGTTCGTCCCTCGTCAGGTTTGAACAACATCATTAACACTCATATTACCTCAAATGAACCGTATACTATATATAGCATACGGTTGCTAGAAAATGCTCGTTACGGTTGGAGCTGAACAAAGATTAAATTCGAACGCGAACGATGCACGAACTAGGTTTGCGAGCAATTCTTCTGCTATGCTGGCGGTAAGGATGGGGAAGATATTTCGCCGAGGTTTGATAGTGGTGACGGTTTTTGTGATAGCTATCGAAGCGTTATCGTCACTTTTTCTTGCTGCCGTCCCTGACGCCCGCGCCGCTGGCGCCCCAATCTTCCAACTCATGAACGGCAAAGTCCCCGAAATTGTAAGGATGAGCAAGGACAATATCTTAGTTACATCCAGAATAAAGGTTAGCGAGGACGGATATTTTGGGGCAAACAGTACCTTTGCTATCTTTACCTTCACCCAAAACCTTAAATTAAAGAAGGAAGAAACTGAGCGGGATATTTGGGAGATTGCTTCGGTAAGTTTCAGTGATTTGGTTAACGAACGAGGATATCAGGATGCCAACGGCGTCACGAAATCAAAAATCATTAGCCCAACAACAATCGACTTACGCAACAATAATAACGGAGGTCGAGACCAGAGGATTGCGCTGATCGATTACAGCAAGCTTCCGAAAGACTCTTATCTTTCGACGAAAGTACCATGCTACTTGGTCCATAAGCCCACATCCGCCTACCCGGCCAGAAACTATCCTATCTCCGGCTGGAAGAGTGACAGTACTTGCCCCGGGTTGAGAGTAGGGACCGACCACAGAACACCTGCAACGGCTGTTGCTAGCTACGTCTATAGTGAGTCAGTCACCGTTGAGAACTATAGACTCTCTAGTACGTCTACTGACCCTCGATACTCCCGCGACAGAATTTCGAACTGGTTTGCAGGAAAGGGAACTGTTAACGGAATCCCAATTCACATCACTAATCGCGACCCTGAAGACCAGGGGAAACCGCCGTACATAGAGATACCGGCAAACGGTGCTGGTACAAATATAGCCGGGTCTACAAACGAATATCTGAAGTTCAAGCTCACCCACGTAGCGGGGACCTACACCAACTACACCGAGGCCGGAACCGTAATAGGGGCAGCAACAGGTTTTGCGCTTTCCGCCGGGACGATTGGAACGCTAATAGGAGCGGGGTTTGGAGGCTGGATCGGCAAAAATGCTGGAAGTAATGTTAGCTGGAGCATCTGGTCAGCTGAGCTCAAGGACGGCACAGAGATTAAACCCCTAATAATCATTGGTGACAACAAGGGGCCAAATTGGGAGATGTACTACGTGGACGCCGACTTTGCAAAAACTGACCCCACCTCAAGCGGAAATAACCCCCTTAGCGTGGTCGTGAAAGACGACGGTAACGATTACGGGGGTTCGGCCGGTAAAGATAGTTTCCATGAGCTCTATCGCTACCTTAGCGACAACCCGCCAAAGGTGGGCGACGATAGCTGCGCTGACGGCCGAGGCCTGACGAC
Source organism: Candidatus Berkelbacteria bacterium RIFCSPLOWO2_01_FULL_50_28 (assembly GCA_001774395.1). Lineage (GTDB taxonomy): Bacteria > Patescibacteriota > UBA1384 > 2-12-FULL-50-11 > 2-12-FULL-50-11 > 2-12-FULL-50-11. The sequence continues at coordinate 90,035 of MEZX01000002.1, forward strand.
CGGCCCCAAGAAGGAACCAAAAACTCTCAAGGATCTTGATTATCATCAAGTGAGTGCGCTGAACTCAAACTGCCTGGACCGCGAAACCGACGGCTGGGCCCCCTTCTGGGGTGTAACCGTCTCCAGCGAGGCCGGAGACGCGGCGGCGTGCGACATAAAAAGTCTGTTTGGAGGCGGGGTTGATACGGCATTCAACGAAACAATTAAGTGTCTGTACGACAAAATCTTTAAGCCGATTGTTGGCATTGCCGAGGAGCAGTTGCGCAAAGCGACCGAGATTGACCTGTATAAAACCCTGGTGGATCCGGCAGGATTTGTCCCAAGAGTTTGGAAGCTAACACGATCTTTGATCAATATTTTACTCGTCATTGCCCTGCTGGTGATTTCGTTCGCCAACATCACCCGCTTCAGCCTAGACACCTATACCGTCAAAACCGCTCTGCCCAAGCTGATACTCGGGGTAATCTTGGCCAACTTAAGTATGCTGATTATTCGCTTAATGACCCAGCTTGCCGATCAGGTAACTGGCCTGTTCTCCCGCGACCTGGCGGGTTTGGGTGATTTCCCTCAGCTAGTAACGCAAGCCGCGGCAGCCGTTGGGTTATCCGGCCTAGGCACAATTGGTGGAATTTTCACTGGAGGGCTGGGGTATATCGTACTCTTCATCTTGGCGATTATTGCCTTCGTCCTGCTGCTCTGGTTAGCCTTTCTCTTGTATTTCCGCTTGGCAGCGGTCTATTTACTGACGATTCTAGCGCCGCTGACGTTTGTCGCTTACGGCATCCCTGGTATCGGAGATAAGTTTTTCAAGATGTGGTGGCAACACGCCGTCAAGTGGGTATTTATGGTGCCGGCAATGGCGGCAATTTTCTGGTTGAGTTTTGAGGTCTCGGGGTCGGGTGAGTCATCTGTTGCCAAAGTGATATTGGGCTACGTTCTCTTCATCACCGCCGTAACTCTACCGATGAAATGGGGCGGCGCAGTAATGCAAGGCGCCTCGAGCTTCTTTAAGAAAGCCACCGGCGGCGAGTGGGCGCAGAAGAAGCTTGGCGAAAAATGGAATGATGCCAAAACCGATGTCGGCGAACGGGCCGGGCTTCGATTCCAGCAAGGCTTGTGGCGCATGCCGGGCTTATCCCGCGTAGCCACACTTAAAGCCAAGCGCGCTATTGATAAAGAGAATATGCAGAAAGACGTGGAGAATCTGCGTAAAACGGCGAACATTAACGCGTTAAGAGGTCAGGCAGGCACAAATAAAGCCAACTTAGCGGAACAAGAAAAAAAATTAGCCGATCGTGAAGGTGCAGTGCTGGCTGAGAAAGAGATCACTGCCTTTGCCAAGGTAGCGAAAGAGCGCCTTAAGGCTGAGTTTGAAAAACGCGAGCAAGAGTCGTTGCGCAACCGTGCTCAAGGAGAGGCTCGCATCGAATTCATCTCAACGGGCAAAGAAGATGAAAACACGAAGAAACTAGTCGATAGGGTTTACAACGCAAGCTTTGAAGAAAAACGCGCAAGCCAAGAAATGGAGCTACAAGAAAGTATCAAGGTGGGCGGTGTAGCCCGCGATAAATTGGAGATTCTACGCGCTGCAGATAATTATCGTCGTCATTTAGAAGAATACCAATCCTTGAGTGATGAAGACAAACAATCGGCACAAGGCGCGAGCTTACTACGCGCTGTAGCCACAGAGAAGAAGTCATTTAACGCATTAAAAGCGAGTGAAAAGTACAGCGCAGAATACGGGTCTCTCGACATTGATAATGTAGCTGGTCAGCTTAAGAGAGCTGATACCGCAGAAGGAAGAACATGGAAAGCAACGCTTGGCCAAGGCAGGAAGATTTTCAACGATGGCGTTATAAAACAGAGTGAGCTAATGGTTAAGGAGGGCTCCGTAGGCGAAATGCAGCGCGATATGGACGACTTCTTGGACAAGTTCAAAGATTTCGGCGATCGCGCAGATGATATGAAGGAACTGTTCTTTCAGGGAAAAACGGCTCAGCTACAGATGGAAATAGACAAGTTTAAGGAAATTAAACCGGACTTCAAGCTGGAACTACGTGATGGGCTTGTCGCCACCGAGGCAATGAAAAAAGTTATGACAATGACAGGCGATTACCGCCATGCCGATCTCTTAAAAGCTGTAAACGGGTACACCGAAAGATATAACAAGCAAAACCATCGGGCTTTAGACGAAAATCAGCTTAACAAGCGTGAATATCGTCGCGAAGCTGCCTTCCGAGAGCTAACAAACGGCGTGTTTAGTGGGGTGCCGGACGCCAGATTGCAACGGGAATTCGTACAGGAACAGACTCACGGTCAACAGCCAACTCCAACAACTCAACAGCCGGCGCCACCACCAACCTTCAGCCAGGAGGATCTAGACTGGGCACAAGACCATGAGTTAAACACCCAGGGTCCTGCGCCTACTGTTCGTGGTACAGATACTCCACCCACGGAATCGGCACAAGCCCAAGCTGAGGAGGACGCCGATTCTCCCGAAGATGATTTACCCGAAGAAGAAGAAGGAGGAGGACCGTAGTATGGACCCAGAGTTCCTAACCGTTGAAGAAGAGCAACTAGTAGACCAGCTGAAGGCTACTATTTACCAACAAACTATCTCCTTACGGGAGTTGGCGGCTTCTGTTGTCCCCTTACAAGAGTCTCGGCGCCAACTGGTGGTCGATGATTGTTTTCTGCAAATTTCCGCCGAACAGGCGGAGAGGAGACGATACGTTATCGGTACGCTTATAGATCAAGGGCCGACCCTTGGTCACGAGCAAGAAGAATTAATAGTCTATGGAGTTGCAACCGGCTCCTCTTTTGGGGATAAGACCGTTGTCGATGAAAGCAAACTCACCCCCGAATTGAAAAACCAGGCTACAATCTTCATTACAACCGCGAAGCGAATCGAGCAGCTAACTCTGGAAGTACTGCTTCGAGACAGGGTAAATATATACTTTGACACTGTCAATGCTTTAGACACCCCTACGCTCACCTCACTCGTTGATGCAGTTAAGGGTTATTTTCAGATCTTTCAGGCGCAACGGGGCGAAATCGGAGATGAAGTCGACCTACCCCTTACTGACCAATTAAAGGACCTCCTTAGTACAGCTCGGATGGACTTGATATTGACCAAGCTAAGTAACACCAGCGCAAGGCTTAGCTTCCTTAGTCAAGTTATGACTGTTGCAAACGGCATCCTAGAAAATCGTAATGCTGCCACGGTACAGGATGTCTCAAGGGTGAAGTTAATCATAGCTGCCACCATTCTCGCCCAAGAGGCTTCTGTGTCGATCACAGTTTAAGCCGACCCTTACCCTTCACCAAGAGTTTGGGTATGCTAGGGCTAAGTAGGAGGGAATGCAGTATAAAGTGCCGCAAAATATAGACATGGAAGATAGGATCATCGGGCCGTTGACGATGCCCCAGTTCTTCTATGTACTCTTTGGAGGGGTGATAATTTATATCCTCTTCAAGAAGCTAATATTCACCGATTTTGCCATTTTCTTTTGGGTGCTGGCCATTCCAATCGGCCTGTTTTGCTTCGCCATGGCATTTTTGAAGGTGCAGGACCGACCGTTTCCGTCGTTTGTGGTAGCCGCCATCCACTATATACGCACGCCGCGTCAGCGCGCTTGGAGACACATGGCGCCGGAGGCGAAATCCGAAATCCGAAATCCGAAATCCGAAACGAAGAAGGACGAAAAATTCACCAAAAAAGCTTTTGATGCCCTGCAGGCACAAGAAGTGGCGCAAACCCTAGATAGGTCTAATGAGAAATAGTTACCAGTTACCAGTTAACAGTTACCAATTATTTTTCAGTTACTCAGTTATCACGTTTGGAAACTGCTTTATTGAAAATTTATTGGAAATTGAAAATTGTGAATTGAAAACTGAGCGAGAACACCATGGCCAATAAGCCAGCTCGGCCTGAACCGACACAGAAATATCTTTCAATTAAGAGTGTTCGCGAGGGAGTAGTGATCCTTAAAGACGGTCGTCTGCGGATGATTCTGCGCGTCACACCGGTTAATTTTGACCTCAAAAGCGAGAAGGAAAGGGAAGCCGGCGTTTACCAGTACCAAAACTTCTTGAACTCGCTCAAATTCCCCATTCAGGTTGTGATTCAATCGCGTCGCGTCGATCTGTCAAGCTACATCGAAAAAGTTGAAAACTCCACCAAGGCCGAACCAAACGAGCTCCTACAGCGCCAAGCCGAGGACTATCTGAGTTTTATTAAGGTCCTGAGCGAAGAGGTTAACATTATGGACAAGGCCTTCTACGTAATTATCGGCCACACCGCCAAAGGCGCGATCGAAAAAGAGACTTTGGTTGATAAAATTCTCAAGCGTAAAACGACCGAACTAACCAACTTTTCCGACGAAGATTTTGCCGGCTACAAAGAAGTACTCCGGGAACGAATTCGGACTGTCGCCGGCCGGTTAAATTCACTGGGAATCGCCACTCACGAGCTTGATACCAAAGAGCTGATCGAGCTGTTTTACAACACTTACAACCCCGAGGAGTCGACAACCGAACACCTGGGCGAATCGAGCGATTTAGTCTCCCCGATAGTGCAACGAGCGCAAGCGGCCCTAAACATCAGTAGCCAATCGGCCGAAAAATTGGAGGAGGCCGTCGCCACGCCGCCAACCAAGGTTGAAAAAGACATCGCCCAGCTCGATAAAACAGAGAGCGCCATGCGCAAATCGACCCTGTCGGAAATTATGGGGCGCGTTGGCCACAAGAATATCGACAAGAACTCGCCTGAAGCCTTAGTGGCCCAAGGAGCGTCGAACCTGCTCGACATCATCGCCCCGGCTGGTTTTAACATCCAAGCCAATTATTTACAGCTGGGAAATTATTTTGTGCGTACGTTGTTTGTTTACACTTATCCCCGATATTTGCAGGCTAACTGGCTGTCGCCCATTATCAACTACGACACCGCGCTTGATATCGCCATGTTTATCTACCCGATTGAAACCAACGTTCTCTTGGGACAGCTGCGACGCAAGACCACCCAGCTCCAATCGAGTGAGATGATCGAGCAAGATAAGGGCCTGGTCCGCAACCCCGAACTGGAAACGGCCATTGGCGACATCGAAGAGCTGCGCGACACCCTGCAGAAGGGCGAGACGCGCCTGTTTCAATTCGGCCTCTATTTCACAATTTACGCCACTTCGCTCGATGAGCTAAACAAGCTGGCCAAACAGTTCGAATCTATTTTGGGCGGATCGCTGATCTATTCCAAACAAGCGCTCCTGCAAATGGAGCCGGGCTTTAACGCTACTTTGCCCCTACTCGATGACCAGATGAACATCATCCGTAATTTGGACACCGGCTCGCTCTCTACAACTTTCCCCTTCACTTCGGCCGAGCTGTCGCACCATGACGGCGTGCTTTACGGCATAAACCTGCACAACAGCTCGCTCGTACTCTTTGACCGCTTCAAAATGGAGAACGCCAACCAGGTGGTCTTTGCCAAATCCGGCGCTGGCAAGTCCTACGCCGTCAAACTAGAGGCGATTCGTAGCCTGATGATGGGCACCGAGCTAATTATTATCGACCCCGAGAACGAGTACAAAGCGCTCTCGGAAGCGGTCGGCGGTACCTACATTAGCCTGTCGCTCTCCAGCTCGCAGAAGATTAACCCGTTTGATCTGCCAAAATTCAGCGCGGAAGCCGGAGACTCGGGTGAGCAGATCCTTCGCACCACCGTCACCGCTGTCCACGGACTGCTTGGCTTGATGGCCGGCGGCCTGTCGCCCGAGGAAGACTCGCTTCTCGATAAGGCGCTCTACGAAACTTATTCGCTGAAGGACATCAGCACCGACGAAGCCACGCACACCAACCCGCCGCCGGTCCTGTCGGATCTGGTTACCGTACTGCAAAATATGAGCGGCGCCGAGTCGCTGATAAACCGTTTGGCCAAATACACCGAGGGGTCGTTTGCCAACCTGTTCAACTCCCCTACTTCGATCGATATGAACAACCGAGTAACGGTGTTTTCGATTCGTGATATGGAAGACGAACTACGGCCGATCGCCATGTATCTGGTACTGAATTACATCTGGAGCCGTATCAAAAGCCAGCTCAAGCGGCGGTTACTGCTGATCGACGAGGCCTGGTGGATGATGCGCTACGAGGACTCGGCCAAGTTTCTGAATGCTATGGTCAAACGCGCCCGCAAATACTACCTAGGGATTACCGTCATTAGCCAAGACGTGGACGATTTCTTGAACTCCTCATACGGCCGCTCGGTGGTGAACAACTCTTCGACCCAGCTGCTATTGGGCCAGGCCACCTCTGGGATCGACAAGATCGCGGAAACCTTCAAACTAACCGACGGCGAGAAATTCTTCCTGACGGAAGCAGAAGTTGGCCAAGGACTGTTCTTTGCCGGCACCAATCGCGCCGCTATTCAAATCGTCTCGTCGTATACTGAGGATCAGGTGATCACCACCGACCCGCAGCAGCTGATGGAGATGTACGGAGGAGGTCCGAGTGGCAAATGAGCTGATCCCCGGCGCCATCGAGCCGGAGGCTGAAGAAACTATTGAACCAGCTGCCGAGGGCATCTCGCCTGATACCCGTCAGCACATTTCCGATGAAGTTTCGCGAATAAAGAGCGGCCAGCAGCGACTCGCCAAAACGACGCCGACCAAAAAAGACGAATTCGTCGATAAAATGAGGCAGGACGCCAAAGGACAGGTTAAGCAAGGGGTTCGACAGGCTGCGGGAAAAGCCGCCCAACAAGCAGCTAAGGCGGCTACTCGGGCGGCTATGGCTGCGGCAAGAGCAGTCGGAGCGCTTATCTCGTCCGGCCCGGTTGGATGGATAATTCTCGCCATCCTGATCATTATTATTCTGGTTTTTATTCTCATAGCGATCCCATCGTTTAGCGGCATATTTGGTGGCGGGCCTGGATCTTACCCAACCACCCAGGTCCAGAAAGAGCAGGCAACACTACTGGCGGCGCTAGCCGGTGATCGTATCTCGAAAAACGAAGTTGTTTTAGAAGTGGTTAAGGATGAGAAAGAGCGCTACGGCCGCATCGAGTCCAACGCCACAAAATATGACCCTAGCTTGAGTGCTTCCATCACGGCCAAGAAAGTTGAATTTAGCAAGCTACTCGATTCGATGATGGCCGAAACTAATCTCGACCGCAAAAAGGCCGCCGTCAAAGACATTCAGGCGAAAATGATCTTGTTTGAAAACACCCTGCCGTTTGGGAGATGGATTTTTAGCATCGCCAGCGCCAGTGTCGATCAGCCAAGCGGCAATTTTTGTCGAGTGACAAAGGTTGCCGGCACCCTAGCCTGCGCCTCATTCGTCTCAACTGTTTTGTCTGACGCCGGCGTACCCAACTCGATCGTTGCTACTACTGAAGCCGTTTGGGAGATCGCCGGGTTGCGAACGGTCGTGAACCGCCCAGACACCAAAAGCGACTCGCTGTTCGATAAAAGCAAAGGGGCTTTACGTCCAGGGGACATTATCTGGTGGGGCGATGGGAACTGTAGCTCGGTCAAACGAGCCACCAAAATATTTGATCACGTCGGTTTTTACATTGGAGACGGCATGTCGATTGATAATAGTTCCGAATTGGAGAAAGTGGCAAAACGCCATGTAACCGGCCGTGATTGTTGGGCATTTAACGGAGCCAAGAGATATGGTAGCGACTAACCGTCGAGGGCTCTTGGTATTACTGGCGACCCTGATTGCCGTTTCACCGTTAATGCTCTCTGTTGCTTTTACCACGCCCGTTAAGGCGGTCGCCAGTTCTGTATCGTGGACGGACGGCGCTAACGGCTCACCGGAGGATATGCTTGGAAACCCCAACTACTACCAGGTCGCCAGCTCTTTAACCACCCTTGGAGCAGTGCTCTCCACCCGCGACAAGCTAGTGATATCGCCGCAGGACATGAATTACATCAAAGACGGAAAAGTGGACGTGCGCACCACTGATTACCTGATCTACCTAGTAACACCTGTTGAACTGGGCGGCGCTGGATTCGACCACATCAAAGCCGGGCGGCTACTTAAAAACTACGACAGCGAGGGCGTTGGCAAATACGACCGCGAGACACTGGCCGCGGTGGAAGAGGACCAGAGCTTTGTCTCAACCCATAACCGCGGCACGGCGGTTGATGTTACTCAAGTTGGCTCAATTACCTGCAAACTAATCGAAAAAAGACACGTCGGTGGCAATACTACAAAGTGGCAAGCGCCCCGTAACATCGAGGTTGCCTGGCAGTCAACGGCCGGCATCGCTCGTCATCCCACACCGAAAGGTCCCAGTTTGGTGGAGATTGCCGGCGGTCTTACCGCCCAGGGCTGGTTGCGGCTCCTTAACGATTCCGGACAGCTGGACGAGGTGGCGGACTTTGTTAAGGGGCTGGACTTCAACAGTATCGTTGCCTATGTAGGGGCAAACATTCTTATCAAGCACTACGGCGCTGGTGACGTGACTTCCGATCCGCTAGCCAACGGCTTAATCGCAACGATCGGCGCCTCGGTTCTGCAGAAATCTATTCCCGATCTGCCAGCCGGTTTTGGAATTGCCTCGCGCGACGACGACATCCGCGTGGCTATGGTTAAGGCGCGGCTTGAAGAAACACTAAACTTGCCGCCCGGGTCGCTTCGTGGCTGGGGTTGGAACGAGCTACTTAAGAGCACCGGCAAGCGTAACCTCGAGGGAGCGTTAAGCCTGCCTGCCCTATTTCTCGAATCGCACGATCTAGCCCAACTCAACTCCTCCGCCAAGAACAACGGGGCAGTTAAGATGCTGAAGCGCAACGACGACGCGTTTAATGTGCCGCGCGGCTCCTTAGAAAAGATTCGCGCCAACGACGAGGATGGCTTGAAGTTGGCCGGGGTAAATATCCTCGCCGATGCCTTGCGCCTAACCGACGTCCAGAAGAGCGAGTTGTTGAAGATTGCTCAGAATAAACCGGGGCATGTTGACCTAACGGCCGTGCCGCTCGACGACAAAATTACCCCGACAGATCTACAGCTACTCTTCTCCCCCAAAGACTCCGACCATCAAGAAGTAGCCGGTAAATTCAAACAGCTCGGTCTCCAGATGTTGCAAGAGGCGATCAAGAAAGCGACTCCCAACCAGTATCTCGGCGTTACAACTGACCTACTGAATAAGTTGGCTTACGGACAGCAAGATATGTTGCTCGGCAAGGTCACCGACGATATCGGGGCCAAAAAGATTGCTGCCGACTCTGGGATAAAGGTTGAAGATTCTAAGAAGATCACTAGCGGCAAAGATAGCCCCTTGGCCAGCCAGATCGCCAAGTACATTAACGACGAGTTTCGTCTCTCGGGCAACGGCGCGGTAAATGCCGAGGAAACCAACGGCGTTCTAAAAGGTAGCAACTTCAAGGTTTTCGAGCGCCTCGGCGGAGCGCAGATCGACAAAGCGTTGGATTTCAACTCTGGTACCAGCTTCGAGATCATTAGCGGCAAGAAGGATCTTGGCGATGGCTTGAAAGAAGCCTTTGCTCGCTCGATCGGCTCAATTGTGGGTATTGATCGTGACTACCCATTGGACTTGAACGGTAACTTACAGCGCAACTACGGCACAGCCATCATTGAGTCCCGACTCGGTTTAACGAAGGGTCGGCTGAGCAGTATGAGTAGTGAAGAGAAAGTAACGTTTTTTGGCGGCAACAAAGATTCCTGGCAGTATAGCGATGTGCGCCTCGGTCTACCTGCCGGCAGCTCGCAAGCGTTCTTTGAAGGTAAAATCACCGCCGACCAGCTAGCCGACAAGGCGGCCAACAACAACATCAAAGAAATCGCCGTCGATCAAATTTGGAATTTTTTCGATACTTCCGGTAAGTACAAAGTTGGCGACAGCGACGCCAAGGAGATTATTGAAACATTTAGTGACTGGTCGGCGAAAGAGCCGGCAGACCGCGACAAAGCGATTGCTCTAGCGCTGAAGATCGCCGGACGAAGCTTCGACCAAAAAGCCTCCTTTGCGATTGACTTTGTACGTGGCATTTCCGACGGCGGCCAAGACGAACAGAATACTAAACGAGTGATCAAAGAGGGCGTTCGGTTACTTTTCGAGGCGATGGGGATTAACGAGAAGTTCGGAGGCTCTCAGTCGCCAGACAAAATGGCCGAACTTTTGCTGAAAACCTACCAAGACACTTCCTTTAATCCAGCCGGTTCGAGCGGTAACCCCGAGATCGGCGGAATTCCCCAAGGACGACTGGAAGATTTCATCAGTAAAGCCACCGGCATCCCGAAAGAGTTCATGCCTGATATACGGGCTTTTATCGGTGGCGATTACCGCTTAGCTATCAACCACTGGTCTGGAGCGATGTGGACCGATTTTGCCAATAGGTTCCTGCCTGAAGACAACGTTCTTAAATACGAAGATATTCGCAACTCAGTTATTATGGACAACCAGACGTTGATCGATCAGGAAGCGTTCCGCCTTTATACTGTTGCCCAGGAAGAGCTTGGCGCCACCTATAACCTAGAAAACTTCAACCTTCTCAGCTACGACCAGCAGCAAGAGTTCCGCGCCCAAGCGCGTAAGCAACTGATGCAGCGCTTTGACGCCGAAGCCCGTTACAAGATTTCTGATGCCTTTTTGAATCAGTCGCTATACGACAAAAAGATCGTTGTGCCGAAAGATTTCTCCAAGATTATGTTTACCGGCACCGACAAACAGCGCGGCGAGCTTCTAACCGATTTCGCCATTGCCAATCTTGATGTAGCCCTAACCGAAGTCATACCTGGGTACAAGGCAGGGACATTGCAGTTGATGTTCGATGGCGACCTAACGGATACCGAGAAAAAGGCGATATTACTGAACCAAATATACAGCTACGGCGCCCAGCTGGCCGGATCGTCATTCAACAGTATCACTGGGCTCGGTGAGGACTTTTTGGGAGACTTTGCGACATTTGTGGTCTCTGGTGGAAAGAGCAACTTCTACACTGACCCGAAGTACGAGTCGATGTGGAGCTCTCTGGACGGTTGGCTGACGAGTAATATAGGGATCGACGGTCTGCCAGTGGGAATATCGAAGTCAATTTACCTGGCGTTTAACGGTAAGTTTGATGCTGGTCGCAGCCTCAAAGGGGCGAACGGACAGATCATCGTACCGTCACTCAATAGCCTCGGGCGAGACTTTCTAACTAACCGCGTTACCCAGTGGGCCGACGACGCTCTGGGAATGCCGGCTGGCACCGTCTATCAGTTGTACCAAGCAACAGTTGCTGTTATCCGGGCCTCCGAAGCGCTTTCGGCAATTCAGGCCGCGGCACCGGCGCTCAACTTAGTTGGTGTCTCCGCCGACCAGCTCACCGCCGCCGCTCGGGGTAATCTGCAGGCCGCCCAGAATCAACTCGTTTACCTTGCTATCACCACCGCTTTGAATGCCTGCGCCGCTTGCCAGGAGTTCTTCGGTTCAGTCGATCAGGCACTCGCCGCTCCCCCGGGTTTCACCAACGCCGCCGTCGCCGGTGCGATCGCCAACTCGCTTGGTATGGGCCCGATCGGGCTCTACATTGCCGCCGCAATATACTTGTTTGGCGTTTACGACGTTGACTACCGCTGTCCGGTGCCGCCGAACGAGCGCTACGCCTACACCCAGTTCGACGAAAAGCCAGACCAAATCGTCTACAAGTGGGGTAGCTACTACAACGACCCCGCAGTTACGGTGAAGTCTAACCCCAAACTAGGGAACAAATACTTGGGTAAATTTGACGAAAACCCGTTTGATTGGGACAACAGTGTGCCGTTTAGCGACGGGAACGATTCCAACCTCTGGATGTACTGGTCGCGCTATTTCACTGGACGATTGCTTGAAGCAACGCTGGCCTATACCGCCGGTAAGGATAGTCGTGATAAACCAAACCAGATAATTACTTTTCGCCAGGCTAATGTGGAGTTCTTCGGCACTACCGCCGCGGCCGCTTTTGGTAGCAAAGGAAAAGATAACGAACGCGTGGGGCTTGGATTCTCGCAGAAGTCGACTAAAACCACCGATTGGGTTCACATTGGGTTTGGAGGGTACTTCTAGATGCGGCGCGGAGGGGCCTTGTGGCTAATTGTCATCGTTATATTTATCGTCCTGACGCTGGTGGCAGTGGTCCTGCCGTTTGCGGCTTTTGTCGGCATTGGCGCCAGCGGCCCCATTGCGCAAGCAACTGGCGCAGGCGGTAGCGGGCTAGGATGTTTTGTTGCCGACCAGGAATTCTCTAATATATCTGTCGCTAACAATCCCGACGAAATCGTCGTCAAACTGGGCGCTAAGTATCCCGCCGCGAAACTGAACGCCGCTTATATTAAACAAGTCCTCGAGAGAGGTAAGAAGGAAGGACTCAACCCCCTTATACCGCTGGCTATTTGGAACGGCGAACAGAACTTCAAGAACCCCGAGAAGGCTTTTGGATACGGCTATCGTGACTCCGGAACCGACAAAGGAGTATCAAATTGGGACGCGCAGTTGAACGGCGTTTACCGCTCGACCCGTTTGGCGACGCAGTCTCAGGACCCTTACGACAGCCCTTCCGGAACAAATTCATTCACTCGACTTTTCTACCACTACACTACGGCCATGAAAGTAATCTACGAGAACAGCGGTAACTCTTGGGACGAGGAAGCCACCTATAAGGACGGTAGTAAGCCTCTAAAGAATCGCCTTGCCGTAATTCGCTTGCTCGCTCCCAGCCAAGTTACCTGTCAATCCGTACTGGTCTCTGGTGTGAGCTCCGGGCAAGGGAACGACGGCGTGCCGCTTTTCAAGCAAGGTGATTACAAAAACATCGATTACGCCCCTGGCAATAGTATCGCCGCATCCGGCTGTTGCACAACTGCTGCTGCGATGATTCTGCGATTTTATGGCAAGCTCGACGCCGATCCAATCTCAATCTCGAAATTCTCCTACCAAAATGGAGCCTATGTAGCAGGTAAGGGGACAGATCACGCCAAGTTAGTGCCACTGCTGGCTAAAAAATACAGCCTGAACTACGAAGTTCTGGGAAACGACTGGAGCAGAGCGCTAACTCACCTCACTAACAACCATCCGCTCTTAGCGGCAGGGAAGGGCGCCCTACCGTACACTTCAGGCGGTCACTGCATCGTGATAACTGGGTATAACGCCAAAACCGGCGAGCTCCGTATTAATAACCCGGCCAAAGGTGACGGACCGTATCCGTTAAGCCAAATTAAGTCCGAGACACATGCGCTATACTTTTTGGGACGATGAGTAAGAAACTAATATTTGTCATTGGTGGGCTGGTAGCCATTGGGGCACTGCTGTTTGCTTGGTTCTCTCAACGTGGCACCCTAGAGGTTGTCCTCGGCCAAGAAAGTAAGATCAAAAATGGTGTTGAGTTCAGCCTGAGTAATGACAAATTCCGTCAAACTCGCACTCTTCCCGCCACCTTAAAAATGTCACCAGGAAAATACACCTTGTACGCCTACGGTAAAGACAGTGACGTCTTTCGTCGCGAGTTTTCGATAGTCGCCGGCGATAAAACATCGATCGAAGTACTATTGGGGAACAACCCCAACCAAGCCCTAATAGACTCGACGACCGATTTTAATAACGCCGAGAGTATCCCGTACTACACACTCTTCCCTTATGATGGTGGGGATTTTGCAATTGAAGCAACTCCAGACTTTGGTGACAAGCGCATTTCGAAAATAACCATTACCGTGTTTCACCGCTTCGCTCCACCAAGTGATGCAGAGATGTACACCTCCGAGCGTGATATTGGCGTTAAGGCCGCTAAGAAGTGGCTACAAAAAAACCAGGTGCCTTCGAGCATCCCAATCGAGATCATCGACAACTAGCCTCGACCGCGCTCAACCGAAATCCGCAGCTTTCTTGGTGAAGTTTTACCGCCCACAACCAATCCGACAATTGCGTAAATTTTTGGCTTTAGAAGGCTCAGTTTGAACGCCCCCTGCTCAGACTCGCAGTTAATCACAATATCCTTGGGCCGAATAACAACTCTTACCTTTAAGCCAAACTTCTCAAGTATTTTGGTTTGAATTTGCTGCGCTTGATAGATGCGCTTCAGCGGCCCTGAGTCTGGTTGGTGCAAGATACTCTTTAGAGACTCAAGCATTACGGCTCGGATTATTTAAGTTAATTAGGTCGTACCCCTTAAGAGCTGTCTGCTCTACTTTGGTTAGAATCACTTGAAAACCGGGGTTAAAGAGCCCCAACGCCGCTTGGCCGTTCTTTTCGTCTAGCTCGGAGAACAGATCATCCAGCAGTACGAGCGGTTCGCGACCAAGTGAGCTAGCAACAAAGTCCGCCTCCGCCGCCTTCAAAGCCAACACCAGCAGCCTGGCCTGACCGCGCGAGCTGAATCGGCGCGCCGGCCGATCGTTGAAGTAAAAAATAACCTCGTCACGATGCGGTCCGAACAGATTCTGGCTAGCTTTTATCTCCTGTTCTTGTAGCGCCGCTATATCTTCGTCACTGAAGTCGTACTTCAACCCAAAAGATCCCGGAATTATCTTGTGCTTCTCAGTAAGCCACTCCCCGATAAAAGTCGTCAGCTCGCTGCGCTTTTCTCTAACTGTTCCCGTTAATCGCACCAGCAGTTCGTTCCATGGCCCAAGCTCGTCTCGCCCAGCCCGGCCGATTTTGATGGAAAAAAGTAGTGCCGATCTCTCGCGCAGTACTTTTTGCAGTTCAAGGTAGTCGTAACGAAACTGCTTATCTATTTGAAAGAGGACGCCGTCAAGATAGCGGCGGCGGCGCTCCGGCGCTCCGAGCACGATATCTAAATCACTAGGGAGAAACAGAACTGTTGGCAGGGTACCAATAAAGTCCAGCCATTCGGTTCGGTTACCATTTACAGCCAGGTGTCGTTCGTTTACTTGGGCCCCAGGGAACGGAGAGCCAAAGAAAAGTTCGACCTCCGTCTCTTTACCATCTTGCTGGATAGTCGCTGAAAGCCGAAAACTGTCTCGCTCAAACATAACAGCTTCCGAAAAAGACACCCCATGCAAACTCTTACCAATAGATAACAGGCGGATCGCTTCCAGCAGGCTGGTCTTGCCGCTACCGTTATCGCCCGAAACAACAGTTTTCTTACCTAATCCATACTCGGCCTCGGTAAAGTTGCGAAATCGCTCTAGGCGCAATTTCTGCAGCATCTAGTCGCTGCGTAACGGCATCAACAAGTAAAGCATCTTCTCCCCACCTGTCGGACGAACAACTATCGGGCTCTTAGCGTCATTTAGGCCGATCTGGACGTCCCCAGAGAGAACCGCCAGGGCATCGATTAGATACTGGGCATTAATCGAAACTATTACCTCGCTCTCAACTTTCTCCGTTAACGGAATTTCGTTAGTGTTCTCCCCTAATTGAGTTGAAACTGCTGTGATTGTTATCTTGTTATCTTTAAAAAGAATCTTTGTGCTGTAGGCCGAGTCGCGCGAGAAGAGGCTTGCCATACGAAGCCCTTGAAGTAACGAGCTCGAGGCAACGGTTAGGGTGGTGGGGGTTTTCTTGGGGATAATCGCCTCATAAGCTGGGTAGCTACCATCAAGAACTCTGCTCGTTAGACGAGTATCGCCAACAACAAACTTTACCTGATTGGTGGAGGCAGACATTGTAATCGTGTCAGACCCGTCCAGTTTAGAGAGCTCCGCCATCGTTCGGCGAGGAAGGATGAAATCACCCTCAGTCTCTTGATTTAGAGCAATCTCGCAGCTGGCCAGACGATAGCCATCCGTACCGACAACGACCAGGTTCTTACCCTTGAATCGCCAGAGTAAACTGTTCAAAATCGGTCGGGAATCGTCCTGAGCGCTGGCGATAATGCAGCGGCTAATTGCCTCCACGATTTTACTAGTCGGAAGCTCGACAGAACTCTCCCCTTTTGCCTGGGGAACGCTCGGATACTCCTCGGCTGGTAATCCTTTTATCTGAGCTTTGTGGTTCAGGGAGGATATCTTTAATGTGGTGTCGTCACCCTCTATAAGGATCTCTTTATCGGCATTACTTTGTAAATAATCCCCAAAAAGACGAGCTGGGACGGTGAGCTTTCCAACTTCTTCTCCGTCACCAACAACCTCAGTTTCTATGGTTTGTTCTAAGTTTGTGGCTTGAACCACCAATTTGGTCTTACTGGCAATCAGCAGGATATTTTGAAGTATCGGTAATGTTGACCGATTGGAGGTTAGTCGTCCGGCAATGCCAACTGCCTTAGCTAAGTTTTCGCGCGTGGTTCTAAATTTCATTTTGTGTCTTAGTGGGTTGGTGAATATATATTTTATTTAGTTTACCTAAACAGTATTTGTAATTAGCGTTGGGGATTTGTGGGTTGTATGGTTTCATCTCTGTGTAGAAAAACTTACATCCTGTGGAAAAGTTGTGCAAATCCTGTGGAGTACCAAACGAACCAGTTGTACCGACAGTACTTACTTTTTGCGTCCCCTTCTGGTTGGTAGTTTTCCACATGATATCCACTTTAGTCATGAAGGGAATTAATAATTATCTTAACATCATTCTCAGTATCTGGGTCGTTCTTCATCTGTGCCTCAATCTTTCGCGAGCCGTGCATTATGGTAGTGTGGTCCCGGCCGCCGAGCTGATCGCCAATTTGGGGGAACGACTGGTCTAGAACTTCACGCAGTAGATACATGACGATCTGCCGCGGGTAAACCAGCTCTTGATGACGTTTTTTACCCAAGATATCACTTGGCTCTATCTCGAAATGGTTGGCGACACAACGAATAACTTTTTTGGCGGTGAGGTTACTCTTGTTGGCTCGACTAAGGTCTTTAACTGTAACGCGAGCAAGCTCCAAATTTAGGGGGATTTTCTCAAGTTGAGAACGAGCGGTAAGTTTCGTTAGGGCTCCTTCCAGCTCGCGGACGTTATTAGTTATTTGGTTGGCAACGTAATCTATGACCTCATCGGGGATGTTAACCCCCATTTGTTCGGCTTTTTCCCGTAGGATTGCCGAGCGGGTTTCGAAATTGGGCGACTGGATATCGGCGATCATTCCCCACCCGAAGCGCGATATCAGCCGCTCCTCTAAGTTGGACATCTCTTTGGGGAGTCGGTCGGCGGTAAGAATAATCTGACGGTTGGACTGGTGAAGGGTGTTGAAGGTGTGGAAAAACTCCTCTTGGGTCCCCTCTTTGTTGGCCAGAAATTGGATGTCGTCAACCAGGAAGACGTCAACGGTGCGGTAGCGGTTCTTGAATTGGTTGATGGTCTTGCTCTGTAAGGCATTAATGAACTCCCCAGTGAAAGCCTCGCATGAGGTGTAGATAATCTTTTTCTTGGGGTGGATGTGGTAAATCGCGTTGGCAACCGCTTGCATTAAGTGGGTTTTCCCCAGCCCCACCCCACCGTAGATAAACAGCGGGTTATAGGCGCTGCCGGGTTTTTCGGCGACGGCTTGGGCGGCGGCAAAAGCCAGGCGATTATTATTCCCCACCACGAATGTGTCGAAGGTGTATTTCTGGTTGAACTGCGGCGGTTCTCGCGGTGGCTGTTTTGCTTTGTCGTCGCGATCTTCAACAACCTGAAGTAACGGTAGCTCGTCGACGTCAACGGCTTTCGTGGCTGAGACCACAAGACGCAGTTCAGTATCGGCTCCAAAATGGTCGCTCAGGATTTTGGTAATACTCTTCGCGGCGTTCGCTTCAACCCAACTCTTTGTGTACAGGTTGGGCACGGCCAGAGTAACGGTATTATCAATCCGCTCCACAAAACGAACCGGTTTTAACCAGGTATCGAAGTTCGGCCGACTCACGGTCGATTTAAGTTGTTGTAAAATGTCTTGCCAAATTGCTTCGCTCATTAATCTTATTTTAGGTTCAACCGCATGGAATGTACTAGAGTTTTCCACAGAGGGCAACTACTGCCCAAGGAACTGGCAACTAGGAACCTGGAACTGGTCGGCCACTTATACACACCCTCTAGCCCCTAGTCCCCAGCTCCTAGTGCCCTTCAGTTAAATCTGTTACAATAGTCAGTAACAATGGTGAAGAGAACTTACCAAGGCAATAAACGACATCGCGCTAAAACCCACGGCTTTTTGGTGCGCAGCAGAACTTCTGGCGGGTTACGCGTGCTTAAGGCGCGTCGCCGCCGAGGCCGGGCGATACTGGCACTGTAATGCTGCCGCGGATCAACCGCCTCAAACGTCAGGAAGATTTTAAAGCAGTTCGCTTATCCGGCCGCAAAGCCAAGGCGGGTCGTTTACTGGTGAATTTCCTGCCGCAACAAGTAGGTTCCGTGAGCCGCGGCGCTGTCGTCATTTCTTCCAAAGCCGTCAGTGGCTCGGTCGAGCGCAACCGGATTCGTCGCCTAATGGCCAAGTTGATGCGTCAACAGTTTGATAATTGGGCTACTCGCTCGGCGGGTGATATGGTGGTAGTGTTACTTGGGAGTGCTGATGTTTCTTCGTCTGAAGAACTCACAGCCGATTTCAACAAATGCTTAGAAAAACTATCGTTAAATTAATCGAGCTTTATCAAGTTAGTGTCTCACCCGACCATAGCGCCCTGGGTCGCCGTTTGATGGGTGGCGCTTGTCGCTACCAACCAACGTGCTCCGAGTACACCAAGGTAGCAGTAGGACGGTTCGGGATAAAACGAGGGTTGGGCATGGGCCTGAAAAGGATCTCCCGCTGTCACCCCTTCACCACGGGAGGGTACGACCCAGTACCCGCAGTAATAACCGAATCCCGATAAATGATAAAGTTTGAAAATTGTAAAACTGTAAATTATTTGGAAATTGGAAACTGTAAATTGAAAATTGCTGAAAAACGATGAAAGAGTTTTTCAGGATTATTCTCTACAAACCGCTCTTCAACCTATTGATGTTTTTCGCGTGGATAGTGCCGGGACACAGTATGGGGTGGGCGATTATTATGCTGACGATCCTAGTGAATGTGGTGCTCTGGGTTCCCAAGAGCAAATCGCTGAGAATGCCGATGTTGCAGGCCCAATACCGTGACGAGATAAAAGCTCTCCAGGATAAGTATAAAGACGACCGCAACACTCAAGCTAAGATGCTGATGGCCTTTTACAAAGAAAAAGGCATCAACCCGATGGCTGGCTGTCTGCCACTTTTGATCCAACTACCAATACTCTTTATTCTATACAAAGTCTTTATGGTTGGCCTTAATACGGTACGACCCGACTTAATTTATTCGTTCACGCCGCACTTAAACACAATCAACACCCTCTTTTTTGGCATCGATCTCGCCAAACCAGAAAAAATCTTCTTACCCATAATTGCGGCCGCCCTTCAGTTCGGGCAGTCGTACTACCAGATGAAATTAACTCCACCGTCGGGCGACAAGAAAGACGTCTCGGCGATGATGAGCAAACAGATGATGTATATGTTGCCGGCCATCACTCTCTTCTTTGGTATGACGCTACCGGCGGGGCTGATGCTTTACTGGGGCACCTCGACCGGTCTGTCGTGGTTGCAGCAAGTGCAGATCGCTAGAACTTTCAAAGCCAAGCCCAAAACCCAAGTAACTGTGCGAACCCGCCGACGTTAAAACTTTGGCGGGCGGCCCACCCACCTCACCTGGCACTGGCGGGCAGGCGAAAAAGAGGTGACTGCGCGCCCGGCCAACAAAGGCCCGAACAGACGGTATCAGATAGGGCGCTTGGTCTAGACTAGACGCCTAATTACCCTATAGTCGCTGGTAAGCGACAACCGCGACGTACCCTTGGGACTTTTCTCGTCGTGTATAGTCGCCGGTACGGCGACAACCGCGACGTTCCCTTGGGACTTCGTCCCGTCGTGTATAATTCGACTAGTCGCCTAACGGCTCTGGAGGTTGGAATGAAGTTTTTGCTTCAAACAGCGCGGCCGATCACGCTCGTCGCGTGGATTCCGCCATTCGTTGGTTGTCTGTTGGGTGGCAATTTGTCTTGGGCCACCTTAACAGCCTGTCTTGGAACGATGGTTGCCGTGGGGCTCATTAATACCCATAACAATCAAACCGATCGTCGGATTGATCGGCACAACCCATTGAAGGACACACTGGCAATGCAGCACCCCGTGCGAAACCACCAAGTCGTGACAGCGAGTGGTTCGATCCTGGCGCTGTTGCTACGCCAAATTGGATATAACTTTCTCCTGCTCTCGACCCTCTACTACGTGGGGGTGTTCTACAACTACTTTCTCGGGCGCGTGCCCGTCGTGAAACGCCTAGCGGTAGCGATAGTAGTCGCATCGACATCGTTCATCGCAGCCGACAGGCCTAACCTAGCCCTGTGGGTTTGGGCTAGCGCAGTTGGACTCTTCATCTACTGTCGAGAAGTTGGCAAAGATCGGGCAGATGCCCAGGAGGATACCATGGCTCGTTTCTTTCGAAAGGGTGCGCCAGCTGATTCCTGGTGCATCATCGCCCCGTTTATGGGCGGGCTAATCTACGCGACGACGACACTTGCTCTCGGGGTTTCGCTGACGTCGACCCATTTGGTCGTTAGTCTCGGTATTGCACTGACGATCTTCTCGTTTATGCAGATCCGGGCTCGCCACAATTGGTACCGAATGCGGTTTCCCCATCGCTTGATTGCAGGCCAGTCCGGCCTGACGCTGGCGCTCGCAGCCTTGATGCCGCCATTTGCGCAGGGGATCCTGCCGATTGTTGTCTTCAACCTGACAACAATCTACGTTCGTTCGTGCCTGACGACGCGAGCCAACGTAAGTTGGTGGGCCAACCTGCACGATGCCTACCTTTGGGCATCGCTGCTCTGGCTGGCGATGCTCGGACCAGGAGTGTTTTCTGTCTCGACATTCACGATCTCAGTCATTGTTCTGATCGCCGTGTTTGCCTGGGAATTCCAGCGAACGCAGCACTTAAGAACCGCTTAACCAGCGAGGCCGCTCGGATTTCCGAGCGGCCTCGTAACATTTTTGTCGAACCTTGGTTTCGAGTCGGACGGACTAACAAAACCGTCTGGGCCGTCACCACCTCCCACGGCTTAACCTGGATTTTTACTCTAAAGTTAGGTAAACTTTGTACCAGTACGGTCGGGTGCCATGGTGGGTTGGCAGAATGGTAATGCAGCGGTCTTGAAAACCGCCGGGCGTAAGCCCTTGTAGGTTCGAGCCCTACACCCACCGCACTTCGAGTCGCTGGGCTCCCTCAGTGTAAACTGAGGACAGGCGACCCGAACTACCCCGAGCGACCTGTCCTGAGCGGATTCGAAGGAAGTCGGGGGCGGTACATTACAGTCACATTTGCGCCCGTAGCTCAGTGGATACTCCCGAGTCATCCTTTGAGCTACTGGCACCAGCCAGTATTAGATGCCTACAGTTATGTATGTAGGCTTGGCGCCCGTAGCTCAGTGGATAGAGTATTTGCTTGCGGAGCAAAGGGTCGCTGGTTCGAGTCCAGCCGGGCGCGCAGATACTAAAAGTCCGAACCGCATTTATTCACTTTTCTCGAAGAAAATCGCTACTCTAAGCTTTTGGGAATCACGCAGATTAATAATCGCGTCGCACAATTAATTTTTTTGAACCTGTAATGGTTCGATTCCGGTTAGGTCGTTGTACGGGAAAACACTATTGACTGCCACTGTGATTTCTTATAGAATATGCGCATAACTGCGACAACCTCGCAGGGGAGGCAGAGATTGAAGTATCTCCTTTTCGCCCTTTTCGCCGTCTGTCTGATCGGCTGTGCCGATCCGATCCAAGAAGCAGTGGAACAAGACAACCGTGAGTTCCAGATACGAGACACTCAAAGAACTCGGGAATCGACCCAGATGCCGATCGCTCGATCCGCCAGCAACTACGTCTCCAAGACGATCAACGATAAACTGCTCCTTCTCGGAGAGGACGAGTGGCTGATCGTGGAAGTCCACATGCCAACCGCGGAGAATCGAATCTTCGTCCTCAGCAAAATTGACCCAGAAAGCAAGGTCCGTATAACTGAGGTTGTCGAATTCAAGGAGAAGGATTACGGCTGGGGAACCGGAATGATTGCTTGGGTCGGCGATATTGTCAGAAAAGCTCCTGTTTTACCCAATGATTTGATGGGGACAAATAGGAGCATGCCGAAGTGTGGCTACACTTTCTGACCTGGTGAATCGATTTGTCATCAGTGATCCACGTGGCGCCAACACGAAACCGTCGGAGAGATCTCTCCGACGGCTACTTTTTATCTTCATAAGCGTTCCCACCCTCAATTTAAGGAAGGGAGCGAAACTCTCGAAAAAGAATTAGGAAGAATCGAAGCTCAGAAGAAGAAATAGGATTGTCTTCAGCGTGGTTCGGACTTTCGTGTGCCGGCGCGCAAGAGTTTAGGTTTTAGCCGTGGGCAATGGTGATGGCCCAGACGGTTTTGGCGCCTTTGCGGCGCAGGAGTATTGCCGCTTCCCCCAGGGTGGCGCCGGTGGTGATGACGTCGTCAACGAGAAGAATATTTTCTGGAATCTCTTTCGTTCCGACGTAAGCGAAACATCCGTGCACGTTGGTGAGGCGCTTGGTTTTTGTTAGTTTCGCTTGGGCAGGAGTGTCATTTTTGCGCTTCAACAGGTTGGAAACTTCCTCACGGCCGGCAAACATTCTTTGTGACAGAACCTCGCTCTGGTTAAACCCACGCTTGGCTAAGCGTTTTTGATGAATTGGGATCGGCACGACCGTCCATTCCGAATGCGGCAGGCGTCGCAGATAATGCCGTCGAAAAGTATCAGCGTAAAAACTCAAGGCGTCAAAATGTCCGCCGTACTTGGCTTGCTGAACCAGGTCTTGAATTACCGGCTCGGCGTAGGAAAAAAGACTAACTACCCCGTCAAGCGGTACTCGCTCTTGGCACTTGGGGCAGATGCCATTATCGGCCGCCTTATCACAGATGACACAGCTTTCGGGACGGCTCGCGGTCAGTTCTCTGCGACAATCGTCACAGATCCAGCCGCTCTCTTGGCCACAGCCGAGGCAGTTAACGGGGGCAACGAGGTTTTTCAAAGCATTTCCTAGCTCGGTCATTGTCAACATTATGGCTTGACTGACCATATCATAACTCGCATAATAAACGCACTATGGCTAAGAAAGAAGAAATTCAGGAGGAGTGGGTTGACGAAGAAGAAGAGGGTCAGCTCGCCATCGACGCCTATCAAGACGAAGACAATATCTACATCAAGGCGCCGATTGCCGGAGTGAGCGTGGAAGATCTAGAGATTTCAATTACCGACGAAGTGGTGACGATTAAGGGCACGCGACGCAACGAAGGAGATTTGGCGCGCGAGAGTTACTTTGTTCAAGAGTGCTACTGGGGTTCGTTTATGCGCTCCTACATTCTGCCAGTATCGGTTGATGCGGCCAAGGCCGACGCCAGTTTGCGTAACGGCATTCTAACGATTCGCATTCCGAAACAAGAGAAGACCAAGACGAGAGTTCTTAAAGTTCAAGTAGATTAACGGCGAGGCCGTAGGGGCTTTATTACCCAGGAAACCGGGGGTTTTTTCGTGGGGGTGAACGAATATTATTCATACTACCTCTAAAGACGCAATTTTTTGCGAGGGTGAGGGGCTCGGAGTTGCGAAGGCCGCCCCTACACCCTCGCGCTCCCTACCCCGCCACGCTTCTCACAGAGGTATGGAGAAAAAGCTTCGGGGGTTCGCGACGAGCGTCGCTCCACCGTCCCGGCTAAACCACTCGCTTTTTCGGGCTATCAATATTCTGAAACCGGCGGCACGGACCTGCGCCTGCGTACTCTTGCCGGTTTTCGGTTATGAATATAAAAATCGCCCGGGAAGCGTGGAAGCTTCTTCGGGCATTGGCGGTGGTCGGAGCGGTCAGCCACCAAATCGAGTGGTAGTCACGCGGTAGCAGTCGATCAGCTCCCGTTTTCGATCCTCGGCGGGGACATTCAGTTCGATGCAGCGCATCCCGACAACAAGTAGGTGTTGGGCAACCACCGGGTTGAGAACCTTGTGGCCAGCCTGTTTTGTTCCGAGTATTAGATCGAGCTCGTCAAGATGGCCCTTGGTTAGGACCCGGTACGCCTCGCTCCAATCGACGATCTTCGATTCGGCAAGAAGGCGGTCTAGGGTCTTATAGTAGGCGCCGTCAGCCAGACGGTTGAGAATCTGCGACTCGACGGTATGAGCTCGCACTTCCTCATAAACCCACTCGTCCAACTCCTTGCTTGCGACTGACCCCAGCGCGTTACGCTGGTGCTGCAGGGCGTGAGATAGTTCGTGCCCAAGCAGCGAGGTGAACACTGCCGGTGGCCAATCGACCGCGGCAACGAAAACCACCTTACGGCTAGCGTCGTACCAGACGGCTGCGGGGTGAAGAGGTCCGTCCTCCTTTGGATAAAAGACGATCAGCACCTTTCCCCCGGGATAACTCAAGTCGTCCGAACTGATACCAACGCCCATCTTGGAGCTGATGACAACGCCGACGTTGAACTTCGAGAACGCCTTCGCGATCTCTTTGGTCTCGTCCGTTGTCGGGCCAAGACGGTTGAGCGCCTCAGTGATGTTGCGGCGCAACGGGTCGGTCAGCTTCTTGTTAGCCTGACTCTCCGGCACCTGACGCTCCAGCCACCAGGCGCTTTCGTTGTGACTCGCCATATACGCCCTGATCTCTGACTGGATCTGTGCGAAGTTGGCGGGTGGTTGGGGCGCCGCAAATGAAGGCGGTGACTTCACGGCGACGGGCTTGTTACCCGAGCAGCCGTAAAGACCGAGAACAAAAATGAAAAGAGCGATGAGATACCTCATGCGTATTCCTCCTCTGCGGTCGAGCCGCAGTTATGCGGAAATTCTACCCTAGATAACCGAGAAAGTCAATGGGAACGAGCTATTTTCTCCAAAAGTGCTCTAGGTTTCCGTATGTGTTAAAACACATACGGTGGCTTAGGGAATTCGGTATTTTAATAACCAAAAAGTGAGCGTTTTAGTCGGCTATCAATACCGAAGGCAGAGAGTTTGAACAGTGACACTTCCGGTTCAAACCTTGAGGCTTTCACCCCCCCCTAAGTTGGGAGGAGATGTTTTCCGAGGGGCGTCGCGGACGACGAGGCATCTAACCACCTCCCTTTCCCATGGTGCGAGAAGTTATCCTTGCGACCGTGCGGAGGGCGAAGCGGGCATGGTTTCCTGAGCTTGTCGAAGGAAGAGCGAGCCCGAGCCCGAAACCCAAATTCTCGCTGGGAATTTGGAGTTGGGTCGAAAGGGTAACTTGTCGCACCGCTCTCTCCCCAACTTGAATAAAAACTCTATTTGCGAGACGCTGAAGTCAACAAATGAAGAGGGGGCTGATAATTCTTGCTGGTTTGGGTGTACTCCTGATACTCGTCGTGGTATTTATGAACATTTTTGGCGGCAAGACGCCTGACAGCAAGTCGGCACTCAAGGTATGGCTGCCCTTCGACGAAGTAGCGACTTATAAAAAAATCTCTAAGGAGTTTCAGGCTAAGCATTCCAGCATCGATCTGGAGTTTAGATACATTGACGCCAAAGACGCCAAGGACTACGAGGCAACGGTTATCAATGCTATTGCTGATGGTGAGGGCCCAGACATCTGGTTGGCACGGTTCGATTGGATACCCAAGCACGCCGCCAAGTCTCTACCGGCCTCATCGGGCGGTCTTACTGATGCGGTAACCCAGCTCAAAGTTCTGGTTCAATCTAATATCGTCGACTTGAACACTTACAACGGCGAGCTCTACGGCGTGCCGCTGTTTGCCGATTCGCTGGCGATAATCTACAACAGCGATTTTTACCGTGAAAACAGTCAGAACTTTTCCCAGAAAAATCTAGCTTTCCTCGATCAGTACCCGAAAAGTTGGGCTGAGCTGAAGCGCAATGTTGGTCTAATCAGTTCCAACAGCGGCGCGACGATAAAGCGTTCAGGCTTAGCGATGGGAACAGTGAAAAATACACTTGCTCCCGCCGACGTTCTGACGGCCTTTTTGCTCCAGTCCAACTCGACGATTTTAAGCGAAGACGGCAAAGACGTGATATTCAATCTGGCGGCTTTCAAGAAAGGTAAACCAACATTCCCCACCGCTGAGGCGCTGTCGTTTTATACGAGCTTTGCCTCGCCAAAGGCGACTAACTATTCTTGGAACGCCGCAATGGGCGACCCAGTTGAGGCGTTCGTGGCCGGTAAGACGGGAGCCCTCATCGGTTACTACTCAACACTACAAGCAATACTTGATCAAGATCCGACTATCTGGCAAAAAATCATTGTAACTCCCATGGTTCAGAAAAATCCCAAGGCCGAGCGTATCGACTTCGTGATGGGCTGGACGCATTTAGTCAATCGCGACAGCACTGCTCCTGAGGCGGCCTGGCAGTACTTGAGTTATCTGGCGCAAGACACGGCGCAGTACGACTATGCAGAATCAACCGGTAGAATTGAAGTAGCCAAGCGCGATCGGGGCCTGGCGGAGCGCTCCGAGGCTAATATGTCGCGAGATGAGATATTTGGCGCTCAATTTGATACGGGTCAGTTGTTTATCAAACGGGAGTGGCAGTTGGTAGACGTTGTTCTGCAAGACGCCATTAACCAAG
Source organism: Candidatus Berkelbacteria bacterium RIFCSPLOWO2_01_FULL_50_28 (assembly GCA_001774395.1). GTDB lineage: Bacteria > Patescibacteriota > UBA1384 > 2-12-FULL-50-11 > 2-12-FULL-50-11 > 2-12-FULL-50-11. The sequence goes on from MEZX01000002.1 coordinate 116,546, forward strand.
TGATTGTGAGCCATCGCACAGCCCAGAACGCCATCGATTCAGCCGCCAGCCGTTTCAAGGTTTTTCTGCAGGACGCTAGCGTGGGGCAGTAGAGATGCTGTTACCTATCGAGAGAGCGCTAGCTCAAGGAGGTCCCGCAACCACTGGCTCGAGTTTTAGCGATTATCTGTCAGTGCAAATCGGCCGGGCGATCACCCTGGCTGGGCTCTTGGCGGTGTTGATGATAGTTTACGGCACGTTCCGCTACGCCACTTCGGGCGGTGACGACACTAAAACCAAAGAAGCGAAAGACATAATCTTGGGTGCGGTTGTTGGATTTTCCTTGTTAGTTTTAATAAAGATCCTCGTGCCGCTGTTGGGGCTGGAATGACGAAACTTGTTAAGCTCTTTTTCGGGTTGGCTTTCAGTCTGACACTGGTATTTTATGCTGGCGGGGTTGCCTTAGCGGACAGTAAACTGGTTGGCTTTTCTCCAAATCCGCTTGAATTTGCCACCGACTCAGCCAACAAAGAGATAGTGACAGCCACCGTTTCGCCCGCACCGGCCTCGGCGCTGACGGTTAAATTAGTTGCTAATGGTAAGGTGACCCTTGGCAAGACGACGCTCTCTTTTAGCCCCACTGACACTACTGACACGTTCGGCGTTACCCCGGCTTCGGGGCTCAAGAGCGGCGACATCGTCATAATAACCGCCGAGGGGAAAATTGGCGCAGTAACTTACAAGGGAACGCTCGAGGCCGCGATCGGCGTGGTGGCACACCCTAACCCCAACGCTGGGAAAATAGATTGGAATAAAGTTCCCGGCACGACCATCACCGATCTGAATGTTTTCCTGAACAAAGCGATAACTGGCGCTCTTTGGGTGATCGCTCTGGTGGCTTTTGCCGGATTAATCGCCGCCGGATTCATGTATATAACCGCTGGCGGAGACGCGGCCAAGGCGGAGAAAGCCCGCAAGACGATTATCTGGTCGATTGTCGGGGTGATTCTGGCCTCAATTTCCTACACGTTACTTCTGACCGCGGCGCAATTTAGGGGCATCGATTACACTGCAATTCCCCAAGAAACAAGCGATAGCGGCTCGACCGCGGATGACGGTTCTGCAACGACAGGTTCGGGAGTCGGATTGACGGTTAGCGACACAGCGGGTACAAATTTTGCCGATGTTATTCCTCTCGACCAAACAACCCAGCTTTCATATCCGCTCGAGATTGTATTGAATAGTGCCCCAGCCGGTACGGTCACTGTCGAACTAATAACACAGGGTAATTTGCCGCTCACCCTTGCCGGTAGCAGTACGATGACGTTTGACGAAACCAGTTGGTCAACGCCGCAATCTTTTGGTGTTTCCTATGCTGGTGACGGTCAACCAGGTCAAGCGGGGCAGGTTCTGATCAAAGGCTCGGACGGCTCTCGCCAGACAATTCGATTCGAGGTGCCAAATGTTTAGTCGTCTTGCTCTTGGAGCAAAGCGCTACCTATTCGTGGCTATGTTGACTCTCTTGAGTCTGGCTCCGGCTTTGAGCTTTCCTGCCCCCGCTAGGGCCGCCGACCCGTTTCCGGTAGACTTTAGCCGCGTTGAGGTTAACAGCCAAAAGCAGGCCCAGTACCGGGCGGACATTTTCCAAATTTATTCAGATCTAAAGAGCCAGATTGGCAGTCTGGGCAAATCGCGTGTTATCAAGGCGTTTGTGTTCTATCCGTGGGATGTTCAAAAGATAAGCCCCAGTACCCAGGATGGATTTACGGCGGGCTACTTCCAACCGAGCACCGGTTATCTTGTGATAAATTCCGTCGAATTCGAAGAGACTGAGAGCGTGAGAACCGTAATTGCTCACGAGCTACTCCATTCATTCGTTCCCGCAAACAACGGCTACGGATACAGCGGGGCGGGAGGCAAGGGCTACGTTTACGAGGAGATGCTGGCGGACTATTTCTCGAAACTCCACATTGGCGCGAGCCTGGGCGAAACCTACGCTGGTGCCGTAGCATCGCTTGGCTACTCTCACCTGGCCAACCTCGTACCCCAAATACTAAACATCATCGGTTTAGCTGGGCAGAGTGATCCGGAAACAATACTGGAACGGGCTATATTTAGCAGCTCCAAGCTTGGGCTGATCGACCAAACTGTCGGCAAATACCTCACGGACAAAAACTTTTTGGCTAATCTCGGCGGCTTTCTCGACACAAGCCCCGCAAAAACCAATCTCACAGCGGCCAAGAAGTACCTCGACGAGGTAGAGAGAAAAATTCTTGCCACCAGCGCTAAATCGAGCTCTGTCCAGGTGCTGGTGAAGGGCCAGTTTAGCGCCGATTACGCCGACGTACTGACGATTCCGGAGAACGTGGAGGGTTTGTCGATTCCTCTGGAAGTTGCGTTGAGCGCCGCCCCTAGCAGCCCAGTTACGCTGACAGTGGCCGGGCGTGGGGCTCTGGTACTAACTTACACCGGTAGCGCTGATTTGGTCTTTGATTCAACTAATTTTGCCGACAGTAAATCTTTCAGAGTTTTCTACGACAAGGCGGCCAACAAGGAGGGGACGAGAGCAGAGATTAGTTTCTCTGGCCCCGGAGTGGATACAAAGACCGTGACGGTCGTCAAAGCCAGCGAGTTGAAAAGCGGCCCTGCCGGTGGGACGACCGGCGGAACTGGCGGCACGGCGGGTGGCACCACGGCGGCTGCTTCAGGAGTCGGCCCGTTTCTGGGCAAGCTCCTCCTGCCAGACTGTCTGCGCACCGGAGAAAAGGCTGTTAACGCCGAATTCGACACTTGCGTGCTCGACAGCGTGCGCCATTACATCGAGCTGTTACTTTTGCTGACGGCGTTAGGGGCGTTCGGTTATTTGCTTTACGGTGCCTTCTTATACGCTTCGGCCTTTGGCGATGAAGCGAAGGCGACGTTGGCCAAAAAGGTAATCACCGCGGCGCTAATCGGTGCGGCGCTCTCCACTCTGGCCTACTTGGCGATAATGTTACTGGCTCAAGGTCTCGGCGTCGAGGGCGGTCTACTCCGAACGCCTTGAAGGAAATCTTGACAACGGTCAGACGATAGTTTGTAGTGATAATATAAGGGAGGAAGAGATGAATTTATTAAGTAAGTTTGTAGGAGTGGCGCACGCGGAGACACAGTTTCGGGTAGATAACTTCAAGCTGTTCGATATGTTCAAGCCGAACAACGCCGAACAAGGTCTAAGCCAAATCATTACCAAGATTGTTGGATTTGCCATGCTGATTGCGGCACTGATCGCTTTCGGGTATCTGATAGTGGCTGGCTTCCAATATATGACAGCCGGCGGAGACGCTGCCAAAGCCCAAACAGCTCGTCAGGGAATTGTTAACGCCTTGGTTGGTATTATTATTGTCGTTATTGCTTACACCCTGCTTGCCTACGTCTCCTCTGTTACAAGACGCGGTAATTTCTAAACGACTAAGCAACCGAACGAACTTCTTCCTCGGTAGTTAGGCCTTGGGCAGCTTTTTCTAAGCCATCATCAAGAAGGGTTCTGTTGCCGAGTTTTTTAAACATCTCCTCGAATTCCGAGAGCGAAGCCTCTCTTTTGATTAGCTCGATTGTCTGGGCATCTGGCACAAAATGCTCGACGATTAGAAATCGGCCACGAAAGCCGGTCTGATAACAAACATCACAGCCCGTACCGCCGCAAGCGGCGCAAACCCGTCGGACCAATCTTTGGGCCACAACCAAGCTAATGGCGTCGGCCAACAGATACTTCGGGACGCCAATCTGTAGCAGTCGGGCAAACGAAGCAGCGGCAGAGTTGGTGTGAAGCGTCGAAAGCACCAAATGCCCCGTCAGTGCCGCATCAATAGCGATTTGGGCGGTCTCAACGTCCCGAATCTCGCCTACCATAATGACGTTCGGGTCTTGGCGTAAAACGGCCCGCAGGGCTTGAGGAAAATCAAAGCCGTCAGCAGGGTTCACTTGCACTTGCTCGATACCTTCGATGCGATACTCCACCGGGTCTTCGATAGTAACTATCTTCGAATCGGGTTTGTTCAGAAGCTGGAGCACGGCGTACAAGCTCGTTGTTTTGCCCGAGCCAGTTGGGCCGGTGAAAAGCACTAAGCCCTCTGGTCGTGAGACGGCGTCAAGGATTGCTTTCTGGGTGTCGGGCGAGACGTTAAGCTGGTCGAGCGAGAGAAAATTCTTAAATGTCAGCAGGCGCAGTTCGATGGTTTCGCCGTAAGCCGTCGGAACGGCGTTAACGCGAATATCAATGTGCTGCTCGCCGACTGTAAAGGTGAAACGGCCGTCTTGGGCGACTTTTTTGACGTCTAATTTTATGTGCGACAGGGTTTTGATACGGGACGCCAGCAGGTGGTAGGTTTTCTCAGGCAAGTCGATCACCTCGACCAACTTGCCGTCAATGCGAAACCTAATCGCCACAGCGGTCTCCCCTGGTTCGAAGTGAACATCGGTCGCGTCGAGCGAAAGCCCCCCGGAAAGAATTGTTTCCAGTAGTTCGGTGGTTGAAACTTTATCGATCGCGTCCTTCAAATCTTTCAGGGTGCTGATTCTGACGGCGAACTGCTCTTTGGTTTGAGCCTTAGCGGGCCCGGTAACGGCCGCAACCAGCTCGTCGTAGCGCGTTAAACTATACTCGGCAGAACTTTTTGAGCAAATAAACGGCTGGAAAGTTAGGGACAGCTTCGCTCCCAATTCGCCCATTGCCTCGGCTAAGCCTTGGGCAAACGGGTTGGGGCTGGCAACGCGAACGTTGTGGCCGATTTTCATAAACGAGACAATCCTGAACCGCTCCGCAACATCTCGGGGAATGATGGCGATAACTTCACCCACAAACGGAAAGTTCACCAAATTAACGTAAGGCAGCTCTCTGGAGGCGGCAAACTCTGACGTGTGAGCTTCCTCGCGAGCCCTGTCGTACGAGTGAACAACGTTGCGTAAATCTTGGGTCATTTAACTTATTGTAGCCGACTAGCTGATAGCGACCAACAGGAAGCTTTCTGTCGCGTGCGACTGACTTTTGAGTGATAATGAGGTAAGATTTAGGTCGTTATCAGGAGAGGTCGCATAGCTCGGTTGATGTGAGGCCGCAGGCCGAAGACAACCGGGATGGAAACTTGGAGAGGTCGCATAGCTCGGTTGATTTTGAGCCAGAGGCGAGAAACAACCGGAGTACAAATCGGAGAGGTCGCATAGCTCGGTTGATTGCGCCGGTTTCGAAAACCGGTATACCGCAAGGTATCGTGGGTTCAAATCCCACCCTCTCCGCAATGGATGTAGATAAATGCTACAGCGATTGGATTAAGTTGATCGCTGAGTCGAACGACAGTGACGAGCTGGTCACCCACTTTAGAGAACATGTCGGTGATCACTTTCACCATCATGACAACGAAGGTGAATTCGGTTTTAAAATATGGCTGACAGGGGTGGTCAACTTCCTTCGTGTATTTGAGCAGAAATTTACGGAAATAGAAAAAGCCGAACTACTTTTCCAGCTCTGTGTTTTCTACAAAGAAAAAGGTAAGGGCCCTAAACCGTCGTTCGATATTGATGTTTTTATGGAGAATTTTGATAGCAAAATAAAAGATTATTATCTTAAACGTAAATCAGCTAACAGAGACTAAGAGATAAGCGTTCGCCATCTATCCAATTGCTCTGGACCGGAACGTCCTACACTAGGAAAAGCCCCTCAGGGTTCGCTACTTACTCTGGCTCGTTTTTACGGCCAAATAGAACGCCGTTGACTCGAGGATATGATCAGATTTGGTTAGCTTGAGAATCAGCGAGATGAAACTCTTGGCCAATCTTGATAGCGGGCTCCGCTCCGCTATGGTGGTCGAGGTGATCTTTTTTACCTGGAACCCGCCGTACTTTAACTGCTCTTTCACCTGGCCCACTGAATACTCCGTAACGTGGTAACTCGACATAAATCCGACGCCCTTTCCACGGGCGATTCTTGCTAAATTGCTGAAACGATAGCGACTGGGGGTGGAGATAATTAGCAGTCCGCCTGGCTTGAGGACTCTACTTATGGCTTTGAGCATCGCTAGCGGATCTGGTACGTGCTCCCAGATGTTGTTGCAAATGGCAATATCTAGCGACTCGTCTTTGAACGGCAGCTGGTGCGCGTCAGCTACAAAGAAAGTAACGCCTTTGTATTTTTTATGTGCGTAGTCGATGGCCGAAGTCGAGTAGTCGAGTCCCAGAACCTCCATCTTGGGGAAATGTTTTTTAATTTCGGCTGTAATGTGGCCTTCGCCGCAGGCAATGTCCAAAAGCTTCAGACCCTTTCCCTGTACGCCCTTTAGCAAGTCCAGTGTGCAGTTGAAGCGGCGCCGGTGGAAATTGCTTGTCATATGATCACTTACCGCATAGGGATCCTCTGTGGCGTACTCGTCTGAGCCTACCAACTCGTCGGGATGAAGGAAAACGAGAAACTTATTAGGGTGCCAACTGCACGAGTATTTTTTATAGCCGCCCTTTTTCCATTCTTCCAGCGAGCAGGAGTCCTGCCCTAAGTTTATTGCTCTGCTTTTCGCTTCATCAAAGTATTCAATCATGAGTGCTTCCTCGATTATTGTTGGCCAGCAACGCTTAGCTTACTTTTATCACAATAAGCCCTACAGAGACACCCTGCCAAGCTCCGTTCTCTGTTTAACGCAAAAAGCCGACTGCGAAGAAGCGGCTTTTTAACGCAAAAAGCCGATTGTGAAACAACGGTTTTTTGTGACGCAAAAAGCCGATCACGAGGACCGGCATTTACGTTGTTACCTAAAGACAATGTCGGTAGGCAACAACTAAAAAAGACGAACAGAATGTCGTCTTTTTTAGTTGTTGATCTAAAGTGCAAATGACCCTTGCGGATCTTACCCAGTATCAATCTCGACGGTAAGAATGTCAAGGCGGCCGGTATTTAGAAACGTATGCTATATATAGCATACGGGAGCTTAGGTAGCTAAAAGTAAAAAATGTAGTTCCCCAATGTGTTAGCACCGGGGTAAAGAAATACCCCCGCTCCACTAGGAAACGGGGGTTGACGGACGAGCCGTCGAAATCGGAAGGGGTTAGCGCTTCTTGGACTTCTCCAAGTCGCGCGGGTCGGTGCCGGTCATCGCCTTGGTGAGGCGACAGAAGGCATCGTCAAGCTCGCGGGAGACGTTGTCTCCGCTATCTTGCGAGAAGCCGACTCGGCCTAGGTCGACCGAGAGGCCCTTTCTGCCGGTGTCTGCACCGAGGACATCGAAGATGCCGTTGTCGGCGCTCGAGAAGCCATCGGGGTCGGCAATCTCCACCGAAATTTCGGCAAAGTCCTTCTCCGAATAGGCAGATGCAAAGATCCCCTGAAAGAGGTTTTGCAGCCGACCCTGCATATCTTGGAATCCCCTGTATTGGGTCGCCGAAACATGCACAACTGAGCACCCTGCAACGTCGGGTTTCTCGCCTCTTTCAAGCAGGCGTCCGAGTCGGAGGTCACGACCCCAGTACTTCGCCTGGGTCTTGACCTTCTTGATGATCAGATCGTCGCTGTAGCCGCTGTTGTTGTCGTCGACCATGAAATACAGTCTGGAACCCGTCGGCAGCACGACTCGGCCCGTGTTGGCGTTGAGCTTGTCGTTAGCGCGGTTTAGGTCGCCATCGAGGCGACTATCGACCGCCTGGGCGACCAACGAGTTGGCCGCCTCGCCTACCAAGTTGGCGGCGAGGTCACGAAGCGACTGCGCCGGCGCAAGCGCCGACGCGATGACGAAAGTTAATCCGATAATCGTTTTCTTCATTTCCTTAGTTCCTTAACGATTTCGAGTGCGCCCTTCCGGGCGTTTTACCACCCGAAAGTTTCTGGGGCCACTTTACCAGATAAACCGAGAAATGTCAAGGGATTCGGGTGTAATTATTGACCACGGATAGTTTAGCTCTCGTATATATTATAATATATGAGGGAGCTAGATCATGAGTGACCGAGAACACTGTATATGGTATAATTCTTTAGATTCACCTGTGTGAAATGGAGAGGTCGCATAGTGGGCCGGAAGCGAGGGAACGCAGCTTTCGGCGGGAAATGAAAGATTTCCCCGGCGGCCACGTATGCCCAGTTTTTTGCTCGAGGACGATAGGCCGAGCTAGAATGTTGAAAACATGGAGAGGTCGCATAGTGGCCGAGTGCAGCTCACTGCTAATGAGTTGAACCCGTAAGGGTTCCCAGGGTTCGAATCCCTGCCTCTCCGCCGTCGCCTCGCTGAAGCTCGGCTTTGGCGGACAAGTCCGCTAAGCTGGGCGTAAGCGGGACAAATGAAATATGTATATCTACTGAAGTGCTCTGACAAGCGCACGTATATCGGCTGTACCGGCGATTTGAAAAGTCGACTCGACAGGCACATGAAGGGGCATGTGCCCGCAACTAAACCAAGACGGCCAGTGACTTTGGTTGGATATTTTGCCCTTGTAAGCGAGGTAAGGGCGTTCGAGTTTGGGAAGTATCTAAAGACTGGTTCCGGCCGGGCGTTCTTGAGCAAACGAGTTCTGGGTTGAGTCCCAGCCTCTTGCTCGTTTTTTTGCTAGACTGAAGCTATGGTCAAACACCACGAAGAGAAAAAAGCAGCGTCCTCTACCAAGAGAACAGATCTGGTGTTTGAAGGGCCGGAGTTTGTTCACTACGCCAAGGACCATCTCTGGTACATCGGCATCGTCTTGCTGGCGGCTGGTTTCTTCTTTTTGGCCCTGAAGTATCAGGATTACCTTACTGCCCTGGTTGTCTTGGCGGCTACCGTTGCCATCTTCCGGTTGGCCAACCTGAAACCGAAATCACGAACGGTGCGAGTTGGCGAGCGAGGCGTGACCTGGGGCGACCAGGTACTTCCCTATCATCAGCTCAAGGCCTTCTGGTTGTCGGAGAACGATGGCCACGCTGTTGTATACCTGGAACGCCTGAATTTTGCCCCAACAATTCAATTCACGCTACCCGAGGGGAAGGGCAGGACCGTTCTTGAGGTGCTCTCGGCCGAGCTACCGTATCACGAGCATCGCGGCGAACCGCTGAGTGACCGCTTAGGTCGGCTACTTCGCCTGTAAGTTCCAGGTTCTCCATTGCTTGGAGAGGCCCTTTACGCTAGTTTGGAAAATAGGGTTACTATGCGAAAATTATTGATCAGTATCGTTATAATCAGTCTACTAACCATCTCGCTTAACATTCCCGAGCGGGCGCTAGCTTTTGATACCAGCTCGGACAACTACCTTCGGGGCAAATACTACAATAACCTGGTTGGTGACGCTGATTTTATTGACGTTAACAGTATGACCGTCAGCCAGATCCAGGCCTTTCTAGTGAGCAAAGGCAGCTATCTCGCCCGTGCTCCTTCGAGCAAGCTTGGCTCGGGTGCCGGCGGCCGCAAGGCTTCTAGGATAATTTGGGACGCCTCACACGGTTATCGCGAAGCTTCGGGTACGTCCCGGGGCATAACGGTAACAAACACCGTCAGCCCGATGGTCCTGCTAGTGACGCTCCAAAAAGAGCAGAGCCTAATTACTCGAACTACCTACGATTCGTGGGCGATGACCGCCTCCATGGGTTACGGCTGCCCCGATTCCGGCGGCTGCGACCCGACCTACAGAGGTTTCACAAATCAGGTTGAATGGGCGGCCTGGCAGATGCGCTGGAACTACGAGGCTTCCGGCAAGAATGAAGCTTGGTGGGACAGTAATTACCCGAACGGCTACCAGTACTTTGTGGGAAATACGGGCTCGTTTGGTTGGGGTAGCACCTACTACAACGTTATTTTCCGCAACAAATCGACTGGCTCGCTGTATCGCTACACGCCGCACGTCGGGTACGGCAACTTCAACTTCTGGCGTTTAATGATTGATTGGTTCGACATCTCCCCGGTAACGCTAGGCGGCACAGTTCACTCAAGCGACGACCACGTGACCATCAGCGACACTACCTACCGCAACTTGGTAAAAATCAGCGGCTCCAAAGCTTCTAACTCGTTCGCTTACTACGGCAGTACTCTCCTTGCCGGCTCGGGCAAGACGTCGTGGACTATCAGGTTTTCCCCGCAGGTTAGAAAACAGACTTACTACATCACCTACAAGAGTAGCGGCGGTACGACATTGGGAAGGAAAAAGATCATCATCGATCGGCGCAAAGTGGGCGATGTAAACGGCGACGGTACCGTTGATTTGCTTGACGTCTCGCTGATGAGTGACGCTTGGGGCAAAGTCGTTCGAGACGATGCCTCGTTGAATCTGAATCCAGAGGGCGATAGCGTGGTTGACTTGCTCGACATTTCATTGATGGCCAACAGCTATGAAGGCTAATAGCGAAAGGTTACAATTTGGGGTAATGCGACGCTTTTTGCTCTTGGTAGCGATCTCTATTCTCAGTTTGACCCTGAACTTTTCTTGGCTGACTCACGCCTTGGCTGCCGGCTCGATCGGTGCCTACGGCGGCGGCAACTTTGTGACCGGTGAAACTTTCACAATTTCTGTGGTTGCGGGCGGTGCGACCTTTGATTCACTGCAAGGGGCTATCTCGGTTTCCGGTGTGGCTGATATCGTCGGATTCTCTGCCGGCGGTGCCACCTGGCTCCCAGGCAAATCTCCCAGTAACGGCGGCCAGTTTGTCGGCCTAACCAGTGCCACTAGTAGCTTAACCGTGGCGACGATAACACTAAGCTCGAGCGCTGTCGGCTCGGGAGCCGTCTCGGTTTCCGGTGTCCGTTTAGCTTATTCGGGTGACGAAGTTGGTACTGGCGGTGGGACTGCCTATTACAACATCTCACGCGCCCCCACTCCTCCCGGCACGGTGGTCGTCTCTTCCTCAACACATCCAAACCAGAATAAGTTTTACGGCCGAACAACTGTTCAGCTCGCTTGGAAAGCTCCAGCAAACGGCGCTGATGGCTACGCGGTGGTGTTCGACAAGAAAAAAACAACGGTGCCTGTCACGAAGATCACCACAACCAAGAGAACGGTAACGTATACAAAAGTAGAGCTGGGCACACACTACTTCCACATTCGCTCAACAAACGCTGACGGTTGGGGGCCGACGACCACTTTCCGAGTTAACGTCAAAGAGCAGCTCAATGATAATCTGGCTGTGCCGATAATCACGGGCCTTGAGAAACTGCCGGCGTTTGCAACCAATGTCGAGAACGGCACGGTCAGCGGGTTCAAAATGTTTGGCAATCAACCAGTGCTTACTGGCTACGAGCTTGAGCTGGCTTTCGACCCAGAAGGTAGGATTCCAGAGAAGCAGAAAACCTCCGTTTTGGTTGCCGCCGATGGTAGCTGGGAAATAGTATTCAACTCGCAGATACCAAGTGGGTTCTATGAAGTCACGGCTGTCGCCAAGAAGATCACGACGATCACCCCGCAGTCCGAGCCGCTTAATATCGAGCTCTCGGTTGCCAACGGTGGCGAGGCCAAAGTAATTAGCGCGGACGATTTGCCAAAGCCTGACCTGACAGTAACAGTGGCGGGAGTGACGTTTGCAACCAAACAACAGCTGTGGAAAGTTGTTGTCGCGGGGGCGGTGGCGTTACTGATGATTGCGGTCCTGGGCTACGCGGCCTCAATTTATTTTCGGCGTTGGCAGCGCAGAAAAATCTCGAAAAACGACGACGATTCGCCCAAGCCGAGCAATCGCGCCACCTTACGTTAAGCCACCAACAGATTGAATTAAAGAGTGTAAGGCAGCATACTTAGGGAAGATGTCTCCTTGGGGTAAAGTTGCCAGCTCTGTTGCGATTCAATATTTCGGTCGGACGCTTGGCCTATTAGTCTCGTTGGCCTCGACAGCGATCCTTACCCGAACGCTTGGCGTCGCTCTTTACGGTGAATACACAACAGCTCTTGCCATCGCGGCGCTGGTTGTAACTTTTGCCGATCTCGGATTTTTCTGGTCCACAATCAAGAGCCTGAACGTTGAAGGTGATGCCAAGACCATCGCCAGCGAGATCTCGGGCATCCGTTTTGTCGTTGCCTCAATACTGACGGCCCTAATGCTGTTAATCGTTTGGCAAACGAGCTATCCGCTCGAGGTAAAGCAGGCGGTCAGCGTCTTGGGAATTTTTACGGTTTCTGGAGCGATGAACAACGTGCTGATCGCCGTTTTCCAGCAGAGCTACGCCATGGTGACGCCGACTGTGGCCGAGGCGGCCAGCCGTATTGTTAACCTCGGGCTGATAATGCTTGGCTATCTGCTAGGCAAGGACCTCATCTGGTTTATTAGCGCTGTTAGTATCGCCTCGGTAACGGGGTTACTTATCAACTGGGCGGTATTGAGCTGGCGTAACGGCGTCATCTGGCCGAAAATAATCGGTTTCTCCTGGAAAAAGTACTACCGTTCGGTGGCGGTTATCGGCGCGGTGATGCTCTTTAACGCGCTCTATCTGAAAGTGGACGTGATCGTCCTCTCTGCTCTTAAGAGCTCGGTTGACGTTGGTATTTACGGAGCAGCGCAAAGGGTGATAGAGGTTGCGATGGTGTTTCAATCACTGTTTCTCGCGGCAGCTTTCCCCTTATTTCTGGCCCGCTTTCGCGAAGGATCGGCTCAATTTTCTCGTACGGTCACGGAAAGCCTGATGGTGGTCTTGGCTTTCGGGCTGCCGGTTGCCCTGGTCCTAGCGTTGTTTAGTGGCGGTTTGATTAACTTCATTGCTGGTCGGGAGTTTCTAGAGACGACTACGCTCGTAATAAATGGTACAGCGATCACGGCGGCAACAGTCTTAGCGGTTTTGAGCGCTTACGTCTTGCTGGCGCATGTCGGCGGGGTTATTGCTCTTGCTTTGCTGACGTCGGACCACTTGCGGTGGCTGTTTTGGGTGAACGTTGGAGCGTTCTTGGTTAATATCGGTATGAATTTGGTGCTGATCCCCCACTACTCTTACTTGGCCGCCGCCGCTATGACGGTCGTCACAGAGCTGATTATCGTGGCGGCTAATTTTTACTATCTCTGGAGTCGGCATAGGCCTGCTATCAGCGGGAGCACTGTTGGACGGCTACTGGGTTCTGCCACGCTGGCCGGGCTAGTTGCCTTATTCTTACCGAGTCAAGCTCATGTATTAGTTAAGGTTGTAGTTACCGTTGCCCTGTACGGTACGGCAGTCTTCCTGACGGTCCCCGCTTTGAGAGCTCTTGTGGTCAGAGTCTTCCAGCCGCCAACGGAGGAGTCGCAGGGATGAATTTTTATCAAAGAGTAGTATCTCATCGTTATTTCTTTCTGGCGGCCAGCGTTTCGATCCTTCTAACTCAGCTCATATTGAGCTACTACGGCAATTTTAGGTACAACTACGATGTTGCCCCGGGGGACGACGTCTATAACCATCTGCGTTATATCGAGACTGCGCGGAGAAACCCGGAGTTCTTACCGACCCCTAGCTACCCGCCGGGGTTCCATTATCTAGTGTTGGGCGCTTCCCTGTTACTGAACACAACGCCGTCCAATATCCTACTGTGGGGCTGGCCGATTCTGTTGGTGCTCTCTTCTCTAGCGGTGATGCTGCTGGCGAAAAAAGTTTTTGGTGCGCGAGTAGCTCTTGTGACCTTGGCACTTTACGCTTTGGTTTCGCTGCAGCCGCTCCAGACGGCCTACGATGGGACGCTGGCCAACCTGTTCGCCGGTAATGTTATCATGCCTTTAGCTCTTATCGCGCTCATAAACCTCTGGAAAGATGAGGGCAGGTTGATCTGGCGAAACGCTCTGCTTTTCGCTTTGGCGGCGTTTCTGGTTGCCTACAGCCACCACCTCAGCGCGATAGTCCTGTTCGGTACCTTCCTCCTGGCTGGAGTGGCGAGATTTGGTTATCTCGCCGTCAAAAGCCGATTCTCCGATAAGAAGGCTGTTTATTGGCTCGGCACGATTGTCGGAGTCGGGGTTCTGTCGGTTGTCGGATATCTCTACTTGGACGTTCTCTCGCCGTTGCGTTCGGTCGTGGCTACCGCGATGCACTCGGTATCACCTGATCGCGTTTGGAAGCTGGGCTACTACGTGACGAGAATCGGTCCGTTGGTGGCTTTCTTTGGCTTTGTTGGCATGGCCTTGGTGGTACTCGGCAGTATTCGCGGGCGGTTTAAGTTCAGCAATCCGACCGGCCTGGCGGTTGTCTCTGCCTGGTTTGCGCTCTACTTTTTCGGCTCCCTGATAAGTGCTATCGGCGAACCCGAACGGTTGGGTCGGGACTGGGCGATGCCGGGAGCGATCATGGCCGGTGCGGCTGTCGTGATGATCTTTCGATACTTGAAGAAGCGGCCTGAGCTGCTACGTCTGGCGGCGGCGGCTTTTGCCATTTTCTTTGCCGTTGGATTTCTGGTGAAGCTCGATCGGCTAACTAGCTACAACACTATGGTTAGATTCAGCCAGGCCGATAGAACCACCATGGAGCTCGTTCGGTCCGGTGCTCTCCCGACGCCAATCTATATCTGGCCGAAGCACCCGTACTGGAAGATCGTGGTCCCCGACCTAATCGCCTCGCGAACGGTTAGGATAGTGGAATCTTTCGCAGAGGCCAAAAAGGTTCTGCGCCAAAAACGGGGCTGTCTGATCACCGGCTATAACAAACCAGGTACTTATCCGGAGCGTCTGCAGAATAACAGCCCCCTCATACGGCTGATGAAGGTTAAGGGCGTTACCGCGCATTATCTGCTGGAGGATAAGGTAAAAATTTGGTACATTCTCTGTGACTAGACGATGAAATTAACCGTTGTTATCCCAGCATTTAACGAGGAGGAAACCATTGCCGAGGTCATCAGCGCTATCCCGAAAAAAATCAGCGGGGTTTCTCAGATCGAGATAATTGTTGTTGACGACCAATCCAGGGACAAGACCGGGGAGATCGGCCGCTCTTTAGGGGCAACTGTCTTGCGCCATCGGCTGAATCTAGGAGCCGGCGGAGCGACGTTAACCGGAATTGATGCGGCCAGAAAACGCGGAGCGGATATGGTGATAACGATTGACGGCGACGGCCAGCACGACCCCAAAGAAATCGTCAAGTTAGTTCAAGCTCACCTCGAGAGCGGGGCGGATCTGGTTATAGGTAGCCGATTTCTCTCCGATTCCCTAGAAAAAATGCCGGCCTTAAAGAACTTTGGTAATCGGGTAATGAACGGTATTACTTACGTGTTCAGCGGTAAGCATGTGACGGATTCGCAGTCGGGTTTTCGCCTGTTTGGGCGACGGCTAATAGCTGGTTTTGACCGTTTCACCACCAGCGGTTACGAATTCTGTTCGGAGACAATAATCAACACCAAGAAGATGGGTTTGAAAATCGCCGAAGTGCCGATTTCAACGATTTATTTCGAAGGCCGTCGCGGCCAGAACCCATTGAACGGCGTGAATATTCTCTTGAAACTAATCTATAAGACGGTCACGGGCTGATGTTAATTACACTCGCTAAAGTACTGGCGACGATTTTTGCCGCTTTGATAATCTCCAAGAGCATTTTGAGCTACAAGCAGCATAAGGAGAATCTGTTTCTGACCGCATTTTGGGTGATTACCTGGGGCGTCATTGTTCTGTTTGCGTTTTACCCGGACCTGATCGGCAGCCTCTTTGGCGAACGGAAAGTTGGTGTGGGCACCGTCTTAGGGATCGGACTGATGTTTGTCTACTTTGTCCTCTACCGAATTTATGTAAAAGCTGACAGAGTCGAACGAGAGCTTCAGAAATTGGTCCGAGAGCTTGCCGTAAAAGAAGGTGGCAGCAGTGACCCAAAAAACCCGTAAGGTTGTCTTTATTACCGGCTATCGACCTGGTGGGCCGTACTATTGGGCGGAGAAATTGGTAAAAAAAATTGGCGAGTTAGATTTGGGCTGGCGCGGCTCTCACCCCAAAACCCTTTGGCAAACTATCTATTCGGCGTTGATTGCGCCAAATGCCGATGTTGTCCACTCGACACTACCGGTGGCGTTTCATCTGTGGAGACGCCCGTTGGTGATGACGATCAAAGGTGATTTTGAGCGGGAGAAAGGACCGGGCTATCGCGGCTATCGACGAGCAATTGCCGCCGCCGATGCTGTTACCGTACCAAGCGAATTTATTAAGCGACAGTTAGGCCTCCACCAAGCGATAGTAATTCCCAACGGTTTCGACTTGCCTAACGCCGTCTCGCGACCTGAGACCGAGCCGGATGACCCAATTAAGCTGTTAACGGTGACAAAGTTTCACTTTAAAGACAAAGCGAGCGGGGTGTTGAACTTGTATCGCATTCTGGAGTCCGTGGCCGGCCGATCAAACCGTCAGATAGTCTGGGACATTTTGGGAGACGGGGCTTTTCGCCGTGAGATCGAGTCGCAAGTAAAGAGTGAGAAAATCAAGATAAACTTCCGAGGTTTTGTTGACCCAAAGCCTTTCTATCAAAGCGCTGATGTCTTTCTTTATTACTCCGACCACGACAATATGCCTAACGCCATAATCGAAGCGATGGGCTACGGCTTACCTGTTATAAGCAACGATATCGGCGCCGTTGGCGAGATGATCGATGACGGCGTGAGCGGTTACCTCTGTCGTGACCAACAGGATTACACCGCGAAACTTACCCAAATGCTAAAAACCCCCAGTGATTTGGCTGTACTCGGCCGTCAGGCGCGAGAGGTTGTGGCGACGCGGTTTGACAACGACGTCATTACGCGCAAATACCTAGAAATTTACGAACGGATAGTTACCAAATGAGGAGCGACTTACTTCTTGTGAACTTGCTTGTCTCGGCCGGCCTTCTAGTCGGCGCCGTGGTTGAACGAATAACTGGCTTTGCCGTCGTACAGAATGTTTTTGGTCTGGCAGCTTTTATTTTGCTTGGTTTCAACTTGGCGACGCTAGCAAGGTTCAAGAGTATCGTCTCATCCGATACAAACGAAAATATAATCTTTGTACCGCTTTTTTCGGTTCTTGCCGTCACCGTTCTTGGAGCGCTGGCCCGCCTGGCCCACCTAGACAAGCCTTATGTTTTAATTGCCGCGGTGGTCACAGTTAACCTTGCAGTGGCTTTTTTCCTCCTGCGTCTGGACAAACAAAAAGCAAGAACGAAAAAAATCGATTGGCCAAACATGGCCCGCCATACAGTGGAATTTATCGCCGTGCACCGAACGGTTCTGTGGCTGCTAGTAGGTTTTGGCGTTCTGATGTCACTGCATTTTCTGACGTACCGTTTTATCCCAGAGGCCGAT
Source organism: Candidatus Berkelbacteria bacterium RIFCSPLOWO2_01_FULL_50_28 (assembly GCA_001774395.1). GTDB lineage: Bacteria > Patescibacteriota > UBA1384 > 2-12-FULL-50-11 > 2-12-FULL-50-11 > 2-12-FULL-50-11. Next base: position 133,685 of record MEZX01000002.1, read on the forward strand.
AGCTACCGTCAGCTGATGGCGGTTAGTCAATACCAGGCCAGCTCCTCGCTGCCCGATCCAAGCCGTTCGTTTTTGCTGATTCTAACCTCGGCCATTAATTACCTGACCGCAATTAGTCCTTACGCGCTCTTCAAGTTTGTGTTTCCGCTCCTCGGGTTCTCGTACATTGCAACCGCGTTTCTTCTTAGTCCGCTGCTGAAACATAAGTTTAGCCTGGGTTGGTGCGCGCTCTTGGCGATTAGCGCGCCAGTAGTTATCGAGGAGCTGCTTGTTACAAGGCCGCAGACACTAGTCATGGTCTTCTTCCCCATTACTCTCTATCTGCTCTACACTGCCCTCAAACGTCGTAGCTCCAACTATCTGTTCATCGCTCTAGCTCTGAGCTTGACGCTACTGCTCTCCCACGAAACGGCCTGGTTACTCGTGATTACAGGGGCGGTAACCCTTCTCGTTTTCTATCGAGAATGGATTAAGTCCCGCTGGCTTCCATTTACCTTCTGGGCCATTCTAGCGCTACTCGCTGTCACCCTCTTTGCTCCGCCACGCATTCTGGCCAAACTGCTGTCTCAGTTTATTGAAGCGAAAAACGCCTTGGCGGCGCACGGTGTTGACTGGTGGTTTATTGGCTCTTACACCAACGTTGACCAAAACAGGGTCGGCTGGCCGGGCATTAGTGCCCTGTATTACTACGCTTACAACCTGGGACTTGCCCTACCGGTACTATCTGTCGTCTTGCTTGCCAAAAGGCGTGTCCTTGAAAGATTGGACATCGCCTACGCCCCCTACGTCATTAGCGGTGGGCTCGCCTTTGCGATTGCTGAGATTCTGCCAAGGTTTAGGGTCTATTTCCTTCCGGACCGAGTCTGGCCGTTTATGGTCGCCTCACTTGCACCGATACTCGTTTATTACTGTATAAGGCTTGAATGGAAAGGCTGGTTGCGCCGCCTGGTTATCATTAGCGTCACGGTCTCGTTGGCTGCTAGCCTTGGGCTTAGTGCGCTCAAACAGGGGCGAGTTTCAAAGTCCGAGTACCAGGCCGCTTCGTGGCTGGCTAACAATAGCGGGCAGTCGAGCCTGGTTGTCAGCCAATCTGGGAACGGAGTTTTCATCAGATATTTTGCCGAAAGAAAGCTCGTCAGTTCGGATCGGCGATTCTTTTACGATCAAGACAGCCAAGAGATCCGAGCTCTGATTGGCAAGATTAGGCCTGTCTCATACAACAGGGCTGAGCTTGAACATCAGCGTTTAGCGATCCACAAAAAGATGAGATCGGCCCTTAACGAGTACGAACTGGCGGAGGACCCCGTTGTGGCAGAGCGGTTCTACCTGAGGCTAGCGGACCTGAAGAGAGGGATTGATAGGTTGGGTATGCTCATCGAACAAACAAAGCGGCCGCTCTCGAGCGTGCCCGATGTATATATTCTCTACTCGCTAGATAAGTTTAACACTATCTATCGTTATCGAGCGTGGTGGATGGATCAGAACTTCTACCGGGCGGAAACCGAGTGGTTTGATACACACCCTGAGTTATTCTCCCAAGTTTACGACAACGGCCAGGTGCGGATCTGGAAATACAAAAAGTAGGTGCAGCCGTTACTTAACTTTCGCCTCTGTTCTGGTATGATTCCTAGGAATGCAGTTTATTTTAACCTCTAAAAACTGATCGATGTGGCTTATCGCCGTCGTCGTTGTTAACGCCCTACTTTTCTCGTTCCTTCTCTCGAGGTGGCATAAGGATAGGCTCTATTCTTTGAGCTTTGCGTTCTACTACTTAATGATAGCCTGGCCGTTTTTATCCTGGGTGACGGCCGCGTTTCTGCCTGTACTTAACACCGCGCTGATCCTGTCGACACTGCTGACAACGGGGCTGCTATTAGGTAGTGTGCTGCTCTCTAGCAGACTTAACCTGGGCTCTGCGATGCACGATGTCAGAGTTTGGTTGGGCCAGTCGTTCTCCAGACACAGTCCCTTGTCGGTGGCTCTTTGGTTGGGCTTGCTCCTAGCACTGCTTGTCCCTGTTATTACTTACCGTTTCATCCCAGGACTAGACACTTACAAGTACCTAAACGTTGTGAACTATATGGTTGACGTCGGTCAGTATCCCACGAGTATGGCCGTAGAGTTCAGTAGTGCGAACTGGTCTTATCCGCCGCTGATGCAGTACCTCTCTCACGGGTTGTCTTATCTGGGAGTAGCCCCGTATGTATTCTTCAAATATTTCGGTGTGCTTATCTTTTCTTTAGCGCTGTTCCCGTTTCTCCAACTGGTTAAGAGGTTTGTTGAAAAAAGGACAGTGGTTGTCTTGGCGATTATCGCCTTCTTTGCAACGCCGGCGATATTTTCCGAGCTACAAGTTGTTCGGCCGCAACTGGTTATGTTCTTCCTCGCCCCGCTGTCGCTCGTGCTGATGATCGATTACCTAGAGACTAAGAGCAAAATACCGCTATTTGTCGTGGCGGCCTCAGCGCTAATTGGTACTGTCTACCACACTTTCCTGACGGTAGTTCTATTTATTCCGCTTGGTGTTGGGGTACTAGTAAAGAACTACGGCTGGATAAAGAGTAATAAACCCAAGTTCTTGCTGGGCCTAGCCGTTACGGCGCTGGCTTTAGTCCCGTACTATTTTTTGCTTGACCTGCCAGCGAAGTTCGGTTGGCTATTCAAGATTATCTTTACTCGCTCTGGTGAGCTAACGTTGCATAGTCCGTACTCGTTGAAAACCTACCTTGCTACCATCGGCATATTTACCGTCGGGCTCTGTTGGCTCGCTTTGGTTGGCTTGAAGGATAGGGCCCATTTGAAGAAAGCGATCATCCCAGCCTCCTTCTTCGCTCTCTTCTTTTTTGTGCTTGAGATATGGACGCGGCTTGGCTTCTCATTTCTGCCCGATCGATCGTTCCCCTTCATTGTCATCGCCCTAATTCCGCTCATTGCGCACGGTGTGGACTTGCTATGGAAAGACCGGCGTATACAGGCTGTGGTAACGGTCGCGTTGCTCCTGCTACTGGCAAGTACGGCTTACATCGAGTCCCTCGACACTCGACAGTATGTGACGAGTAAAGAGGCTGAAGCGGCTCAGTTTATTAAAGAAAACTTTCCTCAGAATACGCTCATCGTTACTCAGGGGTCGAACTACCCACTGACTAACTACTTCGCTGCCCGTCGAGGTTCCTTTAAGGTTAGCTTTAGCCCACGGGATGTTTTCTATGCCGAGAATTCTGCGTCTGCCTTTAAAGTAATCGAGAGCTACATTGTAAGCACGAAGACATATCGTCAGCAGTTAGTGGAGCGCATCGCTCCGCATCAAGCGCAGATATTAGAGCTGCTGAAGAGCAAAAGCTTTCGCGATAGCACCGTTTTTTCAAAAATATCAGGTATCAACAATAAAACCGAAAATATCTATTTGGCCCTAGCGAAGCGTTCTTTTCGCGAGCCCGAGCCCGAAGAAGTCCTGATTCTTTTTTCTACTGATAAGCTGGCTCGTTCGATCAACACCGACAGATACAAGTACAAGAATTTTCATGACGCGGACCTGTCGCTATTCGATGACGCGAGATTTTTCAAGAAGATTTTTGACAACGGTGCGGTGAAGGTCTGGCGCGTCAAGATCTAACTACTCGCCAAACCTAGATGTTTGGGTTTACGAGCCCGCCCGCCCCGCTCCATGACCAACCGAAAGTGGCTGTGCAAGAAGTAAGAGGCGACAAAATTGCTACAAAATATCTGTCCGAACTGACGAAGTTGGCTCGGTGGTAACCAAGTAATTGTCGGTTTGCGAAACCCGGCGCCTGACAGCAGCTTAACCCAAACGTCCGGACTCTGGTGCTTGTGCCACTCGATACTGCGTACAAACGGATTTTTCAGCCCAACAGTTGGGAAAAAGTTGTGGCGCGAAGCATCAGTTACCACCAACTTTGACCCAGGTTTAGCAATCTTGGCCAGCTCCTTAAAGATCTCTTTGTACGAGCGTTGGGACTCCCTATTTTCTCGCAAGGTAATGCAGGCATCTTCGTCTAGGTGGTTTATAGAGTGGTGAAGCAAAAGGACATCGAACTTCTCCCCTGTTGCTCGGTACTCCTGAAATGTTTTGGCGATCATCTTAATCTGCGGCAGCTTTAGAACGCCCGCAACCTTGCGGAATTTTTTTATGAACCCGCTCCGCGAGCCAGCCGCCTCTGGCTCCAAACAGACTACCTTGGATGCGCCAGCAAGGGCAGCGTGAAAGCCGTATGTGCCTGCTCCTGCCCCGATGTCGATCACGAGCTTATCTTTTAGAACAACGTCGCGAAAGAGACTGCGAAGATAGTACTCCAAATTATTCGAAGATTTGCACAGCTTCTCTCGTTGACAGACGGACAGAAATTTCTTCATCGGAGACCGCTTGGTCATTTCTCTTCTTTTACCCTAAATTTCACTCGTTGCGAAGTAGCTCGGCAACGGCCGACTTGTATCGGGCGGTGTTTCTGACGATATCGTGATTTTCCAGAGCATAACGGTAGCCGTTCTCGGAGAGTGATTTCCAGAGAGCGGGATTGCCCAGTATTTCTGAAAGTTGAGTTGCCATTTTCTTGTAATCACCCCCTGCACAAAACCCACACTTCTCTTTGTCGAGAAAGTTGTCCGGGTTTACACCAAGCGAAAGAATTGGGGTGGCGCTGGCCGCCGCTTGAACGAAGGTGTTGGGGAACCCCTCGAAGGTGGAAGTACTCACAAGCACCTTGGCCTGGCCGTAATACTCTGTAATCTGCTCAAATGGTACTTTTCCCAAAAGTGTCAGATTTGAGATGGCTTCTGCCTCTTCTGTTATCTTCTCGGCGAGAGCCTGGTTATGGGCATGCGGTGGCATAATCATGACAAACTTCTCGCTCGGGAAATCCCGGGCTAGTTGCAGAAACATCTCCGGTTGCTTTAGCGGCTGAGAGGAGGCCACCCAGAGCACACTCTCGCGTTTTTGGTTGACGTCACGCGCGGGGATGGTTAGGACATTTTTTAAAACAATGCTCTCGCGATGGAACTTCTCCTTCAGTATTTGCTGATGTTGACTGTTCTGGGTAAAAATTAGATCGGCGTTTGTTAGGCCAAACTTGAACATTCTCTCTTCAACGAAGGTTCGGTTGCGCAATCCCCCTTTCAGATCGGCCTCGGAAGCAGTCATATAGATAAACTTTTTGCGGGCTTTTCGGCAGTAAAGGGCAATTATCCCAGCTGAAGCGCCGCTAGCACGCTGTTGGTAAACATCGGCCCGGACGGTCTTTAGCAGCCGCCAGAGACGTATGGCGAAAGATATCTGACGCCATAGCGCCGGACCTTGCTTCGATTCTGCAGCGAGCTTGTAGACGGTAATACCGTTGAACGTTTCAACTGGTGGCTGTCCGTAGTCGCCAACTATAAAACTAACGACAAATCCAGGGTCTTTGCTAAGCTCGCTTGAGAGCAGGAACGATTGCAGCTCGGCGCCGCCGAACGCCCCGCTAACGGTCGGGTTGAAAAGTGGGTAGGCGCCGGGAGAGAAGAAGCAGATTTCAGTCGGTTTCATCGCTCCCTCTCTCTGCTAAGCAGGGACTTCACGTAAACATACTTGCCGTTTTTAGTTTTTGGTATTGTTTCAACCTGTTTCCAGACTATTCGGCAAGATTCACCCATCACTAAACGGATTTTTGTTTCGATGTCTCGGCGGTTCTGAGCCGGAAGTTCTCCAAGTGGTACGAAAAGTATCTCAATTTCGTCACGTGTTTTTTGAACCACCTGGAACTGCCTTATCTGGCCTTGGTTCAAGGTGACCCCGACAAAATGGATGAAGAATTCGGATGGGACGGGGCTACCGTCGATGGCGGCCAAGCAATCTGTCACGCGGCCGGTGAGCTCCTTGAGAGTCGGAGTTGGAATCTTGCAGTCACAAGTTTGCGGCCCAAGCTCGGCCAGATCACCGATTTCGTAACGAATGAACGGGAACGAATAGTTGTGAAGGTTGGTAACGATTACTCTCCCCTTAGTGGCTGGCTGACCTCGGTCGTCTAGGATCTCGATAAAGTTATTGAACGGGAGCTGGTGCATCAGCCCATTCTGGCACTCGCCGGCGATATCGCCCACTTCTCTGGTGCCGTAGAAGTCGTAAACCGGAGCCTGGAACGTCTTGCTGATGGATCTTCGCATATACTCGTATAAGTTCTCCGCGGCGCTAATAACAAGATGAGGAGAGTGTACTGTGAGACTATTTCTGCTGATGTAATCGGCCAGCTCAAACAGCGCTCCGGAATAGCCGCGGATCACGTACGGTTTGTAGCTGTTAATTTTCTCCACGTACGAGCTCATGCTCGCCTCGTCCATCTTGAAGGCGTTAAGGACTACGGTGTTGCGCAAATAACTCATAATCTTTTTCTTGAATCCCGTTTTGGCGCGCAATAGATCTGCTTCCGAGCCCCAGAGGATGATTTTCTTCACAGCGTCTTCATCCACTCCTAGTACGTTGGAGTAGTAATACTTGTTAGCGGCATTCTTCCACTTGGTGTATCTATCGTCGTGGATGAATTTAACAGGCTCACCAGTACTGCCACCGGTTCTTTTGTAGTACCAACGTCGAGTGTTCAGGTCGTGCGAAGTTAGGCTTTCAAAGTTTGAGCGAATGATATCCTTGGTAAGCAGTGGGATTTGGTCAAACTTAGTTAAGTCCACTTGGTCGCGGATAACAACACCAGCCTCGCGCAGAATCTTTTTGTAGTAAGGCACGTTCTGGTAGGCGTGAACGAGCAGCTCTTTTATCCTTTCCTCTCGCAACTCCTCCAGCTGGTTTTTACCAATCGCTCGGTTAATCTGCTCATATTCTTTTGAGTAGTCGTGGCGCCCGATTTTTAGGACCAATTTCCAGAGTAGTTGTTTCATTCTATGCAAAGCGGTTTTTCATAATAGTCGATATCATCACACCAACAGCGTAGGCCAGAATGAAGGCAAGCACCGCTCCCATGATATGGAGGCGCGGGATTAGCAGGAAGCCAAATAGCAGATTTATCCCGGCGATAAAAACGGTAATGAGGTTTGAAGTACGAATTCCGCGGAGTCCTTCTGAGGCAAACGTCCAAATATAGAGCGTGTAATGAATGATCAAGGCACCGGCAACGGAGAACGCCAAGATTAGCGGTAGCTCGATCGGGTATGAGGCACCGTAAATTTTTAGAATTATCAGCTGGACTATGAAAAGACCCGGGATGACCGTGCCGTACAAAAACGGCGAGAGCCGTTTGATCTTGCTAAATATCGGCTGACGGGTAGAAAACTTGGCGGCCGTCGGGAAGAAAACCGATATGAAAACGGCGTTTAGAATGAAGGCGATATTTATGGATGAGGCGTAGTAGGCGCTATAAATCCCCACTTCTCCGACAGTTAGGTAGCCATTTATCAGCAGTTTCCCGGTCTGCACCAAGAAAGTCGAGGCAATTCCACCTAAGATTCCAGCGGCACCGTACATTAGGAGGTTTTTAGCAAAGGGAGGGCTGAAGCTGGTTGGCGAGAAGTAGCGTCGCAGATTTATGAAGCTACCAATAATTACAATACCGAAAGCGGCAAACACGGTGTAAATGGCACTGGTGAAAGATATTAGGTTGAACTGAATTAGTATGAGCAGGCCGACCAAACCGGCGATGCCGTAGAGCGCGTAAAGGTAGGACAGCTGCTTGAACATATTCAGGCTTCGCAGGCCACCTTTCGTTAACGAATCGAGCGTGTACAGAAATGCGTAGGCAATTGCCAGGTAGAATACTAGGCTTGGCACGTTGAAGATCCTTAGGAATCCTTCCCGAAAGGCGATGTAGAGCAGTATTGATACGAGACTTGCTGCAAAGAATATCAGAATGGCTGAGGAGATGTATTTTTTCCGCTCCCCATCGCTTGTCTGCTCAGCATTATATTTAGTAAGCGCGGTTGATAAACCAAGCGACATCGGTATGTAAAGAAACAGCGCTACCGAATTGACCAGGGAGAACCTACCGTATTGGTCTGGCCCAAGAACCCGCCCGAGCAGTACCTGAAACACAAAGCCTAGTACGAGTGATACGCCATAACCAATAGAAACAATCCCCAGGTTTTTCGTGAAGTCCTTAGCCTCGCCAGACATTTTTTCGCCAAAAACCAGCGCGTAGATCCTGCCTACCAAACGGGCGGCTACTCCCTTCATGCCTTGCCTGATCCGACCGTCTTCCTCGCGATCAGGTAGATTTTGGGAGAGAGCTGGCTACCCTCTTTTGTTACGGGGAAAACGAATAATAGCTTATCAAGTAGGTAAAAAATTGGGCCAACAAGGCGTCTTAGGACGGAGTTTTCAAACAACAGTCGTTTCATAAGTCCCAGTCCCACCACTCCCAGGTAATCGCAGTATAAAATTTTAAGATGGTGATTATTCGCTGCCTCGGCGAGCTCCTCTTTGGAAACTCTTCGGTGAATCGATTCCTTGCCCGACGCTTTCATTACGCGATTGTAGTACTTGGAGTCGAAGCCGTTTGGGACACCGATCACGAGTAACCCGCCGTCCTTTAGAAGCTCTAGGTGCTTACTAAAAATTGGCTCGAGCTCGGTGAAATGCTCAACAAGTCCAGCCGACATCACCAAATCGTAGTTGTTGTGAGGTAAGGTGTGCTGGAAGATGTCCTGACAGTAAACATCACCCTTAATTTTTAGTAGGCGATAGTTTTCTTCTGTTGTCTTGCAGCCGTTCTCCTCGTAGTCAACGATATCGCACTGACAGCCAAAGCGTGAGAAAAAGAAATCAGACCAACGTCCCGGACAGCCACCGATCTCGATGATTTTTTTTGGCGGCTTACCCACCAGGTACTGGGCAATACGATCGCTTATTACTCGATTAGAGTAGTCGGTGTTGAACCGAGCTGGCAGCGGCATGTGGCGCCAGTTATTTTCCCAGTGCTCTTTTTTGGTTAGTTTTTCCATTCTTCTCCTAGGTAATTAACGGGTGGCCGACGTGCTCTTAAGGGCTTCGGCTAATTTTTCAACGTTGACGCTAAGGTCAAACTCTTCTGCTATTTTAGCACGCGCCAGGCGTCCTAGCTCTTTGATTTTTACCGGATCGTTAATTAAGCCGAGAAGCTTAGTCTCTAGATCACCAAGATTTCCTGGCTCAAAGAACAGCCCTTCGTTCTTGTCGAGTAGAATTTTGTTGCCACCAACGTTACTGACCAAGCAAGCGCAACCGGCGGCCATGGCTTCCATGATGGCGTTGGAGAGACCTTCGGAGAGCGACGGCATCACGAAAATATCAAACATCTTGTCTAGGCCGGCAACGTCTTTGCGTGAGCCTAAGAAGTGGATCTGCGGGTGCTGAAAAGCTTTAAGCGCCTCTTCGGCTTTCTCCTTCGGACCGGCAAAAAAGAAATGCAGATTCGGTCGTTTGCCAACCATCTTCATCGCCACGGTGGCCAAATCGTACCAGCCCTTCACCGATTCCAGTCGGCCAACGTAGCCGACCCAAATATCGCCCGGTTTTTTCTTCAGGTCGCTTGGCGCCGCGACAGCGTCGAACTTATCGAGCTCTAGGCCGTTGTGAATGACAGTGTAATTGAGGCCGAGACGTTTGGCGTCTTCCACCAGCCCTTCATGTAATAGCACGACCTTATCGGCTGCTTTCATAATTCGGTTACCTACCAGCCGTGCATAGATAATCATCACCAAGCCAACCAGCTTGCTTCTAGGAAACCAATTCACACCTGGGAAGGTATCGGTTTGCACAACCACTTTCTTGCCCATACGCTTCAAGGGCCAGATCGAGAGCGACGACCAGAACATATGTTTATTAATCAAAAAGGCGTCTGGTGACTCGGTGCGCACTAAACGTCGTACCGCTCCGTAAAGTCCGGGAATGATACTGAAGTTAACAGGGTCGGGTATAAACCAGTCCTTGATACGATGGATAGTCAAATTTGGTACCGGTCGCTCAACCGCGGCTTTTACTCCAGTAGTTAGTACAACCACCTGATGATGCCGAGCCAACTCGAAGGCAGTCTTCTGACCAGAGATCATCCAACGATGCGGTTCGTCAAAATAAGGCACCACAACGAGGATTTTCATCTACCTACAGCGACCAGTAGACGCCGTTTTTGCCAACAATGTCGGCCGGAAAGAAGCTTTTCACGTCGATAACAACTGGCTTATCGTCGCCGAAGAGTTTTTTCATCTCGGTTTGGTCGAACTTCTTGAACTCATCGTGACCGACGGAAAGGATCACAGCGTCAAACTTCGCCCCTTCCGGCAGCTCGGCGTAGAACGGAAATTCGGAGTAGTCGTGCAGATCGTCTTTATTAACCACGGGGTCGTAACCGTAGATTTTAACCTTCAGGCGTTGCAGCTCGCGGATGGTGTCAGCGATCTTGGAATTGCGGGCATCGGTGCAGTTTTCTTTGAAGGTGAGCCCCATTACTAAGACTTTCGCGCCCTTAATTTGTTTTTCGGCGTCAATCAAGCTTTCAACTGTCGCTTGGGCAACGTGCGCCGCCATCGAGTCGTTAATACGTCGTCCAGCCGTAAGCACTTGAGTGTGAATACCCAACTGCGCCGCTTTATGGACCAGGTAATACGGGTCAACGCCGATGCAATGGCCGCCGACTAGGCCCGGGGTGTAGCGGACAATATTCCACTTGGTGGTGGCAGCGTCGATCACGTCGAGCGTCTTGATGCCCATTTTCTCGCAGATCAAAGACAGCTCGTTCATCAGGGCGATATTAATGTCGCGCTGGCAGTTCTCGATAACTTTGGAAGTTTCGGCGGTTTTGATATTCGGCGCTCTGTGAATTCCGGCGGTAACGATTGAGCCGTAGAGCTCGCTTAAGGTGTCCAGTGTCTCAGGCGTGGAGCCGGACACAACCTTGACGATTTTTGGAATGGTGTGCTCTTTGTCACCCGGGTTAACGCGCTCTGGCGAGTAGCCAACCGTAAAATCGCGGTTGTATTTCAGACCGGATTCCTTTTCCAGAATCGGCACGCACTCATCTTCGGTCGCGCCGGGGTAGACGGTCGATTCGAAAGTAACGATGGCGCCTTTTTTCATATTCTTTCCTACATCGGCACTGGCAAAGTGCAGAATTGATAGATCTGGGATGTTGGCCGAATCAACTGGTGTGGGGACGGCAACGATTACAATATCCGCTTCGTTGATGCGCTTGGCGTTGCTCGTCAAGTCAAGCTTGGCCGCTTCAACCTCCTCGATATCAACCTCGCCCATGCTCTCGATTCCCTTGCCGAGCTCCGCAATTTTGCGCTCGCTCTTGTCGTAACCAATCACGTGGTAACCAACTTTGCCAAACTCAACGGCTAGCGGCAAGCCGACGTAACCAAGACCTACAACTGCCAGGACGGGTTTTGTTTGTGACATCTTATTTACTCCTTTACAAAATGATGCAGGTTATTTTTATACCAATCAATGTAACGTTTAACCCCTTCCTCAAGATCAACCCGTGGCGCCCAATCCAGGAATTTCTGCGTTTCCGAGGTATCGGGGAAGTTGCGTCTTGGTTCGGGCGCGACAAGCGCCTCGTAAACTATCTCCACCTTGCCCGGCACCAGGCGCTTGATCGCTTCAACTATATCGAGGATCGAGTACTCGTTCGGGTTGGCGACATGAAGGATCCGATTTTTTGGTACTTTCGCGCTGACGGCCTTAATAGTCGCCTCGACAGCGTCATCAACATAGGTGTAGTTTCGGAGCTGTTTCCCGTCGCCGTAGACGGTCAACGGCTTGCCCTGGAAAGCGAGCATCACAAGTTTGGCGATGACTGCGGGGTAGTCGAGATTACCCTTTTGGCGCGGACCGTAAATGCTAAAGTATCTTAAAATTGTAATATTTTGGTCGTAAAGATCGTTGTAAATTTTGGCGTACATCTCGCCCACGGCTTTACCGACACCGTACGGGTGAAGCGGGTTGTAAGGAGTATCGGCAGTTAGGGTTCCTTCGCTACCGCCAAGAACTGACGAGCTCGAGACAAAAACAATTCCTCTTGTAACTTTGGCCTGCCGAGCGGCCTCAAAAACATTCAGCGTGCCGGTAGCGTTCGCCGCATGTGCCCCGAGCGGGTCGGCAATTGAACGCCCAGCGCGATTCATAGCCGCTAGGTGAAAAACAGTATCTTGTCCCTTAAATATGTCTTTGATTGCGTCGTAACTTGCGATGTCAACCTGGTGAAAATCAACGCCAAGCGTTTTGATATGGGCTAGATTGTCATCGCCTGCACTTAAATTATCGATTACAGTTACCTTGTGGCCGTCCTTGATTAATCTGTCGGCAAGGTGAGAACCAATAAAACCAGCTCCGCCGGTGATTAGCGCTTTCATGCCCAGTTAGAATAACAGAGCCAGTAATCTTTGTCGAGCCTGTTAAGTTACAGCCCGTTAGGCTAGAATACAGCTACTATGGCAAGAATAGCTCTTGACGCGCGCTTCTATCGAGCCGGTACCGGTGGGATCGGTCGTTACAGCCGCAATCTACTCGGGGAGCTATTGAAGATTGACCGAGAGAATCATTACACAGCGATCATTACCCCCGAAGACGAAGCAGAGTTTGATCTCAGGGCCCCGAATTTAGATAAGCTAGTAGCGCCGATAAGGCAGTACACGATGGCCGAGCAGACTAAATTTCTCTCAATTCTGAATGCCCAGAAGTTCGATCTAGTTCACTTTACAAACTTTAACCACCCAATTCTTTACCGACGGCCGTTTGTGGTGACGGTTCACGATCTGATTATGGGCCTCTACCCGACCGGGGCGCAGAAGAAGTCTCGAGTGCGCCGCGCCGCGTACAGGTGGGTGATGAACGACTGCAAACGGGCGCGTAGGATTATCGTTCCCAGCCAAGCCACTCGCAACGACTTGGTAACTATGTACAAGTTTCCTTATGACAACATGGCCGTGACACCGGAAGCCAGCGAGCCACTTTTTCGCGAACACACCGAGAGAGAAAAGTTAGCCATCAAAGAGCGACTCGGGCTGCCGAAAAAATATCTCCTGTTCGTTTCCCGCTGGGAGGCCTACAAAGGCCTACCGGTTCTGCTTGAAGCTTACCGGCAACTGACCAGGCAGTGGCCCGATCTTGGGCTCGTGATCTGCGGCAAGCCGAGCGCCCAAAACCCAGAGGTCGCCCTACTTGTAGAAGCGGCGCAGAGCAATAACTCCAAGATTGTGACGCCAGGTTTTGTAAGCGATGAGGACTTGGCGGCCGTCTACGCCGCCGCCGAAATTTACGTCCACCCGAGTAGCTATGAGGGTTTCGGTATAATGATTTTGGAGGCCTTCGCCTCCGGAGTGCCGGTGGTAACAAGCAATACTTCGAGTTTGCCGGAAGTTGTCGGCAACGCCGGGTTATTGGTTGACCCAAAAAATCCAGACGAGTTGACCAATGCGGTTGAAAAAATCTTGACCGACAAAAAAATGGCTGACGATTTGCGCGCGAAAGGTTTTGAACGCGTCAAACAATACTCTTGGGCCAAAATGGCCGCCCAAACGCTGGAAATTTACAAAGAAGTTTTGGGGTAAAGAAAAGGCCGCGATCTCTGACCGCGGCGCTTTGTTGGATTCGAAGCAGGAGCTACTCGTTGGTCCGACGGTTTGCCAGCCACACTAGTGGCAGGCCAAGCCAGATCCAAAACGGGTCGACGATGGTGACAGCAATGAGTACCGTCTCCATCCACTTGGAGTAGCGGATCCTCTCGCTGCTTTCGACGTCTTCCAGTTTCGGCCAGCGACCGTCAAGAAGAATGAAAGCCCAGCGAAGGGTGTACTTGACCCTCCAGCGGTGAGCCGGGTAGCTCACGATGGCTAAGGTCGGAGGCCCTTTAAGCTCGGAGCTGTTCGCCACAATGCGTCGAGCGTAATGCCACATATCTCTTGCGGTGCAGCAAGCTCTCGCCTCAATTAGCCCAACTCGACTGCTGTACGGATCTCCGTCGAACCAACGTGAGTAGACCACTGCTTCACTCTCACTGTAGGCGTCGCGCTGACCGCCAACTAAGTCAAACGGATCGGTCGAGAACTGGACGGCGGCTCGCAGTCTTTCGAAGCCAGGCTCGCTAGGCTCAAGCCTCTCCTGATTCCACATGCGTTTTTGTGTCCCAGCCGTTGGGACGACGATTCGTCTCTCCACATCAGTGCTCCTTTTTCAGGTCCGCCCTCTCGGGCGTACCCGAGGGTGTTAAGCGAAGTCTACCAGGTTCGAGGCCAAACGTCAAGGGATCAGGAGGGCATTTCGTGCCCCTTGTCGCACGCCTTGTAGTGAGTTAAAATCAAACCGAGTTGAGGAGTTAAGATTTTATGGAGATCAATTAATTATGACGATTGAGCAGTGGGTTTTATACGGTGCAACAGGAGCAGGGGTTCTGACGATTCTTTATTCGTTATATCTGACGAGGTGGATTATGAAGCAATCTGCTGGCGACAAAAAGATGCAGGAGATCGCTCTGGCCATTCAGCAAGGCGCTAAGGCTTACCTAAATCGTCAGTACAAAACCGTCGGTATCGTCGCTCTAATCGCTTTTCTCTTACTCGGGTTTTTACTGAACTGGAAAATTGCCGCTGGCTTTTTGCTCGGCGCCGTTCTATCTGGGTTATGCGGCTACATTGGCATGAACGTTTCGGTTCGGGCTAACGTCCGCACGGCCGAAGCGGCCAAGAGTGGTATGAAGCAAGCCCTGAAGCTGGCCTTCCGCGGCGGCTCTGTCACCGGTTTGATGGTTGTGGGTCTCGGTCTGCTTGGCACGACCGCTTTTTATTGGATTACTAAAGACGTCTCGGCGATGGTTGGCTTGGCGTTTGGTGGCTCATTAATTTCGATATTCGCTCGGCTTGGCGGCGGGATTTACACCAAAGCGGCTGACGTCGGAGCCGATTTAGTGGGTAAGCTTGAAGCCGGTATTCCGGAAGACGATCCGCGTAACCCAGCGGTGATTGCTGACAACGTCGGCGATAACGTCGGCGACTGCGCCGGTATGGCCGCTGACCTGTTCGAAACGTACGTTGTGACTGCCGTGGCGGCGATGCTGCTCGGCTCAATTATTGTTCCTGGAAACCAGAACGTGGTTCTGTTCCCGCTGGCTCTCGGTGGTATATCCATTCTTACCTCGGTAATCGGCTCGTGGTTTGTACGAGTCTCCAGCGCCCCCAAACCTAGCATTATGCGAGCGATGTATGTCGGTCTCGCGGTAGCCGCGATTTTAGCCGCAGCGGCGTTTTACCCAACGACAAAATGGCTGATGTCGGGTGTGGCCGAATTTGACTTTAATAAGCTGTTTGGCGCCGGTCTGATCGGCCTGGTGGTGACGGCATTGATGATGGTTATCACTGAATACTACACCTCGACTAAATATCGTCCGGTGCGAGCGGTGGCCAATGCCTCCGTTACCGGGCACGGCACCAATATCATCGCTGGCTTGGCCCTTTCGATGCGCTCTACAATGCTGCCAGTGATCGTTATTGCTGCGGGAACCTTGGGAGCGTTTGAACTGGCCGGACTCTACGGAGTAGCGGTTGCCGCCTTTGCGATGCTCTCCCTAACCGGAATTATCGTGGCGATTGATGCCTACGGCCCAATAACCGATAACGCTGGCGGCATTGCCGAGATGGCCGGTCTGCCGGACACTGTTCGTGTTGTAACCGACGAGCTTGATGCCGTTGGCAACACCACCAAAGCCGTTACCAAAGGCTACGCTATCGCTTCGGCCGGTCTGGCAGCGCTAGTGCTATTTGCCTCCTACACCCAAGAGATTGCCGCTCGTGGCCAAGACGTCGCCTACTCACTCTCCGACCCGTACGTGATTATTGGACTATTTATCGGTGGATTACTGCCGTATATTTTCGCGGCGATGTCGATGGAAGCGGTCGGTCGCGCCGCCGGCGCTGTCGTGGCCGAAGTTCGACGTCAGTTTAAAGAGCGCCGCGGTATTCTGGAGGGCAAGGTTAAGCCCGATTACGCCCGAGCCGTCGATATCGTTACCGGCGCGGCGCTGAAGGAGATGATCGTCCCCGCTCTATTGCCAGTTGTAATCCCTGTCTTGGTCGGTTGGCTCTTGGGCCCGGCGGCACTCGGCGGACTGCTGATTGGAGCTATCGTGACGGGCCTGTTTGTTGGACTGTCGATGACAGCTGGCGGCGCCGCTTGGGACAATGCTAAAAAGTATATCGAAGAAGGTAATCTTGGTGGCAAGGGCAGTGAAGCACATAAGGCCGCCATTACTGGTGACACCGTTGGCGATCCGTACAAAGACACCGCCGGCCCGGCTATTAACCCGCTCATCAAGATTGTCAACATCGTGGCGCTGCTGATCGTTGCCCTGGTGGTTCGTTAAAGCTTGCCGTCTGTGGCGCAACGGGGTAGTCTCAGGTCATGAGGTGGGTAAAATTCAGACGGGTTTTAAAGCGGCATCCAGGGTTGTTTCTGATCGCTGGGGCGGTTGTCGTTTGTTACATCGGAGCGGTTGTCTGGTTTTCTGGCAGGGTTTTACCGCGTGTATACGTTGGAGAAGTAAAGCTCGGCGGTCTAACCTACGAGCAGACCGTGCAAACCCTGGCAAAGTTCAAAAAGGATTCCGTTCCAGCCTCGGTTAATCTTCTTGCCAAAGGTAAGACCAGTCGGGTCAAACCAACTGACATAGGCTGGAAAATGGACGTCGAGAAAACTGCTAAAAAAGTTTACGAACTTGGCCGGCGCGGCAGTTCGAGTCTTTTTTACCAATTCAGAGCGCCATTTGCGAAGACAACCGTCGTGCCGATCGTTGACTACGATGCGGAACGCCTGGAAGCGGTGATAAAATCGTTCACGGTCTCGGTGGACGAGCCGGCAATCGACGCCTCGGCAACGCTCGTAGATGGAAAGGTTGTTCCTGTCAGTGACCAACAAGGCGAAGTGATCGACTTGGAGGGTGCAAAGGCCAAGATTCTGGACCATTTCAGTAATTTTCATGGTGGCGATATAGCGCTAGAATCAGTTGTTGATTATCCCAAGATCGTACTTGGTAGCGCGGCGCTGCTGCAGAAATCGGTTCAAGAGCTAGCCAAAACAGAGCTAACTCTAACGTGGGAAGGTGGTAAAAAGAAATTGAGTAAAAATGGAATCCTGAGTCTCGTTGGGTTTGTCGGCAAGGTTCAGGGTGGGGCGAGTGACCTTGGTTTGCCCAAGGTTCTAACGGCCGCTTTTACCGATGCTCGAGTTCAAAGCTACTTGTCTAGCATCTCGGGGCTGACCGACGATCCGGTCGTTGAGCCAAAGTTAGCGATCGTTGATAAGAAGCTGACCGTTCTTAAAGCCGCCAAAGCAGGTCGTATGGTTGATTTGAAGAAATCATCTGCCAAGATACTTCTGGCTTTGCGGAAGGCCGAGCAGAAACGAACGGTGGCCTTGATACTGAGAGACAGGCCTCCGACAATAGACGTCGCAAACCTTGGTAAGCTCGGCATCATAGAACGCATCGGCTACGGCGAGACCAGCTTTTACGGGTCACCTCCAAATCGAGTTCACAACATCACTCGTGGCGTGGAAATCTTGCAGAGTGCTTTAATCCGACCCAGGCGCGAGTTTTCGACAACTGGGACGCTGGGTGCGGTTGATAATACTACCGGCTATTTACCAGAGCTTGTTATTAAAGAAAAGCGCACCGTACCGGAGTACGGCGGCGGGCTCTGCCAAGTTTCAACAACCCTTTTTCGGGCAATCTTAGATGCTGGACTCAAGGTTACAGAGCGAACGGCCCACGCTTATCGAGTACCTTATTATGAGCCGCCAGTAGGCCTTGACGCGACGATTTATATGCCCAAACCCGACTTGCGTTTCTTAAACGACACCCCTGGTAACATCCTGATCCAAGGTCAGGTGGTCGGTAACAAAGTCATTTTTGAGCTGTGGGGTACGAGCGACGGCCGCAAGTCAACAATTGGCACACCGAGAATCCTGAGCACTACCAAGCCCGGCGAGGCGATCTACGCCAAAACAGATACTCTGCCCGAGGGTGAAATCAAACAAGTTGAGCTAGCGCACGACGGGGCGGCGGTGTTGGTGGATTACGTTGTGACACGCAACGGCAAAACCATAATCCAGACGACGTTTAAATCGGTTTACCAAGCTTGGCCAGCACGCTACTTGGTTGGCACAAAAAAGAAGAAGTAACCAAAAAGAGCCCAGGGTCTTGACTGTCGGCCGAAAATGAGGTAAACTCAGCGCAGTTTAACAACCGGAGGTGCGTCGTTGCCACACGAATTATGTCGGAAGTTCGCCGCGCACGGTAATTTTATGCGCGGAAGTAAGCTGCTGAGCTACGAAGAGTGGTCGATGCTGGCTCGTTGTCTACTTGACGCAAGCAAGCAACCCAGGGAGGATCTTTTCGACGAGGCCCAGGTGCTTGGGCGGGCGAGAGAGATGGAACGTACGTATCGTACTCGGCTGCCCGAGACGAAAGCCATCGCCAAGCTCCGGGATGCGTATTATTCGGGGCTGAAGAAACTCGAGGCCTACGAGTCGCCAGCGAGGCCAGTGCCCAAGCCAGAGAAGCGCTACTATTGGCAAGATAGAGACTAACAGCTTTCTCCCAAAGCCGCCGCGTCCTGAGGACTAGCAGGCCGGCGGCCCGATTTCTTTCCCTCGCTTACCCTCACGTGGGGTCGTCGGCAGACAGCTGCTCGGCGGCCCCTACTTTTTTGCTCCAGAGGCTCTAACTAACCCCGCAAATAGCGGATGAGGTTTATTGGGCCGACTTTTGAACTCTGGGTGAAACTGGCAGGCAATGAAAAACGGGTGGCCGTTAAGCTCGACTATCTCTACCAAACCAAGCTGCGGATTGACTCCCGAGAATCTTAGGTTTTGATCGGCCTCGAATTGAGGCAGAAACTTATTATTGAACTCGTAGCGATGGCGATGACGTTCCTGAATTACTGGTTTTTTGTAAAGATTGCGGGCAAGTGTACCTGGCTTTAAATGGCAGTCGTAGTTACCGAGTCGCATGGTCGCTCCGAAGCTACCGCTGATCATCTTTGCCACCTGATCTTCCATTAAGTCTATGACCGGCTCCTTCGACTTGCCGAATTCGGTTGAGCTGGCGTCTTTCAGTTTGAGCTCGTGGCGAGCGTACTCGACCACGGCCAACTGCAAGCCCAAACACAGCCCCAAGAAGGGAACTTTATTTTTGCGAGCCCACTCGATCGCGAGAATAATTCCCTCGATTCCCCGTTTGCCGAATCCGCCGGGCACACAGATGCCATCGAGACTAGATGTTGTGAGTACTCGCGTCCCAGTTTTCTCGATTTCTTCCGAATCGATGAACACGATCTCCAGCGCGAAAGGGCTTGTCCAGGCGGCCGCTTTGAGCGCTTCAATTACCGAGAAATAGGTATCTTTCATCGACATATACTTGCCAACCAACCCAATCCGTAATTTCTGTTCTTTTTGGGAGTCGATTAGCTTTATTAGGCGAGCCCAGGATTTATCGGAGCTAGGCGACCTAGCGAGACGGAGGTGCTTCATAACCAACTCGTCAACACCTTGTCGCTGCATTATTCGGGGAACCTTGTAGATTGAGTCGACAGTTTCGAGCGCCACAACCTGCTCGTTTTTTAGCCCAGCAAACATAGCGATTTTTTCCAATTGCCTTTTTTTCACGGGAAAATCAGTCCGACAAAATACCAGGTTCGGGTGGATCCCCCGCTCGCGCAGATCGATTATTGAATTCTGAATCGGCTTAGTTTTCAGCTCTTCGGAAACTGGCAAATACGGCAAGTAGCCGACGTGGACGAAAAAGGCATCACTGTTCTTTTCGTGTCCCACTTGGCGGATGGCTTCGATAAAGTGGGCCGATTCGATATCGCCGATAGTTCCGCCGATTTCGGTTATCACCACCTTGGCTCGAGATTGTTGGGCGGCAAGAAAGAGCCGTCGTTTTATCTCGTCGGTGATATGCGGGATAACTTGAACAGTTTTGCCCAAGTAAACGCCGTTCCGCTCGTTTTCGATAACTTTTTGGTAGATAGAGCCGCTCATTATCGACGAGTCACGGTTCAGCTCGACGTCCAGAAAGCGTTCGTAGTGACCCAAATCCAGATCGGTTTCTGCTCCGTCGGCAGTTACAAAACACTCGCCGTGTTCGCCCGGGTTCAGAGTACCGGCGTCGACGTTCAAGTACGGATCAAATTTCTGAATATAAACCGAGTGACCGTGACTTTTCAGGAGGTTGCCAAGTGAGGCGGCTACAACGCCTTTGCCTAAACCGGAGAGAACTCCGCCGGTAACGAAAATGTATTTCGTCATCGAAAGTTAAACTATCGTTCGGTTGGCGTGCTGTCAAACTACCCTGTTTTTCAGTACGCTTTTAGTATGGATTTAGGCAATATATTTCGGGCGTACGATGTGCGCGGAATTTACCCGTCGGAGATTAATGAGGCTGTGGCGCAACGCATTGCCCAAGCCGGGGCGCAGTTTTTGAACGCGAAAACTATGGCAGTTGGCCGCGATGTTCGCCTGTCGAGCCCGAGGCTGGAGAAAGCTGTTATTGACGGTTTGATAAGCGCAGGCGTGGACGTTATGGAAATCGGCGCTGTGCCAACCGAGCTTCTCTACTTTGCCGTGGGTTACTATAATCTCGGTGGCGGTATCCAAGTGACGGCCTCACACAACCCAGCCCAGTTCAACGGCCTCAAGTTTATCGGTGAAGGCGTTAAGGCTTTGAGCGAGGAAGACGGTTTGCAAGAGATTCGACACTTTGCCGACTCTGATCGTAGGTTTGACGCCGAAAGAGATGGTGAGGTGCACTCTCGCAATGTTGAGGAAGCCTACTTCGACTTTCTGACCCAGTTTTGCAGTTTTGATAACGGTCGAAAATTAAAAATTGTCGCCAACAATAACTTCGGCCTGAGCGGACCGGTAGTAGAGCGTTTGCTGAAACGACTAGCTAGCGACCATATTCAACTCATCAAGCTCAATTTTGAACCAAACGGGACATTTCCCGACGGTCCGCCTAACCCGTTGCTGGAGAAAGTTCAGAGACAAACCCGTGTGCAGCTCCTTGAGCACCAAGCTGATTTCGCCGTGATGTGGGACGCTGATGGCGACCGGTGTATGCTAATGGATGAGCGAGGGGAAGTTATTGAGAACTGTCACCTGACAGCCTTGCTGGCTGTATACCTGCTCAAGGAAAACCCTGGATCGAAGATTATTCACGACCCACGAAATGTTTGGGCAGTTGACGAAGCCGTTAAGTCATCTGGCGGCGTGCCGCTCGTGAATCGAGCTGGACACGCTTTCATTAAGCACCGGATGAGAGAAGAGGGGGCGCTGTTTGCCGGAGAGACAAGCGGGCATTTCTACTTTCGCGATTTTTTCTTTGCCGACTCCGGAATTATCCCATTTTTGCTGTTTCTAAATATCGTGGCCAATTCAGACCAAAAAGTCTCGGAGCTTTTTGCCCATCTGCGCGCTAAATACCCAGTATCGGGCGAGATAAACTTCGAGTTTGAAGATAACTACAAAGTGGTCGAAGAGGCTAGAAAAAGATACATCAAAGGTGAGATTGATAATACCGACGGTCTATCAGTCAGCTATAAGAACTGGCGTTTCAATTTACACGTTGCCAACACGGAGAATCGCTTACGACTGAATGTGGAAGCGCATGACAAGTGGACTCTCCAGGCAAAAACCGACGAACTGGTGACGTTGATAAAGTCTTTGAGCGCCTAAGCTAGGGGGTTGAATTCTAACTCGGGCGCTCGGGCGGAGCCTTACTCGTCTTTGTCTGGCAACGGTACCAGGCCAATCCCTTCGCGGGCGGCATGGATGTAGCAGACTCCGAAGAGCAGTTGCTTGCGCTTTCCATTCCTCTTCACCTCTCTGAGGGTCACGCGATCGTCGTACCAAGCGCGGTCGCCCACGCGTACAGGCAGACAATTCTCAGTGTCGCAGAACCAACAGATGCCGCGGTAGTTAGCCGGCGGCGAATCCTTGGTTCGAACAGTCGGGTGAACGTTATGTCGAGCAATGGCCTCGGCAAGTTCACAAGTGACAAAGGGCGCCTTGTAGCTCAAGGCGATTCACCTCCTAAAGACCCGGAGGCAGTTCCACGGGGTACCACCCCCGCCCTGATGCACGTAGCAAAATAATCGTATACGAAACAGCGTGCCCAACAAGGGATTATCCTACAATCAGACCCAGCGCTTTTTTGGCTTTGGCTAGTGTTTCGGCGGCGATCGGTTGGGCCTTTTTGCGGCCTTCCTCAAGAATCTGAACTAGTGCGTCTTCATCCTTGAGCAGGGCGTGATAAGTTTTCTGGATCGGGCCCAAAAAGGCGATAACGTCGTCAATGAGCTGTTCCTTAAGCTCGGAGTAGCGCAGAGTGCCGTCTTTGTACTGGTTTTCGAGTCTAAGGTACGTCTCACGATTGCCAATTCCTTCAAGAATCGTAAACAAGTTTTTGACCGCTGGGCTCATCTCTTTAGCACCCGGATCGGAATCAGTTACCGCTCGTTTGATCGTTTGGGTCACGGCCGTTTCGTCGTCGAGAAGTGTTATGGCTGAGCCAGGGATAGATTTAGACATTTTGTGCTTCGGATCGTTCAAAGCCATGATGCGAGCCCCAGTGTTGAGTAGCGGCTTTGGCTCAATAAATGTTTTTTCAGCATGAGCATTGAAGCTCCTGACTAATTCCCGAGCGAGCTCGAGGTGTTGAACTTGATCGTCGCCAACCGGTACGACTTCGGCGTCGTAGAGCAAGACATCGGCGGCCATCAAAACCGGGTAAGTAAAAAGACCGGCGTTCTGGCCGTGGCGATCGGATTTTTCTTTGTACTGGGTCATCCGGTTCAGTGCTCCCATACTGACAAAGTTGCTGAGAATCCAGGCCAGCTCGGTGTGTTCCGAGATATCAGACTGGAGGAAGTAGGTCGTATTCTTCGGATCAACCCCGCAGGCGATCAGCATCGCCGCAACGTGGCGAGTTAGGTAACTCAAGTCTTTGGCAGTCGGTCGAATCGTCAGGGCGTGGTAATCGGCGATAAAGAAAAAACAGTCGTAATCGTTTTGGAGGTCAACAAACTGCTTGATCGCACCTAAATAGTTACCAAGGTGAAGTTCCCCGGTTGGTTTAATGCCGCTAACGAGTCTTTTCATTGGCTTGATTGTACCCGAAACGTTACCAACCTTCTAAGTCTTACTCGTAACGAAGCGCCTCAAGCGGACTAATTTTCGTGGCTCGACGGGCAGGAATCAAACCGACTAACGCTCCCAGGAGTATTATTAGCCCGATTATCAGTAGTAGAAAGAGTGGCGGGGCGTAGTAGAAACTTGTTGTAGCGTTCCCGGTCGCCTTGGCAATCAGATTCACTATGCCGTTTAATCCGTAACCTACCCCAAGACCTAGCGCGATACCTCCGATACCACCCAAAATGCTAATAAGCATTCCTTCAACCAGGAACAATTTCCAGACATCACGCCGTTTGGTACCGAGCGTCTTCATAACCCCAATCTCACGGGTACGTTCCATTAGCGAAACTGAGAGAGTGTTGAACATTCCGAGCGCCGCAACGAAGGTGGCAATTAGACCGAACCCGGCCAAGACGGTTCGAACGACGCTGAATATGCCGTTTAGCTGGCTGATAATGTCCCCGACGTATTCGGTTTGTAAACCGCCGAGATCGGCTATCTGTTGTCTGGTCTGGGCGATCTCCGAGACGTTCTCTACCTCAATCTTTGCGGCAGAGAAAGCAAATGCGCCGTAGGCGTCAACAACAGGCTGAATTGGAGCGGATAGATACGGTGTCTCACGGTCGTCAATAATTCCTACAACCGTGAAAGTAATCTCGTCTGTCTTTGGTTTGCCAGCTAATAGTCCCCCGCGCATTAAAGGTTGGAACGTAATTTTACTGTTCAGAACCTTCTCGGCCGGCAGGGAAAGCAAAGTAAGTACTGCGTCGGAAATCAGCAGCTCTCCCTTGTCGTCCGCAAACAAACGGCCTTTTTTTAGGGTTAAGTCAGTCTGTTGCAGATAGGTCGTGCTGTTGAATAGCGCAATAACATCTGCCTTTGTTGACGAGCTTGGAAGCGTTAGTTTGGCGGGCGTTTCCAGCTGGAGATGGATGCCCTTAACGTTGTTGAAGCTAGTAATTTTATTAACGATCTTACTATCGAGTTCGCCGATATCGCCAGTTCCCACCTTGACGTCAAAAAAGCTTAGAGATTTTGATTGAAGCGTTTCACGAATTGCCAAGCGTTGGATGCCGTAGCCGATTGAAACCAGGAATATTACGGCCGTGACGCCGACAGCCACGCCACCGATTGTCAGCAAGGTACGACTGCGTCGGGAGGTTAAGTTTCTGAAGCCCAGGGAGATAATGTCTTTCCAGGTCATGGTTTCGTTACCTTGGTTTGGGGCTTGGAAATTTCTTGAGCTAAGGATGGCTTAGATTTGACTTGGGTTTGAACCTTGCCAGTCGCAGAGCTGTCAGACGCAGGCTTCGTGGTGGCGGTAGCATTTCGGTCTGCCCATGAGCCAAGGATATCAGATATGCCTTTGTTGTTGTCTGGGCTAGCTGGGGGTCTTTTCACTTCCACATTCACGATCTTGCCGTCGATCATTGAAACGATCTTTGATCCGTAGGGCATGTGGCTCATATTGTGAGTGACCATAATGATTGTTTTTCCGAGCTGTTCGTTGATTGTCTTTAGAAGCTCCATGACGACTATCGACGAGTCGGTGTCTAGGTTTCCAGTAGGCTCGTCGGCAAAGATTACTTCCGGCTCGGTAATCAGCGAGCGCATAAGCGAACAGCGCTGTTGCTCACCAACCGACAGTTCGTGCGGGTGCTGGTTGGCCAGTTTTTCCAGGTTGAGCACATGAAGCATCCTGTCCGCCTTGGCAACGGCATCGCTCTTGGGAATGCGGTGCAGTAACAGCGGAAAAGCGACGTTCTCTCGAACCGAAAGCGCTTTGATCCAGATTGGCTGCTGATGAACCATGGCAATGTGGTGACTACGCAACTCAGTTCGTTGGTCTTCGTGCATGGCAAAGATGTCTTGGTTATTGAAGTAAATCTTACCTTCCGAGGGCGGCTCCAGGCCGAACATTAGATACATAAACGTGGATTTTCCACAGCCCGACGGGCCAATTAAAATCACGAATTCACCCGGAGTAATCTCAAGTTCGAGGTTGTGTAATACCTCAATCTCGCGCTTTCCTATCGGATAGCGCTTAGAGATCTTATCGACCTTGAAGATTGCTTCTACTGCCATAGTCGTGATAGCCAACCGAAATTCTTTACTAGGGTTCGGCTGATTAGCTGAAGGGCGTTAAGGCGGCGAATACCGCCGGAAACGTTCTCGGGGTCGCTGTAGGTGATGTTGCCGGAGGAGTCGGCGAGTTTAACGCGGACCGAGTAAATTCCGCCGGCAGGTACGGAAATGCTGAGATTGTGCGATTGGTTCAGAGTATCCGCTTGACCGCTGATGTTGTAGGACGTTGCCGACGAGCCTTGAGCAACTTCAAGCTGAGCAACGGTTGGTTCGTTTGATTCTACCTTGGCGACCAGAATAGTTTTTCCGTCGGTTTGAGGTTGTGACATGATGGCAAAGCTAAGAATCTCCGGAGGCTTGGTGTCGTCTTTTGTCGTGGCGTAGACGATCTCCGGAACGGCGTCGTTACCGAATGAGTCACTCCCGCCGGCGATAATCTTGTACGAACGTTTGGGTAACAGACCGCTAAGAACGATACTGTGCTTGGTGGAAAGTGGCTCACTGGCGGTTCGCTCTAGCTGAGTGGCACCGCTAGTTGAGTAAAGGACAGTTGTTGAAGTATCGATGTTAGAGGTATAGGTAACTTTTAAGGTTGGCGTATCAACTTTCAGTACTGGCTCAACCTCAACGTTACTGACAACCGGCATCGGCAGGGTTTCGAACTTGTTAATAACCTCTTGCGCAAAGACGTCACCGTCGCTCGTTACCATCCGGAAACCGTAAAAGTAATCGGTCGTGTCTTTCAGTCCCGTTAGGGCGATGCTGAAGTCCTGCCCGAAGCTGTCAAATTCCTTCACGCTACCGAACTCTGAAGTCTCGCCGTACTTCAGTTCGCCCTTAGCTTGGACGTTTGTCTTGAAACTGACCCGCGCGCTACTTAGGCTAATGTCGGTTACCTCAACGTCTTTCACTACAGGTGGCGGCGCGGTGGTTAGGTCCATCGCCCCATAGGTGGCGGTGTTGCCGTCAACATCGGTGGAGTAGAGGAAACATTTATAGGGGGTTGACGGGGTTAGCCCCTCGACTGAGACGTTGTGAGCCAAGACTTGAGCGAAATCACCGGCAGTAATGTCTAAATCGTTAACTGTGAGACCGCATTTAACGAACGAAGTGCCCGAGCCGTCACCTTTGGCGCGAGTCGTGATCCAGCTGAAGGTGATGCGGCGAGCAAATATATTGGTGCTGATTGTCTCGCTGGCAATCGTTGGCGCGGAGGTGAACTTGCCAGTGGGGACGACGCTTAGACTGCTTGTGGAGACCGACTCGGTGTTGGTTTTAGTGTAGGCGGTGGTTTTGTAGTAGTAACGTGTGCCGCCGGTCAGGCCCTGGTCGACGTAAGCGGTGCCGGTGGTGCTGGAAATTACGGTGTACGTAACATCATCTGTGGAGCGGTAAACTTTGTACCCAGAGAAATTGCCTTCGTCGTAGGTGTCTGGTTCCTCCCAGGATAGAGCGGCGCCGTACTTCTGGGCGTCGCGATCCGAAAGGTCATTTAGATTGAAATCATTCGGTGCGCTCGGTGCGGCCGTATTAGCGGAAAAGCTAACCTGCGCGTAGAGGTCGTAATCGACGTTGCCGGCGCCGTCTTTAGCGACCACGTAAAACGTGTTCTCTCCTTGCTGAGTCGCCAACGCTGCTGGCCCAACCGACTCGGCCGATGTTTCGGTGCTATTGTTGGCGGTCGGTAGAGCGTTGACGCTCCAGCGGTAGCGCAGCAGCTCCAACTCTCCGACGTACGTTAACGGCGGATCCCAAGTGATGGTAAAGGAGTTAGTCTCGGAGACTTCGTTATCCACTTCAATATTTTGCGGCGGGGTTGGTGCCGAACCAGAGTAGTAATAGTTAGCTGAGGTTGAGCTAGAGGCGTTGCCGGCGTTATCCACTGTACGCAGGTAGAAGATGTTTGTGCCTGACTGGTACTGACCCTCGGCGTGTTCGTCGTTAGGAAGCGCGATTGAGGTGGTCGTCAGTGGGTTGGAGTCGGTCCAGCTATCTACTGCATCCCCGCCCGTTCGGTACTGGTATTTTAGTACGCCCGACTGAGCGTCGGAGCCGGCAGAGTAGCTAAAAGTGAACGAATCAGTTGCTGAATATCCAGCCGGGTTGACTGAGATCGAGCCGGGGTTGGTTGGCGCGGTTGAGTCGAATTGGTAGGTAAAGGCTTCCCAAGCGGAACCGGAGATGTTCTGGGCGTTGTCGCGGGTTTTAACCAAGAAGTAGTAAGTCGAGCCGCTCGACATCGCCTCATCGAGGATATATTCGGCACCAGTTTGGAACTGAACCGCCGAGCCGTCGTTAATTATTCCCGAAGTTATGCTCGGGTTAGCTTCTGAATCGGTGCCAAAATAAAGATAGTAACCTTCGACACCTGAACCGCCCGCGTTGTCTGTGCCGGCGTTCCAGCTGAATTTGGGTGCGGCGTAATTGTACCAAGTGCTAGTAACTAGGGTCGAGTTCTCCTCGTCGGAGTCGTAAACGGTCAGGGCATCGGGGTTGGTTGGTGCGGTAGTGTCTTGGTAGTAACTGATAGTGTAGTCGTTGAAAGTGGGGGTATGCAGTCCGTCGGAAGTTAGTGTTACCTCTACGCGGAGATAGGCATTGGCTGGCGAGGCGATCTGGTAGGTGTAAGTGTCGGTACCGGTGGTTCGTTGGGCGTTGGTGACGGCCGTGAGACTACTCCAATCGGCGCCGTCACTGGAGCTCTGGGTCTTAATACTGACGGTCGTATTAGCCGGAGCTGTGTAATTGGCGGTCAAGTTGGCCCATTTATAAACTGAAGTGAGGCTGTGAGCAGTGGATGTATAGCTGCCGGTTTTAGCAAAGCTGGTGGTCGAGGTCTGTTGAGTATAGGTATAGATGCCGTCGGAGATGGCGTTAGTCCCCTGACCCAAGAAACCGTGCAACTGTTCGCCGTTTTCACCCGACAGATCGCCACCGGCGCCCCATCCAGCAGGGGCGTTATTGAGAGTTGACCAGGTATTGAGTGTAATATCATAAACATACAAATTCTGTGGTGGTGTGCCGATATTACCTCGAGCAAGGTAAATCTTGCCGTCGCTACCTAGTGAAAGTGAGCCACCAGTACTAACAGTACCTGGAGCATCAGCTACCAACGGGTCGCTCCAGGTGTTGGCACCAACATCGTAACGGTAGAAACTAGCCGTACTACTTCCCCTGGTCATATAGATGTAGCCGCTATTATAAACTAGCGAACCACCCCAGCTGGGTGTGGACGTCGAACTAGTCATCGTGCTCCAACGCGAGCCAGCTGACCCTTGGGTATCGTAACGGTAGAACTGAGCACCATTGGCGCCACGGGAAAGATAAATATAGCGGCTACCATCGTAGACCATGTCTGAGCCAGCATTAAGACTGGCCGGAACTAAGTCGGTTGAGCCGGAGTTGATCTTAACCCAACTATTACTGGAGATTGTGTACTTAAAGAAATCTAAGTTGGTTGTACCGGTGGTGGCGTAAATCGTGCCGTTGACGGAGTCGTAAACGAGAGATGCTCCTTGGTTAAGTCCCTCTGGCACCGGAGCCATCGTCACAACAGTACTACTTGAGCGATCGAAGCGAACAAACTGGCTATCGATATTGCCGCGAGTAGCGTAGTAGTAGTTGCCGTCCCCCTTGACCACCGAGGCGCCATTTGAAGTTGGGTAGTAAATCGTTCCGGCATATTGGGTGCCAAAAACATTTTGAACAGGTTTTTTCCAGACACCGTTATCGATATCAAAAATCCAAAAAGCGGTGGTATTAGCTCCTCGAAGGGTGTAGATATTGCGACCGATAATTCGTTGAGCGGCGCCGTAAGAGGTATAAAGCGGCGGTTCTTGGATAATCGACCAAACATCGTTGACAGTGTCGTATTTCAAAAATGTGCCGCGATTGTTACCGGCTAAACCGTAAACAGCGTTGGTGGTGGCGTCGTAGTTCAGATTCGCACCGACATAGAATCCAACCGGTGCCATTGTTAGCGGTGTCCAAGTGTTGGTAGAGATAGTGTACTTGGCGAAATAGGAATAGTTATTGCCTTGACTGGCGTAAATTGTGTCGGTGCCGTCAAAGGCTAAAGCCGCACCAAGGTAGGTTGTTTGGTTGGCGGTGCCGTTGCCGAAGTTGGCGTTGGTCAAGTTGGCCCAAGTATTGTTCTGGGTGTCATAGCTCCAAAAAGCATCGTCAGAGTTACCGCGCAGGAAATAAATGTAACGAGAGCCATCGTAAACTGCCGACGCGCCGTAGTTAGCGGCCAGAGGCAAGTCGGCGGCGGCGGAGTCGTCCCAAGTGCTGGACGAAATAGTGTAACGGGCGAACGACGAGGAACCGTTGCCGATCCAGCCGTAGAGATAACCGCTCGGCCCTTCAACGACCCCACCGCCGGCGTAAACGTTGCCAAAGTTTGAAGCTCCTTCGGTCGTCCAGGCATTGCCAGCGACATCGTAGGAGTAAAAAGTGGTCGTATTGTTACCGCGGAAGGTGTAGAGCTTGTTCGAGGATGCAACATAGGCGAACATGCCACCAACATAGATACTGGCCGGTGGGGCAATTAATGATTCCTGACCCCAACTACCGGTGGCGGTGCTAAGCTGTAAGTTACCCGAACTCTGAGTGGCACTGACGCTCGTTAGCGTACCGGTTTCAAAATTGGCTTGACTGGTCATCTGCAGGCTTTGCGGCGGTGTCACCCCGTTATAGACATAGGTGAAGGCGGCATAAGTGCTACTGGCGTTGTTGTTTTTGTTGTCGACGGCCTTAAGGCGTAAATAATAGGTTCCGGCTGTCATGGCGGTGTTAGCGGTAAAGGTGGCGGTAGTAGCGAGGCTGCCGCTGGTGGCTGGGTCGGCATTAACATCGGTGCCGAAATAAACATAATAGCCCTGCAAACCGCTCCCAGCGTCGCTCGCTCCGCTCCAGGTGAAATACGGTGCCACATGGGGGTAGCTCTGGCCGCTGGTCAGGGCGGTGCCACCAACCTGCTGGGACGATCCGGTGGCGGAGGACGGGTTTGTCGGGGCTGTTTCATCTGAGGTGTAGGTCACAGTGAAATCATCCAGCGTCGGCGTCACCGTTTTATCAGTTGATGCTGTAAACGTCAGCCGAACCTGAAGATAGCGATTAACGGTTGATTGGATGTCTGAACCCGAAAGGGCTTGGTAGGAAGTCCAGCTACTGTTATCGGCGCTACTTCTGGTTTCGATTAAAAGCGACGAATCGCTACCAGCAGTTGTGGTACTGGCGAGCGAGACCCAGGCGGAGACGAAGCTAAAATCAAAGACGGGGCTGGTGTAAGTGCCGCTCGTAGTGTAACTGTTGGCATCGATCGAGTAAGTCCAGAAGTCAGCCACCCCGTTGCCCCGGACGGCATAAATCGTGCTACCCATCACCGCTAGAGAGGCGCCGTTGTAAGCTCCGACACCCCCTGCCGCCGCTAGCTGGGTGTTAGCTAGTTTTCGCCAGGAGTCGCCGCTGATGTTGTACTCGTAGAACTTGTCTTTGTAGTAACCAGCCAGCGCGTAAATTTTACCCGATTTGTACTCGAGAGAAGCGCCGTAGTAGGCCGGGAACGGGGCGGAAGCGATCTCACTCCAGGTATTAGTGCCAACAGTGTATTTCAGAAATCGGCTAACGCCGTAACCTGGTAGAGCGTAAATGTCCGTGCCATCACTTACCATACGGCCACCAACATTGGCGACCGATGTTTGCGGTGAGGTCGGCAAGTCGGCGACTGATGCATCGTCCCAAGAGTCACCAGAGATCGAATAGCGGTAAAAAGTAGCTGTACCGGCTCCGCGAAGAGCATAGATATAGTCTCCTGACCCGGGGTACACCAAGCCGCCACCGTTACCAATCGCTGCCAGGGTGATCGCCAACAGTGACCAGGAATTGCCGGCGATGTCATAGCGTAAGAAGTTGGTATTGTTACCCTGGAAAAAGTAAAGATAGTTGCCCGCCTTCACCCCAAAGGTGTCGTAATTAAAATTGTAAGTAACTGAAGCGACGATAGCACTGGCCATCAAAGACCAAGTATTGGCCGAGGAGTCGTAACGAAGAAGGTTAGCCGTATTTCCCCCTCGCAATAGATAAACGTATTGAGCCCCGTCAGATATTAGATTGCCGCCCGTGCCAACGGTATAGGCAACAGAAGAAACTATCGGCTCAGCCGAACCAACCCAGGCGGAGGTGTTCGGGTTCCAGGCCCAGAAAGTTCGGGTTGAAGTGCCACGAAATGCGTAGATCCGGTCGGTGCCAGAGACATAAATTAACCCGCCGTAGTTCACTGTTAGCGGTACATCGGTCAGTGCTTCCCAAGTATTGCCGGAAATTGAGTACCGATACCAAGTTAAGGTGCCGCCGCTTCGAGCTTTGTAGATGTAGTTGCCAACTACCATTGCGTTACCGTCGGCGTTCATTAGTCCTCCGGCCGTGACATCGGCCACGGCCGCGTCGCTCCAAGTTCCGGCCGCAATATCGTAGCGATAGAAACTCAAGGTATTGTTGCCTCGCCAGGCGTAGATGTAGCCAGCGTTATAAACAAGGTCAGCGCCGTTATAAATTGTAGCCGGCGGGCCAGTTAGCGGGTCCCAAGTGTTGGTGCCAATATTGTAACGGTAGAAGTCTTGGGAGTTGTTGCCACGCAAGAGGTACATATTAGTGCCGTCAAAGGCCAAGCCGCTACCATTGCCAACAACATCCGAGGTCTCGGCTAGCTCGGTCCAGGTATTGGTACTGATGGTATATTTGGCAAATTTTTTAGTGTAGAGCCCGAAAGTGGCGTAAATGGCGCCGGTTGAGTCGTAGCGCATATCCGACCCAATGCCAACGGCAAACGGAGCGTTGGCCATGGCCCGCCAGGTATTTCGGACCGGGTCGTAGCGCCAGAAGTAGGCAAATGATCCGCCGCGCAGAGTATAAATATAAGTGCCGTCGCTCGAAAAAGCCGATCCAGATTCGATGGTGTCGGGCGGTTCAGCCCAGCTTCTAGCACCCCAAGACCCAGCCGCTTGGAGCTGGAGACGATCCGGTGTTGATTCGGTGTCGAGACCGCTCAAGACTCCCAACTCATAATCGGCCTTAGTAGTGACGGTCTGGGTTAAGTTGGCGGCAAAACTGGACGGACTGTAACCGAGGGTGACAAGTATGATGAACACCGAAAGTAACGCAACCCCCCGTCTGGTCCACGGGTGCGTGGCCAAATAACTGACATGCCGGACTATGTGTCGGTGGTTAAATTTCATCCCCTCTGTAACTCACCATATCGCTCGTCAAGCGCGATATCAACCCCAGGCGGTGAGGCCGTAACAAAGCAATTGTATCTTTCTCGTTAAAAATTCTATGGTGGTTTTCAAGCACCCCAAAACTAGGGCAAGACACGGAGGTTGGTAATGTGGAAATTTCTTACGACCCTCGCAATTCTTTTGTTCTTCTCACTACCGATGGCCTCGGCGAGTATTCGTCACTCCAAAGTGAAGCATCGGGCACGAACCCAATTCACGGTTTATCGCTTTAGCCGCGAGCTCGACCTGTGGTCGCCGCAGATCTTCAGCGGTCTAACGGCGGCCGAGGTTAAAGCCAGGACCAAAGCTGACAAGGTGTTCACTTTGGGCTTTCTCGACATCAGGAAAGTCCGTGGTGGATACACCTACAAGCCGGTCAACCTGCACATCATCGATGGAGCGATCATGGTTCCGGCTTTCTTCCCGAAGGAGAAAGTTCTGGCCGACTTTCCTTGGGAAGGACCAACGATCTACGATAGCGTTACCCAGTGCCTATCGTACGGTACGCCCACAGCCGCCTGCGGCCTAATGCGGATTCCGCCGGTTCCAACAGAGAAAACTGGTCGCCGGATCTGGGCGATCAAAGGCAAGAACTTCTTTGTCGTTGAGTACTTCGGTACCCGAGCCGATGGACTGCGCATCGCTCGAAGCTACGGTTTCGAGTCTAGCGCTCACAGCGACGGTGGCCACATGGTCAGCGCTCATGCCAGGCATGCTTCGTTTGCCCTAATTTTCAAGGGTAAGCGACCGCTAGCAATCGCAGGCTTGTTCGACCCGCTTGCAAGTCTGGCACAGTAGGCGCAATTTGAGAGAAAGCTTTCGCTCCTCCTCAAGCAAGGCCCTAGATGGGCCTACTGGTCCAACCCGAACCCCTCACCGCGCGCGGTGGGGGGAGGTTTTTGCGGCTCATGTTGACCCCGCACTTTTCAACCGTCTTGAAGGCTATGCCCAATACGCTTCTTCAATCTGGCGTACGACTGGCCGAATTGTTTGAGTTTCTTTTCTCGATCAAGCGCATCTAGTTTTGAGGCATAGCCCTCAAGGTAGACAATCTTCCACGGTCGGTAGGGTTTTGTTGCGAGTGACTTACCTTCGTTATGATCTAGCAGTCTTTGCCGCAAGTTGTTCGTTTGTCCGAAGTAAAGCCGCCGTTCCTTGCCAAGCAGTACATACACCCAATGCATAAGTTAATTGTAACAACTTGCAACGGTTGAATAGTGCGGGGTTGACAAATGTAAAGCAAACTTTACAATAAATGCTACAAATATGAGTAAAAATCCTAAAGGAGGTTCAATGCAACTGCAACCACTTTCCGACCGCTTGGTCGTTAAACCGCTCGATGCGGAAACCGTATCGAAATCCGGTATCGTCATTCCCGACACCGCCAAAGAGAAGCCCCAAGAGGGCGAAGTTATTGCTGTCGGACCGGGCCGAGTCGATAAAGACGGCCAGAGAATTGAGATGGAAGTTAAAAAGGGAGATAAGGTTCTCTTTGGCAAGTATGCCGGAGATGAATTTAAGCTTGATGGAGTTGAATACAAGATTATTAGAGAAGATGAAGTACTGGGCATCCTGAAAGGATGAATTTACAATTTACAATTCTCAATTTCCAGTCAATTTACAATGATTCAATGTTTGAAAATTGGGAAACTGAAAATTCAATGATAGCGACCGAGCAATGCGAGGGAGCTATGGAGGCGAAGTCCGACAAAATTGAAAAATGAAAACTGAAAATTGTTTTTCGACTAAAAGGAGAAAAAGATAATGTCTAAACAAATAAAATTTGCCCAAGATGCTCGAGACCGGATTAAATCCGGTGTTGATCAGCTAGCTAACACCGTTAAAGTCACCCTCGGCCCCAAAGGCCGTAATGTCCTTTTGGACAAAGGTTACGGCGGCCCGACTATTACCAATGACGGTGTCACTATCGCCAAAGAGATAGATCTCGAAGACAAATTCGAGAATATGGGGGCGCAGCTCGTTAAAGAAGTTGCCTCCCGCACCAACGATAACGTTGGTGACGGTACCACTACCGCCACAATCCTCGCTCAAGCAATGATGAGCGAAGGTCTCAAAAACGTCGAGGCTGGCTCCAACGCCATGGCCATCCGCCACGGTATTGAAAAAGCAACCGAACAGGTTGTCGCTCACTTAAAGAAAAACGCTAAGAAAATTGCGACCAAAGCCGAGATCTCCCAAGTCGCTTCAATCTCCGCTAACGACCCAGAGATCGGCAAACTAATCAGCGAAGTTTTCGACAAGGTTGGTAACGAAGGTGTTATCACGGTTGAGAAATCTGAAGCTCTGGAGATGACCTACGAGCTAACCGAAGGCATGCAATTTGACCAAGGTTACGTTTCGGCTTACATGGTTACCGACGCGACTCGCATGGAAGCAGTGCTCGAAAAACCATATATTCTCATTACTGACAAAAAGATCTCCTCGATCCAAGAAATTCTGCCGCTACTGGAGAAACTCGCTACTACCGGAAAGAAAGAACTCGTCATTATCTCCGAAGATCTTGAAGGCGAAGCTCTAGCAACAATTATCGTCAACAAACTCCGCGGAATCTTGTCGATTCTAGCCGTTAAAGCTCCGGGCTTTGGTGATCGAAGAAAAGAGATGCTCCAAGATATCGCCATTCTAACCGGCGGTGAAGTGATCTCTGAAGAAAAAGGTATGAAGCTCGAAGACACTGAAGTGGCGATGCTAGGCCAGGCTCGCAGAGTTGTAGCTGATAAAGACAACACTACCGTCATTGACGGTAAGGGGGTCACTAAAGCCATCGACGCTCGCGTCGCCCAAATCAAAGCTCAAATTGAAAAAGCAACGTCAGATTACGACAAAGAAAAGCTCCAAGAACGCCTCGGTAAACTTTCCGGTGGCGTCGCCGTCATTAAAGTCGGGGCTGCTTCCGAAGTGGAGCAAAAAGAGAAACAGCATCGTGTTGAAGACGCTAAAGAAGCCACTCGCGCCGCTATCGAAGAAGGAGTCGTTGCTGGTGGAGGTGTTGCCCTGCTCGAAGCCCACGAAGCATTAAACAAAACTAAATTTGCAGGAGATGAAGAGATCGGTCGCGAGATCGTCTCCAAAGCTCTCGTTGTACCGGCCTGGCAGATTGCCCAGAACGCTGGAGCTGAAGGCTCGGTTATCGTTGCCCGCATAATTGAGGGCAAAAAGGGTCACGGTTACGACGCCAAAGAAAACAAAATGGTAGATATGATGGCCGCTGGTATTATCGACCCGCTCAAAGTTACCCGCTCGGCTCTCCAAAACGCTGCCTCTGTCGCTGCCATGGTCCTAACAACAGAAGCCGCCGTAACTGATTTACCAGAGAAAAAAGATTCTATGCCCCCAATGCCCGATATGTCAGGCATGGGTGGCATGGGAATGTGAGCATCGGCTCACTAGAACGAGAGAAGGGCCTAGCGGCCCTTTTTTCAAACCCAATTTTCGTGGGGAGGAGGGGCTTAATTCCGAGGCAGCCCCTACCTCCCCACACCCCATACCCTGCACGGTTCCCACAGGGGTGAGGAGAAAATTCGCCTCCCTTCCGGAAGGTTCGCGGAGCGAATTGGCAAATTTTGATTTATTATTTCCCCGCCAAAAGAAAACGCCCATACCTGGATTTTTACTGCCGCTTCTGATATTATTCAACAAAATCTTTCCTGAGGAGGAAAAGGATGGAAGGAACGTACATTCACGAGTTTTGGGCTGTCACTGGGTCGTGGTCGCTCTATCACGTGACCGATGAGTTAAATGATCTTGGATTTCCCAATGTGGAGAAAGTGGGTAGCGTTGGGGTAAGCAAGCTGGAGGTAGGTGCTCGTCTCAAGAACGGCCGGCTCGTTGGCATCACCGATTCCGGATTAACGCTCTTTAACCCGGGAAGGAGATCGAATTTTGCCAGTGAGGTTAACGTTCTCCACTGGGGCGGGACGACAACACCTTTTGTCGGCCTCTTTCTTGACGAAGAGACGGCTCGAGAGTGCCTCAACCTCAATATCATTGGACCTATCTTTGAAGACGAATTCACGAAATGTGCTGGCGAAGTTGTCAGGGGGATTGCGCAAGGCCATCTTGTTTTCCGACTCGATCCGGCAGTCTGCAAACGTTTCGGATTGAAAGCACTTGAGGTCTGCCCCAGCTGCACTTGGGCGGGTCTAGACGTTCACAAACACACACTAGAGTGCCACCCTGAAGTGGCCATCGATCGCCGCAAGTGATATGGTCCTGCTGCTATTCGAAGCCCGCCTGAAAAGGCGGGCGACTTTTTGCCAAAAGAAAACGGCTCCGCTGTGTTTTTGCTACTATTGAACAATGAAGTTTCATCGTCTACTGGGGCTTTTGTTGATAATCTTTTGCGCCGGAGTTGTATTGCTAGCTCTTCTGAGCCTAACGACTTTCTCACTCCTTACGATAGTGGCATTTCCCATGATGCTGGAAAATGTTTCTTCAATCTATCCTGAGGGAGTGGTTTGGTTGATCGTAATATTCGAGCTCATCGTTGGGGCTCTTGCGGGCTGGTATCTCCTTAGAGGAAGACTTCTTGGCCTCAAGCTGTTCATTGTTGTTGGTGCAGTTGGTATCCTTTTGTATTTGCAACCAACCATACTTAGCAATATCCTTCTAGCCTTGATTTTACTTGGAGTGGGATTCCTTACATACAGAAGCCTTCTAGACTCACGGCAAGAACCGGGACGTTAGCTAGGCTAGTAGGGTTAGGGGAGGGTTCTCTTTCAATCTGAAGATTCACTAAAACCGCCAAAAGAAAACGACTCCGGGAAAGTCTTGACTTTACCTGAGCAAAGAGGTAGAGTATCAATACTTTGCGAACAGGAGGGTTTGTAGTGCGTAAAGCGTTCTCCTTCATTCTCGTCGCTCTCTTTGTTCTGCTTCTAGCTGGTTGCGCTCCTGGTCCGAATACGGCTATGAGCACACCGGTGCCGAACGGCGAAGCGGGATTCCTACTCGGTCTGTGGCACGGACTAATCGTTTGGGTGACATTCATCGTATCGCTCTTCAACGATCAGGTCAGCATCTACGAAGTGCACAACAACGGTGGATGGTACAACTTTGGCTACATCCTCGGTCTCGGATCTGCGCTCGGTGGTACTGCAACGGCCTCGAGCCGCAGCAACAAGGACTGAAGACCCCATCAAGTCACCGCCCGGAAAAGCTTTCAAACTTTCCGGGCGGTTTTTTAACTTCCCGCCAAAAGAAAACGGCTCCTTCTGTATTTATTTACTGGTTTAGGCTAAAGTACTTCTAACGCACATTAGTGCTACAGGAGAACAAGATGTCCAGATTTTTGCCGTATGAGCTCATTGAGCGGCGTTTCCGGACATCACCGGAAATGCTGCAAGAATTAGCTGACCGGGTCATGACCCACCCACCGTTCCGAGATGGAACCGCTGTAGTCTTCGGTTCTGTTGCTTGGGGAACACAAACCTGGCGTAGCGATCTAGATATTGCCATCAACAGCCCGGAGGACGGCCGTGGTTCATTAAGGTATCACTACCCGTATGACTACCACGATGCTTCGGAAGCAGTGAGAGTGGAAGTCGAAAACGTTTTTAGCCAGAGTCGTGGAAACGTTATCCAGTTCCTCCTTGTTGAAGTGCTTGGGAGCCAAATGGGAGTTGGTAACTATGACCATCCGAGAATTTCGCCGTCAACATCTGACCATTTCAAACTATTGGCGAAGGTAAAAGGTGGTCCGTGGTCGAAGTTTAACCGCCGTATCAAGCTGATCGGGCGGCGTGATCGAAAGGACGATGTCGTTAAGTACGCTGGCACTATTGCCCGGGTTGCCACCGGCTTCTTTCAGGATGTAAAGGAGGGGCATCGGGTTAACGTCTTTGACGCTCGCTCGCTTCAGGCCCTGGAAAACTTCCCGAAACAGCTAACAAGGAAACTCCTTGGTCTGTATGAGGCATTGCCGTGCCCAGACACGTTCGACAACATCATGCAGACTCTCTCCGAGACGAAGCAAGGTTGGGCACGTCAGCTGTTAGAGCTCTATCAACCGTTCTTTGATATCCACAACTCGTACACGAAACTAGTTGATGACATCTTCGACGGCTCAGTAGTGCTCGATGAAGCTGAGTACAACCGGCGATTGGTAAACTACCTCCGACCTATGCCCTTCGCGCAAGTGGGAGTAACCCTAGGAGAGCTATTCCCTGACTGTTCGTACTGGAAACGAGGCGTCGACCAGCTTCGGTACACCAGGACTTGATACGAACGACTATGGCCTGTCTGAGAATGACAGGCTCTTTTTAACTTCCCGCCAAAAGAAAAAGAGCCTAACGGCCTTTTTCATACCCCAGACCACTTGACTCTGTCTTCTTGGTCTGGTAACATGTTGCTGATCGGTACTGGAGGACAGAATGGACCGTTGCCCAAAATGTGGAAAGTTGCTTTGTGATCACACGCCGGCTGAGCGGGGGCAGACCTCCGAACAGCTCGACGCGCAGATGGAACAAAACCAGCGAGAGCTGGAAGAGCGACAAGCGCCACCCACCAAGGACGACTAGTCCTGGACAACAGGCGGCCGAGCGATCGGCCGCCTGTAACTTATATTAGTTATGCACTAACATGGGAGGGCAAATGGAAGAAACGCCAGACCCAATTACCCACGGTACAACAACAGCCGAAACCCAAGTTCCCGAGTATTTTCGGGCTCCGCTCAAAAATTCTAGTCCGCCCAAAATAGATGTGCCCCCCGTCGTTGATACTGTCGATGTTGTTGACATCAATGAAGTGAGCCCTGCGGAACGACTCAAGTATTTTCAGCCTTTGATTGAAGCCGCACTAACTAAGTGCGAACAGGTAGTACAAGAGATGAAAGAAGCTCATGAGCGAGGTGAAACCTTCGACGGAGGGAAGATATTTGACGCTCGTTCAGAACTGTACGAACTGGCGATGAAAATGTGTGGCTATGAAGCCAGGAAATCTGACTTGCTGGCAATGCACGATCTGATCCGTCCTCAACGCGGTGAGGTTTCTGTTGACCTGTCCGCCGGCACGGGGTTTCTTACACAGGCCGTAGAATATTGGACGGGAGCGCGGACTTACGCTGTCGATCCAAGTGAAATTCAACTCCAACACCTAGTTCAGAACTGTGGAGACCAGGTAACGGCGGTCCATGCTGCTCCGAACGAAACGGACAAGATATTTGCCGACGGAAATATTCCTCATGAAGGAGTAGATGTTGTCACCAGTTTTGGTGGGTGGCATCACGTGGATAAAGAAAAATTGCCAGAGGCGATGCAAAACGTTGCCGATATGTTGAAGCCAAAAGGACGATTTGTGGTCGGTGATGTGGGGGCAGAAACACCTCTACAGCGACATTTTGATGAAATCGTAACTGACAAATGCTTGACGGGACACGAAATGGGTCAGTTCATGAGCCCGGAGAAGTTGAAAGAACTTGCGGAAAGCGCGGGCCTGGAATTGGTCAGTGCCGAGATGAAGCCACTGACTTGGGATTTTAATTCAGAAGAAGAAATGGCCTGGTTTTTCAAGGGTCTGCACGCCTATCCCCAGCCGGTGGAAGAGATTATTCAGGATTTACGCGACACGCTTGGAGTTAAAGAAGAAGACGGCAAATTCAAACTCAACTGGCCAATGCTCTTCTGGGAAATTCGCAAACCAGAATAACTTCCTGCCAGAAGAAAACAGCTTTACTTCGTTGTGAGCGTATTCCAGACACCTTTGCAGAATTCGCGTAAGTTATGAGCCATCAACGGGTCGTGAATTTCAATCAGGTAGTGCGGCGAGCGATTGGTAACGACCATAATAACGTAGTCGCCAACAATCCAAGTGGTAGCGGTGAATTGTTTTACTGAAGCCCATGGGCGAATCTCTCGTTGTGGGTGCTGGGTAACTACCTTCTCAATGTCGGCTTCATTCGAAAGAAGTTTTGCATATACTTCCTTTGCTGAGGGCTGTTTCCAAAATACCTCGATCCAATCGAGATAGTTTTCTACAAAAGTAGGGTCCTGGTAGCCCCACCATGTACTATCGACAGTCTTAGCGCTTTCGTTCCACGTTGGCGTTTGTTGGAAGAAGAAGCGCGAGATGTCTTCTTGGGTGATGAACTGAATTTTGGGGACTGGGTATTGGGTGGAGCCGGCTTCTTTATTCAGGGCCTCAATCAGTGGCTGGAGAAGCTTCTTTCTTTCCTCGACTTGGCGAAGTTGGTTGTCGAGGATGGTCGTGAGATTCTTTGGTGCAATTGCAGTTAAGCGAGCAACCTTTTGGCTTAAATCCTCGGCAATGAGGCCGCGTGTAACTAGTTCCTTGGCAGCGGAGTAGACAGTAGTCCGTTTTATGCCGGATAGATTAGCTACTTCGGTGTGGGAGACGATCCCTGCTTTCAACACCGTCAAGTAAACTTCGGCCTCAGTGTCGTTGATGCCGAGTATCTTGAGCTGTTCGTTGTTCATGGTCTCAGTTTAACTATTTGTCGAAAGATAGTCAACAAAAGTATCAGTCCAGAAAGAAAAACCGTTGATAAAGTGTTGACATATACTACGCCTCCTGTTATAGTGCCGGTTAGTATGTTCATTTATAAAACATCGCTTAAACCCAGCCCCATCCACGGGTTGGGGGTGTTCGCTTGGAAGGGGATCAGAAAAGGGAGTGTTGTCTATCAACATCGACCCGAACTGGACCAAATCTTCAGCGCCAACGAGTTTGCCAACCTAGATCGGCGCGACCAAGCACTGATTCTCCATTACGGCGGATTAGATAAGCGGCTAAACCGCTATCGCTTGCCGTACGACAACCTGCGATTCTTGAACCATTCGGATACGCCGAACCTGGTTTATGTAGTCGCTACCGACCAGATCGTTGCCCTCCGGGCGATCGCTGCCGGCGAGGAACTTACCCAGAATTATCGCGATTTCGAAGATGGTGTCGAATTTCGAATCGCCAAGTCAGTCAAGAATCCAAATGAGGAGAAGCAATGAAGAATACAACAATATCACTTTTGGTAGCCGTCGTTACGGCGCAGTCGTGGGCTCAGGACAGCCTTCAGGTTTCCTACAAATCGGTTCTGAAATCGAGCTACGTCGGTGGTCAGACTGGAATGCGTCTTCACGACGGCCCGGTCACCCAGAATTCGGCCACATTCGCTCGCAAGGGAATGTACGCCTACATATGGGTCTGTTCGCCGCTAGACACGCGGTGGAACTCTGACTACGGTAGCGAGATTGACCTCGGCTTCGGTCATGATTTCGCTCTGAAGAACGGTTGGCGCGTTGATGTGGGTTATGCCTACTACAACGTGATTCCCCTCGAGAACATGCGAGGGGACCTCCACGCGATTAGTGCGCATGTCTACCAGACTCGGGGTGTAATCAGGTCGTTTGCCAGGCTTGAGCAGGATGTCGCCCAGAATCCTTCGATTCTGCCGGGCGGCTTCACCTACAAGCTAGGTGTGAATTGGTCTGCCTCTCCCGAGCTCCGCGCAGAGCTGGCCCTACTTGGTCACGGCCGAGTTTACGGGATTTCGGCGGAGACAGTTAGTGCCGGCACGTGCAGTCTTACGCTCAACCGAAAACTGAATGGTCTGTCTGTACAGGCTGGGATAACCTTCCAGCGGGCACTGGGCCGTAGCGTCGCTAACGGCGGTGCCGCCCATAACGAAACGGTGCTCTGGATCGGTTTCTCTTTCTGAATCGCCGAAGTCAATGCAATTGCCCGCCTGAAATACGGCGGGCTCTTTTTAATTGCGACGAAAGGTGATGAAGGAGCAATACGAGCTTGCGACTATTTCCCACCAAAAGAAAACGGTTTTACCTCGCCGTAGCTTGGCGAAGGCGGGCCCCACCAGATTGAATCCCTATCGGCTTGGGTGTAGAATCTACCCATACTGCGATTACTTCGCAGAGGAGACAGCGATTGAGAAACTTCATCCTCGCACTTTTCGTCATTGTATTGGCTGGTTGCAGTAACGCTCCCGCGCCAAAAACGACCACAACCAAGACGGGCGACCCGGTTTTCGACAAACACATCACCGAACTCGACAAGGATGTCGTGGAAATGGGCGAGGCGGCCGAGGAGCTTACCTGGCTCGACCACCACGTTCAGCCGTTGGTCGATCGTCTGATTGAGACTGGCGATCGAATCGAAAACACGAGCGACCAAGCTGAGAAGGCCCGGTTGCGCCTCGAATTCGAACAGATCACCGCTGAGCTCGAGGTCAAGGAAAAAGAACGTGCTCAGCTATTTGGCAAGGAAAAGCCGAAGGCCGGTGCGTTTCGGTTCGACCTGAAGCCTAAGAGCCACTACGGCCACGTGGCTGGAGTTGGCGACGTGAGTGTCACCGAGGAATCGCGGGTCGATCACAAGATCGGGGCGTTCCCAAGGTCAAGTTTCGGCTACATTAGCACCGAGTGGCACTTGACCTCAAGGATCATTAACCTCGACAGGACGTGCTCGACAACCATGACACCCAAAGGAGTCGTTCATGTGCGGCGAGCTCTAGGCTGCAATCGGGTGATGTCTAAGGCCGACAAGCTACCAAAGCAAAGTCGGTCGAGGGGCTGAGGTGGACACGATCTACACCCTTGTTTGGGCCTTGATACTGCTGGGAGCGTACGCCCAAGCGAGAAACGAGCGGGCCAAACGCGCCGAGGAGGAGCTTGAGAAATCCGAGGGACTATTCTCGGAATTCAATATCGTTCGGGATCCGGATGCTCCCGAGTACAACCTGGCGGAACTACGAGAATTCCACGACCAAAATCGCCCGAGCTAGTCTCGGGCAATAATTTATTGTAAAAAATGTGGCTCCGCCGTCTGCCAGTGATGACAGAGAGCGAAGCCGTTGGGAGAGCTACCGGAACGTAACGTAAAGCGCGTCTTCCGGTATGGTGCCAAGCCCGAGTTCGGGTCGGGGCTTGATGTAGCATCGAGTTTTGCCGATCATAAACGTGCTGATGAAGTACAGGTTGCCGTGGCCGGCAAACTCCGTGACGTCAACGTACACATCGATCGTCGTTCCCGGGGTAATCGGCGATATGCGGACTGGCTTAGGCAGCACGAGGTCCTTGGACGTCGGAACGGCCATCAGCGGTTCGATCTCAAGAGTCTCGGGCCAAACGACGCTGCCGTCGTTACCTAACCGCCAGCCTTCATAGGTCCGGCCATCCTGCTTCTTCGTCGGTAGATCCTTGACCCACGTCATTGAGAAGCCTTCGATTC
Source organism: Candidatus Berkelbacteria bacterium RIFCSPLOWO2_01_FULL_50_28 (assembly GCA_001774395.1). Taxonomy (GTDB): domain Bacteria; phylum Patescibacteriota; class UBA1384; order 2-12-FULL-50-11; family 2-12-FULL-50-11; genus 2-12-FULL-50-11. The sequence continues at coordinate 177,413 of MEZX01000002.1, forward strand.
GGGGCGTGCGCCAGAACTTGTAGAGCGCGAAAAGCCGTTTGTCTTCCTCACCCGAGGACTGCGCCCAGGTTTGGTACAAGGCCTCCAGACGACCGACGCTTGGCCAGCCGTTTTGGCGATAGCCATCGATCTTGTACAGAGCCTGGAGGAACTGCGCTCCGCGACTCCCGACCAGCTTGGTCAAGCCGTCGGTCTTGCCGGCGGCAAGCCCTTGAAAGAGCGCTAGCCTCTGGGCGGGTGTGAGCAATTGGATCTGACCCAAATAGCTCGGAGCTTCAGCCAAAAAGTCGAACGGTTTCTCGCTCTGAGCTTTCGGCTGCCCTTGCGATGAACCAGTCGCTTGGCTAGATGTGTTGGGAGTTTGGCAGCTGATAACCACCGCCAGCGCTACCAGAAATGTGGCAGTAAGCATTTTGGAAATGAACATGAATCCTCCGTTGCCAAGATTGGCAGAGAAATTGTACCAAGTAGTTGCCAGAAGATCAACCTGCTGGGTAACAAAAAAGCGACCCCTCCCCGTCTGGGAAGGAGCCGCGGTTACCGCCGAAGGGCGGTTATGGGGCGAAGGCGATGTCCAGCCGGAGCTGGGTCTGGCCTCTGGAATGACCGGAGAGGAACTGACCGAGCCGGATCGATAAGGTCGTAGCACGACCTTTGATGTTGAGGATCGGACCGAGGAGGAACGTCGGCTTGTTGCCATCGCTGGCAAATGCCGCGCCGCCCAGCCCGTAGCTGAAGCTCTTGCCGGCACTCCAGGTCAGCCGGATGTTCGGAGCGAGGAAGCCGTTGTGCCCCTTCGCGTCCCGGGTAAAGTACACCGGGCCGGTCAAGGTTGCATTACCAAGCTTGATCGCCGCGAATCCGCTGACACCGTAGCTGGTCAACTTGCCCGTGCCCGAGCAATCGGCGAACGGTCCGAGCGTCAGACTGCCGTTTAGCAACTTCAGCTTGGTCACGTCCACTGCCAACTCGTAGACGGGGTGAGCTGACGAATAGCCGTAGATCGCGGCGTTTACACCTCCCTTGAACGTCAGGAACAGGTTTTCGGTGGCTGGCCCACCAACACTCAGATTCCGGCTGTAGTTGAGCTTCACGCGTTGGAGCACAAAGTTGTCGCCCGAGGCGTAAGCTTTGACCTGGCCAGCCATGACCATCAGCGTTCCGACGAGCGAAACGTAGACGGCCTGCTTGGCGTAGCCGAAGCGAACTCCGAAGCCGGCGTGACGCCAGCTCCCACCCCAGATGACCTTGAGCATTGCCCAGACCGTCTGCAGTGGTGAAACGGCGTCGAACCGACCCCGGCTGATAAGCTCCAGCACGTGTGTGCGCTTGGCTTCCCAGTCGATGCTGGTGTCTTCGTCTTCTCGGTAGCCGAGCTGGCGGATCTTGTCCATGAGCGAGCAGCTCTCGTGTGGCTTGTAGACTCCGAGGCCCACTCCCCAACACAGGCTAGCACCGACAAGCTCGAGCCATTCGGCACGAAACATAACTAGAAGCTGTCGGGGCGTGCGAGCCATCATTGCCAATCGCATCGCCAAGATGAGAAAGGCGAGCGGGATGAACATGCACCCGATGACCAGTAAGCTGCCGATCGCTGCCCAGTCCATCCCGAGTGAGCCGTAACGTTGCTCCTGCTCTCTGGTGAGGTAGGCTGAAAGCCCGCCCATCACCGAACCGGGGATCTTGGTGATCGCGGCCAGCTGGGGTACGGAATCGTTGATGCCAACGGCGTGATCCATCCGCATTTCGATATCGCGGATGTCCAGAACGGTCTTGGCGTACTGCTCGCCGGTGAGCTCGCCCTTGGCCAGAGCGGCCGTGGCGATCTTGTTGATGCGCGCTGTGCCCTCCGGGGTGGAGAGCTGTTTCGCGACGTTGGCCGCTTCTCGCTCCTGATAATAGTTGTACCAACCCTTCAAGGGGAGGGCGGTTACGACGAATGTGGCCACAATGAGCCACAGTAGCGCCGCGTAAACGGGGCGCTTCAACATACCTTCTGAACATTTCATGGTTTGCGTTCTCCTAAACTGAGAGGTTCGTGACTGAGCGGCAGGCCACTCAGTAGTCGGCGATAAACGCCTCCTAAAGCTTGCGACTTTGTCGCTCGCTATCGATGCGGGCATTGTAACAGTTAACGGGGGAAAGTCAAGATGTTAGGGGGTCTTTACAAATCTTGCGGTTAAAGAAGTGCGGCTTCGCCGATCTGCCACTTCTGACAGGGGGCGAGGCCGCAATGTGTGGTTTGGACGATCGGCTACCAGACTGCTGGCGGCGGCTGGTCGTCGGGTCGGTCCGATTGGGATGGTAGTTTGGACGCTGCCTCGGGGGTGTCGTCGTCGCCTAGGAAAAATTCGGTGATGAAAACTTGGTCCGAGCGCAAGCCGTAGACCAGGTGGCTGATGCCTTCAAGGATAACGCCGCTGATCTCGCTCCACTAGACAGCTGGCGAGAACCCGATCCCGGGTAAGGTTCGATCCGGAGGTACTCTACGCCAGGCACGGTAGGTAACCACTTTACCAAACCCTGAGTGACGTCCATAGGACGACGACATGCATCGGGCGGATAAGCGATCCCGTCGCCTGGGCCTTCAACATCTAACGCCTGAACGTTGCTGATCATAGTGTTGACACAGCACTCGGCGTAGAACGGCACACCCGTCCGGAAGATCACTCTGATGCGTGGCGGGAGAATGACCACAGAGATTCTCAAGGTCGAACTTTCGCCCTGATCGCTGACGGATTTGCTTCTTCGACTCATCTCTGACCTCCTATGTGCACGGCCCGTTGGCCTCGCGGTCAGTATTGTCAAAGTAACTACTCTCGTCAAGAAAATGGGTCTCGCATGCGAGGCTTTGGCGTGATATTATCGAATTGCCTGTATGGGTACTCTTGGGAGGACTAATGCCTATGAATGTGCATCGGTTCCGCTGTTAGGGTCCGGATTCCTCGGTGTTGCAGGGCAATCGCTCTGCGACGATACGTTCAGAGCGGCGGGTTGAAGGGATGCCCTCACCCGCCGCCGTACTTTTTCTGGGGGCTTAAATGGCAGGAAACTACGAATCTACACCGACAAAACGAAAGATGATGGCGGTGGGGATTCTTCTCTTTGTCGCCTTGGTCGTATTCGCTCGCGCGATGTCCGGCTAAGGCCTGATCCAAGCCTTGAGATGGCGGCCCGTGAAACGGCCGCCACATTTTTAGGCCGCCGAAACGTTTTCGAGGACGGCAACTTGGTCAAACGTTGGCGTATTAACGCTGTCTTTGAACACGACGTTCTCCGGAGTGATAGCGACGAGAAATTGTCGCGGTATCAGCCGTTCATTGAACAGTTTTCGGAGCGCAAAACGGACAATTATGCCGGAGCTTGAATCGAATATAACGTCACACACCCGGCCGAGCGGCGCGCCCGACTCGGTCCTGGCATTCACCCCTAGTACCGGACCAGTGCGGTGTCCAATTTCTTCCAGCTCTTTTTGGGGCTCTTGGAGCGCTGTTTCGCCGTCAACAAACGCTGCGCGTCGGTCGAGCGAGAGGATGTCGGTATAAAGAAGATATTTTTTCTTGCGCGAGGCGATGGATGATCGTTTGCAAACACACGCCACTAAGCCAGCGTGGCGATTATCAAAAACGAGTCGTTGGACGCTGCCAAGTAGCGTTCCTCGGCTACTGCGAACGTCTAACCCTAATACTGCGGTCGCCTCAATAACCATGTACTTCTAGATTAGCAAAACTCTTGCCGCTACTCTACAATAATTGTTAGGGAGGGAACACGTCTAAAGAGCGGCTTTACTTTCGTTATAAGGTTAAAGATGAACACGGCAAGACCCGCGCTGGTCGTGCGGCGGCGAGTAATGCCTCTCAAGTGCGGCGACTTCTGCAAGGGCGCGGCTACACAATAATTGGCATCGTTCAGGAAAAGGGCTTCTTCCAGAATCTGGCCCTTGGGAAAGTTTCCGCCAAAGATCGCTCTGTGATGTACAAGGAGCTGGCCACGATGCTAAAAGCCGGCGTCAGCATCACCCAGGCAATCGAGATCGTGGCCGAAACGCCGAACAAAAAATTACAGAAAGTGTTGCGAGAAGTATCGACCAGTTTGGAGAACGGCTTTCCGCTCTCAGTAGCGATGTCGGGGCATCCAAAAATATTTCCTATCGTCGAAACAGGAGTGGTGCGAGCCGGTGAAGCAACCGGAAATTTAGTGAAGGTGCTCCAAGAGCTGGCCATCACTACCGAACGCTCGGCTAATTTTAGCGGCAAGGTGAAAGGCGCAATGATCTACCCGGCCTTTATTGTGGTGGTGATGATTGTGGTTGGAGCGATAATTCTGACCAAAGTTATCCCGCCGATCAAAGATATCTTCTCTACCCAGGGAGCGGAGCTACCGTTAAGTACGCGGATGCTTATCGCTATGGCAGAAGGGTTGATCAATTATTGGGGCTGGATAATCTTGGCTGTCATTTTGTTCGTGGTCATAATCAAACTATTTCTCATTACCAAGCCGGGTAAACGAACCTCGAGCGTCTTGGCTCTGAACTTTCCGGTTTTTGGCACACTGATGCGCCAGGTTTACTTAGCGCAATTTAATCGGACGATGACGCTGCTGGTGGGTGCGGGCGTGCCAATTATTGAGGCGGTAGAAATCGTGACGGACTCGACGACCAACGTCATCTTTCGTGACGCGCTAACTGGTTTAATGCACTCGTTGGAACAAGGCTCGCCAATTTCAGTCTCGCTACAAGGCAGTAAGTACTTCCCTAAGCTCATGACGCAGCTGCTATTTGTTGGTCAACAGTCGGGCGATTTAGGGGGGACGACCCAAACTCTGGCGGAGTATTTCGAAGGCGAGGTAGATGTAAAACTGCGAACGTTCTCGTCGCTTCTGGAGCCGTTTATTATTACTATTTTAGGGCTGGCGGTGGGGTTCATTATCGTCTCGGTGCTGCAACCGATTTACAATTTAAGCTCGGCAATCTAAGCTAAATGATGATGGGAGTACTACATTTGATGGCAAAGCGACGGGGCTTTACACTCATTGAGATGCTGGTGGTTATTACCATCATTGGCATCCTTATTACCCTGATTGTTGGGGTGATCGGGCCGATACAGCGCAAGAGTCGCGATACCAAAAGAAAGTCGGAGATCGCTCTGTTTCTGGGTGGCTTGAACGAATTCAAAGCCGATTTCAAGATTTACCCGAATTTCACCATGTACCTTGGCTCGTACGGCACTTCCGGTAACGGCGGCGAAAACTCTAACTTTGCTCTCTCCTCGACTATTCCGCAGTGCAACGGCTTGCCGGCTAACGCGGGGCAGACAGCCTCGTTTGCCGATTTGAGCTCGGTCTTTCCACCAACCACCACCCCAACAGCCGCCCAAATTGACGCTAATCCGGTTATCTTGAAAGAGGGGTCAGTTCTACCGGCTGGCTCGAGTTTCTCTTCGGTCAATCACTTCCTGGTGTGTTTGCGCTACTTAGACCGAGTTGTGGCTGATGTTAGTAAGACTGGCGCCTTGGGTTATCAGGTTAGATTCTCTTACGATTTTTCAGACGTTTTGGTTAGTGCCGAAATGGAGAACGCCAGCGACCCGGACGCCAAGACGCTCTACAACGCCGCGGCGCCAAAACGCTATTACCAAGGTTCGGGGCTAAATATTCGTCAGCTAGACGAAGATAGCAATATCAGTAGCTTCTACTCCGGTTTATCGGGGACTATCAGCGACGGAATGTATCTGTATCAGTGCCTGAAAAAAGCCCTTCCAGCAGGAGAAGCGATAATAACCGATGACCGTTCTGGCTCCACTTACGATCCGATTATCTACTCTGGTAGCGCTTGGGCAAAAAATACTGCCTGTCAAGATGCTTCAGGAGGGCTGAATGTCGTCCGTGCGTACTAAAAAACGGTCCGGTTATTCCCTCATTGAGATGATGGTTGTTTTGGGGGTTATTGTGATGATCGGCATCGTTAGTCTGCCGAACATTTTTTCGCAGAACGAACGCGCCAGCCTGGACAGCAGCGCCCAGATGATCCGTCAGGTAATAATTGACGCCTACACTCGATCGCTGGCGCCGACACGCAACGACGAATCTCGAACAGGGCAGATCTACCAAGTAGCGTTTGGCAACTTTATAACCGGTCAGCCGAAACAACAGGGCGAATTCTTCGAGGTCAGCGGTAATACCGGCACCAATAAGGTGTGGCTTGAACGGGGCCTGGCGCGCTGCGACTCTGGCGACGTACAGGGAGCGTTCTCGACTTTAAAGTCAATTACCCTGCCGCGCGGGATATTTGTCTCCAGCTTCTTTCCTAGTGATCAGCCTAACACCGAAGCAAAGTCGGTGATCCGCTTTAGTGCTGGGGTAGAGGGCTTTCAATGCGGTAGCTACACCAAGCCCAACATCAAATCAGACAACTACCGCAACGATTTCGGATGGACTGGTGAGGATAAGAGCTTGAATCAAAAGGCCTACGCTCGTTACTTGGTAATTGAGCTTAGCGCCAACAAGATTCCCGAACACCGCTACGTTATTATGGACCGTCTAACGAAAGAGGTTTCGGCGGTTAATTCCAACCCGCAGAGCTACTTTGCCTCGGATGGGGATAGCGCTGTACCGAAGTGGACGAGTATCAGTAACGATGACGATATGACGCTTTCGATCGAGTGTCGAGCCAACGATGCCGATATGCTGCTGACCTTCAAACGGGCCGAAGATCGTCCTAGTGCCACCGAGAACCCCGATCCGAACCTAGCAGTTTACTACGACATCGACTGGGATTTGCATAACGGCTCTGGCTACGTGCCGCTTTCACTTAAATATTTCTACGATCTTGGCCGTAATGAGGTTAAGTTCAGTTTTACCACAACTGCCATGTCGGTTGCTTCTCGTCCCGCAAAAATTGGCATTCAGCTCAAAGCCCAGGACGAATTTGCAAATATGCAGCTGGAGAGCACTCCAGCCGATCCGCTACTACGCTGGTGGCAGAAAGATTTCATCCCTTCCTGCGGGGATCTGCCGGTAACAGAGGTGGAGGAATCCCCACCTAGCCCAATTCCACCGCAAGGTGACCCGGGCGGTGAAGCTCTGTCGTGCGGCCCGACTGCTTGGCAGCCGCACAATTGGCTTCTTGGTATTGCTTCAAAACTTGGGTTGGTGGAGCGGACTTTTGCGCTTGTTGAAAGTGCATGTGACGATGTGGCGCTATGATGAACACTAAACAACGCGGTTTTTCATTAATTGAGGTTCTTTTTGCCGTGTCGTTTTTGGTAATGGTGGGGGTAGCGATGGCAACGCTCAACGCTACCGCTAGTCGGTTGATTACTGGCACGGAAATCCGAGTGGAGGCCCAAGCGCTCAACGAACAGGCCCTAGCGTTCGTGGCGTTGCAAAGACGCACTATGGGCTCGGAATTTGCAACTAATTATTCTGGCTGTATCACTGGCACAAAAGGGCCTAAAACTTGTTATGTATACTGTCCGCCAACACAGGTAGATGTCAGCTGCACCCTGACGCCGACCCGCAAGGCGACAACGCTTGGCATCAACAAACTGCAATACGTTCCGTCTGTGCTCATTAAGACAACGGGTACAAAATATACTGTTATTGCTACTACCTCCTGGGGTAGCGGTATCAACCGTCAGATAACGGCTAGCCAGCTGATCCAATGAGTCTTACAAGAAAAGGCAGTTTTACCCTCGTTGAGCTGATCGTTAGCGTCGCCTTGTTTATGGTTGCCATCACCGTGGCGCTTTACGCGACCGTTGGCACTCACGGTATCATTGCTCGCACGGAAGCTCGAGCGGTTGTGGCCGAGTCGAGTCGTTCGGTAAGCGACGCTATCCGGCGAATTACGGTTAACGCCCCAGTTGGGGGGATTGATTTGGTAGGCGGTCTGCAAAGCGGCGGCTATCCGGGTCTGCGCGCGCGGTCGTTTGCCAGCGGGGAATCGAGCAACATCTGTAGCATTATCGGCCGAGCCTTGGTTACCGTCGACAGTACGGGGAAAGAGCTTTTCGCCCTTGATCAAACGGGCTCAGCGATGGCGACTTGGATTTATGGCGTTGATGATGCCGGTCTCTGCCCAGCTCCTGGAACAAGCAGCCGTCTTCTCTTTCAAAATCGCCTGACCAACCGACAGACCAAGGTCACGAGCTTTTCGACGCAGCTACTCTCCATGAACTGTCAGAGCGGCTGTAGTACCAAGGAGCAGCTTCGTTATGTTCTGACTGTCGAAGAAAATACGGCCCTCGCTGGTCGGGCGTCGGAAACACGGCGGCCAAGCGTTCAGATTTCGGGTAGCGTCCCAATTGGATTAGTTGATGAGACTGTCGGCCTGCCGAACATCGTGACGTCCGATCTGCCAGACGGTATCGTGGAAACAGCTTACAGCCAGACCTTAGTGGCGGGCGGCGGGACAACGCCGTACGCTTGGACACTGGTGTCTGGTGCACTGCCGAGCAATCTAACTCTCTCAAGCATCGGCGTAATCAGTGGCACGCCGCAAGCCGGCACGCAGGGTACTTACAATATCACCGTTCGGGTCACTGACGATAACAGCAAAACCGATGATCAGTCCCTGATACTCCAAGTTAGCCCGGTTAACGGCGGTCCGCAACTGACCATTATAACTAACTCGCCGCTTACTAATGGGACAGTAGGAACAGCTTACTCGGCCACGCTTCAAGGGGCTAATGGTAGCCAGCCGTATTCGTGGAGTAACCCGGGCGGCGGTTTACCAACTGGTCTAAGCCTAGCCTCTTCAACAGGCGTAATTAGCGGTACGCCAACGGTGGCTAACAACTACAGCTTCGTTATCCGCCTAACCGATAGCCAGCCGAGCTTTGTCGAGAAGACATTTAACATTCTGATTAGTGCGGGTAACCAACCGTTAACCATTACCACCACCTCCCCGCTGCCCAACGCCACGGCAACTTGTGCGTATTCACAGCAGCTCTCAGCTACTGGAGGAACTCCGGGTTACAGCTGGGCTTTCGACGGTGTTTTGCCAATTCAACTTTCCTGGCTATCTATCAGTGCGGGAGGCCTACTAACTGGAACACCAACGATGGCAGGCGGGCCGTACACCTTTAGTGTACAAGTAACAGATTCGGGTACTCCAGTACCTGGTACCCAAACCAAGAGCTTCAACCTAACAATCGACCCGCTGTTGATGTCCTGTGGGGGCACTGGGGAAGAAGAGTTAGGATGACGACAAAAGGTAGCTCCGGCTCGGTGCTACTGCTCACAGTGATGGTCCTGGCGGTTTTGACCACGACGACTTTCGGGGCGATCGCCGTGCGTTTTGATCAGCTTGCCGCAACGGATAAATTAACCAACTCAGCGGTTGCTAAACTGGCCGCTGACTCGGGTCTAGCCCAGCTGCGTGATAAGTTGATCAACAATCAGCCGGTCAGCCAGGCCTACTCTTACAACATCGAAACAGCCCAAGAGAATCAGATAGCCACAACCGCCGGCTATCGACCGAACCCCAGATCGTCGTACGCCACCTACGAACCAGCCAAAACTTCGCTGCCGCGCTGTATCGCCGCCGCCGTGCTGGATCCTTGGGTAAACAGCGGCAAGTATCTGTCGAAAGACGTTGCCAGCCCAACGCTAATTTTCTACTACGCCAACATCGTTAACGACACGCCGTTGGGTATACTGCCAGCCAACGCGAACCTTTCAGTGAACGACAAGAAGATTCCGATCTCCGACGTCACCAGTATGGGTCACTTTTACAATCCGTTCGCGCCGTTGAACGCTACCCAAGATTCGCCCAGCTACTGGACGATCAAACTCGGTGGGCCGGACGACCAGTTCTTGACCCAGAAGGCCTCAAACAACGTCGACTCGCTTTTCCGCGGCCTTGACGTCCTCTATAGCTATTATCTGCCCAGGCTGACTGACTCGGGTATCGCCGCGGGCGGCTCCCAGACGGGGTTAGATCGAATTGATAGTGCTGATCTTACCGGTTTATTTGAAGACACGATTCGCAATAATAACTTCAAAGTTTGGCTTGACGCCTCAATTTCCGATACTTATCTCTACCAGTACGGATTAGGCGATCTGTTTGTTGCGAATTCGCAGTACCGCATAAAGTGGATGCAGCCCTCGCTCTGGAACGACTTGCCAGAAGCGGATGTGGCTGTGCCTTATAAATCAGACGATCTGGGCGCCTCGACGGTCTCGTGGACAAAGAAAGGCTTGCCGCTCCTGACGCCAGGAGCAGACATCGGCGGTTGGGGGGTATCTATCTTACGCGGCGCTTCTTCGTTTTCGTTTGTGCGCTTGAGCAGTGCCAGTAACGGCGTTGCTTTTAGCCCCGGTCAGACCATCGACGGGTTTGTTTACGGCGGCCTTGACGGTCTGCGGCTCAATTCACGCCTCAGCCTGCAGCTATTTACCAAAGTTGGCGGTCACGTCTCTTTGAAAAGTCGCGCTCAGGACCAAGGGAAACTTTACGGGGCTACCGTTACTCAGATTGGATCGGTCACTGCGCAAAATATCGCCATTAAGTTAAAACTAAGCAGCAACGACTACGAGACGCCGACGCTCTCCTATTCCAGTGCTTACCCGACCGGCTCAATGATCGGCACAATCGCCTTGCTTGCCGCGCCGCAGTTCTCGACTAACAAGTCTCTCTCCTCGGCGACAGTCAAGGCCGATGGGGACGGCATAAATGCCAACATTACGGTGCAGAGTAACGGTAACTGCGTTGCTGTCGCGGGCAGCTTTACCGCCTGTCCGGCGGTGGGGGATCTTATCGGCCTGTCAAAATCTGGCCAAGATCCGCTTTGGGGGATGGTTGAGACGGTTAGTTTTACTGGTACAAACCTCGGTAGTTTTACGATAGACAAATTGCGACGGGGGCCAAAACCTACCCGCCATCAAGCAGTGACGTACTATACAGCCAACTCTAACCCGCGTATCGCCTACTTCGGCGGCGCGATCGATATGAACGATTACGACGGCGGTTACGCTTCAGAGAGTGCGGAACTGTGGATTTACGACCCAGAAGGCGACAGTTGGAGCTATCCGAATAACCCTGGTGGCACGCCACCGGGACCGCGCGCCGGCGCTTCGATGGTCTACGATAACGTCAACGGTCGCTTGGTGGTTGTTGGTGGCTACTATCACGAGGCAGTGACTCCCGATGCCAACCCGGCCTTTGACTGTGAGATTAGCCAGCAGTCGTGCTTGTACACTAACCGGCCTCATTTTCGTATCGCCAAACGAATAGTTAACGACGTCTATGCCTACAATATCGCCGGTAATTCCTGGGAGAAGATGAACTACACCTTTACCGGCGCGGCCCAAAAGATTGAGAACGGTGTCACCTACACCGCTCGAGTGGTCTCAACGCTGGCCAATCGAAGCGGGTTAGAAGGCTGGCGCCAGACGACGCTGATGGAGAACGCCTCGCCGCAGACTATCAACATTAACGGCGCGGCGACTAATATTGTTGTTAAGCCGTCCGCGGCCGGGCTGGCAATCGGGGACGAGCTGTATCTTTCCGGAAAGCTCACCGTTAGCGCCGCCTCATTCACTGCCTGGGGGAGGATAACCGGCATCAATTACGCCGCCAACAGTATCACCGTTACCGTGCGCGGCTATAAAAAAGCTGCTCCCACCGATCCAAACACAGTGACACTGAGTGATCTTTCGATGCAGGTCTTAAGTCGTCTCGGAAACGGCAACGGTCAAACTTGTACAGGAGTTGTTACTACCTCTTACTCTTGCAATTTCAGTAATATCACTGGTTTTGCCGTTGGCGACCAAGTGGTTCTGGAGAGATATGTTGGATCAGAAAATTTAACAGATGTTTTAAGCGGTTTTATCAGCTACACCTCGGGTACGTCAGCCTATTTTGTGGCCGACGAACGCGACAGCGCCATCTTAGATTTCGCCGATCAGTCTCTGGGTCGCCCTAGCGGCGGCACGGCCGTCGCCTTCCCTGTTGGGCGTTACGGGGCAACGCTTGGGCAGGATCCAACTGCTGGCGACACAGATAAAGCGCTGTTGTATCAAGGGGCGTCGAAGAATTTTGCTGCTAATTTGCGTTTTAACGATGTCTGGCAGGCCAAATTCAACGCTGGCACTGGCACCGGCAGTATTGCCTGGACGCTGTTCAATTTGCAGAATCCCCAAGGGCCGAATACCGATTCTGGATACTATATTCAGAATATCCGTTCGTCGTACTTTGCTAATGTCTTCACAAGCTCCGTTGCGGCCGAGAACCCGGGGATGGTCAAAGACTTGGATTACACCGATCCGCGGACTGAACAGCACTATGTAGCGTGGGATGAGACTAAAAACTGGACTTTGAAACTCGACACGACGGGGCAGGAGAGTCTATCCAGCGGCCAACTTGTGCCAGGCGCCCAGATTATTATTGAGCGCCAGAGCTTGGTTGCTGACGGAGCTCAGCCGCGCGGTCGTGAAGTTTTCCACGGTTACATCGTCAGTAACTTTGGCGGCTCTTATGACAGCACCAAGATAGTGGTGCGCCACAACCCGTCTTACGCCGACGACAAAGGTCTGCTCGGAGATTCAGCCGCTTCTAAAATCTCTATCTATTCCTATCTGCCAACGACCGCCCCGATCCGTAAACAGAGCGATTCGAACTGGCTAACCGCCGCGTGGGACGGGACAACGAAGAGTTTCACTGTTAGCTCAAGCGACATCAACCTTAACGAAATCCCACCAGTTGGAGCTCTGATTCAATCCTGGAAAAACCCCAACAGCAGTGCCACGATCGATGCGACGCTCTTTGTGGTGAAGGGCCGTACTTACAGCTACAACCTCGGGGCGCATCAGTTCCGATTCGATGTGGATACCATCAAGCTCTCCACGCCTCTCCCAATTGCCTTCGGTAGCAACCAGGTGGTCGGAGATGCTAATAGTGCCCGGGTTATGTCGCTTGGTGATCAAAATATGCCTTGGGACAGCTGGGCTGCACCGGACTGGGCGACAGACGCTTCTGCCAATAATCGCTGGGTTATCCGTCGTTCTGCCACGGGAAACCCGGGTTACGCGCCAGGTCCGCGCCAAGCAGCCGCTCTAGGGTCGTATTTCGATGGCACAAATTCGCAACTCTATATGGCTGGGGCTAGCTTCGGTCCGACGTCGACAGTTTGGAAAAAATCCAACGCTGGCAAGACTACTTATACTAGCGACACTGCCTGGTCGTTTCTCAAGACATCGCCGAACAACGACAACGGTTTACCCAGTTTGTGGGGCTCCTCGATGATTGTTTACCGGTTCAATAGCCAAACAAAAGCGGTTTATTTCAACGGTAAGTTGAAGTACGACAACGGCCGTAACGATTACGGTCGCACCGTTGGGGCTCGTATCTTGGGGCGGCCGGACTTGAATCGCTGGGGAACCGAATCCAACGGCGGTTACCAGAACAGTGACAATACTTTTTATCTGGACGACACTAGCTCAACGCTTGATTCGGCCGGGTTTGTTAGTAGTATTTACAACAACTTCCCCACAACCGCTCCAACATCGGTCAAAGATAGTTTTCGCCTCAAGGGATACGGAATTACGCCAACATCGCAAGGCGGTTGGAGCACCGGCAAAGCGGTCTGCCCGTACTTGGGTCAGAAATGCGACGGCGGTAACGATTACAGCCCGCTTTTGGGCAGCCTGGGAACGCTCGGCCGCAGCTCCAGTAACAGCAGCGCCTACGGCGGCTACGGTTGGGGCTCGAGTCGAGCGGTTCTGAACCCTGGTTCGGCATTCTTGAGCCAAGGTGGCAACGCGAGCGCGATTCTCTCCGGGCCAACATTCTCTGGCAACATCACCAACGGTCGTTGGGAGCAGGACGGTTACGCACCGTATCTCTGTGACTCGCAAGTCGGCTGCGGCAATTACTATCAATCGAACTACGGCTCGCTGGCAACTAATTTCCAGAGCGATAAGACGATAATGTTTGCTGGTTACACTAAACTGATCGGCGGCGGTAAGGGCGGAGCGATTCTGGTCACGCCAGCCGGCGTCGGCACAGGGTTTCTAACCAAATCCGGCATACTTGGTGGCGCGAGTGATCGTTGGTACTCGTACTGCGCCGCCAGCGACACTACTGTTGATGGCAGCGATAACTACACCTGTAACACCAAAGCAACGCGCTATTTGCCCTGGTTGCCGGACATCGAAGATATGCTTTTCCTGATGAACGCCGCGGTAAAGTTGGCCTCGGCCGACAGCTACAAAGTCACCGGTTACTACGGCAACGCCCGTCGGGCCTATATTGTCACTTCCGTTACCGGCGAAGATGCGAAGGTTCAGGAAATAACGCCGTAAGTGAAGGACTGCGCCCTCAAACCAATTTTTGTGGGGAGGAGGCTCCCACACCTTTTTTGCAGAGGACAAGGGGCCTACTTGCGAAGCGGCCCCCTATCCTCTGCACTCCAACCCCTGCCCGCTTCACCTTAGCGGCGGACAAGGTGAAAAACCGCTCACGGACCTGCTGTGGGTCAGGCTCGCGGTTTTTCGGTATTGATAAGCGGGATACACTGTCGGTTTTCGATTATTTGTATTCGTGCTGGGCGATTTCGTAGTGAAGTTTTATGCGGTCGTCCCAACTGCGGCCGCGTAGGTCAACAGAGTGCGGTACTTCTTTTATTTCGCCCTTGCTGTCACGGCGAATAATGCCAACATTGTAGTAAACCATCGGTGTTTCCTCGGCAGTTTTCTTGACGTAATCGGGATGTTTCTCGCCGTAGACGCCGCGCAAGAAATCTTCTGTGCTCATGGCCGGGAAAACGTTCGTGTACACGACCGATGGATTGCCGTCGATATACTTGCCGATGTAGCGCGCAAATGCAGGGTCCTTATCGTCGCCTAGGCACATTTGGTTGAAGAAGATAACTCCACCATCAGCCAGGTGGTGGTTGGCGATCTGGAGCTGATTTTTGAACTCATCCTGACCATCACTGCCGCCGCGAGCGTGTTGGGGAATTTTGTCGCGAATCGCTTCCGGATAAAGATGATACGGCGGGTAAAGGCCGATGACCTTGGCTGATTTGGGTGGAAAGCTATCTTCGCTATAGAGCTCATGCTTCACCTCGAATCGAACGTCATTGAGCTTGGCATTTTCTTGGGCTTGCTCAATTGCTCGGGCACTTTTATCAAGCGCTATAACCTTGCTGCCAGGGAAATGTTTGCTAACGAGAATTGAAAACACGCCGCTACCGCAGCCGATATCCAAGAAGTCGATCGAGCCGTTAGAGTCTTGCAGCGCTTTGGCAATATAAGGCTTAGAAAACTCCCAAGTGAACGGCTGCTCCTCGTAAAACACCGCCATCACGTTATCGCTCTGGTCGGTGCGTTTGCGGTTAATTGGATCAACTTTTAGTTTAATGCCGGCAAACTCGACATTTTCATCGAACATATTGGGGTTACTAATTGCCATTTTCTCCTTTTGTTACGTTATATTTCTCTGCTGCATCCCACGCTAAACGCCAAATCGCCATCAACATATCCGCAACGTCTTTACTTTCAATGACTGCGGCTAGTAGATTCTTCTTGTATATAGAAATGTAGACCTTACCCGCTTTGGGATGCACGGTGATCGATCCAGTAAAAGGAAATCTGTCACGAGGGATATATCGGCTTATCCGTAAGGGATTATTCTCATTTTCTTGGACTCTACCGTCGCGATGGGTGTAAATAACGTTAGACTTCGTACCACGTTCTTCCCGCGGTTTTTCATGAACTTCGCCGTAGTTGGGGAAGGCATCTTTTAACTCGTCTAAAGCAGTAAACGAAAAAATCTCCATATCCGGATCGGTGCTTGCGCTTGTGCGCATAGTCTTCTGTCCCTCGAGACCTTCGTAGATACGGATAACCGGACGATTCTTGGACATTCGAAACAATGCCGCTAGCTGAGGAATAACGGTACCAATCCTCTCTTCGTCTTGTGCCAGTCGCTGCTTTTGTGTTTCTAAGAGTTTCTTTAGGTTCTCGGGCGATTCGGCACTGTATAGTGTCTTTTTGCCCAATTCTCGATGAGAAGCTAGCCCCTTCTTGCTAAGCTCGCCCAAGATAAAGTATGCCGTGGGGCGGTTAATGCCGGACTTTGTTGCGATGTTTTGGACAGAGCTTTCGCCAAGCTCTAATGCAGCGAGGTAGACCCTAGACTCCTTCTCGCTCAATCCGGCACTTGTCAGCATCTCTTCCATTCCTATTTGTATATTAACTTTTTTGCCATCGGTTTTCTTATAACGCATCTTAACGTAACTATAATCTAACCTTTGAAATATGTCAAGGGCTATTGACAACTATTGTACAATATGCTATTATCCCCTTTGAAGCTTAACAATAGGTTGTCAATAGAAACTGACTTTTCGCCGATAGGGACCACGGCAGAGGCGCTCCTACCCGCAAGGGATGTGAGCGATGCTCGTTTGAGCGGTACGCCGCCCTAAAGACTTTTAGTTGGTACTTGTCGATCCTTGTGAGCCCACATTCCTTGAATAGCGATTATTAATCACTAGAAAGGGATATTCAGCACCTAACCGTGCTGACATGTAAGGGAAATAACCTTTACATATCAGTGCGGTTAACGGCTGGGGGCGAACGGGTTCGACAGAGACCCAAGTGCGTGGTTAGGGCGTGGTAGCCCAACTCGGAAAAACGGCTCAAGAAAGACCGAGCATCACGTAGCAAGTCTTTGGAACTGGGTTCGATTCCCAGCGCCTCCACCAGATTCGTTTCAACCGGTCGCCGACAAATAAAGGCGGCCAGCGGCTACCCCCTCCGGGTTTAGGGGTAGCAGTGGGCGGTTATGTAACCCACTGCCTAGGATCACCGCCAAGGTGATCTGACGACTTAGGGAACCAAAACTTGGCGAAAGAGAGTCCGTATACTCTCAGGTTCCCGCCTCGGATCCGGCTCGAGGCCCGTGCTCGAGCCTGAAATTGAGGGAATTGTCCCTTGCACTTTACAAATAGAAAGTTGATAGAGCTTCGGCAAAACTATCCGTTAGTCAGACGACGTTAAGTCCGGCCCTCAGTCGAACGAGTAGCAATACTTGGACGAGGATGTATTTCAAGGGAACAGTGAAAGTAATATGAAAAACCTGACAACTGCCTTGGCCTTCGCCGTTGCCTCGATCGTTTCTGCTCAGACCTCGTTGGTTTGGGTGGACAGCGCCAAGGGGGGTTCGCCCTCCGTAACAGCTGCCTTCTTCGCGAAGGACGGTTGGGAGGTCTGGGCGTTCGGGGCGAATAACCCCAAAACGCTCGACCTGGAACTGGGGCGCCTCTTTCCTTGGGGAAAGAAGGTGCTGGTTGGCGGGTACGTTGCCGTTTGGCCGGATTCAAACAGGACCTTCGGGATACCGTTTGTGATGGTCAACGACAAGGTGCTTGGAGGCCACTTGTGCCTCAAGCTAGGCTGTTACCTGCCGTTAAACGGTGGGCCAACTATCCTTTTCTCCGATGAGAGTTCGCTCTTGTGGGAGGCCAAAAAAGGGTTAAGTTGGGGGCCGATTCTCTCCTACGTTCAGGTCGACGGTGGTAAGCCAATCGCAAGATTGGGACTGTCACTGCGCCTGACGAAGGGGGATGAAACCCTGGAGCTTAGCTGCCAACCGGTTTACTTATCTGGGGACGGGGAAACCCGCTTCCGGATCGGTATTACCCACCGGTTCTAGCTCGCTGACCGAGTACGGTTGGGCGCTGAATCGCGCCTTGGAGCTGCATAAAGGAGCGGCAGATCGGGCAGAAACAAGACGCAAAGAAGTGTGATGGAGGTTCCCTATTGTTAGCCTCCTGCGTCGCCCAGTAATGTTTCAGTTTTCATCCACGGCCGGATTCATCCGGCCTGAAATTGAGAGCTGAAAGGTTCTCGCACATTTTACAGGGTAGCGACCAACGCCAGGAGAAAAATACATGACAAGCATCCTCGCCATCCTCGTCGCGATCATTCTGGCAGTTGGGAACACAGTGCTGATGGGCTCGGCCCTGATAGCGCTCCAGCATGGCCGGTTTGGTCTTCTGCTCGTTGCGCTGATGGTGCTGTTCGTCTCCGGCGAACTGATCATCAAGCCCCTGTTTCGACTTGTGGGCGAACAGGGAGTGCGAAAGCACTTGGCTAAGCGCAACAAGGGAGAGTAGCCCTCGTATTACTCACGTTTCAGCAATTGAAACGCCCTTTGATCCGGCTCGAGGCCTGTGCTCGAGCCTGAAACTAAGGGCTGAAAAGCTCTAATTTGCACATTCCAGGAGGCAAGATGCGTGTAATACTTAAGGTTTACCATGACTGCGGCAGTGATATCAGTACAGTCGAGTTTGATCTCGACGATCTGGTCAGAACACTCAACGCTGGCGGGACCTTCGAGGTCAAGGCAATGTGCGACGATTTGCACAGTAGGAGACTGGGCCTCCGATATAGCTTGGGACACGAGAATCATACGGGCAAATTTGTTGTTGTGCCCAGGAAAAGCTGAACCACAACCTTCATATCCGGCTTGAGCCGTCTCGAGCCCGAAATTGAGAGCTGAAAAAGCTAAGGAGAACATTAAAATGGCGACAATCATTGCCAACGAACAGTTGACCAAGACTCTAGAACCGCTTCTTGAAGATGTCGATGCGATCTATGTGGATACCCACTCATCGACGGGTCAGATTGACGAGGAACGAATAAGCCAGGCTGCAGAGCTGGCTCGCAGGGGAAAACGAGTTGTCCTTTTCGGATGGTTCGCCGAGGCCGAGGTGGGTAGTAAAATCGCCCCGTGTATGACCTACCAGAACGCGGTCTATGCCCGTTTACCGCTTTCGATCGACCAGATGCGGGAACTGGGCAAAGGATGATGTCGTCTCAACTTTCATCCACGGCCGGATCTTTCCGGCCTGAAAATGAGAGCTGAAAAGTTCTTGCACATCCAACTACAGGTGAAATAAATGCGTATTTTAGTGGTAGAAGATTCCGAACTGCACCGCCGCTCCGCTATCAAGACACTCGAGGGCCACGAGCTTACGATCGCCGCCAACTACAAGCAGGCTGTCAATTGCTTGGGAGGCGCCACGGCCAACGAGTACGAGCGTCAAGAGAAAGGAGATCCGTACGACGTGCTACTGACCGATATGATGATCGGGAGCGGCGAGACCAATGACGAGGGGACGCACGCCTTCGGGTTCGTCCTGGCTCTGATAGCCGCCCTGCGTGGGGTTAAGCACATTGCACTGCTCACCGACATTAACCATCACCACGCTGGTCCTAGCCAAGCGCTCGACGCGATCGGCCCGGCCTACTACCGCTGCCCGGGAGAATTCGCGCCAAACTTCGAGATCAACGGCGCTAAGGCGATGTTCGTCCACGCCCCGGTGAGGACGTTTGAGACGCTCAAGAATCAGCCGTGCGAGAATTGTGTTGATCTGGTGGCCGTGAGGTATAGCACCTGCGATTACCCGCCGAGCTGGAAGCCGGGGGAGTGCCGATACTGTAAAGGCACCGCTTTCTTAGAGGACGACGAAGAGCGCGAGGTTTGCCCCGCTTGCAAAGCTGATCCCGGCAAATGCAGCGATTGCAAAGGAACCGGCGTGGCCGACCGCAACCTGGTTGGCAAAGATTGGGGAATGGTCCTGAAGGACCTGCTCGGAACGCTACCAACCGACGAGGTGTAGCCAATCACCTCCGCAAACCCGCCCTGAAATATGGGCGGGATATTTTTATGCCCTAACCTGTCTTATCATATATATGCGATAAAGTAGGTTAGGAGCCGTATGCTATATATGACATACGGGTGACAGTGAATACTGGAAATGATTGGTGGCTCGGCGTGAGTTATACGCGCAAGTCTCCCTATTCGGTCGAAAGTTGCTTATTCGCTTCGCTCACGCGCGACTATCGTACTGGCCGGTTTCGGTATTAACAGTGATTCTGTCGCCGGTTTTGACAAAAAGAGGAACATTCACGGTGGCGCCAGTTTCCAGCGTTGCGGGCTTCAGAGCGGCGTTGACGGTGTTACCAGAAACGGCTGGTTCGGTGTAGGTTATCTCCATCTCAACTTTTTTGGGTAGCTTAACGTCGATGACTTTATCTTGCCAAAAGAGTAGGTCGATCGGCTGGCCTTCTTTAAGAAACTTAAATCGATCTTCAGGCAATTTTACAGCTTCTTGCTCAAAAGTGTCGGCAATCATCACTTGGGCTAGCTCGCCCTCGCGATAAAGATATGTCGCGGCACTATACTGCAGCGAAGCCTCTTCGACGCGATCGTTACCCTGAAATGTTTGCTCGAAGATGGCTTGAGTTAGAAGACTGCGCAATTTGCAGTCGAGCTTGGCCTGTCCCCGACCCTGCTTAATATGGTTAACAAAAACTACTTCGTGCGGAGCGTCACGAAACAAAATTTTCGAGCCAACTTTCACCTGAGCTAGCGAAAGCATCTGACTATCGTTTAGCGAGGGGAAGCAACCCCAGGAAGCGGGCTCGTTTGACGGCCACGGAAAGCTGGCGCTGATACTTGCTCGAAGTGTTGGTCTCCCGGGCGCTTTTTAGTTTGCCCCAACCTGTGAGGTAGCGGCTAAGTAACTCGGTGTCGCGATAGTCAATTTCTCTGACCTGGTTTTTGGCAAAATAGCAGTCGATTCTTCGTTTCATTATTGGTTAATTTCCAATTTACAAGTTTCAATTTTCACTGAATTTTCAATGTTCCAATTTTCAAACTGGTTATTGATTAATTGAGAATTTATTGAAAACTGAGAATTGATCATTGTAAATTTTTGTTTAGAACGGTATGTCATCCAGGTTAATTTCTTGGTCGTCTTTTTTCTCGTCAGCTTTTTTAGCACTCTTCGATTCCTTGGCTGGGGAGCTGTCGTCCGAAGAAATGTCGGCGATGGCGCTAACGGTGCTGGCGTCACCCTTTGGTGCTAGCGGAATGAAGTTTTCGGCGACAATTTCGGTACGGCTACGTTTGGCGCCGTCGTTGCCTTCCCACGAGTTGGTTTGCAGGCGGCCTTCAACGTAAACTTTTTTACCCTTTGAAAGCATCGAGGCGGTTAGCTCACCAAGCCGTCCCCAAGCCGTAATCTCGTGATATTGAGTATCTTCCTTGATGTTGCCGTCCTTATCCTTCCAGCGACGATTAGTGGCGACGGCAAACGAGCAGACGGTCTGTCCGCTCGGCAGAGCGCGTGTTTCGGGGTCACGAGTAAGGTTGCCAACGATAGTGGCTCGGTTAAGGCTAAACATCTCGGGGTTTTCTCGATCTTGACGACATCTTTTTCTCTGGATCTTCGCGCCAGGTGGTAATGATGAAGCGATTGATCCCACTTTCGTGTCGGAACTCCTCAGTCAGAGCGGCAACATCTTTCCGTTCAAGGGTGAAGAATACTGAAACTAAATTCAACTGACGTTTTTTGTTGATTGGAAAAGCCAGCGGCTTTGGCCCCAGATCTTCGGCTTTAACAACCTTCGCGCCAGAGGACTTGATGTGACCTTCCAGGATGCTTAAGGCCTTGGCGCTGTCTTCTGTGAGAGCGCTCACGAGGTAGAGCTGCTCTTCGCTGGCGTCTTCGATAGTCTCAATTCTTTCTTCGGTTTTTTCCATTCTAAGCGATATTGTAGCCAACTTACGGTTGATCTTCAACCCCGCACCTAACAGTTGACGGCATTTTTCTCACTTTTGCCTAACTTGAAACAGTGAAATTTGGAGATATCTGGCTCCCCGAAGCTGTGGGTGATGCCGGGAGAGCAAAAGTTCAACTCTTAAGTGCGGGGTCAAGTGCGTCGCCTCTTTTTGTGTCGTGAAAACGATGATGGGCTTCGCGCAGGCTACGGTCGGTCACGTGGGTGTAAATTTGCGTCGTCGCGACCGACGAGTGGCCAAGCAGAGCCTGAACCGAGCGAAGGTCGGCGCCGTTTTGCAGCAAGTCGGTGGCAAAGCCGTGACGAAGTTTGTGCGGGGTGACTGGTTTACTCAAGCCGGCTTTGAGCGCCAGAGTGTGGAGAATGCGCTGGACGGAACGGGCGGTGAGCGATGTTTTGTTGCTGTCGAGACGGCTATTGGTGTAGTGTCTGATGAAAACAAAGGGGTTGCTATCGCTGCGTGACTCCAAGTAATCGGCCAAAATCTCGAGCGCCTCGTCGGATAAGAATACCGGTCGAACTTTGCCGCCTTTGCCCTTAACTGAAAATTCGCCTTTCACTAGGCTGACCTCGTTTCTTTTTAGCGCCACCAGCTCGCTGACCCGTAGGCCCGTCGAAAAGAGGGTTTTAACAATGGCCCGGTCCCGTTTATCGGTTAATCGTTCGCCCGCAATCGCCGCGTTGAGCCGTTCCATATCATCAGCGCTAATAAACTGAATCTGTCGCTGGCCGGTTTTGCTCAACGGTATTTTAGCGATCGAAATTACATTGGCTTCCGACATCGAGAGAAACCGTAGCAGCGAGCGCAGGGCAATTAAGTAATAATTTCGGCTGCTCGGCCCAAGCGGCGGCGTGTGCTTGGTGGCAAGATGCTCTTGAAACTCTAAAATGTCGTCGCCGCCGATTTTCTCAACATCGATTAGTTTGGCTTCAAGTGCCCAGGCAGAAAAAGAATTTAGGTAGTGCTCGTAATTGCGCAAAGTGTACGGGGAGTAGTTGCGTCCCACTCGGCAGTAGCGCAGGTATTCCTTAACGGCGCGCGTGATGGTCATTTCTTAATCTTTCCAGTCTGGTTGGTTTTGCTTTGGGCTAAACATTAGCTACACTTTAACACGGAATGTCACTACTGGACTTGGATTACCGCCTAACCTTTTCGCTTTTTAACTTTGGCAACTCGAGCGAGTTTGTGAAATATCTGTCGCTTGGCTTAGCGGCAGTTTTTGCCTACGGTCTGCCACTGGTTCTGATCTGGATGTTCTGGCGCGGCGCCAAAAATAGGATTGATAGCATTAAGCTTTTTTTGCTGGGAATTTTTACTTGGAAAATTTTCAACAGTGCCGTTGGAGCGTATTATTACAACACTTGGGGATTTCGCGATCGGCCCTTTAGCTTAAACGGCACGGTGGAGCTATTTTTTGAACAACCGCAAAAAGCGTTTCCGTCCGATCACGCCGCGCTGTTACTGGCGGTCACAGCCGGGTTTTTCTTCTATCGCTACCCCAAATTGGGCTGGTGGTTTTTAGCTGGGACAATTCTGAGTAGTCTAGGACGAATCACGGTAGGATTTCACTACGTAGGAGACATCTTGGCCGGCTGGGTCGTTGGCCTGGTCGCGGCCGCGTTGTTTATCGCTTTAGACAAGCCGCTGCACCGCACTCTGGAGCGGTTGCTTACGCGAATCGGTCTGCTAAAGTAGAGAGGATTTAAGGGGAGGATGAGCGTAACAAGATTAGCTAATTTTATTTCGATTGCTGCCAACCCGGTCCTGCTACTGCTAGGG
This sequence comes from Candidatus Berkelbacteria bacterium RIFCSPLOWO2_01_FULL_50_28, assembly GCA_001774395.1. GTDB lineage: Bacteria > Patescibacteriota > UBA1384 > 2-12-FULL-50-11 > 2-12-FULL-50-11 > 2-12-FULL-50-11. Next base: position 200,790 of record MEZX01000002.1, read on the forward strand.
GCGGTAATGGTGGTTATTAACCATTACGTTGACTCAACCGCCACCTTTTGGCATCACAGCGGTTACGCGGCACTCCTTTTGGTAGCCCCGGGCGGCTTGTACACAATTTATCTCTGGCGAAAGGTTGGCGAAATTGATCTAGATATCTCGAATCGTGAAGATCGGATTGTACCGATGATGCTAACAATTCTGGGCGCCGTAGTTGGTACAGCGCTACTGGCGCGCAGCCAAACTACGAGCGCAACGCTGGAAACGATGAGTTATGTCTTAGTTGCCCTGCTGATTACCCTTACCACCATTACTCTGGTGTGGAAGATTAGCATTCATACTGCCACCCTGTCGGCCCTTGCCACCTTAATGGCCTATTTTGGTGGGTTGAATTACACCTATTTCTTTATTCTTCTTATTCCAGTTGCTTGGGCACGAACGGTGTTGCACCAACACACAAAAGCCCAGCTTCTGGGTGGGGCAATCTGGGGGGCTCTCGTCACCTGGATACTGGCCTGGTTTTTCTCCGGCCGCTAGAGCAACTTATTACAGGTTCATATATAGTTCTCTTCTGTAGAGCTCGAACAACGTGTATAAATTAGTTATGGATAGTAACACTACTTTAGTGGCACAACAAGAAGAGTGGAACAAGGTTGTCAAGGACTTGGAAGGCGAGAATCTGAAACTTGCTTCATATGACAACACCCTCGTTCCCCTTCTTGGCGACTTAACGGATAAGAATGTTCTTGATTATGGGGCTGGGCCAGGCGTTCTAGCTCTCGGGTTAAAAAAGCTCGGAGCAAAAATTAAAGTATGGGATATAAATCCCGAAATGCGTAAAAAAGCTAGCGGTAAGATCGGGACAGAGAACACTTACCAAAACCTAGAAGACATACCACGAGATCACTTTGATTTTATTATTTGTAATCTAGTACTCTGTATTGTCCCCGAGAGTGAGGTTAGGGCTATTATTGGTAATATAAAAGAACTATTAAACGAAAATGGGCTGTCATATATCGGGTTCTGCAATCCCAAGATATTCGACATCAAAGAATCAAACCTCGACTTCCGCTTCCCAACTGGTAATAAATACGATGATAATCACGACTATAAAAAGGTCAAGAAAGAAGGTGGCTACGAGATCATTGAGACTCACAGACCAATTGAGTGGTATGAAAAGGTTTTTGCCGAATCAGGCTTGGAACTAGTTGATACCCACTTCACTCCTGAATACGAGCTCGAAGGCGAAAAGATTCAAGATTTCGTAATCTTCGAGCTTCGTCGTAAGCCTTAGCATCTGTTTGCTCGAATGCTCGAACGAGACAGCTACATGACCGATGAGATGCCTGAGCACCTCGAAGCTGACAAAAGTCGGTTACTAGATTCAATCGATTCAAGACACGAGGGACTCGATATTGAGCAAGTAAATTACTTTCTCGGCTCATACGGACTTAAGCCCAGGGAGTCTGTCATTTTCTATGATGAAGATATTGACCAGTTAAAAGAGGTACTTCCAGAGGACCGAAGTTTTCAGACGTTTCTGGATGACGCAAGGGGACGCAGATGTGGCGCCTACTTTCCAAGATACCAAACATCCCTTCTTCGTCGGCCCAGGGAGTATGAGGCAACGAATGGTCCAGTAGTAACCGAGGGATTCCTGGTTCATGAACTCAGTCACTCTACGAGCGAACTCGCTAGCTACAAGATAACTGATTTGGGAGATGAAATAGGCATTAGCGTTCCGCGATGTGGACAAAATGTCAGCGGCGAGGGAAAGAGTTGGGGAAACTTCTTCGAAGAAGGCTTTGCTGAAATGATGAGAGCCGAATATGTAAAAACTTTCCAAGGGGAAGCAGAAAGGGTAAAACTTCTAACTCGGCTGGGCAAACCTTCAGAATCAACCCTTGATGCGTCGATACCATCTTCGTACCGAGATCTAACATATTACATTCCACTCAAGTACGCTTATATAACCCCAGACAACAATAATGTACAAATAAGCGTCACTACAATGGCTGGCATGGGCTTGGAGCTAATATGCAAGAAGGAGCCTCGGCTCTGGAACGCTCTAATCAGCGCCCGAAAGGAAATGTCAGGACTACGGGAAGTTCCTAAAATTATCAATGGTTTAAAAAGTGGACTCTATACCGACTTAAGAGCACTGGGATATAGCCGGGAAGATTTCTCTGATGGCTACAAGAAGATTGTAGACAGTCTGTTCGACGGAAAATTAAGCCTAAACGACCAAGGAGATATTAATATTTAGGTGGTCACTTTGGCTGAAAGCTACAGTTCTAACATCCTCCACGATTCGGAGGTAGCTAGATTTCCAAATCTTTGACCGGTTGCTGAATTGGCGTGCTTGACGCTGTGGGCGGAGCCGGGGGCGCTTGGAACGGCTTGTTCACGTTGACGCTAGGCGGCGGAGGTGGCGGCGGCGGCAGAGACTCTCCTGGTTCAACGATGGTTTTTGGCGGACTGTCGAAAGTAATAGTTGATCCCGTAGACACAGCTGGAGCCGGTTTTGGCTGGTCAGTAGTAAAAGGCGTGGCCAGCGGGTTGGGAGGCGGGGGGCCGAGCGGTGGTTTAGGTAATGAGGGAGCCTCTGGTGGTTTAGGAAAAGCGGGGGCTGTAACGTTCGGGCTGCTAGATAAGGTGTTCGGCGCCAAAGCTGGTGGAACTGTCGGTAGTGGGGGGATGGGTGGTGTTGTAAAGGCCGGTTTCGGTAGCGGCGGTACTGGCGGCGCGTTCACGGGAGGTGTAAACGGTTGAGGCGCACTGTTGGCGATAGTTGGCGGCATTGGCGGCGGGGTTGGTGTAGGGGCAAACGCCGGTTTCGGTGGTACTAACGGCCAAGCGGCGGCGGCTTTTGGCGGGGGTACGGCGGCGGGAGCGGAGCTCGGCACTGAGGGGAACGGAAAGGAGGGTCTGACGGTGTCTTGACCGGTCCAAGACGGATCAACTTTTGGTTTTTCGATAATCTCTTTTGGCGGCTCAGCAGCGGCTGGTGCGATCTTCGGCTCGTAGTTTACTGGTGGGGTATTGGTAGCCGGCGGCGTGCTAGCAACGATAGTCGCTGGTAAGGCGACAACCGCGACGTTCCCTTGGGATCTCATCCCGTCGTGTATAGGCGCTGGGGCGTTGAAAATCGGCGCTTTTTCTTGTGGCTTTGGTTCGGGTCTAGATGGCTGATGATTAGACTTGAAAGCCGGTTTAGGTGGCGCAAAACTGGTCGAGTGACTGTCGGAAACACCGTTGCTTCGGCCGATTAATTCTTCAAGGTAACTAATGTTGACCAGCGCGATTGTTGGCTTACCGCCCTTTGTGAGGACGTACATGCCTTCTTGGGCCGATTCAATATCAGAAACGAGACGACTAAAATTGTCTCTTGCGTCAGTTAACGGCACTATTCTGTCGATTGGTACACTAATCATCGTTTGCCTCCGGCAAACTCAGAATTCTCACAGTGTTGCACTAGATTCGAAATCATCTTCCCCCTTAATACAACGGTAGCCGACCACTAATTTGGTGTCAAATAATACACCCGTAGCGGCTCCAATATATTCAGTTTAGTTGATAATTAAGGTACAATCGGCAGCATGAGTACACCACGCATTAGCGAACAAACGCTCGGCAACGGACTGAAGGTAGTTGCCATCGATCTGCCCGGATTCCATTCCGTTACCAACTTTTTATGCATTCGTAGCGGCTCACGCTACGAAGATCAAACCAACAATGGGGTGGCTCATTTTCTGGAGCACATGGTTTTCAAAGGTACCGAAAAATTTCCTGACACATTAAGCGTGGCCCAATCGATCGAAGGAATCGGCGGACATTTTAACGCCTGGACTTCCAACGACCATACCGCCTATTGGAATACCGTGCCGCACGACGAATGGCAGCGCGGGATCGAAGTGCCGTTTGAGCTGGCATTCCGCCCGTTAATGAGAACAACTGATCTGGAGCGCGAACGCGGGGTGATAGTTGAAGAAATCAGACGCATGCGCGACGAGCCAGCCAGCTACGTTGACGATATTCTGGGTTCGGTACTTTTTCCCGATAGTAGCCTGGGTCTTTCCGTGATTGGCACAGAAGAGCGCATCAAAAAAATGACCCTGGAACAGTTCCAAGACTACCGCGCCAAATACTATCACAGCGCTCAGAGCGTCTTTGTCGTTGCGGGCAATCTTCACGGTAAGGATATCTTTGCCGAAGTTGAGAGACTGACCAAAACGCTTCAGTCCAAACCAGTCACCAAGCCCAGTTTCGTTAGCTCGCCCAGCAGCAAAGCGGTAAAACTTCATACCAAAAAAACCGACCAGACCCATTTTATGCTGGCCGTAACTGACCCAACTTTGGGGCTGCACGGACCCGAGCAGTACGTGGCGACAATCCTGAACGCCGTGCTGGGCCAGGGAATGAGCTCCAGATTGTTTTTGAACATTCGTGAACGTCAGGGCTTGGCTTACGCCATCCGATCGTATTTCTCGCCGTTTGAAGACACCGGGGTAATTCAAATTTACGGCGGGGTAAACACCGAAAAAGTCAGCGCCACGCTGACCGCGTTGGAGCACGAGCTGAGCCGTCTGCAAAACGAGCCGGTTGGCGCCGACGAGCTATCCAAAGCCATCAGGATGGTCACAGGTTCGTACGATTTGACTGCGGATTCTCCGTCAGAGCTGGCTCGGTGGTACGGTTCAACCCGTTTAATGGGACTTGACGATAACCTTGAGCAGTCAAAGAAAGAGCTTGAAGCGGTGAGCGCCGAGCAGATTCAGGAGCTTGCGAAAAAAGTCCTGGGCAAAGAACGCCAAGTTATCGCCGTTATCGGGCCGTACGATGACGACGCCCAGTTCCGAAAATTTCTTAACCTCTAGGAAACTAACCCAGCCGGTTATATAATCAAGATATGAGAATTGAGCAGACACTGGTGTTAATTAAACCCGACGCGATTGAGCGATCGCTCGTGGGACGCGTCATAACTCACTTTGAACAACGGGGGCTAAAATTACTTGGATTGAAAATGCTAGTTGCTTCTAAGGAATTGGCAAAAAGTCATTACGGGGATTTCGTCGAGCGCTACACCGTAAAGCTAGGCGCCGAGAAGGCTAATAGCATTATGGACGAGATGGTCGGCTTTTTAACTTCCGGCCCGATTATTGCCATGGTTGTTGAGGGCATTGGCGCTGTGGCCGTGGTCCGAAAAATAGTTGGCTCTACTTACCCCAGTGAAGCAGCCGCCGGAACGATCCGTGGCGATTTTGCCCACGTTTCGCAGGATTACGCCAACGCCAAGGGTATTACGGTCAAAAATCTTGTGCACGCTTCGGGCTCACCGGAGGAAGCCGAGATTGAAGTGAAGCTGTGGTTTGCCGAGAGTGAACTAATTCAGTACGACTCAGTTCACGACCGACACGTTCTCTAGCGATGACGCCGCTTTACCTTGCGGCCGGAGCTGGTTTTATCCTGTCACTAATATTGACCAGTTTTCTGATAAAGTTCTCGTGGAGAACTGGCAAGTTTTTGCCGGAAATTCGGCCGCGCGATGTCCATAAAACTCGGGTGCCACGCGTCGGCGGCGTAGCGATGGTGGCCGCCTTCCTGGTGGTGACACTTGTGATCCTGCTTTTTTGGCCTGACCTGCTGCATTTTAGCTCCAAAAAGATACTTGGCATCGATCGTAACCTGTTGGGATTGATTTTGGGCCTGGTGGTTCTAAGCGCGGTCAACCTGGTAGATGATCTGAGGAGCCTGTCGTGGAGAAAAAAGTTGGCGACCCAGATTGTGGCTGCGGTGATCGTCGCCCTGTGCGGCATAAAAATACTCTGGCTGGGACAGTACGCCGCTACACCGCTGCTGGCCAGTGTTTACAGCCTGACGTTTGTGGCCGTGTGGCTGGTGTTTGTTGGTAACGTTGTTAACTGGTTGGATAGCATCAACGGTTTGGCCGGCGGGGTAAGCGTTATCACCCTCGGAATAGTGATGTTTTTGAGCCTCTCGCTTCGATCTTCACAGCAACCGGTGGCGCTGGTGGCCGCGGTAACTATTGGGGTGACGCTAGCTTTCTTAATTTTTAACCTGCGCGGTAAGGTCTTCATGGGAGATACCGGATCGTTCTTCTTGGGATTTGTGATCGGCGTGTTGGCAATTATCTCTGGCGGAAAAGTTGCGACCGCCGGACTAGTTTTAGCAATCCCTTTTCTCGACGCGATGGTGGTGGTAATCACGCGTCTTATCAATCGCCAGTCTCCGTTTTTGCCCGACAACAAACACCTTACACACCGGTTGATAAATCTCGGTTGGCCGCGCTGGATGATAGTTGGCTTCTACTACATGTTGAGCCTGTCGTTTGGCTTAGTGGCCTTGAATACCCAAATGTCGGGTAAACTTCAGGCCACGCTGGTGGCGGCCCTCATAATGGCGACGCTGGTAGTCGGTTACAATGTTGCGTTGCGACGCCGTGGCTGTAAGTATTAAGTAATGGAAGAAGAATACTCGTTTAAAGGACAGCGTTCGGATGAGCAAGTGGTGCTGGTTACCAAGCAACATCTGTGGCTCTTGTCGCCGTTAGTTCTTGTTTGGGCGGTGATAATTGGGTTGATTCTGCTCTTGGTTTGGTGGCAAGGGGCGTCGCGAGTGAGTTCGTATATAACTTTTGGCATCGCCGTGGTTGGGCTAATTTACAGCTATTACTTTTGGTTTATCTGGAACAACTCCGATTATATTGTGACCAACCAGCGGGTGATCAAAATGGATCAAATTAGCTTCTTCAACCGGGTTATTTCTGAAGCCGAAATTGACCGAATCCAAGAGATTTCAACCGAGGTGGCGGGGCCGATTCACACCTTACTCAAATTCGGCACGGTCCGTATTAAAACAGCATCGGACTCCGGCAAAATGGACCTGGACGACTTGACCGACCCGTACTCGGTTCAGCAAGTTATTGTGAGTATCCAGAAAAAAACCCACCCCAACCGGCCCCCGCGGATTATTTAGACGTTGTCGAGAAAAAGTTGGGCAATCTCTTCGTCTAGATCGGCGCACTTTTCGACAGTCAGTGTTGTGCGGACGGCTTTAACGAGGCCGTTCTGGGCAACTCGTAGTTCAACCGGGGTTGTGCCAGGGTAGCCCTCTAGGAGTGATTTTAGTTTTGGGACAAGAGAGCGCGCGGCACCAGAAGGTAGATCGATCATGTAAGTTGAGGGCCCGTTGGGTTTGGCGGGGGAAGAGCCGCCGTTGGGTCGAGCCGCCCTGACTGTGCTCTCTAGCTTCGGTAGCATCTGCGGGCTGACTTCTTTCAAGTCCCAAACCCTTTCTGCCAAAAGTTTGACGGTGGAATCTTTGTCGGAAATCCGGGCGTCAACGATCACCATTTTGTCGGTCTGCCAGAGCGTTGGGAATTGGCCTAGAATTGTCGGGAAAACTATCACTTCTAGCTGGCCGGTTAGATCTTCCAGCTCGGCAAATGCCATCTGAGCCCCAGCTTTGGTGGTAATTTTTTTGAACTGCTGCAGTATTCCCGCTACTCGTACCATCTTGCCTGCCTGCTCGATGCTGAGCGTCGCAATCGGTGTCGCAAGGCTTGTTAGGGCAGGGAACTGTTTGAGCGGGTGATCGGAAAGGTAAAGTCCAAGTAGCTCCTTTTCCCAAGTTAAATAGGCCGCTTTATCTTCGACGGTTGTTGGTAGCACAACAGCGGGCAAGTTCTGCTTATTGACCGCTTCGGCGAAGATACTGAGCTGACCCTCCGTCACTCCTTTGCCGCCGGCCGCGTATTTAACCAGTAGCTCTAGAGCTCCGTGAAGATCGCTTCGTTTACCGAATCTGTCGAGCGCTCCGGAGCGCACGAGGCTGTCTAGGACTTTCTTGTTGAGCGTCGCCCCGTTTCGACTCAGGAAATCTTCCAAGGTTTCGTACGGGCCGTTGGTTTTGCGCTCCCGTACCATGGCCTTGGCCACCGCGGTACCGACGTTCTTAATGGCCCCGAGTCCAAAACGGATTGCCTTCTTCTCTTTTAGCACGGCAAAGGCGGCGAACGATTCGTCGACGTCTGGCGGCAAAACTTTCAATCCCATATGCTCGCACTCGGAAATTTCAATAGAGAGGCGATCGGTGTTATCTAGGTCACTAGTCATCAGGGCGGCCATAAAACAATCTGGGAAGTGAGCCTTGAGATAGGCCGTTTGATAAGCGATAGTGGCGTAGCTGACGGCGTGGCTTTTGTTGAAGCAATACGCGGCGAAGTCTTCGAGCTGTTTCCAAATATCTCGTGCCTTAGTCTCGACTACCCCGTTTTTGACCGCGCCCGTGATGAATTTTTCTTTCATCTGGGCCATCAATTTTGGTATTTTTTTACCGACTGCTTTGCGCATTGTGTCGGCTTCCGCCCCCGTGAAACCGCACATGTCTTTGCTCATCCGCATGACTTGCTCTTGGTAGACTGGAATCCCGTAGGTGTCTTTGAGGGCGTCTTTTGCCAATGGATGCAGATACTCAATTTTTTCTTTGCCGTTTTTGCGATCGATGAAACTCTGAATCCACTGCATCGGGCCGGGTCGGTAAAGCGCTACCATGGCGACGATATCCTCGAGCTTATTGGGGCGTAGCTCCTTGATGTAGCGTTTCATTCCGCTCGAGTTATGGACAACAAAGCCGTTAGCAACGTAGTTATTGCCCGGGGTTTCCATTTTTATGTCATACGTCTCTTCAATTCCGGCGGGTTTGATTGCTTTGACGGTGACGTAATCAAATCCTGAGGGAATTCGCGGGCACTCCCAGGCGACTAGCGTTCGGTACTTGAGGGCGAACTCGGCGAACTTTGTCGTGCTAATTATGACTAACTTGATTGCCGGGTATTGTTTCTGGAATTCTTCCATCTTCAGCCGGTCGCCATCGTGTAGCCAGCCCTTAATCTCATAGTAAGTATTTTCGCTTGGAACAAAAAAGTCTGGCGTATAATTGGTGCTTCTACCGTCTGGTAAGGTGACGGGGAAAGTTTCAGGTTCGTAGTCGTAAGCTAACCCGTTATGAATTAGAACACGGGCAAAATCAGCCTCCCAATTTGAGCGAACATAATGTCCTAAGTCCTGCCGAAAACCACCCTTTCTGTGCGGTGGCCTGCGGCCAAACATGTGATTTTTTTCGCCTCTCATTGCTTCGCTCATCCGTAAGCGGATCTCTTCTGCTCGCTCGGGCCCGAACTTATCGATGTTTGTTTTTCCGGCCAGACTGCGACTGATCTTTTCGCCCGTTAAAGCCAGTAAAGCGCTACTCTCCTTTGTTTCCCCAAGATTCCAAGGCTTTCCGCCACTTTCGTAAAAACGGTGTCGGGATTCAGCAATCCGTTGACGCGAAATTGCTTTGCTTGGATTACTGTAATGGCGTGCCGAACAGGTATAACAGTACTGGCTTTTCCCTTCTTTTTGGCCATCAATTTGCCTTCCGCAGATGTGGCAGGTGTTGTAAATCAGATGCTTGGCCTTATTCTTGAGTAAGATTTCCTCGCCGTTTATTAACTCGCTTAGCTTCTTCCAACCATCCTTAGTCAAAAAATGATGATCGGCGCTGGCCTTAATGAACCAGCCATTAGTAGCGATGAGATTATAGAGTTGCTTTTTGGGACCCTTCAACACGCGCAGGATTTTATTTTTATGGACTTTGCCTTCGTCGAGGTAGACTGACTCTAGCCGCTTTTTGTCCTGGGTCGTGTAAAGCTTTTTTATCGTTGTATTTGAGATGATGGTATCGCCCGATAAACATTCAAGCTGAAAGACACCTGTTGTCTCGCCCTTGCCAAACAGCTCGAAAGTTTCTTTGTCATTTTCCGGCAGGTTGTAAACGTCAATTTTGTCGCCGTAAACTGCCTCGATTATCTCGCAGCACTGACGCAAGATGGTGTAGTTGGCCAGTCCCAAAAAGTCCATTTTTAGTAGGCCAATCTTTTCGATCGGGCCCATCGAATACTGGGTAACCTGGTGAACATCGCCGCCTTGAGCCTGCTGAACGGGAGCGTAATCCTCGAGCGGATCGTTAGAAATAACAACGGCGCAAGCGTGCTGGGAGGCGTGGCGAATAGTTCCCTCCAGTTTCATCGCCGAGTCCAAGACCATTTTGGCCTGCGGGTCGTTGTCGTACATCTGTTTTAGTTCTGGCGCCTCGCCGACTGATTTTGCCAGCGGGGTGTGACGACCCTGAATAGGCGCAGGGACTACTTTGGCGATGGCGTCGACCTGGTTATACGGCACGCCGAGTACGCGGCCAACGTCTCGCACCGCCGCTCTGGCCATAATCGTCCCGAAAGTGATAATGCCAGCCACATGCCCGTCGCCGTATTTGGCTCGGGCGTAATCGATAATTTCACCGCGGCGAGAATCTTCAAAGTCCATATCGATGTCAGGCATAGAGATGCGGTTTAAGTCTAAGAACCGTTCGAAGAGCAGATCGTATCGAAGCGGGTCGATGTTAGTGATTTCGATAACGTACGAGATCAATGATCCGGCAGCCGAGCCGCGACAGCCGTAATATATCCCTTTTTCTCGGGCAAATTTGGCAAAATCCCAGACGGCCAGAAAGTAGCCCGGATAGCCCATCTTGTTGACAATCCCCAATTCGTAATCAAGGCGCGAACGAATTTCTGGTGTTACCTCGCGGAATCTCTTAGTTAGTCCTTCTTCGCAGAGATGTTTTAGGTACGATGCTTCCGTTTGACCCTTGGGCACGGGAAATTTTGGCAGGAGGTTCTGCTCAAGTGGAATGTCTAGGTTCACCAGATCCGCGATTTTCAGGGTGTTCTCGAGGGCCTGCGGCACGTCGGTGAAAGCCTCGGCCATCTCCTGCGGCGTTTTTAAGGAAAAGTCGCCGGTATAAATCATCCGGTTACTGTCGCTAACCAATTTCCCGGTTTGAATACACACCAGCTGATCATGAGACACGTGATCGTCAGAGTTAACGTAGTGCGTGTCGTTGGTGACAATCAACGGAAATTTCAACTTCTCGGCTACACGTTTCAGATGTTCATTTACCACCTGTTGTTCGGGAATCGACGGATGATCTTGGAGCTCTAGATAGTACGAATCTTTACCGAACATCTCGCGGTAGGTTTGGATGGTAGTTTCCAGCTCGTCAAAATTTTTGTCTAGAATTAGCCGAGATGTTTCGCTGGCCAAACAGGCCGAGGAGGCGATCAATCCTTCGCTGTGGCGACTCAAAAAATCTCGATCCACTCGGGGTTTGTAGTAGTATCCCTCCAAGTGGGCGGCGCTGGTGATTTTGATTAAGTTTTTGTAACCGGCAAGGTTTTTGGCTAGGAGAATCATATGGAACGGCCGCGAGCCGGGTCCGCTGGTTCGGTCGGACATGGCGTGCGGGGCGATGTAGGCTTCCTGGCCAATAATCGGTTTAAGACCAGCTTTTTTACACTCACTAAAAAATTCTATGGCGCCGTAGAGAACGCCGTGATCGGTCAGGGCCAACGCCGGCATGCCCAGCTCTTTGGCTCGCCCAACCAACTCCGGCACTTTCCCTAAGCCATCAAGTAACGAGTAATGCGAGTGAACATGAAGATGGACGAAGTTGGGCTTGGGCATGACTTAATAAGTCATACCAAGCCAGTTATCAATTTACAATTTTCAATTTTCAGTGAATAACTCAATGATTCAATTTTCAAGTTTAGAAACGATTCTTGTTGTAACCACTAGCGATGTTTTTAGCAAAGTGGGTAGGCATATTTGTTAGTGATCCTGTTCGTGACAGGACTGGCGAAAGCAAACATAATGGCAGTATGAAAAACGTGCTGGTTGTTGGGGGCGGTGGACGCGAACACGCTCTGGCCTGGAAACTCTCCCAGTCCAATAGGATCGGAAATCTTTTTGTTTCACCAGGGAACGCAGGAACCGCGCATCTCGCACAGAATATTCCCATTTCTTCTACTGACATCCCCGCCTTAATCAAATTTGCTAAACAAAACGCAATTGATCTGACTGTTGTTGGACCAGATAACTCATTGGCCGCGGGAATTGTAGATAGCTTTCAAGCCCACGGCCTAAAGATCTTTGGTCCCACAAAAAAGGCGGCAGAAATTGAGTGGTCAAAGGTATTCGCCAAGAAACTAATGAAAAAATATAATATCCCGACTGCCAAGTACGCTTCATTCTCGTCATACGAACCAGCACGGCGGTATATTTCTACAACCTCATTTCCCACGGTCATCAAAGTCGACGGTTTAGCCCTTGGAAAGGGGGTTTTCATTTGCGAAAGCCCCAAAGAAGCGAAGAAAGCACTAACGGCTATTATGCGAGGTAAGGATTTCGGGAGCTCGGGCACGAAGATTGTCATAGAGGAGTACCTGGAGGGGATAGAAGTTTCAGCTCACGCAATCTGCGATGGAAGCAACTTTCTTCTCTTTCCTTTGGCTCAGGACCACAAACGGATTGGGGAGGGCAATACCGGTCCCAACACGGGCGGTATGGGGACAATCTGCCCAGTGCCTGGGCCGGTTCGCGAAATAAGTGGAATTATCAGAGCGACCTTAGAGGCCCTGCAAAAAGAAGGGCGATATTTCTCGGGCTGCTTGTTTCCCGGCATAATGCATACTTCTAAAGGCCCAAAAGTTTTGGAATATAACGCCCGCTTTGGCGATCCAGAAACTCAGGTTTATATGCGCCTACTGAAGAATGACCTGCTTGAGGTTTTGGAAGCAGCAACCGAAAAGAGGCTGGGAAACGTTAAACTTGAATGGCAAACAGGAGCAGCTGCATGTATCGTACTAGCATCGCTTGGTTATCCGGGAAAGTACAAGCAAGGTTTTGAGATAGGGGGAATTGAGGAAAGATCGGGTAACGAAACGGTAATTTTTCACGCCGGAACCAAGCTAGACGGTGACAGAGTTCTCACGGCAGGAGGCAGGGTGTTGAATGTTACTGCAACGGGGGCGAACCTAGGAGAGACCTTGGAATTGGGCTATAAAGCTGCTGGAAGAGTGTCTTTCGAGGGTAAAGTATTTCGCAAGGACATAGGATTTCAGTTCGGAAGCTAAGGGAATAGGGACGGAGAAGCTAACCCATCGGCTTATTTGTTGTAGCAGAACAGGAGCATAAAAGCCAAGCCACTCGAGAGTATTGTAAAATAGCGATTAAGTGCGATAGTGTCCACAGGAACATAAAGTTCGAGGAGCGTGACGTGGAAGATGTAAGCACCGTTGGCGGATTTATCGATCTATTGCTCAAGAGAGAGGAAAACCAGTTTGGGATGCTGTCGTCGGTACTCAAGCTGGCGGAGGCGAATTACGATCCTGGCAACTGGGCACGATGGTTGACACAGCCCTTATGTCCAGAGGAGATCTACCCGCTCTGCGAAGTCATTAACTCGACATACCAGCGTATTCTGGTCGGTATCGATACAGACGAATGCTACAAGTCGACTATCGAGAACGCCCACCGGCATCAGCTGCTAGTTTTCACCGAAGCGGCAGCTTTGGGGGTCGAACTCGACAGGGAACGGGTCGACGCTCCGGTTTCAATGAGCGATGCATTGATCCGGGCACAAAGCGTCACTACTTGATCAATCCTCTTTCGACATCTCTCTAAGCCCCGGCGTGTGACCGGGGCACTACTTTCTGTCGGTTGACCAACGAAGCAGTTTTCGATATAATTTTCTCTACTAATGGCGCATACAAAAGCGAAAGGTTCAACAAGAAATAATCGAGACTCACAGTCGAAACGGCTGGGAGTTAAGGTTTATGGCGGAGAAGCAATTCGTCGTGGCGGCATAATCTTGCGTCAGCGCGGTAGCAAGTACTACGTCAGCGCCGGAGCGGCCGTATCGGGGGATGACTCCATCTACGCTACCTGCGACGGTCACGTTGTGTTCTCCAGTAAAAAAGTTAAAAAGTTTGACGGTCGGTTCGTTAGCAAGACCTTCGTTGGCGTTAAAGTTAAGGAAGAAGCGAAATAATGGATATTGGCGCCATACTAAAAACTGTTGAAGCTAGCTCACGGAAAGTAAAAGTCGCCGAAGTGCGTGTTGGCGAAACGGTTAAGGTTCACTACCGTATTAAAGAAGGCAACAAGCTGCGCCTCCAGATTTTTGAAGGCCTGGTCATCGGCGTAACCAAGCCAAAAACTCTTCAAGGCAGTTTCACGGTACGCAAGGTAATTGACGGCGTTGGCGTCGAACGAACTTTTCCGTTCCACTCGCCGCATATAGCCAAGCTTGAACGAATTAAATCTGGCAAGGTGCGTCGGGCCAAGCTGAACTTCGTTCGCGAGTACGCCCTGTCGCGTCGTTTCAAACTCAAAGATAAAGGCGTGGCTGGTTCAGTTTGGGAAGAGGTCGCTAAGGAACAGCAGGAGATAGCTAAGGAAGAATCCAAAGAGGAAGCGAGTATCGAAGGGGAACTGGGTGCTGGGAACTTGGAACTGGATGAAGCAAAAAACGAACCAGTCCTTAGCACCGATTCTGAAACCCAGTCCCCAGTACCTAGTGCCGAGTCCCCATCTTCCGAGGTTGCCAAACCAGAGGAATCAGCCGACAATAAGACCGATGAGCTATCTGGGCAAAGCGCTGGGGCAGATGGGGGAGACGCTAGCGGCGAACCTGTTGAAGAAAAAGGGATTGAAAGTCCTCAGGCGTAATTTTGTGACCCATTTTGGCGAGATCGATATTCTGGCACGTGACGGCCAGTCTTTAGTAATTGTTGAGGTGAAGACCAAGACCAGCGGCTGGAAGGGTGCGGCAATCGAGATGATCACTCGTACCAAACAGGAAAAACTAATTTTACTTGCCCACGAACTGCAGATGAAATATAAAACAAATAATGTTCGGATCGATGTGGTGACTGTCGACGAGGCTGCCGACGTGCCCGTGGTGCGCTATCACAAAGGAGTAATTGAGTTCAATGGATAATAATAATTCTCAATTTTCGAATTTACAATTTTCAGTAAATGTCGCAATGATTCAATTCCGAAACATTGAAAATTGGTTAACTGGTAAATTATTGAAAATTGAAAACTGGCAATTGAAAATTGTTCAAACCGGAGGTTTGAAGTAATGGCTGAGGAAATACGAGTTAGAATTGCCCCTTCGCCAACCGGTAAGTTTCACATCGGCACGGCTCGCACAGCATTGTTCAACTATCTGTTTGCCAAAAAACATGGCGGGCAGTTCATTGTGCGCATTGAAGACACCGACCGTGAGCGTAATGACGATGTTTACGTCAAAGACATTATCGATGGCCTGCTCTGGCTTGGCCTGGGATTCGACGAGGGCCCGCCCTTCCATGGGGTCAGGGCGACTCCGAGCAAGGTCGAGGAGCCGGAAGTTGGTGGGCAGTTCGGCCCGTACTTTCAATCGGAAAGGTTGGATCTCTACAAACCGTACGTCGAACAGCTGTTAAAGGAACATCTGGCCTATCGCTGTTACTGCACCGCCGAAGAGCTGACGAAAGTACGCGAGGCCGATCAGAAAAAGGGTTTGGCGCCAAAGTATTCTGGTCGCTGCCGAGATCTTACTGCCTCCGAGATCGATAAGTTTGAACGGGAGGGCAGAGCGTCGGTGATTCGCTTTAGGACTGAGCCAAGAAAGGTGAAGTTTACCGACTTGATTCGCGATGAGGTGGAATTTGATGCCGAACTTTTTGGTGATTTCGTGATCGTTCGTAGCGACGGAGTGCCACTATTTAATTTGTCGAATGTTATTGATGATTCCTTGATGAAAATTAGTCACGTCTTACGCGGCGAGGAGCATCTTGCCAACGCCGCCAAACAGATTATGTTGGCAGAGGCGCTCCGGATTGCAGTGCCAGAGTTCGGTCATCTGCCACTCATTTTTAACCCCGACCGAACAAAGATGAGCAAGCGACGTGACCCGGTGTCGGTGAGCGATGATTTTCGGGCCAGGGGCTATCTGCCGGAGGCGATGGTTAATTTCATGGCTCTGCTCGGGTGGTCAGGCGAAAACGATCGAGAGATTTATACGTTGTCCGAATTGGTAGAAGAGTTTGAGCTGGAGCGCGTCGGTAAAAGTCCGTCCATTTTTGATATCGAAAAATTGAAGTGGATGAACGGCTACTACATTCGAAACGCCTCGATCGGCGAGGTAGCGTCGGAGGCTCAGAACTTCATCACTGATAAAAAATTGCTCCAGGCAACGCTCGATAAACCAGATTTTTATCTGGAGACAGTCGTCCTGGTACGAGATCGGCTCAAGACCTACGCTGAGATCGAAGAAGCAATTGAGCTTTTCTACACGGCACCAAAGTATGACGCTGAGTTGCTGGTGGCCAAAAAATCTACTGCCAAAAATGCCCAGCTAGCACTGGTTGTCGCCGCGCAAACATTAAAGCAAATTGAGACTTTTTCGCTTGATGAACTGGAGCCGTCGTTGCGCGGGGCAGCGGCTAGTAACCAGCTGACCGATGGCGAACTGCTTTGGGCGGTGCGAGCGGCGCTATCTGGCAAAGCCGCGTCTCCTGGATGTTTTGAGTTGCTGGGGATTTTGAATAAAGACGAGTCTTTGAAGCGGATTGCTACGGCGATCAAGAAGCTCAAAGCTTTGAAAAGCTAAGGACAAATTTCTAGCAGGGCCATACCCTGCACGGTTCTCACAGAGGTGTTGTGAAAATTCGCCTCCCTTCCGGAAGGTTCGCGGAGCGAATCGGCGAATTTTCGGTATCTATGGTGACTCGAGAGGTGAGTTTTGATAAACTATCGAAGTATTCCGGGATCGTATAGTGGTAGTACGCTAGGTTCTGGTCCTAGTAACCTTGGTTCGAATCCAAGTCCCGGAGCAATGAGAAAAAACGAAGAGCGGAGGGGCGAGGATTACCCGTAGGGGTATTCCAAGTCCCGGAGCAATGACAAGTACAGATAAAGATACGTATTTCGTGGCGGTGAAGCTTTTTTTGCGACAGGGTGATCAGCTGCTCATCACTCACGATATCTTCGGTTCTTGGGATCTGCCGGGCGGGCGACTAAAACCTGACGAATTTCACAAGCCACTTTCGGATGTTGTGAAGCGTAAAATGGACGAGGAGCTTGGCTCGGATGTCAGTTACGTAGTCGGTGAGCCTCTGGTCTTCTTTAGGGTTGAGCGGCAAGAACGGGGACGGGCGGTCAGGATATTTGCGATTGGTTACGAAGCTACCTACGAAGGCGGTAAGATTTCCTTGGGCAAGCATCACGATCAGATGAAATGGGTTGATGTTGAAATCTTTAAGCCCGAAGATTACTTCAAGGGTGGCTGGTTGCTCGGTGTTCAGGAGTACCTGGAGAAAGTTCGAGCCTAACACTCCCGGTGTTCTTCCCCGGCAGCAAATTAAACCCACCTGGCGGTTTCCACCTATTTCAAGTTGGCACGAGCGTACAAATCAAGAACATCTCTAAAAACCGCAACAGCGGTTTTTAGGTTGAGAGGAGGTTGTCAGCCAAGCCTCAAATGCTGCCACTGCGGACTGACTCTGCCTCCGGGGAAGTGGCTTTGATCAAGCACGCTGCCCGATAGTGCATCGTGCCCGCGTGTGATCGGATAGTCTGCTGAAACTCGACCGTTGGCGTAAAGATTGACGCTCTCTACTTCAACATAATGAACATCCCAGTAGGTAACCTCCATCTGTCCCCACAAGTAGACCGGCATGCCGTAGATGCGTTTCACTTCGACGGCACTTTTGGCAAGCGGGTCGCCCAGATGTGGCTGACCGTACGGTTCACGCAAGTTTGTCCGTTTAATGCCAAGGTCGCTCAACCGATCAAGAGTTTTTGCCAAGTCATTATCTGCCAGGTTCTCTGGTCCGAGCACGATGTTGATCTTAACACTCTGCATGTGGCTGGAATTGGCCAATATTTCCTCGAGGCGAGGAGTGACACCCTGCCCCATCATTTCCTCATAGATCGCCTCGTCAAATGAGGGGATTGAGATACTTGCTTTGTCAAAGAGCTTCCAGTCGTCGAGATGGTTAAGCGCCACAACACCGTTGGTTCGCACCCCGAGTACGAGTTCGGGGATGGCGGTTCGCAGTAGCGCGTTAAGCTTGCCGATATTCTGGCAGAGCAGCGGGTCAGTGTTCGAACCGGTGAGATTTATTTCGTGGATGTTGTGGTTCAGACACTCATCAACAAACTTCCAGATTCCTCTTAGCGGCCAGCTGGAGAGGTTGTCAAGTGGATCGAGAGCCATCATATGCTGTCCGATGCAGAAGTAGCAGCTGCGATTGCACGGCCCTGAAAAGTGAATGTTTCCAAACCAGTGGGTAAAGTTCTTGTCCGAGTTAAGGCAGCCCATAATTCTCCTTGTAAAAGTGCTTCGTGTTACCATTGTGCCAATTCCATAAGTGTAGTTAGCACACTAAGTAACGCGAAAAAATTATAGTGTTATCATCGTCTTTTGTCTTACTCGGTACAGTCGGGCTGGACGGTGGGCGCCTTCAGTGTCGAAAAGCTTTGTCGACTCAAGTATGTTCATCGTCTCGATATGTTTGCGGAAATTCCGCTTATCTAACTTCTTGTTTAGAACCGCTTCATAGACAGCCTGCAGCTCGCTAAGGCGAAACTCATCGGGGAGAAAGGCGTGGGCGATACCTGTGTATTCAAGTTTTGCTCGCAGTCGTTTAATGGCATAATTTACGATCACACGGTGGTCGAATGCAAGCTCGGGCAATTTATTTATCCCAAACCACTTCGCCTCAGATACATCAGTGTCGGCTCGAAGTTGGAGCTTGTAACTAGGGGTAAGTGCATAGTAGGCGACGGTAATAACCCGCTCACGTGGGTCGCGCTTAGGGTCACCGAAGGTGTAGAGCTGTTCAAGGAAGACCTCTTTAATACCAGCCTCCTCTTTCAATTCACGTTTTGCCGCAGTCTCCAGCGTTTCGGTTTCCTTCACAAAACCCCCCGGAATGGCCCAAATCCCCTTAAAAGGTTCAATATCTCTTCGGACGAGTGCTATTTTTAGCTCGTTGTTAATTAGTGAAAAAACCAGTACATCAACGGTTACAGCCGGGTGTGGGTAGTTCGCAGTAGACATCTTAGTGTTATTAATACACTAATTACTGAACGTGTCAAGGCCTGAAATCTCCTGTCTCTCTAGACTTTGACGATGTCACCCGGTTCCATTCGTTTCGCTTCAATCCAGCCATCGGAAATATTCCGTCGGCTCTTACTCGCGTCCTTCCCCGGTTGCTATCTTGACTCGACGGACAGATTATTGTAGAGTTTGCTTTATCTCTGATGGGAGGAGAAACGGCATGAAGAAATGTCAAGTGCGAGCTCTAAGTGAGTCCGCGCGCCTCAAGGCCATGGGCATCACAATGTCCAAGACCAAGGGCAAAAGAGGTAAGAGAAATCGGAGGGTGAGAGAGCAGGATCGAGCCTACCGCAATTCACGTGGTTCACGTTGGTAGCTCTGATCGACATCGAGGTGTGACAACTGAGCCGCTGCCCCAGGCCTGCCGGAGAACCCGGTGGGCCTCTTCTTAATAGCCGAACTCTAACTATACCTGCGGCGGTAAATATCGTTACTGCAAATAACTATGATTGTCCGGTAGCTCAGATGCTTGATCCTCTGAACCGACACTGATATAGTTACGCGGTATTCTACGGGGAGGGTTTCATATGGACATTATCATCCTTGCCGGGGCCGATAAGGCTACCGAGCGAAAGACCAAGTCGGGACACAGCTACCGCGATGCCGCGATCATCGCTGTTTCCAAGATCAACGCCAACCGAACGGTGGTCGTGACAAAGTGGACTCTTGGAGCGCTGGGCGGCGGCAACGTAGTCGCTACTCATGGCGGGTCAAGCCTGGCAGAGAGCCTGGGTAACGGCCTGAAGCAATGTACGACAGCAGACTGGGTACTGATCGTCGCGGCCGACTTGCCCCACATCAACGCGACAGCGGTGGAGGACTTCCTCCAAAAGGTCGAACGAGCCTCAAGCACGAACAGCAACTCGGACGTCTTTGTTGGATATGCTTCGATGGAAGACTGTAGACGCCTCAACCACACCAGCCACCGTTCGATCATTCTGGACGGGGCGGCGGTCAAGCTAGCCAGCGTTTTTCTGGTCCGTCCGCAGGTTCTGATAGACCAGAGCGGGGTGATCGGCAAACTCATCGCTAAGCGCAAAAGCGTCCTGGCCATCGGCCTGAAGCTGCTCGGGTTCAAGACAGCCCTGAAGCTCTTGAGACAGGGGGCCTTCAAGCTCTCAGAGCTGGAAGCGGCACTGGCAAAGAAGAAAGTCATGGCCAAGGGCATTAGAGTCCAGGCCGAGTTAGCGGTCGACGATGACACCTAGGGGTCGTCACGGGGGGCTTCTCTACGGGTCGTCAGGAAATCTGGCGACCTCTTTAATAGTGGATACCACCTCTCCGGCAGCAATTTTCAGGTTACTTTTCTCATCTCCACGCACTTCCGGTATTCTGAAATTGAGTAATGGAAAATTTCTGGGCTGTTCCCAAGACAGCCGTTCTTAAAGAGCTCCAGACGGACGAAATACACGGCTTGAGTTCGCGTGAAGCTCGCTCGCGGCTGACCAAACACGGATTCAACGAGCTAGCCATCAAAGAGCGCGACACAACCGCGGCCGTTTTGGGACGTCAGTTTGCCAGCCCGCTCGTGGCAATACTGCTCGTGGCGCTTATATTGAGCCTGTCACAGCAACACGTCACTGACGCCATAATCATTGCGATGGTGGTGATGATAAATGCCCTGATCGGTTTTTTCGAGGAGGATCGGGCTCAAGACGTTATTGCCAAGCTACGGCAGATCCTAGCCCCTCATGCCAGAATAATTCGCGACTCAACTGAGGAGAAGATTGGGGCACGACTATTGGTAGTGGGAGACATCATTAAGCTTGAGGCGGGCGATCGCGTTCCGGCTGACGTTCGAATTATTGGCGGCAGAAACCTACGGGTAAACCAAGCTTCCTTAACGGGCGAGGCGGTGCCAGAGTTTAAACGCGATACTGTGCTGGCCGAGAAGACACCGTTGGCCGACCGTGACAATATGGCGTTTTTGGGTAGCCTCGTTGTAAGCGGGGCGGCGCTCTGTGTGGTAACGGCTACAGGAATTGGTAGTGAGGTGGGCAAGATTACCCGAGAGGTTGTCCAGGTTCGTCGTACGCAGAGCGATATTACCCGCAAGCTGAATTATTGGGCTCGTCTCATTGGCATTGTTTCGGTCCTACTCTCTGCTCTTGCTCTCTTGGTTGGTTTGGGTCGAGGCATCCCTCTGATCGAAATGCTCAAAACTTCAATTTCACTACTCGTTTCTTTGGTGCCCGAGGGGTTACCGATTGCACTAACGGTTACATTGTCGGTCAGCCTGCGGCGGGTTTTTCGCTCCCGAGCGGTGCTACGTAAACTTAGTTCAGCCGAAACGTTGGGAAGCGTGACAATAATTTGTGTTGATAAAACTGGAACACTTACCGAAGGGATGATGGTCGCAGAGCGTCTTATTACAGGGGCAAAAGAGTATCTTGTGACGGGTCGAGGGCTCTCTCTTAGCGGCTCGTTCGTAAGTGAAGGGGAGAAGGTTGACGTCGCTAAGACGCCGGCCTTGAGACTACTACTAGAGCTAGCCTCGCTCTCCACTACTTCAACGATAAATAAACGAGACCTGCACAGCGATCGAGCCCGAGAGTTATCCGATCCAACCGAGACGGCGCTGGCCGTGGTGGCGGCAAAGGCGGGCCTTTATGCCTTTGAACAAAACGAAGAGCACCCAGAGGTAATAGAAGTGCCGTTCGACCAGCTGTTGCGATACTCGGTGTCTGTTCACAAAATGGACGGCAAAAATCGTTACATCGTAAAGGGCTCGCCAGAGCGGATCATAAAGCTAGCTACTAAACAGCTAACCTCGACGATGTCTGAGGTAAGACTTGACCGTCAAAGCCGGGAAAAATTGGAACATATTGCCGAGTCCTACGCCGAGACTGGCTACCGGGTGGTGGCGCTAGGTTTTGTCGATAAACGGTCGGTCGAGTCCCAGCGACCGGAAAAAGTGGACGATCTAACGTTCGTTGGCCTGTTTCTGCTAAGTGATGCCATTCGTTCAACGGTTCCCCAAGCAATCGTGGAAGCCCAGGAGGCGGGTTTGAAGGTTATGATGATTACTGGTGATCATCTACTAACGGCCGAACACATCGGCGCCCAATTGGGCTTAATTAATGGTGGAAAAGTAATGCATGCGGACGAGATTAGCGGTTGCGATATGGCCGATGTGAGCATTATCGCCCGCGCCACTCCGTCGTCGAAACTGCTTATTGTTGAAAAACTGCAACGGCGAGGCGAGATTGTGGCGATGACTGGGGACGGCGTTAACGACGCTCCGGCTTTGAAGAAGGCCGATATCGGTATTGCGATGGGACTGCACGGGACTGACGTGGCGATTGAAGCAGCCGATATGGTGTTGTTGGATAACAACTTCGCATCCATAACCGCTGCTGTCAAAGAAGGCAGGCTGATCTGGAACAATCTGCGCAAGATTATTTTTCATCTTACCTCAACCAGCTTTGGCGAAGTGGCAATTATTATTCTAGCCTTGATGTTCGGCTGGCCGCTGCCGCTTATGGCCGTGCAAATTCTTTGGCTCAACCTAGTTACGGACGGCGCAACCTCCATGGCCTTAACGATTGAGCCGGCGGAGACCGATTTGATGCACCAGCGGCCCCGATCACCCGAAGCCAAAATTATCGACTCGGGGATGCTATTTAGAATGATCTTGGTATCCTTGGCGATGGCTGGCGTCTCGCTTTGGCTATATTGGGCGTCTCTGCCAAGTGGGGTCGAGTACGCCCGCAGTACCGTACTAACATTCATGGTTTTTGCCCAAGTATTTAACTTATTCAATGCCCGTTCGGAAACTCGCTCGGTTTTCATATTGAAGTTTGGCCAAAATCACCTGTTGATTTGGCTAAGCCTGCTCTCGATCGTCCTTCAGTTCATCGCGATCTACTTCCAGCCACTTAGCCAGGCGCTGGGGCTAGTGCCGTTGACGTGGCAAACAGTGGGCACAGCTGCCCTCCTAGCCAGTTCGATCCTCTGGGTGGATGAAGTGCGCAAGTTAACTCGGCGTCTGTTACTGGTGTGGGCGAGGCTACAAAACACTTTTACGGCGTGAAGGGGTACAATTGGGCTATGAGTAGCCACACGGTGTTGATAGTTGAAGACAACGAAGAATTGCGCCATCTCTACAAGGAGGAGTTTAGCCATAATAACTTTGAAGTCTTGGAAGCCGAGGACGGTGATGTTGCCGTTACTAGCGCTGTAACAAACGCGCCCGACGCGATTATTCTTGACTTGATGCTACCGCGCCAAGGGGGCATTAGAGTTTTGCGGGTGTTGCGGACGCTGCCAGAGACAAAACATCTGCCGATTGTTATCCTGACCGCACTGCCCAATCCAGAGTACAGAGAGCAGACTATCGATAAGGTTCAGGGGTACTTTCTTAAAACTGAAATTCGACCAAAAGATTTAGTTGCCAAAATACGCGAGATTATCGACGAGCGGCAGTAAGCTGCCTTGTCGTAATTCTCCTTCGTCGAATTATCGACGCACGAGCCGAGATATAGTAGAATTACAGAAGTATTTGGGTCTCGTCGTCTAGTGGCCAAGGACACCTGGTTCTCATCCAGGAGATCACGGGTTCGACTCCCGTCGAGACCGCAATCACCTTGTTCTTTATATCGAGGCCAAATCTGTTGACTTTATATGATTTAGTTAGTACAGTCACTTAGTATCATTAGTAGCTTAATTCGGAGACGGATCTATACCATAAGGTGCCCCGGTAGCTCAGTGGTAGAGCGCTGCCTAGATAAGGGAGAGGCCAGGGGTTCGAATCCTTTCTGGGGCACCAAGATTTCCCGGGCAAACCACGTTTGCCCATCCGTCCCTGTCTTAAGTTAGAAAGAGAGCCCAGTTGGGCTCTCTTTTGATAAAGCAATGGAGGATGGTCGAAACCATCCTCCATGGGACGTGGCGCTATACACGACGGGATGAAATCCCGAGGGAACGTCGCGGTTGTCGCTTACCAGCGACTATACACGACGGGATGAAATCCCGAGGGAACGTCGCGGTTGTCGCTTACCAGCGACTATAGGGTTCTTGCGAACTCCAAAGCGTCATGATAACTGGAGAGTGTTATCTCCCTTCCAAGTTCGTGGCGAACGATGCCACCTATCCTGTTGAGAGCACGACCCAGATGAGGTGCGGGATCTTCTTGAGGAAACAACCCATTCATCTCCCCCAGCTCTTGCCAGGTGAAGCGTCTTCGATTTATCCACCACGGAATTGTCGAAGTTGCTCGGTAGTAGGGGTTTTCCCTGCACGCCTGCTCGAGTACATCTCGCAACGCTTCGACGTCCTTACGGATCGAACGATCGGTGCCGACGTACTCGAACTCTCGGTTAAGGTGAAGCGGTAACTCATCGGGCAACATTCGAATCGTTTCGTGCAACAACTCGACGTGCTGACGACGAGACTCGCGCGATTTCTCTGGTTGCTTCAGGAGCCATCGTTCGATTTCTGACTCATTGCTGAGCCTCATTACTGTTTCGTCCGGAGACCGTCGAGCCAGACGATAACGACCAGACTTGATAGTCGTAATCGCATCGCCATACTCTTCCAGGAACGGTAGCCAGCGGAGCGTATCCGTCTGGCGCTCTCCCGGAATCCCAGCGATCAAGAAGACATGGTTTTGGATTCCCGCCTCCTTCAGGTTCCGCAGGATGCGACCGTAGTTTTCGGGGTGGTTCCAGCGCTTGCTCGCTTGATCGAGGGTTGTGGGGGTCAGTGTCTCTAGCCCCAGCTGAACGCATCGGCAGCCAGCCTCGTAAAGCTGTTGACAGACTTTTGGATCAAGGAGATCATCCGTGATCGTTAAGTATGCCTGCCAGACGGCTTCGTAACATCGCCGCCGCAGTTCCGCGCCGATGCGAATCTGCCGCTGAACGGGCATTAGCTCGTCTGTGAAGTCGAACCAATGGCCGCCGAGCGTGATCATATGCTCGACAATCCGTTCAGGGGTCATCACCCTCGGCTTGCCCAAGAAGCTGTCGCTTCCGCAGCTGATCGCGCAGAACTCACACTTGTGGATGCAGTTGGACATCGTATACAGCGGATAGACCGCGTCAGATGCCCATTGAGTTGCTCCACCATCATAGATCGGCGTCGGAAGCGTCTCGAACAGTGTGAAAACCGTGGGCAGTTGATTGAGTTGAACGTTGCCGTTCCTGTCTCTCCACATCGTACCTGGTGCGTTTGCGACATTGAGCGTATCGACGATCTCGCTAAGCGGTTGAAAACCCTCGGAGTAGACGATCGCATCGCAGAAGTTGAGTAGCGGCGCTAGCTTGGGCGCACTCTCGTCCGTGACAACACGTGACCAGAAGTTGCCACCGATGATTACCAAGCACTCCGGTAGGGCGTCTTTGACCATCGAGGCCAAGATCAGTCCCTGGATCAGCTGACGCTCGTCAGAAATGCTTATGCCGTAAACTTCTGGACTAAAATCTTCGGCTGCTGGCAGCTCAACATCGCGGAAGTAGTCGAACCAGAGATGATTCTCGCGGTTACTCACTGCTTCCAGTGCGGACTCGACAGTTCCGTCGTAGTAGCCAGAGACAAAGACGACATTGTTTCGCTCGACCACGAACTTCTTATCGTTGTTCGGGATAGCGAGCGAGACGTCTTCGAAAGTCATGCGAGCCTGATAAAGCGACTGAACGTCGCTCTTAGGATCGCGAACGGTCGATAGCGCCTTCGAGACTCTTTCTTGGTCGTGTGAGAGCAGAAGGTGTTCCAGACCGAGTATGTGACCATACCGCTGGATAACCTCATGCCCCTGCTCTTGCAAGACAGCTGCCAGCTGAGCAATGCCCGCTGGTAGGTGCCATACCGACGAGGCAGGTGGGTAACTGAGAATCACCCTACGTGATTTTGTCATTTCTATCGCTCCATGCGCCCCTATGTCAAGGTGCGTAATGTTCAATGCTAAGACGAATTGTATAGTTTTGGTAACCAAGAATCAATAACACAAGACCGCTTGAAGTTTTCGGAGGTCGAAATCCGGTTGAGACCGCGATTCGCTATACTGTAGCTAATGGACTCGATTGTTTTTTGGCTCATACCGGTGATACTGCTAATCGTCTTAACGATCCTGACACTCGCCATGACCAGCGTTAAACCGAAACGCGAGACTTTTTTAGAGCCGCTTGGGACGCTAGTCAAAAACTGGAATCTCGCTCGTTTTGAGGGTAGGAAAAGCGAGGTAGAGCGCTATTTGGAGACCATCTCGACGCTGGATATCGGCCAAGAGTGGTTGAAAACGTTTCTACATCTGCGCGAAGGGCGAGGTCGAGTCAAAACAGAACTCATTTACTTTCGACCGATCGGCTTGCTCGGCTGTCAGGTTGTTTTCCGGCTTGGCAGTAGGTTGACCTCGGCTGTATTAGGGCTGGAAAGTGCCGTAGGGGAGCAGGTTGAAGGGATACGAAAGATAGCCAAAACCGCCAACACCGCTGAAAAGAGCGGATATCTAACTTTTGTTCTGGGAGTCAGCTCGCTTGCAAAACTACCGCGCGAAAACGATCTACCAAATATCTCTCATCGGTTAGTTGGCGAGCTAGTGCTCGAGCCGGAACTCGATAAAAACTTTGTTGCCAAAATTAAAGGGCTAAAGACAGCGCCGCGCTTCCTCACCGGCGCGCCAGTGGTCTGGGCGGAAAATATTTACAAAGAAGTCTTTGGCGTCCCGGTTGTTGTTTCGGCGTCAGGCCCACGCTTAAACGAGCTAAGCCCCAAGTTTGCCGAAGAAGAGCTGCGAAAAGCCCAGGTGATCGCGATGGCCGATACCAAGCTAAAACACTGGGCGATTCGCCTGATCGCGCCGGACTCGTCAGTGATGATTTCTTCCCAAGAAGATGACCGCGAGTTGCCCGCTACCTTCATTAATCACTTCTAGTTTGGCTACCCCCTCTTCATCAGGTAAGATGGAGGCGAAATGGAAAAAGAAACTTTGCAGCCACTTTCTGGGTTTCGCGATCTATTAGATCCGCGCAAAGCGCGACTTTTGGGCGTGCTTGCCAAAACATTTCAGCGCTTCGGCTATCGGCCGTTGGAGACGCCGATAATAGAAAAACAGGATATCCTGCTTGGCAAAATGGGTGACGAGGCGCAAAAACTTCTTTATTTGTTTGAAGATAGCGGCAAAAGAAAAGTTGGCTTGCGCTACGATCTGACAGTGCCCTTAAGCCGTTTTGTGGCCGCCAATTATCGCGAGCTACCGCTCCCGTTCAAGCGTTACGAGATCGGCCCCGTGTTTCGCGCCGAAAAACCGCAGAAAGGCCGTTACCGCCAGTTTACCCAAGCAGATATCGATGTCGTCGGCGACGGCGGCTCACTCGGCTCGGAAACAGAAATTCTAGAAGTGGTGGCCGCAACTTCAGATGAGCTTGGGTTGAAGATTACTTTTGAGATTAACGACCGACAGCTTTTAATAAGGGGTCTAGACGAGCTAAAGATAGCCGAATCTAGCAGGGGAAAACTCTTGCGCCTGCTCGACAAGAAAGACAAAGTCAGCGAGATCCAGCTGCAAAAAGAACTCTCAAGTTTGGAGCTAACTGACGTCCAGAAGCGAAACGTGACGCACCTATTTTTAAGCGGCCAGAACGAAGAGCTGGAAACTTGGGAAAAGTTGGTCGGCAAAGAGGCAGTTGGACCTGTCGAAAAGCTTCTGGCACAGGCCAAAAGGATCGGCCTGATGGCCAAATTTTCTCCGGCGATGGTTCGGGGCTTGGATTACTACACGGGCCTAATATTTGAAGGCAAATTAATCGACGGTGAGTCTTCCTCGGTGGTTGGTGGCGGTCGTTACGACGGCCTAGTGGAAGATTTGGTAGGCCAAAAATTACCGGCGGTCGGCATATCATTTGGCGTGGATCGTCTGTTAGAAGCGCTAAAAGAGGATGAGCCCTCAGCGATCTTTGTGGCCAACATCGACTCAACACTTGAAGACGATCTGCGGCTGTGGGTGAAAAAACTGCGCCAGTCAGGAACATCCGTGGAGCTGTATGCCGCGCCAACCGATATCGGCACGCAACTTAAGTACGCTTCCAGGCGAGGCTATAAGAAGGTAATTCTGCCGCTAGAAGACAGTTGGGGTATGGGAACAGTAGAAGTGAAGGATCTCATAAGCGGAGCGCAGAGAGCAATTAAAAGAGCTGATATTGAAGATGAACGAACCTAAGCGCGAATCTGCCTTCGAGCGCGAAGAGCAAGTTTTGAAGCTCTGGCAGGATCGCCAAATTTTTACCAAATCTCTTGAGCAAACTGCCAAGGGCGATGTCTTCTCGTTTTACGACGGGCCACCGTTTATTACCGGCACACCGCACTACGGCACGTTACTGCCCACAATCGCCAAAGACGTTATCCCACGCTATCAAACTATGAAAGGCAAATACGTGCGGCGAATTTGGGGTTGGGACACGCACGGCCTGCCGGCCGAAAATCAAGTAGAAAAACAGCTTGGGCTAAAAGTAAAAACCGATATCGAAAAATTAGGAATCGATAAGTTTATCGCCGAGTGTCGCAAGTACGTCCAGACTAGCTCAGAGGCCTGGAAGTGGTACGTCGACCACATCGGCCGTTGGGTAGATATGGAAAACGCCTACCGCACCGACAGTTTGGAATATATGGAGTCGGTGATGTGGGTTTTCAAACAATTATATGAAAAAGACCTGATTTATCGGGGTAGACGCACGTCGCTCTACTGCCCGCGTTGCGCAACGCCGCTTTCGAAATTTGAGGTGACGATGGATGAAGATTCGTACCGCGACGTCGAGGACCCGGCGGTCACGGTGGCGTTTCGTATGTTGGGTGATGAGATCTATTTGTTGGCCTGGACGACCACGCCTTGGACTCTGCCGGCCAACCTTGCTCTGGCAGTTGATAAGGATGCCGAATACGTGAAGGTTACCGATGGCAAGAAGCAATATATCCTCGCCCACGAGGCCTTGCCACGGTACTCGGATTGCGATTTTGAGATACTCGAAACTTTCAAGGGTAGGAAGCTAATCGGTGAGCAATACGAACCGCTCTACAGTTTTCTGCCGGTTAATGAGGAGCTGGACTATAAAATCTACGACGCCGATTTTGTGACCATGACGGAGGGCACGGGAATAGTTCACGTCGCGCCCGGCTTTGGTGAGGACGATTCAAAACTGGGCGAGAAAATCGGGCTATCGGTGCACGAAACAATCAACGACGAGGGGCATTTCATCGACGCGGTTAAGCCGTGGGCGGGGCAGTATTACAAAAAAGCCAACCCTTCCATAAGCGCCGATCTAACGACTCGTGGCCTGATGTTCAAAGAGGCAACGGCAGTTCACAGCTACCCGCACTGCTGGCGCTGCGCCACGCCGCTAATTTATAAAGCCCAAGTGTCTTGGTACATGAAGCTTGATCCGATTCGCGAGCAGCTTCTGAAACAAAATAAGAATATCAATTGGACGCCGAAGCATTTTGGCGACAAGCGCTTTGCTTACAACATTGCCAACGCCCCCGACTGGTCGCTGTCGCGAACGCGCTACTGGGGTTCACCGATACCGGTTTGGGAAACCGAAGACGGTGAGATTTTTGTGCCTGGGTCTATCGCCGAGCTGGAAAAAATGTCGGGTCAAAAAATTACCGACTTACATCGTCCAGCCATCGACGAAGTTGTGCTAACTCTGCCCGGTGGCAAGAAGGCCCATCGCGTCAAAGAGGTCCTGGACGTTTGGTTCGAATCGGGCTCGATGCCGTACGCCCAAGATCATTACCCGTTCGCGAGTAAAGAAGTGTTTGAAAGGCACTTTCCAACGGACTTCATCATCGAGTACACCGGTCAGCTGCGCGGCTGGTTCTACTATCTACACGTTCTGGCCAATGCCCTAAAGGGCGAGAATGCGTTTAAGAATGTGGTTGTCACTGGAGTGCTCATGGGCAACGACGGCCGCAAAATGAGCAAATCTTACGGCAACTATCCGGATCCCCGTCAGACGATCGAAAAATACGGTGCCGAAAGTCTGCGGCTGTACTTTATGGGCTCGAAAATAATGAGCGGTGAAGATCCGGCAATTAGCGAGGATGACATTCGGGACTACTCGCGACTGCTCGGGGTGCTTCACAATAGTTTGCAGTACTACCTTACTTACGCCTCGGCGCACAAATTTTCCCCAGCTGTGAGTAATACCGTTTTCGGGGCGTCGCGGACGACGAGCGGGCACGGTGCCGAGGTTGTCGAGGCGAGCGAGGAGGAGCGCGAGAGCCGAGCTCACGCTGGAGAGCGAGGACTCGTACCCGGGGGCGGTATTACTCACGGCGTCCTTCTCGATCGCTGGATACTTCTGCGTCTGGCCGAGCTGAAGCGCGATTACTCATTGGCGTTAGACAGGTTCGATCTTGCGGCCTCAACCCAAACTATCCGACCGTTTATTGAAGATCTCTCCACCTGGTACATTCGACGTTCACGCGAACGGTTCGTGGCGGGAGACAAAAATGCCCTTTCAACCCTGCGCTACGTGCTATTTGAGTTTGCCAAAACTGTTGCCCCAACACTACCGTTTAGTGCCGAGACGATTTATCAAGCACTTGGCGGTGAGAAAGAGTCAGTTCATTTGGAAAGCTATCCCATTGTTGAAGCCGACATCGCCGACGAAGGCAATATTCTTGACGGAATGATTGCTGTACGCGAGATCGCCTCGACCGTTCATATGATACGCTCGGACGCTAAAATCCCGTTGCGCCAACCGCTGTCGCGCCTGACGATTTCCAGCCTAGAGACAATCGCGGCGGACGACGAACTCGTGGAAATCCTGCAACAGGAAGCGAACGTTGAGGAAGTTGTCTTTGACTCTGTTGGCGATAAGTCTGTGGCGGTCGGTAACGGAAAGATTGAGCTCGACACAGCTCTGACGCCCGAGCTCAAAGCTGAGGGCCATTTCCGGGAGATTCTGCGACAGCTGCAAAGTGCTCGCAAACAGGCCGGTCTAATAGTTGGCCAGAAAGCCGCCTTAAAATATTTCACTCGTGACGATGAGATCGAGGAGCTCTTTACTGGACGAGTGGAGGAGATAAAGCAATATATTTCACTACGTTCGCTAGAAAAAGTTGCCGACTCGGCCGAACTCAAGGCGATTGACGGTGAACAGCTAAGCGTTCGGTTTGTAGCGTAAAGAAGTAGGCGCCGGTCGTTTTACTGACCCGCGCCCTTTTGGTTGCCCGTTGGCGGCTAGCCGACGAAGTGATCGCCGTTAACCCAAGGCAGGAAGACCTCGCAGAGCATGCAGCGGACCCCACCGCCGCCGATTGTCTCGATGGTTGGGATATCGGCCGAGACGATCCGGCCGCCCCACTTCTCGAGCTTGTCGAGCTGGTCTGGGCGGAAAGCCCGCTTGGCGGTTTCCGACATCACCACGATGCGGTCGCCACCTTCAGTCGAAAGCTCGAGGACGTTGCCGCAGAAGCTCTTCACCTGATCCCAGGTGATCTCGATCACTTCTTGGCGACCAGAGCCCTGCTGGTGTTGCATCAACCGCTCGAAGATCTCATCTCGCTCACCTTCGTCCGGAACTGCGTCCGGGCAGAAGAGTGCAAAATCCGTCCCCAGTGCCAGAATGACGTTGGTGTGGTACACCGGTTGTCCGTCGGCGTCAGCCGTGCCGAAAACCTTAGGGTAGTAGCTGAAGGTCGTGGCGAACTCTTTGATCGCTTCGATCGTCGTGCGCTCGGAGAGCGCGGCGTAGGCGATGTTGTTGATGTGGTCAAGCACCAAACTGCCGGTTCCTTCCAGGAAGTGGCCGTTGCGTTCAAGGTAGCTCAGGTCGACGATCTTGTCGGGGTCGACTTGAAATCCCGCGCGTCGCAGTCGCTCGCGAATCGCCGGCCAGGCGACTCGCTCGATCCGCCGATTTGTCGCCATCATCGGGTAGAGGATCATATGGTCCTCCTCGTCAGTCGAGAGCCAGTTGTTTGGAAAGACGCCGTCGGGGCAGCCGGGGGTGCCGGGGAAGCGGATAACGTTGACGCCGGCGTCCATCAAAACGCTGTCCAACGCCTTCGACTCTGCCATCGCTCTTGATCTGATCTGGGCCTTGCTCAAGTTCTCGAGGTTCAGGTGGGCGAACCGGTTGTCGATCGCTGTTTTCGGGTTCGGCTCAAAATACTCCGCCCCGATCATGATCACCGTATGGGTTGATTGTTTCACTTTGTCACCATCCTTGTACTAAGACTGCGTCCAAGAAACGCTTGGAATCGTTGGCGCAATAATATCCAATCCCGGTTGTTGAGTCAAGTGCCTCAAGACATCTCGGCTTGACTTCAGACGTGGTTTTGCTGATAATGCACATCACGTCCGTACCTTAAGAAACTATGCGGACTAAAAGAGGTGTTAAGTGAAATCGTTGATGCGTGTTTTGTCGACCCTTGTTGGCATTCCTACCAATGAGGGAGTTGCTAACCACCCCTACGTCCACGCTTTGTCGGTGCTGCTCGGCGACCTAGAGCCGGAGCTTGTGGTTAACTATGAGTCACGCGAAGCTCGACTAAGCGCCGCCGCGTGGAAGATTCCAGCGCCAAACCCGACCAAGGTGCCACTGGTTTTCGTTATCCACTCCGACACAGTCAACCCACAGCTCGATCCGACCAAGGCTTCGGGATATTCGTGGGATTTTCCACCGTTTGCTGTTACCAAAAAAGACGACAAACTTCACGGCCTTGGCTCCACCGATATGAAAGGTGGAACAGCTGCCCTGATCTGCGCCCTCGATCAGGTCGATCGAAATGATCTGAACCGCGACATTTGGGTGGTGATGGATGGCGACGAGGAAACCGATGTTCGTGGAGGCTGTGAGCTGAAAAAGCTGTTGCCACTCAAAGAGGCAGAAGTTGTTATCATCGAGCCTACCGCCTACGGCTTACGCTGTCGCCAGAAGGCCTCGATCACACTTTTGGCTACTGTCTCTGGCTCGGCGCAGCACGCCAGCCAGGCGACCAAGGAGCTCAACCGTACCGACAACGCAATCGAGCAGGCACGACGTGTACTCAATGCGTTGCACGCGTACGAACTATCACTGCCGGACGTTGGCGGCGACATCTTTGACCAGCCGACTGTGGCTGTGACAAAAATCCAGGGCGGCACCTCCATCAATACCATCGCTGAAGAAGTGGTTATCACTATCGACCGGCGAGCGCGTTTGGACGAGGACTTGGACGAAGTGATCAAGGCAATGGGAGCAACCGTGAAAGCTGCTGTGCCGGATGCCAAGCCTTACCTTGATTTCAAGGGCGAAGGCTATCAGACGCCAAGCTCTGACCCGTTCGTGCTGCGATCACTTGCACTGGCGCGCGAGGTCGTGCCGGATTTTGCTCTGATGGACACCCCAGGCTGGTCGGAAGCATCCAACTTCTGCCACCTCGGGCCAACCATCATCGCCGGGCCCGGCGTGCTCGACCAGCTTCACAAGGTGGACGAGTACACCTCGCTCAAGTCACTCGAGGCTTACGTCGAGATCTTCAAGCGCTGGATTACGGCCTAGCCGCCGTAGCGCTCCAAAATGCCCGTTTCGGATTTTCCGGACGGGCTAAGCTTTTACCCGAACTGGTGCTGAACTGATGACGGGCTTCCTGCAATCGGCTAGAATTACACTTAAATGACAGGAGAATTGATTACAAAAGTTATTAGTGCCAAGCCCGGGAAAACCGTGGCGGTTTTTGCTGGCATTCACGGCAACGAAAAAGCTGGGGTGATGGCTCTGGAAAAAGTGCTGAAAACCTTCCAGCTCGATGCCGGCACTGCCTATTTTGTTATTGCCAACCCCGAAGCGGTCAAACTAAATGTCCGTTTCATCGAGAAAAACCTCAACCGATTATTTTTCACCAGCAACGACGGCCAAACGACCGAAGACGAACGAGCACGAGAATTGATGAAGGTTCTTGATGAGTGTGACGCGCTGCTGGACCTGCACGGCTACAACGGCGAGGAAGACAGTCCGTTCATTATTACTGACGGCGAAGGACTGGAGTTGGCCAGCAAGCTTGATTTTGGCTATATCATTACTGGTATCAATAAGGCCGGCGACGGCGCGACCGATTGCTACATGACTGAACAAAAGAAACCGGGGTTGTGTCTAGAGTGCGGTTCGAATTTTCACCCGGAGAAATACGCTGCACTGGCCGAGAAGTCTATCTACCAATTTTTGAAGTTTTACGGTTTGGTTGAGAGCGCTCCTGGATTTGATTCCCGGGAGCAGAAGTTGTTCAAGACAGGCGAGATTGCCATCCGCCAGAGTGAGACGTTCGCCTTTGACCGCGAGTACCAAAACTTTGACGAACTTAAATCGGGGGCAGTCTTTGCGACCGACGGCGAGAATAAATACACCGCCAAAGAGAACGAGTACATCATCTTCCCGCGACCGAATCAAAAGATCGGCCAGGAGTCGTTTATGCTCGTGAGTCGCATCAACTCTTGATTTACTCTTGTGTTGAGGGTACAATCTAGCAATCCAAAGTGAAGCGACAAGCTTCAAGGTAGGTGACCTTTTGAACAAACCGAAAACGATCGGAATTCTCGGCGGGATGGGGCCGGCGGTTAGCGCTGACTTCCAAAAAACGCTGATCGAAATCGCACAGGAAAAGTACGGTGCTGTCCAGGACACCGACTTCCCACGCATTTGGCATTTCAGCATGGGGATGGAGGGCTTCGACGAGACCGGCATCAGTGATGAAGCCAAGGTTCTCGACCAGCTCATCCACGGCGTTCGCGATCTGGAACGAGTCGGGGCCGACTTCATCGTAATCCCGTGCAACACGGTTCATCATTTCTACCGAGAAATGAGCGCAGCGGTCGAAGTGCCGATTCTCAACATCCTTGAGCTGACGGCTGCTCGGGTGACGCACAGCAATTACCAGACCGTCGGGGTTTTGAGCTCCGAAACGACCAATCGTCTCGGACTCTACGACAAGGCGCTTGATGCCAAGGGCCTCAAAGTGAGCAAGCTGGGAGTCGTTAGACAGCAAGTGCTGAACGGGCTGGTGGCCAAGGTCATGGCCGGCACACAGGATGTCGACGACAAGCATCTTGCCGAAGAGTTCGCCAACACTCTCATCAGGTCGTGCGGCGCCGAGGCCCTGATCATCGGTTGCACCGAGATCCCGTTCTTGCTCGACTGTGCTCGTTTCAGCGTCCCAGTCTATGATTCGCTGGCGATCCTGGCCGAAGAGACGATCAAATTCGCCTACGGCGAGTAGATCGATTCCCGCTCCCCAAACGCGCCAAGTGGCTCCTAGCTGCTTGGCGTTATTTTTTTACTTCAATGCCGAGGCCCGGGCCTGTTGGCGGCAGAAACGAGTTGGTTTCTTTGTTATAGCTAACGCCGCTCGTTGGGTCGTCGGCCACGCGCTCCGGGTCGTTCTGATCGTGAATCATTGGGCTAGATAGTGCACCAGCGTAAATATTGGTCACAGCGCCAAGCTGGCTGTGGATCATGTCGCCAATCATATATTTGACCTTGTGCTCGTCGCACCATGCGGCAATTTTTACCGCTTCCAAAATTCCGCCGCATTTAGCCAATTTGATATTTATCATATTGCCGACGCCAGCTTCCATATTCAGCACGACATCGCGGTAGTCGCAGATCGACTCATCCAGCATTATTGAAATGGGCGATTCTTTAGTTAGCTTTTTCAGGCTTGCCAAATCGTCCGCCAAGCACGGTTGCTCAATCCACTCAATCTTGTACGGCTCAACCAGGTGTAGTTTTGCCATAGCAGACTCGTAATCGCCCCAGCCCTGATTGGCGTCCAAGGTTATTTTTAAGTTGGGGAACTTCTGGCGAATGTACTCTAAGACAGGAATGAGCGCGTCGACATTGGAGTTGCTTTTCACTTTTACAAAAATTGCGCCTTTCAGTTTTGGATCGAGTTCGCCTTGCAAAGCCGCGGCGTAATCGGCCATAGAGATTATGCGTTGCGAGTAGATCTCCTTTGGCTTGCCGCCGAGCAGCTCGAGGACGTTTTTGCCTGTTACTTTGCCGAGAAGATCAAGTAATGCGGCCTCAATGCCGGATTTGAGGGCAAAGTTGAATGCTACCTCGCGACTAATAGCGTCGAGGCAGTTGCGCACGTCGTCGACGGTTGCAAGCTTCTGACCAGTTAGCAGCCGACTGATTATGTCGTTCAAAGCCACGGCGCCGGCCGGCGTTTCGCCGTTGACGTCCCACGAGGCCGCCGCTTCACCGTAGCCGATATTGCCGGATTCATCAGTAATTTGAACCATAGCGTACGGCAGCTCGTGCATGGTGAGCGTTGCGTAAGTGAACGGCTTGGTTAGTCGTAAGTGAAATTCGGAAATTGAAATTTGTTTAATCATTTGTCGTTGTAATATTAACAGATTTGGGCCGCTGTTGTCAGCGGCCCGTGGACTCTCGTCCGAATAGGATACCGGCCCGGGTGATCGAAAACCCTTTGTGGCCGTCAGAGAGCAATCTCTGAACCTGAGCGTGGGCCGTAAGGTCGACCGCGCCTTTGGCGTTGGAGAAGTTCACCGGCACTTCGGTGATGTTATCCCAGTGGATGATCGGTTCCTCCAGGAGCTGCTTGGTCATCAGCACCCTGGCGCCGTCTTCTTCAACCGGGCCGTAGAAGTCGCTTTGGTACTCGACGATCAAGAACCCCTTGTCGAACCGTAGCTTCATCGAGGCGTAGTTCTCTACCCGAAGGGTGAGCTTCGCCACCTTCTTGCCCTGACTGACAGCGAACTCATCCTGCTTATCCGCCAACAACCCGCCGTAGCCGTTGCCTTGGTGAGTTGGGTGGATGCCGGTGCCGTAGTAGTAAGCCTCATCCGCTGCAAGCTCGTGAGGGATCTCGGGAATCGTCGCTAAGAGCACTTGGCTCTCGCCGATTAGCGTGTTGTCTCGAGAAAAGAGCATGAAGATCGCTCCGTGTTCGAGCAGCTGCTCAAGTTCGCGCCTGGTAATGCCCTGGTGCTCGGCAAACGCCAGATCGTCCACGCGCTTCACGCGAGCCAGGTCGTCATGATTTGCCATTCGAATATAATGTTCGTCGTTCATCCGTGACCTCCATCGATCCGAAAAAGTAAGGAACTAAAAAAGACCCTGATGGGTCCGTTTCCGCTTACGAGAAAGTAAGGGGGAATCAACCCACCAAGGAAATCCTTTCTCGACGACGGGAAACTACCGTGCTCATAGAGAACAGTTTAATTGCAAATTGGCAAAATCGCAAGGTACCCCCTTGCAGTTATTAGCTACGAGTGCTAAATTATTGCCCGTGTGGCTGTGTTCTTTCACATAACACACAAATCCACCTTTCGGAGGTTTTAGCTATGATGAAACCGAATGTGTATAGCGACGTAAGTCGTATGACGGACGTGATTGTGTCTCGTCCAGATAAGGCGATGTTTCACGTCACGTCCGAGAACTTCAAGGAATACCTGTTCGACGACCTTGTCGACGAACAACGAGCGGGAGGCGAACACGATGTGTTCACGGACCTGATGCGGCATTGTGGAATCAATGTCCACGATGTCCATCAACTGCTCATCAGCGTGCTAAGCGGCAGAAATCGCACAAAAGCAGCCAAGATGATCCTCGAGGGGAGCGGCCTTACCTACTGTAAACGGCTTAAGAAAGTGAGCGCCGAGACTTTGGCGGAGGTGCTCATTACGGGCTGCCTTCCCGACGAGGACGTGCCGCAGATCGTGCCGCTTTGTAACCTCACCTTCACTCGCGATAGCCACTTTGTCATCGGTAATCGCGTTTTCATTGCCAACCCCAAGCACAACGTGCGAAAGCGGGAGGCATTGATTTACAGAGCGATCTACACCTTCCATGACCAGTTTAGACAGCCCAATCTCACTTCAATGCTTGGAGACGACTGGTCGATCGAAGGCGGCGACGTCATGATCTTAAGCAGAGAAGTCGCCGTTATCGGTGGGGTACACCGAACACATTCGCGCGCCGCCGAGAAGTTGAGCGAAATCCTGTTCCACGAGATGGGGTTCAAGGCTGTCTTTCGGGTCTCGTTCGAGGTGGACGGTCGCGACAAGATGCACCTCGACACAACGTTTACCATGATCGATCACGGACTCTGCCTGGTTCACGCTCCGGTGATGCTTGGTCGTTCAGCGGGAGTGGAAACCTCTGTTCTGCGCTGTAACACTCATAACGAAGCGCTGATGTGGGACCGAGTACCTACTTTGCTCGATGGACTCAAAAGTGTCGGGTTGGAACTTGAGCCTGTCATCTGTGGGGGCGAACACCCGACACGCCAGAACCGCGAGCAGTGGTGGGACGGGTGCAACACTCTTGCTCTAGCCCCAGGTGTGATCACCATTTACGACCGTTGCGAGGCAACTATCCGTGAGCTGGAGAAAGCCGGTTTTAGGGTCGTCAACGCAGCGGACGTCAAATCGCCAGAGGATCTCGATGGGAAGATGGTCATCTTGATGCCGTCAAACGAGCTTCCCAAGGCTCGTGGTGGTTGGCACTGTATGGCAATGTCGTGGTGGCGGGACTAGCGGAAGTGGCAGAGGTGTCAGGTGAGAGGACTCCCAAAGGGGGCGCGAATAGCGCCCCTGATTTTTATATTTGTCCATAACCATTGAATATTGGCGAATTTTCTGGTTAAATAACCGCATGAATTGCCGCACCTTAACACAACGGCGGCAGTAGAGGAGAATAGAATTATGAAGATGCACACAATCGACAGAACCATTTCGGAGCTTGCGTCGGTTGTGGCGCAAGAGACAGGGTTGGAAACGGCTCAAGTGACGATCCTGGCGCCCAAAGCGGGCGTCGACGCCGATCTTTGCTTTCCGTGTTTCGCATTGGCCGGAACTTTGAAGAAGAGCCCGGGCGAGATCGCGACTGACTTGGCGAGCAAGCTTCAAGGCAAACTGCCTGACACGATCGCTAAGGCTGAAGCAGCCGGACCGTATCTGAATTTCAAGTACAATTGGCCGGTCTTCGCCAACTTCGTTTTCGGCGAAGTGGCAGACGACGCCACGTACGGCTACAGCGATACGGGCAAAGGGAAGACGGTCGTCGTCGATCTCTCTGCACCAAATATTGCCAAGCCGTTCTCTGTCGGGCATTTGCGCTCAACCGTCATCGGCGACGCGCTGGTGCGACACTTCCGGGCCCAGGGTTGCACCGTCATCGGTGACAACCATCTGGGCGACTGGGGGACAACCTTTGGCAAAATGATCGTCGCTCTTCGCCATTGGGGTGATCGAGCGGCAATCGAGAAGAGTTCCGATCCGGTCAGCGAGCTTACGAAACTCTATGTCCGGTTTCAGTCGGAGGTTGGCTCCAAAGACAACAAGAAGAATCGGCATAAGGGTCTTCCGGCTCAGGGTGAAGTTCCAGCTGAGTTGGAGGCTACTGAAGAGCAGCTTGATGTCACCAGCCCTCTGATGATCGAAGCGCGAGATGCTGCGCTGGCTCTCGAGCAGGACTCGCCGGAAGAGATTGCGCTGTGGAAATGGTTTATAGAGCTGTCTCTCAAGATGTTCGAGAAGATTTACCACCAACTCGGTGTGAAGTTTGACGAACAGCTGGGTGAGTCGGCGTACAGAACCTTGATCCCTGAGACCATCGAATGGCTCAAGGACAGCGGTATTCTCAAAACCGAACCTGATGGCTCCATCGTTGTGCCACTTCCCGACATGGACGTCAGGGATCGGCACGATAACGCTTTCGAGACACCGCTGATGGTTCTCAAGACCAACAGCGGGACAGTCTACGAAACGCGCGATTTGGCCTGTGCGCTGTATCGCGAGAAGCGTTGGCAGCCAGCCAAAATCATCTACGTAGTCGGCAGCGAACAGAGCTCGTACTTCGATAAGCTGTTCGTTGGGCTGAAGCTGGCAGGTCTGAAGGCTGATCTCGTTCATACCGAGTTCGGCATGGTCCTCATGATGAACCCGGCAAGTGAAAAGTGGGAGAAGATGTCAACTCGCCAAGGACGCGTGGTGCTTCTAGAGGATTTGCTCAGCCAGGCTGTTGCGAAAGCTCGCGAGGTTCTCGACGATCCTGAGCGGCATTTGCATATTGACGAGGGATCGAAGGATGAAATCGCACGGATCATTGGTATCGGCGCGATCAAGTTCAACGACCTCGGACAAGCTAGACAACGCGATGTCCGCTTCGATTGGGACGCGATGCTTAGCTTGAATGGCTATTCCGGACCGTACCTGCAGTATATGGCGGTGCGGGCCAAGTCGGTGTTGAGCAAGGCTCCAGCTACGGGGAAGCCCGACGTTTCGACGCTGGGTGATAAGGAGTGGCCGCTCATTGAGCTGGTCGCTCGTTTCCCGCAGGTGATTGCCAGGGTCTGCGACCGCTACGAGCCGCATCACATGGCGCAGTATCTGTACGAACTCGCCTCGGCCTTTGGAAGCTACTACGACGGCACTCGGATCATCGATCCGGAGACGTCGCCAGAGCTGCAGAACACGCGGCTGCACCTGGTGCAGGCCGTCGGGACGGTGCTTGAGGAAGGCTTACAGCTTCTCGGCATTGAAACTCCCGAGAAAATGTAGCCAGAACCGAAAAACCATCAAAACCAATAGGGGCTCCGCGCGATCGTGCGGAGCCCTGTTTTTTTACGCTAATTGATTTACAATACATCCACAACTTGGTAGCCCCAAGATGATCTTCTTATCGGTGTGAGGTTAGAAATGGTTCATATCAAAAGTGTTCCGATCCCATCATTTGTGGGCTCACCCTGGAGTCAATTTCCTCCGGCAACGTTCGAGGCTGCTCCGGCCCCCGGCGTTTTGCCCGAAGGATTCTTTTCGACGGTCAACGCGCCCACTTTCTTCAAGCTTGGGAATTACCATTGGGTACTTCCTGAAGCCCCTCGGATGGACGCTGTGGCGATTCTGGACAGAGGGCAAGTCGTTATAAAGGAGCGTCGCTTCGTTCGCGGGGGTGAACTCGTGGCGATGCATCAAGTTGAGGACGGCTCGCAAGGCATTAAGGTGTTTGGCAATGAGCTCTTTGATGCCGAGCGGAGTGCTTCGGAAACCGCGGCGATGCCGTTCATGACTGCTGGCGTCTCTCGAGAGAGGCCGGTGGACTACAGCATACTGGCCGAGCTATTGATGGAGAACAAGCTCTACGGCGGCAAGGCGATGTGGGTCGTCGGCCCGGCTGTTGTTCATGCCGGAGCGCACCGCGACTTTTGCACCATTATCGATCGAGGGCTAGTGGATATCCTTTCAATCGGCAATGCCACGGCGGTGCACGACATCGAATCCGCGCTCTACGGCACGGCGCTGGGCGCTGGCGAAGCGGAGGGCGATCACTCCAGCCATATGCGGGCGATCAACGAGGTGCACAAAGCCGGGAGTGTCAGTGCTTTGGTTGATTCGGGGCGGCTGACGGGCGGCATCATGCACGCCTGCATCACCCGTACGATCCCGACAATCATCGCCGGCTCGATCCGCGACGACGGACCGTTGCCAGAAACGATCACCTCTGTTCTGGAATCGCAGGAAGCAATCAGGACGGCGGCGCAAAGGACGACGCTTGTTGTCATCCTCGCAACCGTTCTGCACGGCATCGCCACTGGCAACATCTTCCCGACCTACTACGTCAGGGACGACAGGATCTTCAGCTTGCCGTTCATTACGGTCGATATGGACGAGTTTGCCGTCACCAAACTCAAGGATCGCGGCACCGGCCAAGCAATCGGCGTTGTTGGCAACGCCCGCGACTTCCTGGCTATTCTCGCCGGCAAGTTCGAGAAGTAGGCCACTTCACAAGAAGGGGCTCCGCGCAAGCGCGGAGCCCTGTTTTTTACTTCTTAGCGAAGTGTTAGTACGACGCTGGTAACCTCGCAGTCGTCGTAGGTGTCGGTTAGCTCAGGGATGACGGTTTCGATGTCGATTAGGTTCTTGCCGGCCTTCAATTTGGACGGCGAAAACTCGAAACGAAACTGCTCCCATGTG
This sequence comes from Candidatus Berkelbacteria bacterium RIFCSPLOWO2_01_FULL_50_28, assembly GCA_001774395.1. GTDB lineage: Bacteria > Patescibacteriota > UBA1384 > 2-12-FULL-50-11 > 2-12-FULL-50-11 > 2-12-FULL-50-11. The sequence continues at coordinate 242,773 of MEZX01000002.1, forward strand.
TCGCTGGTCGCCACGGCCCGGCCGACTTCGTGTCGGTTGAACGAGACGATCGGGTCTTTGCGCGGCACGGCCCTCACCTTAAGAGTGATAACGGCCGTTTTTTTCTCGGCGAGCTGCTCGGCGGTTAGCTTGAACTCGGCTGCCCAAACGGTTTTGATGCCGGCTTCGTCGTCGCCGAGTCGCACTGTTTTCTCCAGCAGCTTGATCGTTACTGGGCCGGTCGGTCCCTCCACGTAACCCGGGTAGCCTTTTGGGGCAACCGTGGCGCCGTTTGGCCAGTAGACGTAACCAGTAACATGATCGGTCTTGGCGATATCGATCTCACGTTCGCGGATCAGTCCATCCAGATTCAAACTCCAGTTGCAGTCCCACAGTTTCCAAACTGTGCCCGTTACGTGCTCTGTTAGAAGGGCGACGTGACCGTAGCCGGAGACTTCTTTCCCCCAAACCATAATAGCGCCAACTTTTGGTGTGCTACCGACACCGTAACCGGCGTTTTTACAGTTTGCATACCAGTGGTGGGCGTTCGAGTCGCTCGTTGCAGTGATCGGCACTAACGGAATCGATTCGGGTCGCACAGCCTGGACAAACCAAGTGCAGTTGCGCTCTGGAAAGACGTTCTTCAGATTGAACACGTCCCAGCCGGTGGCTTTCTTGTACGCGGCCTGCCAAGCGGCCTTCTCTTTATCCGGATCGAACTTCTGCAGTTCGCCGAGTGTGACGCCGCTAACGAGCACATCACGGTAGCTACTGCCGTACAGCTTCTCAAACATCTTGTCTTTGAGCAGTAGCGACCTGGCGACGGTCGGCTGATGGGTGGCGAAGAGCTGGTGCAGGAGACCGGGATTGTCGTTGGCCGTTGTTTCCAGCCGTCGCATCAGTGCCAAGCCGCCGCTAGGGTCAAACCCGGCTTTGACGGCCAGCTCGAATCCTTCACGATCGGCTTGCTCTTCGTCGCGACGCGAGTGACCGGAGGAAAAAAGTTGAGAGGCGATCTCGGCTACAAAGCGTGCCTTGCGATCGCTTATTGAACTCAACACTACCGAACCGATCAAGCTATCGCGTAACTGTTTGAAGCCGTGCGAGCGGTTGGTGTGCGTCAGCTCATGCGCGAGAACGAAGCCGATCTCGTCGTCGCTGATGCCGCGCAAATCTGCCAACCCGTCGTTGATCAGGACCTGACCGCCCGGCAGAGCGTAAGCGTTGATCTCGTAGTTCTGGAGCAGAGTCAGCTGGTAGCTGAAGTCCTTTCTCTTCTCACCGGTGTCGACCAGTTTGTCGAAAACCTTCCTGATGCGCAGGTACAGATTGGAACCGTCTTCCTTGCTGAACCGTTGGGTCAGGTCGTCTTGGCCAAGTTCGCCTACCAAGCGTTCGGCTTTAGTTCCACCCCCAATGATAGTGGCAAGGTTGAAGAGCTTCTCCCACGGATCGTCCTGCGGTGCGGCTAGCACCAAACTTGCAATCACGAGTGACAGCATTACTGCCACCTCCTCCCCTGATTTTCAGGGACAAAATATAAGGAAAGTATAGCACCGGCGATTGATCACGGACACGTTTTGCACTAGAATAACGCTGTTCCATACGGAGGTGTTTTGTGGATCGCGTAACGAGAAGTATCGTTTCTTGGGCTCTCATCGGTGCTGTGGTTGGATTGGTCTACGGTTATTACACCGAAAAGCCGTACGATCGGCCGGGCAGCAACAGCCCGAGCTACTGGGCGTCCGACGAGGGCAGGGCAGTACAGTCGCAGCTGACCAAGAAGATCGGTGGTCAAGGCCTGTCCGGCTTGGCGATCGGAGCACTTGTCGGCGCGCTGGCCGCCGCCGTTGCCGGCAACAAGAAAGAGTGAGCGTTTGGTTTCAACTACCAGCGGTCGCGGGGGTTCCCCCGCGGCCGCTCTCTTACTTGGTCTCTTGTCTCAGTCGCTCTTTTGCTCCTTCAATTGTCGTACCAAATATCTTCTCGATTTGTACGGTGCAGTCAGCGTCGCCTGGCAGGGAAATCATTCTCGCAATCACGCTTTCGCCGTATTGCTTTACCAGGTGACTAACAAGAAGGAATGAAATACGATAGCCGGAATGAGCAATGAAATCGTTGTAGCCCGTATTTGCTACGAAATGGTGATCGAGGAAATACTCAAGTTTTTCCGCGTCAATCGGCCGCCCGCTGTCTTGTCCGGCGACGTACTGCGCCAATCCCTCGTTCACCCAGTCAAGAGTAGGTTTGTTGATAGCTTGGGTGAAAATGTGGGTTAACTCATGGACGACAATTGCTGGAAACTCTTGCCTAGAGTGTGACGAATATTTCTCCAGAGCGTCGGGGTCTAGAATTATTGTCACACCGTCTTCAACCCGAGCGCTCATCCAGTCTTCAGTTTCACGCCCAAGCCGATTGTTGTACTCCTGCCGTGAATACATCAGTTCTAATTGAATCGTTTCTGGCAAAGTTGGCGAAAAACTGAAAAACTCGCCAACTTTTTTTACACTGCTACGAATCACCGCCTCAACCTCTGCAAGTGGATGACTGGTCTCATAATTCATCTCAATCCCAATATTACCGACGACAAACTGTTTTTTGTTTCTCATGGTTTTTCTACAAAACTTTTACAAATATCTGACAAGGGTTATCGCCCCAACCAGGATACGGCGAAATCGTTTCAAGTGGGATAAACCCTAAATGCCTATAAAACGCTCTGGTCTTTTTGTACGGTTCGTAACTGTCAGAGTCGGCAAGGGTTTTCACCTCACAGACTTTATATTTTTGTGAAAGTTCCGCCAAACTTTTTTCAACTAAAGTTTTGCCATATTTCTTTCCTTGAAGTTCCGGTAGTACTCCAAGCCATGTCATCTCTACAGTCTCGCCATTGATTTCATTGTAAGTGGCAAAACCAATCATCTCATTTTCAAAATAAGCACCGAAAAGAATGTGATTCTTGGTGTCTTGTTCGATAGATTTCAACCCACCCTCATCAAAATATTCCGGCAATGTTTTTGCTATCTCGTACGCTTTTTGGGCTTCGTCTGTTTTTCTAATTTCGATATCCATATCTTACTTTCTTTATTTAAAACCGGCCTCAATGCTTAATAATCTTTATCTCCGCCTTGTTCTCTCGGGCGATAATTCGTACTGAACCGCCGATGGGAAAAGTAATCATCGGGCTGGTGTGACCGAAATCAGCATTGGCGATGATGGGAATATCGGCCAGTTGCGGCCGGATTCGTATAAGCGTCTCCAGATTTGGTCGGGTGATAGTACTCTTCTTCTGAAACCTGCCAAAAACAATCCCGCGAATATTTTTAATTGGTATTGATTGAAGAAGCGACTCAAATTGACGGTCAAAGTGGAAGTATTGCGACTCGTCGTCGTCTTCCAGAAAGAGGATTATGTTATCGGTTGGTGGAAAATGCGACGTCCCCTGGAGAAGCTGGACCGTGCTTAAATTACCACCCACAATTACTCCTTCTGCTTCACCCTGGTTAATCGTCCAATAACCAGTATTCGATACTGGATGACGATCATCCTGATTGATATACCAAGTGTCATCGGTCCATTCTTTCGACGGCAGCAAGTAAAATGAATCGACCTCAAAAAGACATTTCTTAAAGTGATCAAGAGTGTAATCAAAATGGAGTTTCTGTCCGAAAGTGGAGTAAGCGGGACCGGAATAAGTGGCTAAGTTTGCTCGAGCCAACATAGCGTTTTGTAAGGCGGTGGTATCGGAGTAACCAATGAAAATCTTGGGGTTATTTTTTATTAGCTCCCAGTCAAGGTGGGGAAGGAGTTGGTTGCAATTAAAGCCACCGATAACAGTGAAGATAGCTTTTACTTTCGGATCGGCGAAGGCTTCGTGCAGATCGGCAACACGTGAAGCGATTGATGACGAAATGAACTCATCTTCTTCTTCGACATGCTTGCCAAAAGTAACCACGAGCCCGAGTGACTCAAGGCGCTTCGTTGCGATCTGCCTCACATCTTCTGAAATGAGCGCCAGCGAGTGGGATGGTGCAACGACGCGCACCGTATCGCCTGGCTGTAATTTAGCTGGAATGGTAGTCTTATCTCTCATTTTGAATATATGTATTATTACCTATGTTACCGAGATAATTCTACTGGTTATGATACGGGAGGAAAAGAGAATCGCATCTGAAAGTAGTAAAATACAATCAGGAGTGAATGGCAAAATGATTATATTTATTAACGGATCGATCAACTCTGGAAAGACGACAGTCGCCAAAGAACTGCAAACGCAGATTCCTAAATGCGCCGTTGTTGAGATTGATGCTTTTCACGATTTTGTACCATGGATGGAGCTCAACGAAGTATTGCCTCTAAATTACAAAAACGCCATCGATGTTATCCGTAACTTCGCCCAGGCTGGCTTAACAGTAATCGTGCCGTACCCGCTCTCAAAAGCTCGGTTCGAAGAATTGTCGGCAACGCTCAAAGAATTCGGGCCAATTCATGCTTTTACTCTAAACCCAAACTTAGAAGAGACACTTAAGAACCGCGGTACCAGAGTATTAACAAACGAGGAGAAGGAGCGGATACGATATCACTATCAAATTGGAATCAACAATCCCGGATACGGCAAAGTGATCAACAACACCAACCAAACCGTAAAGCAAACAGCCGGTGAGATACTGGAAGCGATCAACATGGTAGATACTAACTCGCGATGATTTATTTAATTGGCGGTCCGCCAAAATGCGGAAAAACTACGCTCGCAAAAAGGTTGGCAGATAAATACCGAATTTCCTGGATCTCGGCCGACACACTCGAGAATATTGTTTGGGCGTACACATCAGAAGAAAAGCGTCCCTCTCTCTTTCCGCACAGCTCTTCGCGAGGAGACAGCAACGATCAGTTCTACTCGGATCACTCCGCAGAAGAAATAGTCAGAAACTATATCATCCAGGGTGAAACTACTTATGACGCCATCAGTATGATGGCAGAAACTTACCTCACAGATAAAGACGACTATATCGTTGAGGGGTTTCAGGTCGCACCGGAGATTGTGGATCGCATTTTCAAAAAATTCGGCCAAGATCACGTCAGAGCAGTCTTTCTTGTACGACAAGACGAACAGAAGTTCATTCAAGACATTCACAAGTCAACCACACCAAACGACTGGGTGATCCAAAAGACGAAAGATGAGGCCACGTACGGAAAGATTTCAGCGATGATCGCCGAATACTCCCGCTATTTTGAGATGGAAGCGGAAAAGTACGGCTTGAGAGTTTTCAGCATGGACGAGGATTTTGACCAACAGCTCGACGCAATAGAAAATCATCTGAAGTCCTCGCGAAGTTGAGGATTAGAAAATGGTACCGATAGGGTGTTGACTGGCAATCCAGCAAAGACTAGATTGGCGACAGAATGTTTAATGGTTCAGGTAATCGAATTTGTGAGTAATCTATGAAAAGAGTGCCAACCGGCATTGGTTCGTCGTATCAAACTTTGAATGATAATCTGTCAAGTGAAGCGAGTAACTCAGAAATATGTAACAAATCTATAGGTCAAAAGTTCAAAACAGTCACTATTATCGGAAGCTATAGAAAGCATCTTGATGGAATTATCAAAATTAAAGCAGAGCTAGAGTTGCAAGGGGTTAGAGTCCTCAGTCCGAGATTTACTCAACCTATTAATCGCGATGATGAATTTATCACTTTTGTTGGCGAGGAAAAGATGACTCATTCTGAAATTGAAAAAGTTCATTTAGATTCAATTACAAAATCAGATGCAGTTATAGTTTGTGATAAGGGTGGTTATGTCGGGAATGCGACATTATTTGAGATAGGCTATGCTTACGCCCTGGGTAAAAGAATTATTTTTACGTCAAAACCAGAGGAATATTTACTTAATATTCTGTTCTGTGGAATAGAAATCAATTCAACCTTATGATGTTTGGAGGTAAAAAATGAAAATAAAATATGAAGATTATTTTATTGTGCCAACAGGAAAACAAAAAAAACTATTAGCGAAAACAATTGATTTGGCAATGAAATTTTACGACGGATCGTTAAGGGATAATAAGTTCCTTGTCTACAGAACGCCAAGATATTTTTTTGATAAACTTAATCGGACAATTCCCTGCAACCCTTCAGACGTGGAAAAAAGTTTTGATTTACTGGAGGAGGTAGGGAAATACTCGATTAGTCAATTCGACAAAACGTATTTAAGTTTTCCAGATTCTGGCAATAGTTTGCCTGGAATGATGGGAGCGATATTTGCTAAGCTGATCAACCAAAATTTATGCGCATTTGATCGGTCGGCTCCAATAGCTACTGTTATGGAAATACAAATCATTGAATGGCTCAGAGAGCTTATAGGGTATAAGAGTAAAGAGTTGAAAGATATAAAATCTTTGTCAGAAGTGGGCGGCATGTGTGTTTCCGGGGGACATATGGCCAATCACATTGGCGTTATGGCGGCCTTGAATAATAAGTTCCCCGAGATAAGAGAAAAGGGGTTGGCCAAGTTAGGTTTTACGCCAGTAATATTACTATCGAATAAGATATCGCATTATTCTTTTCTTGAAGCAGCTCACCATCTTGGTATCGGAAGAGATAGTGTTGTTGATATACCAACAACACAAAACTTTACAACGAATTATGAGAAATTAGAGCAGGTGTTAAAAGATCTTCCAAGAGACAAGGTGCCCTTTATGGTAGTTGGGGTTGCTGGAAATACCAAGACAAGCAATCTCGATAATCTTGGTAAATTAGCAGATTTTACAAAAAAACATAACCTGTGGTTACATGTGGATGCCTGCCACGGTGGTAGTTTATTGTTCTCAAAAAAGATGAAAAAACAATTTTTGAGCAGAATCGAACAAGCAGACTCCGTCACAATTGATCCGCATAAAGGTTTGTTTGTTCCATATCCATCAAGTTATATCCTCTTTAAACGGAGGGATGTCCTATCGTTCTTTTCAAAGCACCCCGAAGAAACGAAAGATAAAAATATATGGGAGCTGGGGCTCATAACCCCTTTTTATGGATCGCGAGGTTTTGAATCATTGAGTTTATGGATGTTGATATCGGTAATGGGAACAGATGGAATAGCCCAGGTAGTTGAGTATCGCAGTAAGATTGCAAAATACACAGAAGAATTGATTGAAAGTGCAGATCTTTTTATAGGAATGAATAAAATGGATTTTTACCGCATGGCTTTTGTGTACTGCCCAAAGAGAATCCGTGAGTATCTGGTCAAATTTGGTGATAAACTTTCCCAACCACAAAAAGTTGATATCTGTAATTTGATAAATAGGTATGATCGCGAAATAAATCAGAAGCTTTATACGGGCGGAGAAGTTTGCCTCGATAAATACAGTCTTTACGATGTTGGTAACAAGGTTCGTCTTGGAGATGATAAGAAGTTTTTAGTGATGGCGATAACAATAGGTAACCCATTATTTACAGAAGAAACCATGAAAAAGGCCCTGAACAAACTCTTTAATGATGCGAAAAAGCTCGTACCTTTATTTGAGAAAGATTTTCTAGATATTATTAACAGTAAAACCCGTCGTGAGAAACACTGTCGCGATTTTGGCGGTCCAGCGGGATGGTGAAGCTTTGTATACAACCAGAAGAAAAGGAACTCAATAAATATCTCCAACTTGCCGATCATAACAACTTTCAGGTTGAGATAGATGTTGACATGCTGAAATCGAACCCTAAATTATTTGAACATAGGTTTGTTGGAGTTCATGGGAGTAACTATTTAAGTTCGAGCGAATTAGTTGAAGAATTGGAGATGCTGAGCAGGTTCAACATACTTTATGTGGTATATCACGATTCTGTAGTTGAGAAGTTGTTGGATTCATTTTACCTTTCAAACCACCATAAGCTCGTTATTCTAATGGAAAATTGTAGCTGTCAGAGCGCAAGAGATTTTGATGAGTTATATAGTAAATCTAAACAAAAGATTAACCATTTTAATAAGTGTATTGATACTGGTCATGTGAATTTATCTAACGATAAAGACTTGGATAAATGGGCGGATAACGAAGTTAGTCTTTTCCATCTTAATAATAATTACGGCAAGGATACTCATAATTCGTTGTACGATGGTGAGATTAATTTTCTAAATATGAACCAGTTGTTAAAAAGTAAATATGTTTCGTTAGAAGTAACTCGGGGGTTTAGAACATATCTGAAAAATATCCAATATATGATTAGGCATGGCGTTGTTCCTTTCGATAATATAGCAATGCCACTGAACCATCCAATAATTCAGGAGGAATTCATAGCGAGAGTACGCAGGCTGCTAAGAAACCACTTCAAAGGTTCACTTTGTTTCGCCTTCTTTTATGGTTCATTCGTGAGAAAAGAACTGAACACTAGAAGCGATGTAGATATGGTAGTGATTTTAAAATCGAAAGAATTAAAAACTGATACATTCTACGGCTCTTATAAAATAGTATGCTCCGAATATAACATCCATTTGGATCCAGAATATCCGTTTGAAATCTTTTCTGAAAACGACTACCTGAGTTACGTAGATTTGAATACTAGAACTGTCTCTAAGGAAGATATTGCCGATCGGGAGGAGTTATTGTTTTCCTTCCTTGACCACCACCTCTGCTTTGTTGGGAGTATGAAACAATTTCAATGCCATCGCAGGGTAGTTGAGAAGGCGGTATTGGGCACAGCCAGAACAGGTAAGGATTGTTATACCAAGAGTGATCTGAAATCTATTGTAAGAGCTTATGTTAATGATTCGTAACGTCATTTCCACAACTTACCGTCGGTATTACAGTGACCTTCTGGTAGATTTAGGCATCGGTCAAGACATCAATATGCATCCGCATTACTTGATAAAAGCTAAATTAGAAACTGCCAGTGAGAAACCATCGAGCAAACCAAAATGTGAGGTATCAGAGTCAATTTATTATAATTCGAAGAACATTGAGACGAAATTATCATTTCTCAGTAAAGTAAAGTTAGTTGAATTTCTTGGAGAATTGCCACCCCTGACCTCCACAAATCTTTTTCTAGACCCCACGAAAAAATTTAAGATTCTGTTAAAGGGTGAGGAAGCTTTCGTAGTGCTAAAAATTCATAATTCTAAAAAATATTTGGCTAACCTAAGGCGAATGAAGAGGTTGATTGAACCTTTGAAAAACATTTTTGCCGTCGATTCAGATTTTGCGATTCTTCACATGGGGAGTGAGTGTTACTTGGTAAGCAAGTTTCGCGATATGAGTTTAGAAGATTGCACCAAAGAAGAAAAGATAACTCTAAAACAGAGAAAAGATACTATCAAGCATCTGGCCAACCTGAATGAATTATTTGTAAAGAAGGGCGTATTTTTTTGCGGTTTTGCCCCACGAAATTTTTTAGTTTCAAACAGTAGGATTTATATTATTGATTTTGAAGATTTGTATTATTCGAAGTCTTTAAGCTCTGAGAACATTAGGTATCTTCAGGACCTTAGGACAGCTCTTTTCTCCGATACTTTTTCTCAGCAAGAGATTTCGGAAATATTCGCTTCTGATAAATTAATTCATGTGCCAGAGGACCGTCTAGTAACCGCCGATCCTATTGAGAAAGCGTATTTTCGTAAATCAAGAATCAAACAAGAAGAGCGAAATACATTATGGGAATATACCAAAAATTTAGAGCAAGTAATCTTTTATAAAAACAGGCCGATATACGGGCATAATATAGGTCAGTTTTTTTCAGACAACCTTGACCCTAAGCTAGAGGCTTTGTTGATAGAGCGGTTTTATATAATTAACCAGCAAGATCGAACATCGTTTGAAGAGTTAACTAATTTATTTGATTTATTGACTGATTATTACAGCGAGAACAAATTCAGGGAATTGTATAATCAACAGATAAGATTCGATTTTGTCCCTCTAATAAAGCAGTGCTTGAAAGTATTAGAATCTGATTTCGAGAATACTATGGCCTTTGTTAGATATTTCAATCAATCGAACTGTTTGGACAAGTCGCTAAGTTTTAGTGAGAAAAAGAAGGTTATTGAGTTTGTTAACGATGTGATACATACAAAGATTATTCATAAAACTGACTTTTCCAATATCTCTTTATTCTCAAACATTGTCGCAAAAACAGTTTATGGCCCATGGAAAAGCGAAGCTGAAAATATTGGAATTATCAACACAATTTACCCATATTCCCCCAAAAAAATAAAAATATACTCACACCCTGAATATGCCACCATTCTGTATGAATATTACGGTAAATCGAATCTATCTTTTGGCGATAGTAAAGAAGCGGCCAGATTGTTAGCGAAGCTTCATAACACAGAGATCAATGATCGAATCACCGGAAAATTAAAGTCTAAATACTTAAAACTTGATGACGGTACAATCAAAATGATAACCGAATTCCTTTCAAACCACGGTTACATCAAAGATGACTTAGAAATGATTTACGAGAGAGCTGAAGCTTTGAAGAGGGCTTTCCATCCAAAGTCCGTGATACACAACGATTTATATTACGATCAATTTCATAAGAATAAACAGATGACCTTACTGGATTGGACATATGCTACGGTGGGGTCACCATTTATAGATTTGTCGAGTATTTTAAGAAATGATTACGATAATCGAAATGCTAAACTTGATAAGAGATCATTTTTAGACGAATACCTAAAATATTCAAAATATAGTAAAGAATTTTCAGATCAAAAATTAATAGAAGGTTTTTATATGAACTGTTTCAGGGAAATTGTCTGGTTTATAGAAAGAATCAATTTGGATGAAACTCATGGCGGTGAAGTCGACACTTGGTTAAAAGACGCCGTTAACGACTTAAAGCGCAATGAGTTCGTATGGTAGGTCTTGGAGATATTATGGAACAATTCCTGAGAACATGTACCGCTTGTTAAGCGGGGCTTAGGGGACGGTTCTGAATCCGACTTCCAAAAGATACGCCAAGAGTCATGGAGGTAGAGCAGTAAGGCTTTGGGAGCGAATTGCTTGAAGACGGTAGTTATGGTTCAATTGTCTCGTTATGTACTACTTCTCAACATTTATTTCGGGCTTCCAGGACATTGTTACATCGCTAATCGGGCAGATGCTCAAAGATGTAGAGATAGTCAGCGTTTTTGACGGCGTTATTCTCTACAAGACTAGCGCTGCCCCTGAGAAGATAAGGGCCACCAAGATCTTTAGTAACTCTTTTATGCTGTTGGGCAGGTATCAAGTCTCTGCAGACAAAACGCCAGACTACTTGGTTAAACAGTTTCTGGGGTCAAGCAAAGATATGGGGGCAGAGACTCGATCCGAGATAGGAAGAAGCAGGTATGAAACTTTTCGTGTCATATCTTCGCAACGTAACCAGCTGTACTCAACCGACCGGGTTCTTTTGAAGAGAGTCGAGGACAAGATCTTGAAAAATACTAATCTGTCGGTGGATAGATTGAACCCGGATGTGGAATTTTGGTTTTTAACCAGAAGCGAAGGCATTGGTTTATTCGGCATGAGGATAACCAAGCATAAGTCCTACGATAAAGTTTTGCAGAGAGGTGAGCTCAGGCCCGAGTTGGCGAATCTTATGTGCTGGCTTTCTGAACCAGGCAGTGACGATGTGTTTCTGGATCCTTTCTGTGGCTACGGCTCGATTCCTTTCGAGAGAAGCGGCATAGCTGAGTATGAAAGAATATTGGCCTCAGATACCGACAAAGATAAACTTAAAGCAGTCGCAGCTAAGTTCCAATCGACCACCAACAGAAGCAAGATTCTTGTCTCGGCCGACGATTTTTTCAAGATAGCCGCACCAAAGGACTTGGTAGTCAATAAGATAGTTACTGACCCACCCTGGGGAGAGTACGAGAAGATGTCGGTGGAGACGGTCAAATTCTACGAGGAGTTTCTGCAAAAATGCTCCGAGCTACTAGCGCCTGGTGGTATATTGGTGTTCATCAGCTCCTGTAAGTTAGAAATCGACGAAGTACTAAAGAAGCTAGCTCCTAAACTAGCCTTGGAGCAAAGTTATGACATCCTGGTCTCGGGGAAAAAGGCGAGAATTTATAAGTTTATAAATAATTAGCTAGTTTTTTGCTGTCGCTATCAGATTGTCTCTGTTGAACTGCTCTTCGGTGCGCTGGAACTGTTTAGGCGTACTTCTTTTCTTCTCGCCCAAGAGCGATGGCGGTTAGCTTGTCGACCATCCGTTCCAAGTGTTCTAAATACCAGCCGTGGACTTTGTCACCCTCTTTATGGTTTTTCAAGATAGCATTTTCGGCGTACGAGTCTAAACTCCAAACTACAACGTGCATCATCTCGTGAACGAGGATGTACTCCTCGTCGCGGAATGGATTGCAGGACAGCTGGATTACCCCGGTCTTTTTGTCTAAATCAGCTACAAAGTTGCCGCTTTGGCGAAAATCTTTTCTTAAGAAGTCGACGATCTGAATTTTCAGATCCCATTCGGTAAGAAAAAGCTTTTTCTGCCACCTCTCCAAGAGTTTCTGTAGTTCCCCTTTGGACAGTCCGCTCTTCTTTTCAACATCTTTCTTAATTTCGTGTTCCATGAGCGCATCATATCGCTATATTGGTTCGGTTAGGATAGGCGACGCTAGTACGACCCAACAAGAGATCGATATATCTTGTACGCTCTATCGCCGTGCCAGTCGGCGGGAAGGAGCTCCGTGGGTAAGTGCGGGTCGTCGTGATAGATGCTGGCAAACTGAGCTTCAAGCTCTTTGGCTGTCAGCGGCCAGTGGGGTGACGAGCGCTTTTTGGCTTTTCGAACATCGGTACTAAATTGCTTATAGCAGTCGTTTATCTCATCAAGCTGCCAAATTCGTTCGGCTTTGTGTTTCTCTTGGTCGATGTCATCGGTTTCAAGAAGCGTCGTAAATTGCTGAATGCCTAGGTCGGACGTTAATCTGCGAATTGGTGCAAAAAGCGAGTGCGGGGAGATGTAGACACCGTCTCGCAGCTTCTCAAAACCCAGTTCTTTTAGGGCGGAAAGTAGCTGGATGCGATATTTTTTCTCTTTTTCAGGCACATCAGTGATAACCAGGCGCCATTTACCGTCCCACGGGCCGTAGGCTTTGTACGCTAGCCGGGGAGCAATTCTTAGACGCCCTTTTTGGGTGACGACTGGGTGCTGCTTTCGGTAACGGGTAGAGATGCCAACGAACCCGTCGTGTTTCAGTTTCGAAAACTCCTTGCGCAGAGTTCGGATGGAATGTTGCTTACCAACTGTCTCGCTCAGGGCGTTTGACAGGCTTTGATAGCTAAACTTAAAGCGATCTTCTTTCAAGCAGAAGGCTATGTAGGTTAAAATAAGATCCGAATTTGTTCTCATGTACTGATACTTATACAGCTAATATACATCTATATCAAGGTATAACCACTCGGGGAGTGTGAATTGCTTCACATATAAATGATTTGAGGCTCTATGGGGTATCCCAATAAAATTACATCAGTAAAGGATTCGTCCTTTCACATCTTGCACGAAACCCCAATCTTTGGGTGGAGGGAACCATGTTTCCAGATAACGTTAGAATCGCGATTGATGGATTCCTCGGAGCACTCAAGGAAAGGGGGCTATTCCCCGACCCTGTGTGTGTCGATGGACAAACGACCGAGCCAGAAATACTGATCAATGGTAAGAGGGTCATCCAATTTAGTGCCTGTAACTACCTTGGTTTGGCCACTCACCCAGCAGTCAAGGGTATTGCTAAGGACGGGATTGACCGATACGGCTTAGCAACCTGCGCATCAAGACTGATCTGCGGAACCACGGATTCGCATCGCCTGCTAGAGTCTGAGCTTACGAAGTTCATGAATTCAGACGATGCGGCAGTGTTCTTCATGGTTACGCAGGCCAACGCTGCGGCAATCACGTCAGTCATGGGCGGCCCGAGCAGTATATTGAGTCCGTCGCCTCTGCTCGACAAGCTCGGTATTGAGCCGATAAGAGGATCCAAGGAGATCTTCTTCGACTGGTACAGTCACCCTAGTCTGGTTTGGGCTTCCATCGAAGCTGTCTCTAAAGAGGGTCTGCGACCGTACAGGCATCTTGATATGGCTGATCTGGAGGCAAAGCTCAAGAGGAGTGAGGCGGGGCTGAAACTCATCGTCACTGATGGGTTGTTTAGCTCCGTTGGCACAATGGCCCCACTACCGAATTTGGTCGCCCTAAGTGAGAAATATGAGGCGATCTTACTGGTGGACGACGCACACGCGACGGGTGTTCTAGGAGAGAACGGCAGGGGTACATGTGAGCTCTTGGGCGTGGAAGGGCGAGTTGACATCCAGATTGGCTCACTCTCCAAAGCTTTCGCCGGTGGACTTGGTGGTTTCGTTTCGGGGGATCAGAATCTTATTGATATAATCAGGTTGTCAGGCAGATACATCAATACTGGTTCGCCGACCCCAGCTAACGTACAAGCCCTGGTGGAGTGTGTTCGAATTGCTCGAGACGAACCTTGGAGAAAGGAGAGTGTCCTCGAGAACGCGAACTACCTACGAGGGAAACTTCACGGGCTAGGGTTCTCGACGCTCGACAGCCAGGCTCACATCGTTCCCGTTCATATCGGTGACGAAGAAAGGGCAATTGCTGTGTCCAAAGCTCTTTTCGAGAAGGGCTTTCTGGTGACCGTGTTCAGGTACCCAGCGATCCCGCTTGGAAAAGCGATCCTTCGGATGTGTACAATGGCGACACACACGAAGGAGCACATGGACCAATTCCTTTGTGCGTTTAGCGAGGTAGCAGAAGACTACAAGGTGCCTCGCTTGGAGGCAGCGAGCTAGCGATCGAATGTAACAGACCGGGCGCCCCATAACTGTGGGCGCCCCTTTTTATTACCACGATACATTTAGGTTAGAATGCGAGTAGCGCTATGATGAATATCTAATATGGATAAGTTAATTAACTTACTAAATGTTGTTTCGATATTGATAATTCTTGCTTTGGGACTATTGGTGATCTTAAGGAGTAATAAGGACCCGAATAGCAAGAAGTTTTTCCTGTTTGTAGTGAGTTTGGCATTGTGGCTCTCCACTGGATTTCTTCTTAGATTTACTTGGAATTACGACTTATCCCTTTTTGTCTTACGTTTGAATTACGCACTTACTGGAATTGTGGTTTATAGTCTTTTTGTTTTTAGCCTAGGCTTTCCTCAGAAGCTTTGGCAAAAGAATACAGCCTATTCGTTAACAATGCTGGTCCCCACTTTGTTAGTAGTAGGCATATCACTTTCAAACGCAGTAGTTGCTGGCTTTACGAGAGATGGCTCCATCATAAACGTTGTTCCAAGTTGGGGTTTTGTCGTGTTCATGGTTAGCATAATCCTTCAGTTACTTTTGGTGTTTAACATCTTATTGAGACAATATAGAAACTCAGAGGGCATTCTTCGGGCCCAAGCGCTCTTTCTCTTTCTGGGGATAACCCTAGCTGCTGTATTCGCACTTGTTGCAGACTTGTTGATCCCGCTGATTTTTAAAACATTCATAACAGCCAACTTCGATGCTATCTGGATGTTCTTTCTGGTCGGCTTTTGTACGTACGCCATACTCAAACACCATCTTCTGTCTGTAAAGGTTATCACGACAGAGTCAATGGTTGTTATCATCGTCATGGTGCTTGTCGTACAAGCATTCCTTTCGCAAGGTTGGACCGAGGGGGTATTACGTGGTGGCTTTGCGATGGTGGTTGCGTATTTTGGTTTTTTGCTTATCAGGTCTGTGCTCGAAGAAATCGATCGGCGGCAGCAGATTGAGAAGCTTGCCAAGGAACGGCAAGAAGCGCTGGTGGAGCTTGAGCAACGCAACAAAAACCTAGCGACGTTGCAAAGGATTTCTGAAGTTGTACTAAACGAATCTGATATGAAAGTAATGGCTCAGAAGATTCTCGATGAGCTGCCGAAGCAGTTGGAAGCATGTGCGGGCGGGTTTCTATCGATCGTCAAAGACGGCAATTTGGTTGCTTACGCGATTTCCAGTAATGAATTTTCCGAAAAAATCGTCTCGATGGTCGGCGGGGATTTAGAGAAATACAGTTTTCCTATCAAGAAGGAATACAACCTTTTGCATCAAGTGGTGGTTGAAAAGAAGCCGATAAGCTCGGAGAATCTTTCGGACTTTATCTCGCCGCCGATCGACAAGCCTCTAGCAATGACGATGCAAAAAATTATTGGAGCGCGTGAGATGGAGGCCTTTCCGCTTTACGCTGGTGGCGAGCCGTTCGGGACGATGCTTTTCATCTATCGACATCCAGTGCGGCAAAGAAACGAGAATATCGCTCGGGCTATTGCCGATGATATGTCGCTGGCGATTCAGCGGGCCTCGGCCTTCCAGAAATTGAAAGACGCTAACGAGTATCTGGCCCAGCTCGACAAAATGAAAGACGAATTTATTTCGATGGCTTCCCACGAGCTAAACACGCCGCTAGCGGCCATTGAGGGCTATCTGTCGATGGTGCTGGACGAAGGAATGGGCAAGGTTGACCCGAAGGCTAAGGAGTACTTAGGCCGAGCATACGAGTCGAGCAAACGTTTAGCTGAATTGATTTTGGATTTGCTTAATGTCTCCCGAATCGAGCAAGGTCGCTTGAAGGTTAAGTTCGCCGAGACCAATTTGGTGGACTTGGCCCAATCGGTTATTCACGAGCTGCAGATTAAGGCTGACAGCAAAAAGATTTATATGAAGTTGGAGGCCAACAAGAAGGACGTCCCAAATACTTGGTGCGACACCGATCGAATTCGCGAAGTTTTCGTCAACTTTGTTGGCAACGCTTTGAAATTCACCGAAAAAGGCGGGGTGACAGTACGGGTTGAAAAAGTGGACGGTAAGGCGGTTCGCGGGACGGTAACCGACACCGGACGCGGCATTGCGAAAGTTGATCAGAAGAAGCTGTTCCAGAAGTTCTCTCAGATTAAGCGGGAAACTGACGAACACCAAGGCACCGGTTTGGGGTTGTACATCAGTAAGAACTTTGTGGATCTACATAAGGGGCGAGTGTGGGTTGACTCCGATGAAGGCAAGGGCGCGACATTCGGCTTTGAAATTCCCGTTCTGAAAGCCGCGCCGAAAGAAGTTGAGGGAGCGATGTTAGAAGACGGCGCGCCAAAAGCTTCTGGCTCTCCAGCAGCGACAGACGGCGGCCACCAAGTTCCCAAGGCTGCCGGATAACTTTACAAATAGCGACGATATGGTAATTATTAGTTGATATGACAGATTCATTTAAGACAGTTCTACTTGTTGATGACGACCTGACCTTGCGGGAGATGTATGCGGAACGGTTTAAAGCGGAAGGATTTACGGTTGACACTGCCCACGACGGGGAAGATGCGCTTGTTAAAGCAGGTCAAGATAATCCGAATATAATTTTGCTCGATATCATGATGCCCAAAATTAACGGGCTCGATGTGTTGAAGAAGTTGAAAGAGCAGCCCGAGACCAAAGATATTCCGGTGATCGTGCTAACGGCTTTGATTCAAGATCGCGAACGCGAGGAGGCAACCAAACTCGGCGCCGTTGATTACGTCGTGAAATCGGAAACCATGCCGGGTGAAGTAATCGAAAAAATTCACCACGCACTTGACGACACGGCGGCAAAACCAGAAACCCCGGCAGCTCCGGCTAACTAGTCAATGAGCAATTACATCCGTTTGCGTGGCGGTAAGCCTCTGGTCGGTGAGATAGTCTTGCGCGGCGGTAAAAACGTTGTGCCAAAACTGATGGTTGCGGCATTACTTACAGACGAACCGGTAATTATTCGCGACGTGCCAAAAATTGAGGACGTGGAAATTATGACTCGCCTGTTCAAACGAAGCGACGTGATCGTTGACGAGATTAGGCCTGGAACGTTGCAAATTATTGCCAAAGGAATGAAGCTGCTCTCTCGACCGGATTTGGAAGACGTGACCGGCCGTAGCCGCATCCCTATTCTGATGTGTGGCCCAATGCTTCATCGCTTCAACCGAGCTCTTGTGCCCAAACTTGGCGGTTGCAACATCGGCCCGCGGCCGGTAGATTTTCATGTGAAAGCCCTACGTGAGTTGGGGGCGAATTACGACGAGAGTGAGAGCGGCGGGGTTTTTAAGACCAAGGGTTTACGCGGTGCGATAATAACTCTCGAATACCCAAGCGTTGGGGCGACGGAGCAGGTGATTCTGTCGACGGTGTTAGCCGACGGCGTCACGGAACTGCATAACGCCGCCGTGGAGCCGGAAATAATGGATTTGATTATGCTTTTGCAACAAATGGGGGCAATCATTTCAGTGGATATGGATCGCAACATCATCATCGAGGGCGTAGAGAAACTTGGTGGCGCCGTGCACACCGGCATGCCGGATCGTAACGAAACCGCTTCATGGGCTTGTGCGGCGCTCGGTACTAACGGCCGTATTTTTGTTCGCGGCGCCCGGCAGCTCGATATGATGACGTTTTTGAATAAGTTTCGCCAAGTTGGCGGCGGATTTGATGTGAATCGCGATGGCATCACTTTTTACCGAGAACAGGAGATATTGGAGCCGATCACCGTTGAAACCGATGTTCACCCCGGGTTTATGACCGACTGGCAGCAGCCGTTGGTGGTGGCGTTAACCCAAGCTCACGGCAAATCAGTTATTCACGAAACGGTTTACGAGTCGCGTTTCGGTTATATCGATGCCTTAAACCAGATGGGGGCAAAAATTAAAGTTTTCGAGGAGAGTGTGAAGAATATTCGTTCAAAATTTGGCAAGCGAAATTATCGTCAGAGTGTAATGATTCAAGGTCCAACCGAGTTGCACGGTGCTGATATTACTGTTCCCGACTTGCGCGCGGGGTTCTCATATATTGTGGCGGCGCTCATTGCCAAGGGCGACAGCACGATACACGATTTCTCGATTCTCCAGCGCGGTTACGAGCATCTAGTGGCGAAACTTCAGAGCCTCGAGGCAGAAATTCTTGAAGTAAAAACTTAGATAAAATCACCGAATAATCAAATAACCGAACAATAATCAAATTACCCAATTACCAAATACGGCTTAAGCATTTTTGCGGCAGATAGCTGTGAAAATACGTGTTAATTCTATAGCTTCATTCAGCACTAAGCTATGAGCACTTGCGACAGTTACTTCCGGTCCGAGTAATACTAGCTTTAGCCAGTAAACCGTTTCCTTGGCTTCTTTGCGGCAGATCTTTAGGCGCATTAGAAAGTCCTTCTTACCCAACGATTCGTTGGCTTCAATATAGTTAGCGCCAATTGATGACGATGAACGTATGAGCTGCTTAGAGTACTCGTGATTGATTGTATGTTTGGGTAACTGCTGAACGAAATCTCTTGTTTCTTTAGCAAATCTAAATGTCCTTTCCTCCAAGTCGAACACTCGTTCCATTATGTGTTAGTTTTAATAATTAGGTAATTATTCGAAAATTTGATCATTCGATGTTTCAATCTTTGGTGATTTGATTATTCGGTTATTGGATGATTATTCTAGAGGATTGGTTCTTCTTTCCAACTCAAAATCGCGAACGAGCCGGTGGTTGGGAACTGCGGCGGGGGAGATAGGGCAAGGTAAGAATCGTAAGTTTGAATGGTATTAACATATCCGGAAACCACTGTGCCACTCCCGTTGACCCAGCTCCATGTCCACCAAGAGTTAGAGGCAACGCCGCCGTAGATGCTGATCTTCGTTTTAATATTGTTGTAATAATACGGTCGAAAAACTTTACCTTTCTGGCTTAACAGGTAGGCATCAATCTCTAAATCGCTCTCGGAGCTGGAGTTAACAACTAAGTCACTTTGACTAATTAGCCCTAAAGCTACCGAACCGTCTTTGACGGTGTAGAGGATATCGTTCTGCAGATAGATATTAGTATTGGTGCTTGGGGTGTCGGGCAATCGTCCGGAGGCCAGAGTTATTCTACCCCCGATTGTTCCCCAAACCCAGGCGTTGTCAGCGACGTAAATAATGCCGTTTGTTGGGTAACTGCGGTTCGAATTTTCCCACAGCACGCTCTGCATTAATGAATTGTGACGACTGTGGGCGGCACAGCCACCAGCGCTGCCGTTATCTTGAGCGGAAGTGACGCGTCCGACAGTTATAGTATTGCCGGCGTTGAAGCGGATAGCGTAGCCGCTGTAAGTTTTTCGTCCCCTATTATCCACGAGCGTTGGCAGATGAAGCCCATCGGTTTGGGCGAGGGTTTGGAGGTTGCTTAGGTCGCTGGTGAGCTGGTTGAAGTCTACCTGGGGGACGGGAAATGTCCAGTAACTCGTAGGGCCGCCGGTGCCCCAAATGCCATTTTTGGTCTGTCCGTTACCACCAAAGCAGCTGGCCGGAACGTAAGTATTAACGGCCGAGGAGACGACGCCGTTGGCAACGCCGTCGTAGTGAATACCGCGGTTAGAATGAACCAAGCCGTTGGTTGCCTCGGTGTCACCAAACCAAGCCTCGGAGTTGGTAACGAATGAGTATTGAGCGAACGATGGAATCCCGAGCGAAGCGACAACGGTTCGTTTCTCGCCGGTTGTGGCAACGCCTTCGGCTCGAACGGTCACTGTGGCGCCGTTAGAAACCGGTGGGGTTATGGTGAGAGTGTAACTACCGATCACATTGCCGAGCGTATCTTTAAGCTCGTGGGTGTACGGTCCGAAAGGCCCGTTGCCGCTGCAGGCGTTTCCGTCGCAGTAGTCTTTATTATTGTGCGAAAGGTGCCACAGATAGTAGTTGATGCCGCCCTCGGCGACCGAGAGTGCACTATTCGAGTTAGACTGACGTTTCACCACGGACATATTGCTGTAAGTGAAGCTGATGATGGACATGCCGATAATCATCACAATAGCGGCGAATCCTAAAATTAGCGGTAGATAGAAACCCGGGGAAAGCTTACGAATAATGATTTTGTATTTACGAGTCATTTGGTGATTTTTTGATGATTTGGTTATTAGATTATTTTTTGATTCTTGATTATTGTGTATTGATTATTATTTTAGAGGTTAGTTTTAAAGTTACGCAAAGTTAGCTTCGTTGTCACGGAAATTGGGGTAGTCAGGACGCTGCCGCTGTCGAGTGCGCTGGGGCGAAATTCAACTACCTTCACGTCAGCAACAGTGACCGGAAATGCTAACAAGTTGCCGTCGCCGTCGTAATAGTTAAACAGCGGGTTTGAAGTGGAGTTGGTGATCTTTTTAAGTGGGGTGTGGTAAACAGCGTCACCCTGGTTGTATGTATAGTTAGGTGCTTGGCCAGTGGGCGGCACAACAGAGTACTTTAACGCACCCGCAGAGATATAGAAGTTTATTTCGCTCGGTGCTACAGCCCCGGAGGACGGATAACCGCGAATCTTGAGGTTGGTCTGTGTTGTTTCGACAACCAACACTGTACTGCGCAATACTCTCGAGACGCGATCGGTGGCAAGAATCAGGTCGCTCTGAACGATCGATTTCGCCGTCAGCTCGTTATTCTGTCTGAAGGAACGCACGATCTCTGTTGTCACGATAGTGCCGATTATGCTAAGAATGGCCATCGATATCACGAGTTCCATGAGCGTGAAACTGCCAAGTCGTCTCATGACACTACAAACCCGTCTTTTTGGGTGACGGTTTTCGAGTCGGAGGTAACAACAATATTCCAGTTACCTGTTGTTACGCCAGTTAGGTCAAAGGTCACGGTGATAGATTTCTTATTGGGGTTGACGTCGGTAGCGATCGGCACGACATTGGTTTCCCCAGTTTTTGTCAAAGCAACAGTGGAGTCACTCTCAAAATTATCTCCAGAAATAACCACCTCGACGGCAGCGCCAATCGTACCAGAGGCTGGGTCGACGCTAATAATACGCGGCCAGTCGGCAATGGTTGTAATTGTTAGCGCTACTAGTAGCACGGAGTTAGGGTCGACTGAGACTTGCTGGTAAGGGCTTGTACTAACGATGTAGTAATTGCTGGGCACGGTTAGAGCATAGGAATCCCACTCGATATCGTTAAAGGCTGCGATCCCGCTAGCGTTGCTATTCTCGTTGTAGATATTTTTGGGAGTATCGGGGTTGGTTTGGGTAATTTTGGCACTAGTTGCCGTGACGGCAATTCCAGAGAGCGTGTCGCCCGTTTCGTCCTTGACGGTAACGTCCATTTGGGCCAATAAATCGATCGCCAGCGTCTGGATAGTTATCTGTTGGACGTTTATATCAACATCAGGTTGGAACTGGTTGGGATTCTGAGCAGTGCGTGGTGTGGTGTAGTCTTGAGAATAGCCGTCTTTCGTGGCGACGATATGATAGCCGTTTTGGGTATCTGGTAGCATATTGGCAATGAACATATAGCCTTGAGCGTTGGTCTGGCCGACGATGTTGACCTGAACTTCGGCGTTACTAACCGTGACTGTCGCTCCAGAAACCGGAAGTCCGTTAGCGTCAAATACTTTGACCAGCAGCATCCCAGTATTACTGGGCGTTTCGGCCGCTTTAGCGGCAATATTGCTGGAGAGCCTGGAAAGAATGATGGTCGTGCCGTTTTGTGACACCTCTATGTAAGCTCGTTTATAATCGACTGGGACTAGATCCTGCGTGGTGGAAATTGCGCCGTCCGTACACTCGTACGAGCCCCCTCCAGCTGGAATGGCACAGCCATCAAACAGGTCGTCGACAAAGATAATTCTCGTTGTCAGCACGAAGGTGCGGCTGCTACGTGCAATGGTTTGAGTGTCGGGAATATTCCCTTGCGGTAAGATAGTACCGTCCTGGGTGGACAGCGAGTCGTAGGGTAGGCTTCGCAGGTACTCCATCTGCTCGTTGGCCAGCGCGGCAGCCGATGTCCGAACCCGGCCAGAGTCGACTGTCTTCAGGGCGATGATAAAGCTTGTTGCCAGGGTGGCCAAAACAGCCGTTACGATTACGGCGTCAACTATTACCTCGATCAGGGTAAATCCACGTCGGTGTTGTTTGGAGCCGAATCGACGATGCTGGGGGTTAGTCTGCAGTGGCAAACGGATTGGTGCGCCCAAAATTACCCTCCTTTTCAATATCGGGAACGGTCGAGTACTGTTTTAGGCTACCGAAAAGCTGACGGGCTTTGCTTAATAACTCGGAATCGGTCCCAGCAAAACTACTCTCCGTGACTCCGGGGCGAGAGAAAACCTGGGAAGACACTGTAACGCTCATCTTGTCGGAGGCGTTGGCGATATCAATTGAGCTTATCTTGTTCCAGCGAGAGAAGCTCCAGAGGCGACGGATTAGGCTATTTACTTGGGAGAATGAGATCTCCCCGGTGATACTGAATTCGGCACCCTTACTACCTGTTGCCGGTTCAGAGACCACGATAGGCTGTGACGAACTGACCGGTCCAGGGGAAACATCATCGCCCGAAGTGGCGGGAGGAGTGCTCTGGGTGCCGACGGTGCTACTTTTGTCGAACGGAACGATGATAGTGGCGTCTAAGCCCAAGTCTTTCGTTAGGGCGTAAAGCTGAATGAGGAGGTTTTCTGGGTCGGTGGTTATTGGTAGAGCGGCCGTGGCGGCGGCGAAAGTTGTCTCCAGTGAAGTCTGATCGTTAGAGAGTTGCTGGACGGTGGCCAGAAATTGTTTCTTGCTCTCCAACTGCTCGGTTGTCGAAGCGATCTCGTCGGTAGTAGCTCGGTAACTGGTCATCATCGGTAGTAGGACAAACCAAATCAGTCCGACTGAAACTAGGAGAAATACAACTGTAGAAATCCAGAAACCCTTACTTCTAGCCAACATTATTTCGTTCCCTCGTCTTTGGGTGTGAAAGTCGTTTCAATTGTGAATGAGAAACTACTGCCGTCTTCGGTCTTGGTCTCGTTTATTGAGGTGATAACAGGTAGGGCAAGGCCAGCGATGGTGGCGAGTTTGTCACGGAAGAGCACTACTTCTCGCGAGGTGGCGGTTTTACCACCGATCGAAACAGTCGCTTTATTGCCGGTAGTGACTTTTAGCGAGGTTATTTGGGTGTTGGCAGGAGTAGACTTGGCGATTTTTCCCAACAGTTCGTCCCAGTGATAACTCTCACGATAGCTGGCAGCGGATTGTAACCGATTCTCGATAAAGGCGGCCTTGAGTAATAAACTTTGGTTTTGCTTTGACTGAGTGATGGTATTGGCCAGCTCGGTTTTCACGCCCTGGAGCTCGTTCTCTTTCATTAATTTAGACGTAGTTAGCCAAGCCACCCCAGCGCCTAGAGCTAGAAGCAGGAACACGTAAACTAAGATCAGCTTATAGACTGCCTGTTTGGCGACAAGGCGATCTTTTGTTTCTTGCGGCACGAGGTTGATACTCATGCGACCCTCATTGCTAGCCCAATGGCATCAGCGAAAGTGTGAGCCATCTCGGGGGGTACTTTGTACCGTCCGGTATCAACACTCGTGAAGGGCGTTGAAAGCGCTACCGGCAGGCCGGTTTCTTGGTGAAAAACATCAACGACGTTGGGGATGGTAGCGCCGGAACCGCTAATTATCAGCTCCTCAATCTTATGACCCGGGCAGATTCTGTTTTCAAAAAATTTACTGATATGGACCAGCTCGTCGAACACTGGGGCGGCTTTGTCGCGCAGGTTCTCGACAGGTTCGGTTATTACATTGGTGATGGCGTGAATGCCCCAAGGAATCGTCGCGGTTACCCGAAGGCTTTTACCTTCGAGGATTGAGGCGCTCGTTCCTCCCATACCCATATCAACCAGCAGTCGAATCTTGCCGTCTTCGTTTTTCACGGCGGCTCGGGCGATCGCTCCTGGTTTAACATCAATTGCTGCTAACTCAAGACCAGCTTTCTCGCAGAGCTCCAACAGCGAATCGATCAAGCTTTTTTTAGCGGCGACAGCGAAGATTGTTAGCCTCTTAGCTGGATCGCCCGTTTCTGCGGTCGGGGCGGCGCTGTCTTCTGGTTTAGTGGTCGTTCCGTCGGATTTACCCTGTTTACCCCGAGCGTTGTCGAGGGGAGCGGACTCGGAGGATTTGCCCTGAGCGGAATCGAGTGGTTGAACGGGTTTTGTAGCCGGTGTTTTTTCACCTGGTTTTGTTGGGGCTGGGGCGCTGTTTTCTATGGGTCGGCATTTTGAAGTAACCTCCTCGTAATCGAAGCAGTATTCTTCAAGGTTAATTGAAAGCTTTTCGGCAATTTCAAACGGCAAGGCTTCTTTTAGCTCGTGCGGCGGCAGGTCCTGAAAGGGGAAAGTGGCAGAAAAAATGACCGACTCAGGCAGGGCAACCATCGCTCGTTTGGTGGTAATTGGGTGCGGGTGCGCTTCTGCTAAGGCTTGACGAATAATCGCGGCAATTTTGTCTACATCCACTAAGCCGTCGGTTTTCCAGGGGTTTACCGGTATCTTGGCCAGCGCCATGCCACCTAATTTCCAACCCGCACCAGCTCGAGCCAGACTGGCCAGCTTTGCTGTTTCGTATCCTATGTCTACACCTACCACGCTTTGAGCCAAAGTTATCCCTCCTTAAATCATCTTAGTTATTAACCGCATAGTTGCCAAGGCTAGAAGTTCTGCACTAGACCGTAAATTGGACCCAGAACCGAAGCGACGACAAAGCCCACTCCCAATCCCATCACAATCATCAGAACCGGCTCAAGCAAGGCGGTAAGGTTGGTGGACATGGTGTCGACTTCTTTGTCGTAGAATTTGGCGACCTCCAGCAGCACCGTTTCGAGGTTGCCCGATTCTTCACCGAGGCTTGTGAGCTGGCTTACCATCGGGGGGAAAAGGGGCTCTCGTTCGATGGCAACGGATAGCGGGTGACCGGACTCGACCGCGCGTTCGATTCGGGTAAAAGCTTCGTCGTAGTGAACGTTATCAACGGTTTTACGGATGATTTTGATCGCCTCGAGGATAGGCAGGCTAGCCTTGGTAAGCATCGCCAAAGTTCGGGCGAACCGAGCGATGTAAAGCTTTTTTGTCAGAGATCCAAAAATCGGTAAGCGAATTTTGAGTTTATCGTAAATTCGTCCGCCCGATTTAGTACCGAACCATATGTGCAGAGCGTAAATGATGGCGATCATCCCCGGGAAGACGATATACCAATACTTTCGGGTGATGTCGCTGGTGCCAACGAGAATCCTGGTGGTGATTGGCAGCGAGCCTCCAACGTCAGCAAAAATCGTTTTCAAACTGGGAATAACAAACACCACAATCAGTATTACCACCCCGAAAAGCGCGACCATAATGACGGCCGGGTAGATCATTGCACCTTTGATACGACTGATAAGATCGGCTTCCTTTTCCTGCTGATCGGCCAAAGTGAGCAGAACTTCCGAGAGCTGTCCGGTTGACTCGCCGGCTTTGATAACGGCCAAGTACACTTCGGCGAATACTTTGGGGTATTTGAGCATCGCCTGAGAGAGCGTCTTGCCGCCTTTTACTTGAGTGCCGATATCTTCTAGCACCCGCCGAAAATACTCACTATCGCTCTGTTTTTTGAGGGCCTGTAGAGCGTTCAGCAACGGCAACCCAGCCTTAATCATTACTGACAGCTGACGGGTGAAGATAATTTTTTCTTTCAGGCTGACCTTGTTACGGTGGATACTGAGTTTCCATCGCACTCCTGATGCAGTGATCTTAGTCGGCACTAAACTGGATTGGCGTAGCTTAACGTTGGCTTCACCGACGTTCTCGGCCTCAATTAGGCCGGTGCGTTTTGTTCGGGTGGCCTGTTCGTAAGCGGTGTAACGAAAACTTGTCATCACTTTAAATAATCATCAAAGATTCAAATCACCGAATAACCAAAAAAGATTCAAATTATTTAATGACCGAATACCCAAACTCTCAACTTTGGTAATTTGGTGATTATGTAATTCTTTGGTCATTTGAAGATTCGATATTTGATGATTTGGTTATTTGGTTCTTATTCTGTTAGTCTCTTGTCACTCGCCAGATTTCTTCCATAGTGGTCAGTCCGGCAATGGCTTTGAGGATGCCGTCTTGTTTCATCGTAATTAGTCCCTCTTTCTGGGCTTGGGCCAAGATATCAGAGGATGAAGATCGTTTGATGGTTAGTTGCTTGACCAGCTCGCTCATGCCTAAAATTTCATAGATCGCCAGCCGGCCCTTGTAGCCCGAGTTACCACAAGCTTCGCAGCCAGTTCCTTTGTAGAACTTTAGTTTCCCCTTGGTGTCCGATCTCTCTGGATCGGGCATGGTCTCAACCTCTTTTTCAATTGTCGATAAAACCTCGGCGTCAAACTTGGTTTCTTGACGGCACTTATCGCAAATCTTTCGACACAAGCGTTGAGCGACGATGGCGTTAACTGAGGAAGTTATCAAGAACGGTTCAACTCCCATATCGAGAAGGCGAGGAATGGCGCCCGATGCGTCGTTGGTGTGAAGCGTCGATAGAACGATATGGCCCGTTAAGGCGGCGTTAATGGCGATATCGGCCGTTTCGCGGTCGCGAATCTCACCAACCATCACCACGTCAGGATCTTGACGAAGAATTGAGCGTAACCCCGAGGCAAAGGTGAAATCGATTTTGGAATTAACCTGGCTCTGGTTAACGCCGGGCATTCGGTATTCAACCGGATCTTCCATCGTGATGATGTTAATGGCGACGTCCTTTATTTTGGTGATGATGGCGTAGAGCGTTGTCGACTTTCCCGAACCAGTCGGCCCAGTTACGAGGATCATCCCGTGGGCTTTCTTAATGTTATCTTCAAGCACTTTGAGCGATCGGCCGACGACGTTAATCTCCTCGAGCTTCATAACGCCCTTCGAGTGATCAAGCACCCGGGCAACGACCTTTTCACCGTTGACAGTTGGCAGCGTCGAGATCCGAAAATCGACTTTATTGCTGTCTAGCAGGATCTGGATGCGGCCGTCTTGCGGTAGGCGAGTTTCGTCAATCTTCAAGTTTGCCAAAATCTTTACTCTTGAAATCAAGGCCGGCTGAATCTGTTTGGGTAAACTCAATACTTTGCGCAGGACGCCGTCGACGCGGAAGCGGACCATAACTTCTTCCTCTGATGGTTCGATGTGAATGTCGGAAGCTTTTTCGCGCACCGCTCGTTTGAGAAGCGTGGCAACAATTTTTGCGGCTGGCGAAGCTTCCGTAATCTCTTCGCTGTCGGCTTTTTCGTCCTCGTCATCCACCGTTTCCAGCTCCTCGTCCGCCGACGAGTCGACTAGCTGTTTTAGTTCAGCTTGTAGCGTCGAGTACTGCTCAAATATATGGTTCAGATCGTCTTGGGTGGTGAGATAGGCTTTAATAATTTTGTTGCCGCCAGATTTGCGGATGGCGTTAAAAGCCTCCTCGTTTTCCGGGTCGGTCATCGCGACGTATAAAGTTTTGTCTTTTAGGGCAAACGGTACGGCCAGGTATTTTCGGGCAATTTTCTCTGGTATAAGCGCGAGGATGTTTTTAGGTATGACCTTGTCTTTCAAATCGATAAAGTCGATGTCGGACTTCCCAGAGGTAAGGCGACTGGTGCGAAACTCTACCTCAACGGTGTCGGGTCCTTTGTCGGTACTCGGCCGGGATTTCTCTTGCAGCTTAGTGTCAATGACAAAATCGGGAATGGTGGAAGCGCCCAACGTTACCGTTTGGTGTTTGCCGCCAAAGTTGGTCTGTAATTTGCGCTCGGGCAGACGTAGTAGCTTGAATTCGCCGAAATGGTCGATCTTGACGTGATCGCCCTCCGCTAGCGATGAGCCGATAATATCGGTTAGTCCTTTCAAGTAAGCCCGTGACTTGAAGCCTGGAAAACCAGTATGTTCGCCTATTGCCTTAAGTATGTCGTTAGTAACGGCCAAAACCCCTCCTTGTAACTATCTTAGCAGATGAACGAACATATTTGCGAAGGGATGGTGTCTTTAATTTTGGCCCAAATTTTGACAGTATCTAGAAGCCATGTCTTCCTTATATACGTTGCCCGCAAAGGTAGCACCAGTAGAATGAGCTCACTCTATCGTCGCTACCGACCGAGTAGTTTTGGAGAGGTTTTAGGGCAGTCACATGTCACGGTGGCTTTAGAGGCGGCTTTGAAAACCGATCGATTGAGCCACGCCTATTTATTTTCAGGTCCGAGAGGAACGGGCAAGACAACCACGGCGCGTCTGTTGGCAAAAGCGGCAAACTGTTTAGCAAAAAAAAGTCGGCCCTGTAATAGTTGTGCTAACTGTAAGCTAATTAACGCCTCTTCCTCGGTGGACATTATCGAAATAGACGCCGCCTCAAACCGCGGTATCGACGAGATTCGCGATTTGCGCGAAAAGATTCTTTTTGCCCCAACAGCGCTGCCGTATAAGGTTTACATTATCGACGAGGTTCACATGCTCACCAAGGAGGCGTTCAATGCTCTGCTTAAAACCCTCGAGGAGCCGCCCGCTCACGCGATTTTTATCCTTGCTACAACTGAACTGCATCGCGTGCCCGAAACTGTGATCTCGCGTTGCCAGCGTTACCAATTTCACCGCGCCACAGATTCGGCAATCGGGCAGGTCTTACGGACAGTCGGCCAGGCAGAGAAGATTGCTCTGTCAGATGACGTGGTAAGTCTGTTGGCTCGTCACGCGGACGGCTCTTTTCGTGACGCCTTAACCGTCTTGGGCAACATCGCAACGCTCGGCGGTAGCTTGGATGAAGCGGCAGTTCGTCAGGCTATCGGCTTACCTTCGCAAGGGCTTTCGGCGGATCTGTTGGGGCTGCTACTTGGCGGACAGAGCCAGGCGTTATTGGAGAAACTGCGTACTCATCTTGGTGAGGGAGGAAATTTAGCGGTGGTGCTGCGCGATGTAACTGACGAGTGCGAGACAAGGCTATTTACCGCGGGAGCGGCGAGTGACCCAAGCCTGCTGAGAGTGTTTGAAGCACTACTAGAGACTGCCGCCCGGCTTCGCCACGCTCCCAATCCAGATGCTCTAATTTTGGCCAAGTTTCTTTCCTTGAGTGCCAGCTTCACTCTTTCGCGAGTAACCAAGCAACCGGTGGTGGATCATATTCAAAAAGTCGAAGTGACTAAAGACGAAACGGCCGCCGTAGACGCCCTCAGTGAGCCAACAAGCAGCCAGAGCCCGCCCAGCGGAGACTTTTGGGGCTCATTTCTAGAAGCGGTGAAGCAACGCAACCACGCGCTTTACGCCATCTGTCGCTCGGCTCTTTTTGAGCAGGTAACAGAGGATAAATTCACAATCGCCGTTAAATTTCGGTTTTATTTAGAGCGTCTATTTGAGAAGAAAAATCGTCAGACTCTCGAACAGATTGCTACCGCACTTGTTGGGCGTCCGATGAGGTTGGAGTGTGAGGTGAAAGCAGACTTAAAACTGCCGACGAATAAAGGAGAAGATATTTTAGGCGCCGTTGTTGACGTATTTGAGCTAGAGGAGGTAGGGTGATGGTCGGGCGGCGATCATTATTTTCCGATACGCGGTCACGATCTTCCAGCGAGATCGCGCCGCTCGCGT
>MEZX01000002.1:273120-369069 GCA_001774395.1 Candidatus Berkelbacteria bacterium RIFCSPLOWO2_01_FULL_50_28
TTTTGACCCGCCACTGGCGGGACCAAGCTCAAAACACCTCCGACACGATCGGAAAACAACAATCACCGCCCGACCTTAGAGTAAAAAATGGCAAGAGAAATTATTGGAAAGTTACCGCCGCAGAATTTAGAGGCCGAGTCAGCCGTACTCGGAGCGGTTTTGGTGAACAAAGAAGCGATGGACAAGGTTGCCGACGTCGTAACGGCCGACGATTTCTACCGCCAGAATCATCAATCAATCTTCCGAGCGGTGCTGCGTCTCTACGAAAAGCGCTCGCCGATCGATCTCGTTACCCTGACCAACGAGTTAGAGGGGGTCAAGGAACTCGACCAGATCGGCGGCGCGGCGTATCTAGCTGAGCTGGTAAACACCGTGCCCACGGCGTTGCATGTTATTCACTACGCCGAGATAGTTAAGTCTAAATCAGCCCTGCGACGGATTCTGTCGGCGGGCCAAAAGATTGCCGAACTGGGTTACGACGAGGAACGAGAGGTGGGAGAAATAATGAGCGATGCCGAAGCGGCGCTGTTTGCCGTTTCGCGCAAAACGGTTACCGACAACTTCCAACCGATTGCGGACATTCTCGCCACAAGCTTTGACAGAATCGATCGTCTGCATCGCGAGAAAGGATTATTGCGAGGAGTCCCGACCGGCTTTAAGGGGTTAGACGCCAAACTCTCGGGCTTGCAACCGTCCGATCTGATAATTTTGGCCGCCCGCCCTAGCATGGGAAAGACGACTTTCGCCCTAAACATCGCCCTGAACGCGGCTGTGAAAGCCAAAGTGCCGGTTGGAT
This sequence comes from Candidatus Berkelbacteria bacterium RIFCSPLOWO2_01_FULL_50_28, assembly GCA_001774395.1. Taxonomy (GTDB): domain Bacteria; phylum Patescibacteriota; class UBA1384; order 2-12-FULL-50-11; family 2-12-FULL-50-11; genus 2-12-FULL-50-11. The sequence goes on from MEZX01000002.1 coordinate 273,917, forward strand.
TTTTCTCGATGGAGCAGTCTCGGGAGCAGATTGTTGACCGGTTACTATGCGCCCAAGCGATGGTTGATGCCTGGAAACTACGCACCGGCAACTTAAGCGAAGACGATTTTCCAGCCATCGGAATTGCTATGGGAACGCTGGCTGAGGCACCTATCTTTATCGACGACTCGCCGACTTTAACGCCGATTGAAATTCGCACCCGGGCTCGTCGTTTGCAAGCCGAAAATAAGTTGGGACTGATAATAGTGGACTACCTCCAGCTTTTAGAAGGACGACGTTCCGGACGGGGCGAGATCAACCGAGTTCAAGAGGTGTCAGATATCTCACGGTCGCTTAAAGCCCTAGCGCGCGAACTTGATGTGCCGGTTTTGGCGCTGTCACAGCTCTCTCGTAATGTTGAAGGACGCGAAAAAAAGATCCCGCAGCTGTCGGACCTTCGTGAGAGCGGCTCGATCGAACAAGATGCCGACGTGGTAATGTTCATGTATCGCGACGACTACTACGACAAGGACACCGAGCGCAAGGGCATTACCGATATCCTGATTCGCAAACATCGCAACGGGCCGATTGGCGAGGTTGAGCTTCATTTCAAAGCCGAGCAAGCTCGCTTCTACGACCTAGACCGCAAGACCAAAACAACCAGTTCGGCCTAATAATGCCGAAACCTCAAGACGAAACATTATCGGGTTTAAATCCGGCCCAATTGGAAGCGGTTAAGGCGACCGAAGGGCCAGTTTTGATTTTTGCTGGGGCAGGTTCTGGTAAAACTAAGTGCTTGACGCATCGCTTTGTGCAAATTATTGAGGACAAAAAGGCCGCTCTGAGTGAGATCCTCCTCGTAACTTTTACCAATAAGGCTTCCCAGGAGATGGCCAAGCGGGTGCTCGTTCTGTTGGGTCAAGAGACGGAAAGTTTCGAGCGTAATCCCAATCTGGCAATGCGGCGATACTTACCTTGGGTTGGGACGTTCCACTCGATTTGCGTGCGCCTCCTGCGTGCCGAAGCCGAAGCGTTTGGTTTGAAACCGAATTTCAGCATTTTCGATTCCGATGACACTACCAGCCTCATTCGGGACATCCTCAAAGGGTTAAATCTTGATCCTAAACAGTACCAGCCGCGCTCGATCGCCGCAGTCATCTCTAACGCCAAAAATGAGCTGATGGGGCCAGACGAATATGCCAAATTTGCTCAGGGTCACTTTCAGACTTTGGCGGTTGATGTTTACCGCAAGTACCAGCGTCGTTTGCAAGAGTTGGGGGCGCTAGATTTTGACGATCTGATTGCTGTCACGACTCAATCCCTACGCGATAATCCGACGATTTTGGCCAAATATCACTCTCAGTTTAAGTACGTGATGGTCGACGAGTATCAAGACACCAATAACGCCCAGTACGAGCTGACTAAACTGTTAATCGAACCGAAAAACCGAAATATCTGCGTGGTGGGTGACGACTTTCAGTCGATTTATTCCTGGCGTGGGGCGAATTTTCAGAACATTTTGAACTTCGAACGCGATTTCCCCAGAGCGAATATCTTCAAGTTGGAGCAAAATTATCGTTCGACTAAAACTATTTTGGAAGGAGCTGCCCACATAATTGAAAAAGTTCGTCGACGTAGCCAAAAAAAACTCTGGACGGCTAACGAAGGCGGAGCGCCGATTACGGTTTTTGAAGCCAACAACGCTTACGCGGAGGCAGATTTTATCGTCTCGGAAGTTCGTTCGCTCCAAAGCCTGGGCTACGGTTACAGCGATTTCGCCGTGCTGTATCGCACTAACGCTCAATCACGAATCTTGGAGGAAATTTTTCTAACTGAGGGCGTGCCGTACCGGTTGATCGGGGCGGTTCGTTTCTACGAGCGACGCGAAGTGAAGGATCTGGTCTCCTATATAAGATTCTTGCAAAACCCCGACGACGATTACGCCCGTGACCGGATTGTGAACGTTCCGGCGCGCGGTATTGGGCCGGTAACTCTCCAGAAAGGCGGTCCGAAACTTGAAGCATTTATTTCCGTTATGGAGCGGTTACGTAATGATTGCGTCCAAGCCACACCGAGTGAAACGCTCGAGCGGATCATCAAAGCGGTCAAATATCTCGAGTACATAGGCGACGGAACACCGGAAGGCGAGGCTCGGCTCGAAAACGTCGAAGAGTTGGTCAACTTGGCCAGTGAGTTTGAAAACGTCAACGATTTTCTCGAGCATGTCGCCTTGGTAAGTGATGTCGACTCCTATAATGCCGGTTCTGATGCTGTTACCATGATGACCGTTCACTCCTCTAAGGGGCTCGAGTTTACAGTAGTATTTTTGGCCGGTATGGAGGAGGGTTTGTTTCCGCATATGAGGGCGTTGGAAGAGGATTCTGAGATGGATGAAGAGCGGCGGCTCTGCTACGTCGGTATGACGCGAGCCAAAAAAAGACTCTATTTTACCTTGGCGCGCCAACGGCTAATTCACGGCGGTCTAACCGCAACTCTGCCAAGCCGGTTTCTGAGAGAGATTGATGAAAAGTTACTAGACCGAGTATAATTTGAGCAATGGTGGACGATCAGCTCAAGATAGAAGAATTCAAGATAAATTGGACTGAGATTGTTGAACGGGTGAAGATTCTCCACGGGCTCATCACTCTTGCCGTTATTCTGATGACAGTTTTCCTAATAAGTGGGGTGTTCTTGTTTGGGCGGTTAACCACCGAAGGATTCAGTTGGTACTTACTACTTATTCCGGTTGTTTTTGCCTGTCTGACGTTCAATTACCAAGCTAACCAAATGACGATGGAGGCGGTTGCCGGTTATGCCCGAAGCGTCTATTCGGGCTGGGATAAGTACTACGGAAGTCACAAGCAGCGCTATCAACTAACCAGTTTTCTGAAGGTCCTACCGCTGCTGTTGCCGTTGCTGATCCCATTTTTTGTCGCTCCCGAGATCTTGAGTCTGCAGATTCTGCGATGGGTAGATTTGGCATTATTGGCGTTAGTTATCTTCAACTTCCGTTATAAATTATCCCGCCCTTGACCCCGCACTTACAAGCTGACAGCGTTTTGTGCTAACTTTTGCCTTATTATACTTCGATAGAACCGTATTTTGTAAGAAGATCTTAATGACCTAATCGTGCGACGCTGAAGAGGGGAAAAGTTCAGCTTGTAAGTGCGGGGTTGACACCCCGGTCTGGTGAGGTAGTCTAGGAGGTACTGTAATTATGGCGACCACGAAGAAGTGGGGGGGAATATTTCTGGCGACAATCGTACTAGCATCAGCGATGTTTTTGTTGTTCTCTGGTCGCTCTTCGGCCGAGGTTACTCTTGCTGATCAAACTCTACTTGGCGCCGCAACCAACCTTCATCCGGTGAAAGTGTTCTCTATCAACAGAGACGCCTCGTCGATCAAAGAAGCTTTCAGATTAGCAGGGGTTAATTTTTATCCAGAGGATCGAATCTCCTACTTTCCTGAGCCCTCATTGGGACTCGGAACGGTCGTGACCGTGCAGAGAGCACTGCCGGTAACGGTTAGGGACGGCAACACTACCAGGGTAATGCGAAGTTGGGCCAGCACGGTTGGGGGGCTAATAAAAGAAAAAAAGATAATCCTTGGTGACGACGACCGCGTTGCACCAACGCTCATAACCGCTCTCTCTACCGACACGACTGTCACGATTGTCAGGGTGGCGAGGACGGTTTTGACAGAACATGAAAGTATTAGCTATCAAGTTATCGAGCAAGAAGACCCAAACATGTGGCGCGGTGAGCGGGTGGTTGACCAAGAAGGGATAGACGGCATTCGAGAGCTAAAGTATCTGCTAATTCGTGAAAACGGCAGGTTGATTAGTAAAACTCTAATTAGCGACGTAGTGAAGTCTGCAGTCCAGAGTAGGATAATCCGGGTTGGCACTAAATTAAAAATTGGCCAGACGCTCTACGGTCTATCAACTTGGTACAGCGGTTATAGTACCGAGGTGGCGATGGATCTGTTTCCGGCCGGCACGAACATTCGTGTTACTAATCTAGATAACGGCCTTTCAGTTATTGTTAACGTTGACGGCTGTATCTGCGGCAACGGTCACGCCCTTATCGATTTGAGCCCTCGTCTCTACCAGAAACTTGGCGGCAGTCTCGGCGCCGGCGTGATGCGAAACATTAGAGTTGAAGAAGTTCTGAATTAGATATTTGCGAATACCAGGAACTTAGCGGGCCAAGCCCGTTTTTGTAACCACTGCATGGTCAGGCAATTTTTGCGAGGATCAGGGGGCCTAGTTGCGAGGCGGCCCCCTAGGCCCTCGCGCTCCCTACCCCCGCACGCTTCTCACAGAGGTAAGGAGAAAAAGCTTCGAGGGTTCACCCTACGGGCTCCACCGTCCCGGCTAAACCACTCGCTTTTTCGGTTATTAATACCGAAAACCGGCGACTGCCACAGCGATTCCGAGTTTGTCGAGAAATCGGAGCGCAGCGAGATCCTTCCGGTGGCGAGGAGTCGGTTTTCTCAATGCCCCTGCGGGAAGCGTGGCCAGGGTGGGGGTGTGGGGGAAGGGTTCGGCCTTCGCAACTTTGAGAACCCTACCCCCACAAAGTTGGTTCAAGGCCTTAGCCTAGAGATTTTTCCTTCTTTTTAGAGTAAAATACTCGATATGAAGCCATCAGAAATTCTCCGCGACTTAAAAAAGTTCCCTAGTAAAATCCTGGGTCAGAACTTTTTGGTGGATGATTCGGCTATTGAGGCAATGCTTGAGGCGGCCCAGCTTTCCATGGAGGATACTGTCGTCGAGATCGGTCCGGGGCTTGGCGCCTTAACCTTCCCGTTACTAACGCGCGTAAACAGAGTTATTGCGATTGAGCAGGATCGCGAGCTGGCAAATTATCTTTATCTCAAAAAGGTGAAAAAATTGACCGTCGTGACCGGCGATGCTTTGAAAGTTGATTGGACTGTGGCCATTCCCGGGGTGTACAAGATCGTCGCGAACATTCCCTATTCAATAACTTTTCCCTTGCTCAGAAAGATTTTTAGCCTTGATCGTCCACCAACTCTTGTGGCCCTATTGATCCAGAAAGAGGCGGCTGACCGTTTGATTGCTCCTCCCGGCTCGTCGGAACGCGGCCTGCCAACAGTTAGAACCGAAGCTAACGCCAGAGCGAAAGTCGTCAAGAGAGTTCCCTCGGGCAGTTTTTACCCACGACCGACGGTGGACGCGTCAATTATCGTCTTTGAGCTGATGCCAAGCCGCGATGCGGAAGTTTTTTGGCCGGCTGTTGAAGCGGGTTTTCGGCACAAACGACAGACTTTGGCTAACGGCCTGAACAAAGATCTGAAAATTCCAAAATCAATGCTCGCCGAATTTATCGCCACTATTGGCCAAAAAGAGAAGTGCCGGGCGCAGGAGCTGACGTTTGAAGACTGGGTGGCGCTCTCGAAACTACTAACTTCTGTCGAGTAATCTGGCTCAATTACAAATATGCTATATATCGTCGCTACACCAATTGGCAATCTACAAGATATCACTCTGCGGGCGCTCGAAACCTTAAAAAAGGTCGATTTTATCTACGCTGAAGATACTAGGCGAACTAAACAGCTTCTGACAGCATTTGAGATCCATAAACCAGTGATAAGTCTTCATCATCACAGTCCTGAGTCAATTCTCGAAGAAGTTCGGTGCGGCGTCGAGGATGGCAAGGAGATTGCTTACGTAACTGACGCGGGGACACCTGGCATCCAGGATCCTGGAGGGAAGCTCGTCGAGAAGCTACGCGACTCGATTGGCTACGAGTTTATCACGCCGATCCCTGGTCCCTCGTCGGTGACGGCCCTTCTCTCCGTTGCTGGTATTGCTGCTGATAAGTTTAGTTTTATGGGTTTCGTGCCAACCAAAAAAGGTCGAGAAACCTTTATCAGGAAGATTCTTGCCGAAACTGAGCCAGTTGTATTTTTTGAAACAGCGCCACGATTTTTAAAGCTGCTCGATCAGTTAATCGCTTTAGGTGGCGAAAAGAGGGTTCTAATCGTTGGCCGCGAGCTGACCAAAAAGTTTGAGCAAATTCAATTCGGCCTACCGGAGGAACTAAAAAAAGATTTCCTAGAGCCGCGCGGCGAGTTTGTTCTTGTTCTGTGCCCCTAACTTCAGGCATAATACTGGGGTGAAAAAGACATACATTACTACCAGCATTGCGTATGTAAACGCCGAGCCGCATATCGGCTTTTTGTACGAGCTCTTGGCAGCCGATGTTTTGAAGCGTTACCACCAGTCGCAAGATACGGAAGTTTTTTTCCTAACCGGTACTGACGAGCACGGTATTAAGGTTGCCCAAGCGGCCACCAAGGCCGGCAAGGAGCCGCAACAATTCGTTGACGAAGTTTCCAAAAAATTTGAGCAGTTAGGGAAAAATTTTAATATAAATTTTGACTACTTTATCCGCACCACCAATCCCGATCATCAAAAATTCGTCCAAGAAAAATGGTTGCAGTTGGCAGAAGCGGGTGTGTTGAAGAAGCGAAAATACACTGGTCTGTACTGCTCCGGTTGCGAGGCCTTCAAAACTGAAGGAGAAATTGAAGGAGGCAAGTGCGCTATCCACGAAAAAGAGTTAGAGAAAATCGAGGAAGAAAACTGGTTCCTAGACATTCAAAATTCGAAATTAGAAATTCGAAATTGGATTGAAACATCGGTATTTCCGGAGAGTCGTCGGCAAGAGGTGATAAATATTCTGGAATCCGGGGCATACGACGAGGTGTCTGTATCCCGCTCTAAAGAACGCTACAGTTGGGGCGTGCCGGTGCCGGGCGACGAGGGCCAGATTATGTATGTTTGGGTGGATGCACTATTCAACTATATTTCCGCTCTGGAAATAAATGGCAAAACTGACTTATGGCCGGCGGACATCCAAATTGTCGGTAAAGATATTTTGAAGTTCCACGCTATTATCTGGCCGGCGTTACTCTTGGCCTGCGGCTACGACTTACCCAAGAAATTATTGGTCCACGGTTTTATCAATGTCGACGGTAAAAAGATGTCCAAATCTTTGGGTAATGTTATTGCTCCTCAACAGTTGCTCGAGCGCTATGGAGTGGATGCAACACGCTACCTACTCTTTCGTCAGCTGTCGTTCTACGACGACTCTAACTTTACTTGGGAAGATTTTGACCGCGTCTACAACGGTGACTTGGCTAACGGGTTGGGTAATTTGGTTGCTCGCACTATAGGATTAGTCCGTAGCTCTCTCGAGCCACTAATACGGACGATTCCGAAAGTTGAACTGCCTGTTTTCCCAGATTTTCAGTACGATCTAGCTACGATCAATCTTCTGATAAATAAGGCCGACCAGCATATCTCGAAGCATCGCATTTGGGTCAAACCGGAAGACTATACAAAAGAAATCGCCGAGCTAGCAAACCTAATTTGGGAGGTTTCTGACCGGCTGGAGCCTTTTATGCCGGAAACCGCCGTCGAAATTCGCCGCCAACTAACTGAACTCGACTCAAAGCCTCTTTTCCCCCGTTTGAAAACTGAAACATTGTAAATTGATTGAGAACTGAAAATTGAGAATTGAAAATTTCCCAGCTATGCTGAATTAATGCTAACTGCGTTAATATCGGCTGTTGCTTCGGCATTCGGCCTGGTAGTTGATAAAGTCGGGCTGTCACGCCGTCACATCCCGCTTGGGATCTACGTTCCAGTACTCTTTGTATTGCTATTTGCCTTCACGGTAATTCTGTTGCCGTTCGGTGGCTACGTTAACTGGGACGTCGTCTTCTACCCCAACATCCTTTTCTACGTTCTCTTGATGGTAGTAATTGCCATCGCTTGGAACGTTTTGTTCTACCAAAGTATTCAAAAAGACTCGGTTCACGAGCACGAGTTGATTGTGATGACCGCGCCGCTGCTAACAATTTTGCTGGCGGCAATGTTCTTCCCGGAGGATTTCGATCTGAGGGTTTTCATTCTAGCCTTGGTTGCCAGCGTGGCCCTGGTTCTTGGCAAAATCGAAAGAAAGCATTTCGTTCTCAGTAAACAGACCTACAATCTTTTCCTTGGCGTTATCTTGATGTCTTTGGAAAGCATTATTATCCGTGAACTTTTGCACTACTACTCGCCAATTGCGCTCTACACTGTTCGAACATTTTTCGTCGCCATGTTTTTCTGGGCTTATTACAGACCTCATACCCAAAGAGTTTCCACGGGTAGCTGGTGGTTTATCGGCCTGAGTGCTGCCCTTGGCGTTACAACGATGCTCACGAGGTTTTACGCTTTCGAAAGCCTCGGTATTATTTACACCACTCTAATATCTGTGATGGCACCGGTGATTGTCTTTATAGCCTCATGGGAAATTCTTCACGAGAGGATTAAGGCGAGAATTATAATCTCCTCCGCAGTGATCTTGGTCTGCGTTGCCCTAGCAACAATGTACGCCGCCTCGTGAAACGAGCATGCTCAAAGCCCTGGATACCCACGCCCAGCTGGATTTTCCCCAATTTGACAGCGACCGAGCCCAGTTAATCGACAGCCTCTCACAAGCAGGGGTTGGGGTCATAAATATTGCCACCGATGTTGAATCTCTCGATAGAATTGACGAGCTCACCCGAAAAAATCCGTTAATTTGGGGAACGGTTGGGCTTCATCCAACAGAAGTGGACTCGCAGACGCTCATCAATTTGCCAGATTTCCTGAATAGATGTAAAAACATCGTCGAGAACAATTCAAAAATTGTGGCGGTGGGTGAGGTGGGCTTAGATTACCACCACGATAGCTCTACCGAGACGGCAAAAATACAGCAGGCGGCTTTGCGGCAATTTCTAACTTTTGCCCAAGAGCTAAAACTACCGGTGGTTTTCCACTGTCGTAGCGCCTACGGTGATTTAATAACTCTTCTGGGAGAGTACGTGGAGCTAAATGGCGTCATTCATTGTTTCGGCGGCACTGTCAGCCAGGCCGAGGCACTCCTGAAAATGGGCTACCACATTTCTTTTGCGGGGAATATCACTTATAAATCCAGCGACGAGTTGCGCGAAGTTGCCGGCAGTGTCCCGCTGGAGCGGTTACTTCTAGAAACCGACTGTCCGTTTTTGGCACCGCAATCGCGCCGCGGTACTCGTAACGACCCGACGGGGATTTTTGAGATTGCCGAAACGCTTGCCGCCGTCCACAATGTGGAGGCAGATGAAATTGTGGCAAAAACTCTTGCTAATGGTCAGAAACTTTTTCAAATAAATGAATAGTAGTCTTCACCTACCAATGAATGGTTACCAATTGAAAACTGAAAACTGGAAACTGAAAACTGCGCCCGGAGGGCGAGTATGAACTGGGTTGACGTCATAATCTTGGGCATTTTTGGGTTCTATATCTACGAGGGTATTCGGCGAGGTTTCATCGAGCAAACATTTGAAGTTATTGGTTTCTTCATCACGGTTTTTCTTGCCAACGTTAGCTATAAGTGGTTCGCGCCGATTATGGCTTCGAAGATCGGTATCGACACTGTTCGGGCCGAGCCGCTAGCGTTCGTGGCGATGTGGCTCTTTTTCGAAATTATTTACTCGCTAATCTTGCGCTACTGCTACCCGCTTATTCCGTCGCGTCTCCGCAATGCCGTTGCAAATAAATGGGCGGGGTTGGCACCGGCGTTTGTGAAGTGTTTTATCATCACTGCCGTAATCTTAACGGTCATAATTACCTCGCCCGTCCCAGCGCCGTTGAAATCGGAAATAAGTAATTCGTTTTTGGGAAGCCGGTTCGTTAATCAATCCGCAACCGTGGAGGCCTACATCAATAAGATGTTGGGTCGCGACCTGAAAGAGTCGCTGACATTCCTGACTGTGCCGGCGCAAAACGAGGAGATAGTACCTCCGGATAAAAGAATCGACTTGGATTTTAAGACCACCGACGTCACCATCGATGAAGCGTCGGAAGCGACGATGTTGAAGCTGATTAACCAGGAACGCACCAAAGCCGGCCTCTCGCCGCTGGCTCTGGACAAGCCTATGCGTGTTGTTGCCCGAGGGCACTCGAAAGATATGCTTGCCCGAGGATTCTTTGGTCACGAAAATCCGGATGGCTTGTCGCCGTTTGATCGAATGGAAAGCTTCGGCGTTACCTTCAAAGTGGCTGGTGAGAATATAGCTTACGCCCCATCGGTTGAGTTAGCCCACGCGGGTTTTATGCGCTCGCCAGGGCATAAGGCCAACATTATGAGTAGTGATTACGGCCGAATTGGTATCGGGATAATTGACGCCGGTCCGTACGGGAAGATGTTCACGCAAAACTTCAGGGACTGAGTTTTAGAAAAACTAGAAAGTTTCAGCCGTCTCTGGCGGCAGGGATTTTTGTGGGGACCAGGGACTTGAATTGCCATTCGACCTTGCTCATGGTGCTGAGCCCATCGAAGCACGAAGACCGTCCCTAGGTCCCCACACCCCTTACCCTGTCACGCTTCCCTTCGGGGAGTGGGGAAAAAGCTTCGGGGCTGCGCTCGTACCTCGCTTGACCCTATGGGCTAAACCACTCGCTTTTTCGGCTATTTATAAAAATGGACCGGGCGAGAACACGTTTGAAACATGTTTCGTCCGGCCTCTTTGGGCTTCGGTCAGGCTCCGTCGAAGATCGAGAAGTCGGGTGGGTAGTTGAAGCTCAGGCCGCCGAAGGTGTCCTGATCACCCTCTGGATAGATGCTTTTGAAACAGTCGCGACCATCCTCGAGGTAGGAAAGCTCCTGGATTCTGCGTAGAATCTGACCGCTAAGCCATTCATCTTCCTCGGGCGTTAAGCCACTAACTGCGATAGCGCCGACTTCCATACTCCAAATGGCTCCTGGCCACAGCGAGTCATTATCCACGAGCCTATCTCGGTCGTCGAGTAGAAACATACCGGTACTTGAGTAGGGAAGACGCCAGGCGGTGAAGGCCTTGTGACGGGCGTTTTCCAAGTAGTCTCGTTCGGCGGATCGGTACTCTTTCGCTCCGATCCAAGCCTCACAGCGAATTGCATGCAGAAAACTGTCCCAGCTCGGGTCTTGAGTTTCTGGCAGAACCTTAGGATCAGTGACAACCACCGCAGCGAATGCTCGGTGTAGCCGCCCACCGGCAAGTAGCCTCAAGACATCAGCGGCCATATAGAGGCTGGTCATTATATCTGCCTGAGGCGGAGAGTCGCTCAGTCTGAGCCATCTAATTTTCATGGGAACTCCTTGTGGCCAAGGCCACTTTTGGTACCGGTATTGTACCGTATTTTCACTGTCCACTCAAGACAGACGAGCATAAAATTGCTAAAATTACTCTCATGAAACAGCGGGTTATTGCCTTAATGTCTGGCGGGGTGGATTCTTCCGTAGCGGCGGCTTTGCTTAAACAGCAGGGTTACGACGTCATCGGGGTCTATATTTTGGGTTGGACTGGAACTGATGAGTTTCCCTGTGCCTGGCAAGAAGAGGAACGTTCAGCGCGTGAGGTCGCCGATATTTTAGGCATTGAGTTTTACACCGTTAACTTGGGGCGAGAGTACGAACATGAGGTAATCAACAAGTTTTTCGCTGGCTATAAAGCGGGATTAACACCCAATCCGGACGTCCTATGTAACAGAGAAATAAAATTCAAAGCGGCTTGGAAAGCCGTCCGCCAGTTCGAACCCGACTTCATCGCCACCGGACACTATGCGCGGCTACGCCGCGAATTTTCAAGTAACAATTCTCATTTTTCAATAAATGATGCAATGAATCAATTTCCAAACACAAAAAAAATTGAAAATTTGCCGAATAAAAATTTATTGAAAATTCGAAAATTGAAAATTGAAAATTTTTATCCGCAGATCTTCAAGCCGGCGGATAAAGAGAAGGATCAGACCTATTTCTTGTGGGCGATCGATCGGACGATGCTGTCACGAATTCTTTTCCCGCTCGGTGAGCTTACCAAGCCAGAAGTCCGACAACTGGCCAGGAACTTTGGCCTGCCCACGGCCGAGAAAAAAGACAGCCAGGGAATCTGTTTTGTTGGCCCACTAAAGGTTCGACAATTTTTACAAACCAGGATTCGTCCGCTGCCGGGTGACGTGATCACGACAGACGGCAGAACTATCGCCCGTCACGACGGGGTTGAGTTCTACACAATCGGCCAGCGGCTCGGTGCTGGGCAGGTGGAGTGGACTGGCGATGTTCCGCCGCTCTTTGTTGTTGCAAAAGATCTTAAGGCCAATGTTATTGTTGTTGGAGCTGACTCTGATACATTTGCCCGCTCATTTACCGCTACTCAGCTGAACTGGTTTACCCCGTTTACCCCGAGCAAAGTCGAGGGGAGCAAAGTTGAGGGGCTCAACGACCCATTCGACTCGCTTTCGCTCGCTCAGGGTTGGCCTGAAGGCCAGTTTGAGGCAAGCGTCAAAATCCGCTATGGTCAAGAGGATGTTAAGGCGAAAATTCAGTGCGCTAAAAGTAGCGCGACAGTTACGTTTACCCAGCCTGTTCGAGCGGTTACGCCAGGCCAGTCTTTGGTTATGTACGACGGAAGCGGTGTCCTCATTGGAGGGGGCATAATCTCTGATGTTCCCCAGCAATCTAAAATCCTTGGGCAAGCTCTCCGATCCAAACAAATTCGCTAGGGGTCGCTGGCTGCGCCGTGTTTTTTCCCTTTTAGGGCTGTTAGTTTTTTTTGGAGCGGGTTTTTTATTTGGTAGCAGCTACGTTCAGAGTAAGCAGTCGTTGAATCTCTCCAAATTCTGGGAAGTTTACGGTTTATTGCAGAGTGAATATCTACGCGACGTGAACCCTACCAAGGCCGCTGTGGGGGCGACAAAGGGTTTGGTTGCAAGTTTGGACGACCCCTATTCGAGCTACCTGACCAAGGGGGAAAAAGAGGAGTTAGATCAAGACCTGAGCGGGAAGTTTCAAGGAATTGGTGCGGAGTTGGCTGAACGGAACGGCAAAATAACAGTCGTCTCGCCGCTCGAAGGGTCCCCGGCCAAACTGGCCGGCCTAAAATCCGGTGACGTTATTGCTTCCATTAACGAAACCACAACCGCTGGGATGGCTCTGATCGACGCCGTGGTTGCAATCCGTGGCCCGGAGGGCACAACAGTGAAACTCACCGTTACTCGCACGGGAGTGGTAAAACCGCTGGAGCTGACCATCACCAGGGAGAAAATAACGATGGAGAGTGTGAAGAGCGAGATCCGCAACGGCGTGATGACAGCAACCGTCACTCAGTTTGGCGATGATACGGTGGACTTGTTTAGTAAAGCAATCAACGATGCCAAAAGCCAAAACGTGAAAGCAATTATTATTGACTTGCGCGATAACGCGGGGGGCTATTTGAACACCGTGCCAAAGATGGCGGGCCTCTTTTTGCCGCCTTCAACAATCGTTGTCGAACGCTATCGCGATGGCGCGACGGAAGAGCTGCACTCCACAAGTGTTCCAACGCTTCCCGACACGCCGCTGTACCTGCTGGTCAATAAGAACTCGGCTTCGGCCGCGGAGATCTTTACCGGAGCTCTGCAGGACTATCGGCGCGCGGTGGTAATCGGCGAAAAGACCTACGGCAAAGGCGTGGTGCAGGAGATCATCCCGCTAAGCGGTCAGGCGGCTTTGCGGCTGACAGTTGCCGAGTGGCTAACGCCGAAAATGCGTCAGATTAACGACAAGGGGTTGCAGCCGAGCGTCAAAGTAACCGACAAACGCACTAACGGGGCAGATCCGATTATGAAAAAGGCCCTCGCCCTAATTGCTGAGTTGCCCTAAAGTACTCGGTATTTGTGTATATTGAAGCTATGACAGAAAGTGGCGAAGCCTTAATTACGCCTGGTGAGGTAGAAGAAGTTGTTGGTGCCGCATCGCCTCGATGGCGTCTGCCAGTGATGGCAGTTGTGGGACTAATTTTTGTCCTCGTTTTAACGCTATTAGTGATGATTATCTTTTCTCTCAATCGTCACAGCACAGGCATTGACGTCCTACTGCCGTTTTTACGCTAAGCAACTGGCTTGACAAGCAACGGTAGAAGATTGATCATAGAACCTATGATAGCCTTATGGATTGTACTTGGCGTAGTTGCACTGTTTTTGCTGTGGCTCTGGGCGACTTATAATGGTTTAGTCGCGCTCAAAAACCGGACCGATGAGGCCTCCAGCGATATCGATGTTCAAACCAAGCGTCGATATGACCTTATTCCTAACCTTGTCGAAACAGTCAAAGGTGTGGCCAAACAGGAGCAGACGGTTTTCATTAAAGTAACCGAAGCTCGAGCCGCCGCCATGGGCGCTCAGGGTATGGCTGATAAAGCCCAAAAAGAGAACATGCTCTCGGAGACATTGAAGTCATTGTTCGCCGTGTCAGAAAATTACCCCGATTTGAAATCGTCCCAGAACTATCTCCAGCTTCAAACCGAATTAACTGATACCGAAGACAAGATTCAAGCCGCTCGCCGTTTCTACAACGCTAATGTCCGCGACTTAAATATCAAGATCGAGCAGTTCCCAACTTCAGTGTTCGCTGGCTCTCTTGGCTACGCCAAGCGCGAATTCTTCGAAGCCGCCGGCGCGGAAAAAGAACCCGTCAAAGTCGCGTTCTAACTTTTTGCGCTACAATTAGGTTATGAAAAAATGGCTGTGGATTGTTGTAGTTCTGCCGCTCCTGACGATTTCTCCAGTTATGGCGACAAACCCGGAAACAGATTGTGTTATCCGTGATTTCCAGAGCACCTTTGCTCTTAAGACTGACGCCAAGCTCGATGTGGTCGAGAATTTAACTGTTGATTGTGGCACGCTGCCCAACAAACACGGTATTTTTCGAATTCTGCCGACAGTCGTATCACGACCAGCGGGGGTTTTCAACAAAACAAAGTTTAGTAATATCTCGATAACCGATAATAACGGTAGCCCCAAACAGTACGAAACCGTGAATGATCGAGTCAATAGCACGGTTAGTTGGAAAATAGGCGACCCCAACGCGACTATATCGGGGGTGAATCAGTACAAAATAGCCTATACCGTGAACAACGCAACCTACGACCAAGACGGCAAAACATTTTTCAATTGGAACTTAAGCGGCAATTTCTGGCAGCTGCCGATCGATAATTTTGCCGCCATCCTCACCCTGCCAGACTCCGTCGAGGCTGGGGATTCGAAAATTAGCTTATTTGACGGGGTGCAGGGAAGCTCAAAAAACTCCTACTCGAAGTATGCCGTGCTTGATTCGCACCGAATCAGCGTTTCAAGCCTCAAAGCTTTCAACCCTGGTGTCGGGGTGACGCTAAACTTAACGATGCCTTCTGGCCTAATCACACCTTACCAGCCGTCAAATCTTGAGAAGTACAGTAATTATTATTGGTCCCTACTGCCGATACTGGCCTTTGTTCTTCTCTTCTGGCTCTGGAGCCGTAAGGGCCGAGATCCGAAGATTCACGCTCCGGAAATGGTGCAGTACGAACCACCACGAGCCTTTAGCCCCCTGGAAGCCGGGCTGTTGGAGTCTATGGGCAAGGTTAAACCAGACTATATCACCGCTACGGTTATCAATCTGGCAGTTCAGGGGTGTATCAAGATAACCGAAGTGCCAGGCGGGTTTCTGAAACGCAAAGATTACGAGCTGTCGTTGCAGAGATATGATGCCACAAAATTGAAAAGTTACGAGACAACTATATTAACCCAGCTCTTTACCACGCTAAAACCTGGACAGACGGTGAAGATTTCCGGGCAACGAAACCAGTTTTACGAAATAATTGAAGATGTTGCCGCCGCTGGTCGGGAGGTACTGAACGGACAAGGGTTACTAGACAAGGCGGGGTCAACCTGGAAGATAGCGCTGATGATTCTCGCCGCCGTTGTTGCTTATGCCGGGGTCCAGTTATTCGCCGAGAACGATCAATCTCCTAGTTGGGCACTGATTCTTACGGGACTGGTGATCTTCATTTTTGCCCTACTAATGGATCGCCGGACCGTCGAGGGCGCCAAGGCGTATTGGGAGCTGCGCGGGTTCAAGCAGTACATCAAGAAGGTTGATAAACACCGAATGAAGTTTTACGAACAAGAAAATATTTTTGAAAAATATCTGCCCTACGCTGTCGCTTTTGGCCTAACAAGCAAATGGATTAAGGCCTGTCGGCGACTCTACGCCGCCCAGAATTTGCCTATGGTTATGCCCCTATGGTACGTCGGTGGAGCAGATTTTAATGTTTCGAACGTCGATTCGGCGATTAGCTCGCTTTCATCACAAATGGGCTCGAGTTTAGCCAGCTCGCCATCGAGTTCGGGTGGGGGCGGATTCTCCGGCGGCGGCGGTGGTGGCGGAGGCGGCGGGAGCTGGTAGCCGACACCTTCTCGCGGGCGTTCGTTCGCTCCAGCGGCTCACTCACTTGAATTCTCGGCGGTTTTCGGCCGTTGGCCGAACCGAGCAAACCGCCTGCGTACGCCGCTAAGAAAGATGTCGGCTAACCAGTGAAATGGTAAAATATAGAAGATGTACAACCAAATTGATTCCAATAAGCGCCGGACGGTTTATCTGTTTTTCTTCTTCTCTTTATTTATTATCGGGGTTGGTTGGGGGTTTAGTTTTGTCTACGATTCGCAAGCGATACTTTTTGTGGCGGTGGCGATCGCTATATTCCAAAGCTGGTTTAGCTATTATTATTCCGATTCCGTCTCGCTAGCAGTCGCTGGGGCAAAGGAGGCACCGGTAGCTCAATTTCCCGAACTCCACCGCGTTGTTGAAAACCTGGCCATAACCAGCGGTCTGCCCAAGCCGAAGATTTATGTCATCAACGACCCGGCGCCGAACGCTTTTGCCACCGGCCGAAATCCCAAACACGCTTCGATTGCGGTTACGACCGGCTTGCTAGATATTATGGAGAAGCGCGAGCTCGAGGGGGTTTTAGCACACGAACTCTCACATGTCGGCAATTACGACATTCTGGTGATGACGGTCACCGTTACACTTGTCGGCGTGATCGTGCTCCTGTCAGATATTTTTATGCGCTCGCTTTGGTTTCGGGGGCGAGACGACGACAATCGCGGCGGTGGCTACTTATTGCTAATTGGCATCGCTCTAGCTATCTTGGCACCAATTTTCGCCAAATTAATCCAGCTGGCCATTTCTCGCAAACGCGAGTATCTGGCTGATGCTTCGGGCTCACTGCTAACTCGTTTTCCGGAAGGACTGGCAACAGCCCTCGAAAAGATCGAGAAATACGAACAGCCGATGGAACGAGTCAATCGGGCTACTGCCCACCTTTATATCAACGAACCGTTCGGTGTTGATGATCGCAAGCAGTCGTGGCTAACAACAGTCATCTCCACTCATCCCCCGATCTTTGACCGGATTAAGAAACTGCGCGAAATGGCCTAATGACTCTGGATCACGAAGAAGCTACGAAGCGAGCAGAAAAATTGCGCGAAAAAATAAACGATCTAGATTACCGTTATTACGTCTTGGATGAGCCGGGCGTTACAGACGCCGCGTACGACTCGCTAGCACGCGAGCTCAAGGCGATTGAAGCCGAGTATCCAGAACTTGTAACGCCAGATTCTCCCACCCGGCGGGTGGGAGGGGCGCCGCTCGATAAGTTTAGGAAAATTAGTCACTCGACGCCGATGCTCTCGCTTAACGATGCTTTTTCCCAGACTGAAGTGCAGCAGTGGCTGGAGCGGATCGGTCGCTTGGAAGAAAAGGCTCTTTCAAGCGAACTTTATTGCGAATTGAAAATGGACGGTTTAGCCTGTTCGTTGTTGTATCGCGACGGCGTATTGGAGCGGGCGGCGACTCGCGGTGACGGTACTGTTGGCGAGGACGTCACAGCCAACGTCAAGACCATTGACGCCGTTCCGTTGCGGCTTCGTGGTAATGTGTCGGGAGAGATAGAAGTTCGGGGTGAAGTGTATATGCCGTATGACTCATTTGAAAAGTTGAACGACCAGCGGCAGAAAGATGGGGAGCAGCTCTTTGCCAATCCGCGTAACGCCGCCGCGGGGGCTCTGCGCCAGCTGGACTCCAAGCTCACCGCCAAACGTGACCTGAGTTTTATGGCCTACCAACTACTGTGCGACCCAGAGCCGAAGTATCACCACTTAGAGCACCAGGAGCTTGAATCACTAGGTTTCAAAGCCGGAACCAACCACAATAAACTTGTTGGAAACTTGGATGAGGTTTTCACTTTTCAACGAAGAATTATCGATCTTCGCGAAAAATTGCCGTATCAAATTGACGGCATCGTCGTGCAGATTGATGATCGAGACCTCTTTGCCGAGCTGGGTGTAATCGGCAAAGCACCTCGTGCAGCAATTGCCTATAAATTTGCTCCGAAGGAGGCAACGACTAAACTGCTCGATATTCTTATTCAAGTTGGCCGACAGGGGACGATGACACCAGTGGCGGTGCTGGAACCGGTTGAAGTGGCGGGTGTAACCGTAAGTCGGGCGACGCTACACAACGAGGACGAGATAAAAAGACGAGGCATAAAAATCGGTGATACAGTCATTGTTCGGCGAGCGGGGGACGTTATTCCAGAAATTGTCGGAGCAGTTGAGCAGCTTCGAACCGGCCGCGAAAAAGAGTTTCATTTTCCCAAGACCTGTCCGGTCTGTGGATCACCAATTGAACGTAAAGTTGGGGAAGCGGCTTTCCGTTGTACTAATAAATCTTGCCTCGGCTCGCGGATTTTACAGCTTCGCCATTTCACCACAAAGGCCGCTTTTGACATCGTCGGGCTTGGGTCAAAAGTAATCGATAAGCTTTATGATGCCGGTCTGATTAGCGATCAGGCTGATATCTATCAACTCAAAGCTGGCGATATCGCTGGGCTTGAAGGTTTCGGCGAACAGTCGGCTGAAAATATTATTGAAGCAATAGATGCGAGACGTAAGGTGGGGTTGCGACAGTTTCTGTATGGCTTGGGGATTCGCCATGTTGGTGTTGAAACGGCGGAAGCGGTTACTCAAAAATTCCGGGATTTCACTAAAGTACGCCACGCCACGCTCGAGAACCTGCAGGATGTGCCGGATATCGGGCCGATCGTCGCTAAGTCTATTCATGAATATTTCACTCATACTGAGAACCAGCATCTAGTTGACCGATTGTTGAAAGAAGTAAAGATCGAAATACCTCGCACCCTTCGACAGGCTCAAGGTCCCCTGACGGGGAAATCGATTGTTTTCACCGGTACGCTGGAAACGATGACTCGCCCCGAAGCCCAACAAAAAGCCCGGGAGTTGGGAGCTGATATCAACGACTCCGTCTCCAAGAACACCAATTTCGTCGTCGTCGGCACCAACCCCGGCTCCAAGGCCGATAAGGCTCAAAAAATTGGTATTCAGGTATTAAACGAAGAAGACTTTCTTAAATTACTCACAAATGATTAAAGAGACTGGATCCGTTCACGCCATAGTTGCAAATAAAGGGAGAATGTTACTTCAGCTTCGAGATGATAACCCTGATATTCTCAACCCAAACTGCTGGGGAGCTATTGGGGGTAGAGTTGAGGGCGGTGAAACGTTTGTTGAGGGTTTAATAAGAGAGGTATTGGAAGAAACTTGTGTGAGAGTTTCAGAAGAACAGTGTGAGTTTGTTATGAAAAAGGGATACAGGGATGGCGAAGTATTTTTTATTAATTTGGATGATAATCAAGCCGAATCCGTAAAGTTGGGTAACGAGGGGCAAGAAGTAAGGTTCTTTACTCTTCAGGAGATGGATCGGCTAAATAATCTTAGTCCAATATTACGAAATCAAGTTTCAGCGAGTCGGGCACTCGTAAAAAAATGTCTAAAAAGATCCGTATCACAGTAAACCTTCGAAGGCTGATAAGGCTCAATAATTCGGCGTCAAAATACTGACAGAAGACAACTTCCTAAAAATATCTGGCTAATTCCTTGACTTTACAGGTTGGATGTGTTAGGATTGGCTAACGAATTTGGAGGTACCTTTCACATGACTGAGGTCAATAGGTCCGTGTTGAATGAGCGGCGACGGCTATTCATGGCCGAATCTCTGTCGGGAGACTGGGCAAAGCTTTTTGAATATGCAATCCATAAGGATCAGTCCTGGTGGGCGGAGGTTTACCAAAGCGCCAGAGAGTCTATGACTGATCTCCAGCAACGTCTGGAAGCGGTTGATTACCTTGATGGTGAACGCCTGAGCGAACTCCAGGTAGCGAGAAGGATTGGAGGACCGACCAGTCGGATCACGAGGTTGCGCAGTGAGGTATATCACCGGATCCGGTACCAGTTGAGGAACATCGTTTCCTACCGAATGAAGCTGGAGCTGGCGGGGCACGCAGGCCATACAGGCTCTGATACCAGCATCGCCGAGGCCGGTTTCAGCCAGCGTACCTATAACTGCCTCCGTCGCGCTAACTTTCTTACTTTGGCGGATCTGGCTAAGGAAACCGAAGCTCGCCTCTTGAGCCTTCGAGCATTCGGGAAGAAGAGCCTTATCGAAGTTCGAAATAGGCTAGATGCTGAGGGACTGGCGATCAAGCCAGGCTAGGCCGCACTTCCGTATCGAAAAAGCCGTCGAAGTTCCCGACGGCTAAATTAATGCCCGAAAACCAGCAGGTGGAAGAACTTGAATAAGCAAAAAGCGAGTGGTTTAGCCGGGACGGTGGAGTCCGCCAGTTGGCGGACGAACCCTCGAAGCTTTTTCTCCGCACCTCTGTGAGAAGCGTGACAGGGTAAGGGGTGTGGGGACCTAGGGACGGTCTTCGCAATTTAAGTCCCTGGTCCCCACGAGAGTTGGTTCGAGGCCTTATCCTTGTAGAAAGATGCCTGGTTGCCCAGCAACCCCTAAAGTAGGTATACTCAACCAAGAATGACAGAACTTTCGCGTGAAGATATCAACCATCTAGCCAAACTTGCTCGAATTTCTTTAAGCGACGATGACCATAAAATTCTGGAGCGGGATCTGCCAAAAATCGTTGAGTTCGTTGACCAGATAACAAGGGCTAAAGTTGATGCTGCTCCAACATCAGCCACGACACGCTTGGCCGAGTTGCGCTCCGATGAGCCGCAAAATCGGACTTTAAGCAAAGAAATTCTCAAAAAAACGGCGCCGGAATTCAAGGATGGTTTTGTCCAGGTGCCGGCAGTATTTACTAATAACAATGAGTGAGTTGAATGCGTTCTTACATACGGACTTGAAACCGATATCGCCGTCACCTCTCGACTCGCTTGAGCTCGCTCGAGGTAATCGCTCATTAGAGGGGATGAAGGTGGCGATTAAAGATAACATCGCTGTGGCTGACTGGCCGTTAACTGCTGGATCGAAAATTTTGGATGGTTACATCTCGCCGTACGACGCCACGGTAATAACGAAACTGAAACGAGCTGGCGCTACGCTCATCGGTAAAACTAATCTTGACGAGTTCGCGATGGGCTCGAGTACGGAAACTTCCGCTTTTGGCCCTGCATTAAACCCCTGGGACAATACACGTGTGCCCGGCGGATCTAGCGGTGGCTCGGCTGCGGCTGTGGCAGCCGGACTCTGCGACGTCGCTCTGGGCTCAGACACCGCCGGCTCAATTCGTCAGCCAGCCGCTTTCTGCGGTGTGACCGGCTTGAAACCAACTTACGGCTCGGTCTCCCGTTACGGTCTAGTCGCCCTGGCTTCATCGTTTGATGTTATCGGCGCGATGGCCTACAAGGCCGAAGATGTGGAGAGGGTTTTTGCAGCAATGAGCGGTCAGGACGAATTCGACCAAACAACTTTCTCGTATAAATATAAGCCGGAAGGCGTGAAAGTAGACGGTTTGAAAATTGGCCTCCCGCGCGAACTTTGGGAGCTCGAGATAGACCCAGAAATCAAAAAGGCAACCCAAGAGTTGGTGAAGTTTTTCGTAGACCGCGGCGCCAAAATAAGTGACGTCTCGCTCCCGTCGCTGCCGCTAGCTCTGCCAGCTTATTACGTTATCCTACCAGCCGAAGCCTCGGCTAATTTGGCGCGGTTTGATGGTATTCGTTACAAACATTCCGAACCGACAGAAACACTACTTGAGCGTTACACCAAAACTCGTTCGGTTGGTTTCGGTGCGGAGGTGAAGCGGCGCATACTGCTTGGAACCTTTGCCCTCTCGGTCGGACATTACGACGCCTATTATCAACAGGCGGTGAACGTTCAGAGGAAGATCGAACAAGAGCATCAGGAAGTGTTCGAGAAAGTAGACGTCTTAATCAGTCCAACGACCCCGTCGTTGCCGTTCAAGATTGGCGAAAAGATTGACGATCCGATCGAGATGTACAAATCAGATCTATTAACAGTAGGTGCCAATTTAGCAGGAGTACCGGCAATTTCGTTGCCAGTGGGTTTCAGTAAATCGGGCCTGCCGATCGGAGCCCAAATAATTGCCAAACGCGGTAGCGACAATGTTGTGCTAGACTTAGCAAAGATTTTCCAAGCCGAAACAGAACACCACAACCGACGGCCGGAGCCATCGAATCATCAATGAACAATTTTAAATTTTCATTTAAACTTCAATTATTCAGTTTTCAATTTGAATATTGGGACATTGAAAATTATTTGGAAATTGGAAATTGGAAATTAGAAATTACCAACCGGAGGTTGGACTGATGGGTAGAAAAGCGCGGTTGCGCAAAGAGCTCGATCTTGAAAAGCGCATCGAGGAGAAAGCGGCAATTGCTATTCGTCAGAAAGCTAAGCGTGCCCCGATGGTAAAATTCGCCATCCGTTTTGTGGCGGTGTTACTGTTCACCATCGGGCTACTTTACGCCGGTAGCCTCATTAATAGCCGTATTGTCGCCCAAGCTAACCAGGAGCAGAAAAAGTGATGGCAAATAACCCGACGATGACATTAGAAATTATAAATTGTTTACCCCGAGCGACCTGTCCCGAGCGGAGCCGAGGGAAGTCGAGGGGGAAATTGTTTACCCCGAGCGACCTGTCCCGAGCGGAGCCGAGGGAAGTCGAGGGGGAAATTCCAAATTGCGGAGGAATTTGGTGATGGGGTTTTGGGGCTGGTTGTTCGGTGTTTCGGGTCACAAAAAAATAGACATCGACTGGCTCGAGATCGAGAGCCGTCAACGTCAGATTGAAGCTCTACCCAAGCAAGGACAGCTAGGTTACAAGCAGGCAATTGTAGAGTACGACAAGTTGATTGATGGTCTTATGAAAGAGCTGATTACGGGCACAACTTTTGCTGAGCGATTGAAGGGTCTGCGCGCAAAATTTCCCAAGGGACTCTATAGCAGTCTCTGGAAAGCCCACATTAAACGGAACGAATTGGTTCATGACTCGGGTAGCTACGTTGCCGATTGGGAGCTAATGGACTTTATGCGAAGTTACCGTGACTCAGTGTCATTTTTGCGAAGTTTAAGTATCAGATGAAATTATCAATTTTCAATTTTCAATTTTATCGCTACCGCTCATTTTTCGTTCTTACAAACTCAAAATCAAATAATTATCAATTGATAATTTTTTTCATTGTAAATCCATTAGAAATTAGAAATTGGACATTGGAAATTCCCGGAGGTCAGCTATGACTGAATGGCAGCTGACCGTAGGGCTAGAGATCCATGTGCAACTCAAGACCAAAACCAAGATGTTCTGCGGCTGCAAAAATGACCCGTTTCACTCCGAGCCGAACACCAATGTCTGTCCGGTTTGCTACGGTTTGCCGGGAGCATTGCCCACCCTGAATAAGCGAGCGATTGAGCTGGTTGTGGAATTTGGCCAAGCGATCGGCGCTAAGATATCACCAGAAACTTTTTGGGCGCGAAAAAACTACTTTTATCCCGACCTTCCGAAGGGCTACCAGATATCGCAGTCAACTGAGCCGCTTATAACGGGTGGCGTAGTTAGCTTTGAAGGGCGATCGTACCATCTTAATCATGCTCATCTGGAAGAGGATGCGGGAAAGCTAATCCATCAATCAAATGAGGATTTCTCGTTGGTAGATTACAATCGAGCGGGGACGCCGCTCTTGGAGATTGTGACCGAGCCAGATTTTCACACTGCGGCCGAAGCAAAACGTTTCTGCCAGGAACTACAGCGCATTATGCGACATCTTGAGGCGAGTGACGCTGACATGGAAAAAGGCCAAATGCGCTGTGAGGCCAATATTTCAGTAGCTCCTAGCAACTGGCAACCGGCAACTGGCGAGATAGCAATAGGCCAGAGGCCAGAAGCCAGAAGCCAGAAGCTGGGTACTAAGGTAGAGGTAAAAAACATTAACAGTTTCCGCAATGTTGAGCGAGCGATTGAATATGAGTTTGCTCGACAGACAGATGTACTCGAAGGTGGCGGCAAGGTTGAGCACGAAACGCGTACCTGGAACGACGCAGATGGCAGGACGATACTGATGAGGAGTAAGGAAACCTCCGCCGACTATCGCTACTTCCCCGAGCCTGATCTGCCGAGGGTCAAAATCGAAGTTGGAACGAAAAAGCTCAGTAAATTGCCTGAAGCGCAACGCGCCGAGTTGGAAGCTCTTGGGGTTAGTAGGGGGCTTGCCGAAATAATCGTCGACAAGGGCTGGCAGCAGATTTTACTCGCGCTAGTTGGCCGGAATAAACAATTGGTTAGGGAGGCGGCTACGGCTCTGACGGATTATCCGAACTTCGCCAAACTTTCACTCGACAACCAGGAGACGCTGCTGAAAGTTCGCCACGAAAAAGGTTGGACCAAGGTTACGTTCTCGCAAGTAATCGATGATGTCTTGGGTGGTAAATCGCTAGATGAGGCCGCTGTTGGAGATGAGTTTGATTTGGAGCAAGTGGTTAAAGACGTCATAGCGGCCAACGCCATGGTGGTCAATGATTTCAAGGCGGGAAAAGCCCCGGCTCTGAATTTCTTGGTTGGCCAAGTGATGGCCAAAACTAAAGGCCAGGCAAATATTCAGAACGTCCGGAAAGAATTGGAAGGGATACTCAAGTAAACGTAGGCAGCTCTGTGTTACACTGAATAGTACTAATGGCGTTTACCGATCGCATTTTTGAAATACTTCTGAAGGCCTGGGACAAGTTACCAGCGCTTATCT
This sequence comes from Candidatus Berkelbacteria bacterium RIFCSPLOWO2_01_FULL_50_28, assembly GCA_001774395.1. Taxonomy (GTDB): domain Bacteria; phylum Patescibacteriota; class UBA1384; order 2-12-FULL-50-11; family 2-12-FULL-50-11; genus 2-12-FULL-50-11. The sequence goes on from MEZX01000002.1 coordinate 298,844, forward strand.
TAACGGTGCTGGTGGGAATTATCATCATTAAGTTGCTGAAATTTTTACTTCACGGCTTAATGGGCTACTCACGAGCCAACAAGGCGATGAAGGGGATTCTGCTCTCGGCGTTGGATGTGGCGTTGTGGATTTTTCTATTGGCAGCGCTACTGCAGCAAATTGGCCTGACGCAAATCGCTTTTGCCTTATCTGGATCCGTGGCAATTGCCGGCATCGCCATCGCCAGTGGTTCGTCGTCGTTTGTCCAGGACCTGGTTGCCGGCGTGTTTTTGGCACAAGATCCAGATTTCAACGCGGGGGATTATGTTAAGATTGATAGTACCGAGGGCGTTGTTGAGCGAATGGACGCCCGCAAGGTTCGCTTGCGTGATGATAAGGGGCAACTTCACGTTTACCCCAACTCGTTTTTCGACAAGACTGCATGGATCGTAACTAAAAGGAAAGGATAAATGGACACAACGACTTTGATCGATACTTTGGCGGTAGTGGTTCTGGGGCTGTTCGCCGTGGCCTTAGTGTATCTAATCGTCTTATTGCACAAGCTGAACACGACGGTGAACCGACTTAGTAATATCCCCGAGCTGATTTATTCGTTTTTTGAAAGAGTTGTACCGGCTATCGTTAACGTCAGCACAATTAGTACAGCGGTTCACGGGGTTCTAAAGTCGTTTCTGGATCATACAACCAAGGCCAAGAGCCGAGAGAAGAAGGGCTAGAAAATGTTTATGGAAAAATTCAAACAACATAGGTTTGCGATAATCGCTTCCGTTGTGGCCGTGGTAGTGATTTCGGCCTTAACGACGGTTGGGGTACTATTCTTCCTTTCAGATTCCTCGGCCGGGCAGATACTTCGGGCAAAGTTGGGGATAGATGAGGGCAAGGGTTTAACGATTTCGACGACAAAAGTCGACAAAATAATTGTCGAAGAATCGTCGGCAATTATTGATGCCAACAAAAAAGTTGGCCCAGCTGTGGTGAGCGTTCTTACCACAGGCAAACCGGTGGTGGATTTTTTCACCGGCCAGAGCCGATTACAACAGGCCTCAGGAACAGGGTTCATCATTACTTCGGACGGACTCATAGCGACGAATCGACACGTCGTGAGCGGTGGCGAGAAATTTACAGTTACCACGGCTGATGAAAAAACGTTTGAAGGACGCGTTGTTGCCACCGATCCGTCGAACGACCTAGCGCTGATGAAGATCGAAGCTAAGGGTTTGCCAGTGGCGGATTTGGGCGACTCGGACAGGATCGAGGTTGGCCAATGGGTTGTGGCGATCGGTAACGCCCTAGGCGAACTTCAAAATACCCTGACAGCCGGCGTAATTTCCGCCAAAGAACGTACGGTTACTCCGTCTGATGGGCAGGGTCAAACCCAGGAGCTTTACGGAATGCTTCAAACTGATGCGGCTATTAATCCAGGCAACTCTGGTGGCCCGCTCGTGAACTTGGCTGGCCAAGTGGTAGGAATCAACTCAGCAGTTGCGCAGAGCGGCCAGAACATAGGTTTCGCCATTCCAGTGAACGATCTGAAGAAAGATCTCGAGTCGTATAATAAGAATGGCAAGATTGTTCAGCCGTATATTGGTGTTCGTTATCAGACGCTAACCAAAGCTCTAGCCGAAAGTTACAAGCTTTCGGTTAGCGAGGGAGCTTGGCTAGCACCGAGAGTTGGTGAGAACTCAGTTGTGGCCGGTTCTCCGGCGGCGAAAGCTGGGCTGAAGGATGGTGATATCATCACGGCACTCAACGGTAAGAAACTTACTGCTGACGAACCGCTGGCCCGGCAGATTAGACAGTTTTCACCCGGTGATCGAGTGAGCCTCAGTATCCTAAGAGGCGACACGAAGTTAACGCTGCTCGTGACGCTTGGCACCTTTAGTGGGTAAAGCCCCGCACTAAATAGCCGATCTTTTGTGCCGTCAGCTCGTCATTCACTAGCGGTGCGGTTAATAACAAGACCTCGCGTGTTCACGCAGAGGTCTTGTGGGTTGTCGGCTAGTGAGCGCTGATGGCGAGCCCCTGTTTGTCGATGTCGAAGTAAAACGGCTCAAGATGAATGTGTAGGTCATTGCGAACCATGTCAAGGAGTTCGCCAAGGCCGTGGCGTCGCGGATCCATGACATCAGACCGCACCACCTCCTCGCCCTTGTGAGCGAATAACACCGTTTGGTTAAACATCCTCATATCGGTGGAATCACATCGCCTGATCATCTCTCTGGTGATGCGACTGATATTGTCCATGATTGCTCGATATTTTGGCCCTTCTGGGTCTTCGAGCAAAATATTAGAGATGCTGATTGAGAGCAATGCGCACATTGCCATCGCTCCTCGACCACACGCCTCTTTGTAGATGAATGTCGCTATGGCACCGATCGCTCGCTCTCTTAGCTCGTTCATCAATTTAACATGCAAAACTTCCACTGATCCCTCCTGAACCGATGTTGATGGGCTAACTATACCTATTTCTGTCTGAAAAGTCAACCATCTCAGCCCTAGAATATATTTGATGTTTTTGTGAATACCCCGTCGGCTTGGCCGCGAGGTGATTTATTCTGTGGAATTAGTGCTGTTGGGCGATGTGGCAAAAGAGCCGGAGAGAGCTGTCGGCTGTTCAGTGCGGGGTAAAGCAAAACAGAACCGATCGGCACCAGCTAAGTCTTTTTCAATCCAACAAGTGTGGTTGGGAAGGGCTTTTTGGGCCATCTTTAAGACTCGCTCACTTCTGAAGTCGTCAATCTCCAGGGCGACGATGCTAGCTTGGTTTAGGTATGCTCCGACTTTCAGACAGAACTGCCTAATCCACTTCAAGCCATCGCGGCCGGCGACAATCGAATCTTTCGGTTCGAAGTCTCGCACTGGGCTTTCTAAAAACCGCCAGCGGGCGGCAGGGACGTAAGGCAAGTTAGCAATAATTAGATCAAACTTACCTTTGATTGGCTCAAACATATTGCCGACGTGAAAAGTTACCTCGACCTCGTTGTTTTTGGCGTTGGCGCTCGCTACTTCCAGAGCTTTTGCTGATATTTCCGTCGCTTCAATGCTGGCTTCAAGCAGTAATTTCTTCAGGGTAATTGCGATTACACCCGAGCCTGTACCAACATCAAGAATTCGGAGTTCGTTGGGCAGAGAGCTCTTGGCTAATTCAACGGTTCTTTCGACTAATTGTTCGGTCTCTGGTCTGGGAATTAGGGTTGAGGTATCAACCTTGAAATCAAACCCATAAAAATTGGCCGTACCTTCTCGGTATGCTCGGGGCAGCGTCATTTTGCTGGTTAAGCGTCAACTAGAGCGATATTGGCTTCTTGAAGGGCTTCGATCATCGGCCCGATGGCGCCGTCCATAATAGCGTCGATATTGTGCCAGGATTTATTGATGCGGTGATCAGTGATACGGCTCTGGGGGAAATTGTAAGTCCGGATTTTGTCGCTGCGGTCGCCGGATTTAATCATCGCGCGGCGGGTATCTCCGATATCTTGGTCCTGTACGGAGCGCGCTGCCTCCCAGAGTTTACTGCGCAAGACCGCCATCGCTTTAGTCTTGTTTTTCAATTGGGATCGCTCGTCTTGACAGGCAACGACGATATTCGTGGGAATATGGGTTATTCGAACAGCCGAGTCGGTGGTGTTGACGGACTGGCCGCCAGCGCCGCCGGAGTGATAGACATCGATCCTCAGATCGTTTGGATTAATATGAACATCCACATCCTCGGCTTCTGGCATGACTACGACTGACGCGGCCGAGGTATGGATACGGCCGGATTTTTCAGTCTTGGGAACGCGCTGGACTCGATGGACGCCGCCTTCGAACCGCAAGGTGGCATAAGCCCGAGGTGACTTAACTAACATCGTTGCCGATTTAACCCCGCCAATAGAACTGTTACTTTTGTCGACTAATTCAACATTCCAGCCCTGTTGCTCGCTGTAACGCTGATACATTCGTAGTAATTCACCGGCGAAAAGTTCGGCTTCATCGCCACCGGACCCAGCACGGATCTCTACAATGGCGTTACGTTGGTTCTCCGGGCTCAATAAATCAACCTGCGTGCGCAATCTTAAAATCTCTTCGCGAGCCAATTCCTTAATGTCTTTGTCTTCGGTCTGCTCAAAAAGCGTTTCGGCCTCTTTGAGCTGACGCAAGATTTCCTTATCCATGTTTACTCAAGAAGTTTAACAGAAAGAAGCCTTCTATTCTAACTTTGAACTCTTGAAGGGATATCCCAGGTTTGCTACAATAATCATCAGTCATGAAAAAAGAAATCCACCCCCAGTACTTTCCCAACTGCAAGGTAACTTGCGCTTGTGGCAATACATTCACGCTCGGCGCAACTGTGTCCGAACTACGGGTTGAAATCTGCTCCAACTGCCACCCAATCTATACGGGCAAAGTAAAATACATCGATACGGCCGGACGGTTGGATAAGTTCAAGACGAGAATGGAAAAATCGCGCTCAATTAAGGAAGGAACAGCCAAGAAATGAGTTACCAGTTACCAGTTACCAAGTTTGAAAATTGTTTTATTGAAAATTTATTGAAAATTGAAAACTGTGAATTGAAAACTGCTCAAGACGGAGGCTTGAGATGATGCCAACGATAGTCGAGCTAGCCGAGGCTGGAGCGCATTTTGGTCACCGCCGATCACTCGTTTCGCCAAGGTCTAAATCTTTCATATTTGCTATAAAAAATTCTGTCGCCTTAATTAACCTCGAAGAAACGCAGCGCTATCTATCGCAAGCTCAGAAGGTTATAGCCAAGTACCGAGCCGAAAATAAAGCGATTCTATTTGTTGGTACGAAGCGCGCCGCTCGCAACATTGTGAAGACATCTGCCGAATCGATCGGTGCGGCCTATATCAACGAACGTTGGTTCGGCGGATTTTTAACTAACTTTTCTGGAATCTTGGAAAACATTCGTCGCATTGACGAGCGAGAGGAATATTTGGCTAGCGATGAATCCAAAAATTTGAGCAAAGCGGAGAGATTGCGGGAACAGAACAAGTTGAATAAGTCGTTACGGTTTCTGCAAGGAGTTCGCTCCCTGAAGGCAGCGCCGGACTTGCTTGTTTTGGCTAGTGCTAGCGAAGACGCTGTAGCGATCAAAGAGGCAAATCAGCTAAACGTGCCAATTATTGCAATCGTCGACACTGACATTGATCCACAAAAAATTACCTATCCGATCCCTGCTAATGATGATGCGCCGGCGGCTGTTGAGCTCATTCTGCGATCTTTGGTAAGTAAAACCGAAGAAACCGTTAAACCGAAGACCCCAGCCGTGAAGCTAGAGCTCGCTGAAGTTGAAGCAAAGCCAGTGAAGAAAACTCCCGTTAAGAAAGCAGCCAAACCGAAGCTGGAAAAGAGCGCCACTGTCAAACCAAAGGTAGCCGTCAATAAGGTCGCAGCCAAAAAAGCCGTTCCAAAAGCTAAATCAGCTCCCGTAAAGACACTAAACAAGGGGAAATAATGCTCTCGTGTATCTTGAAAATTGTAAATTGTAAATTGATAGCGGCCGAGGTAAATGAGGGAGCTATGGAGGCGAAAGCCGACAAAATTGTTCAAACCGGAGGTTTGAAGTAATGGCCAACGTCGAACTTATAAAAAAGCTACGCGCTCAAACTGGTTTGGGCATGCATGATATTAAGAAAGCATTGGATGAGTCCAATGATAACGAGGCCAACGCGCTGGTGCTGTTGAAGGAGTGGGGGCTATCAACCGTCGCCAAAAAATCTGACCGTGCCACTTCTCAGGGTTTGGTTGAATCGTACGTTCACGGCGGACGGCTTGGAGCGATTGTCGAAGTTAACTGCGAGACCGATTTTGTCGCCCGTAACGATGAGTTTAAAGCTTTTGTTAAAGATATCGCCATGCAAGTGGCTTCGATGAACCCGCAAGATGTTGAAGAACTTTTGAAACAAGATTACTTCCGTGACCCTTCCAAGACTATTGAAGAGCTGTTGACTGAGGTCATCTCCAAGATTGGCGAGAACGTCCGAATTAGCCGCTTTCAGCGCTTTGAATTGGGCGTATAGCGTCGTGCCGCTGTATTTTTCCGCTTCTTCTGCTAAATTTATTCTGTAATGTCGGCAATTCTTTCCGTAAAAACAGAGATGAGTAGAGTCCTCCAGGTTCTGGAGGAGGATTTACGAACCCTGCGACCCGGCCGCGCATCCGCCGAACTTGTTACCAGCCTACCGGTGGACGTTTACGGTCAAAAAATGTCTATCCAACAGCTGGCTTCCATCTCTAACGACGAGCAGGGCAACCTCATCTTGCAGCCGTGGGACAAGTCGACAATTGGTGCCGTAGAACAAGCAGTCCGAGTCAGCCAGCTTGGTTTCTCCGTCGTGAATATCGGGGACAGCCTAAAGCTGACGGTACCGCCGCTCTCGCAGGAACGTCGGCTGGAAATGGTAAAACTGGTTGGTCAAAAAGGAGAAGCGGCTCGAATCCAGTTGCGTCAGATTCGGGGTGATGCTCACCAGGCGGCCACCAAAGAAAAAACCAACGGAACGATGCGCGAGGATGAGCTAAGTCGATATACCAAAGAGCTTAACGATAAAATTGACGAGAATAATAAGCAGATAAAAGAGCTAGTAGAGCGGAAAGAAAAAGAGCTAATGACAGTATGAGAGGCAATTTTGTCGGCTTTCGCCTCCATAGCTCCCTCATTTACCTCGGTCGCTATCAGTTTTCAGTTTTGCAATTTTCAATAAATATCCAATGCTTCAATTTTCAAACATTAAAACACTGGAAACTGTAAATTCAATGAAAATTAGAAATTGTAAATTGATAATTCTCAAAACAGCCAAAATAAAATGGCTGTAACCTTGTTAGTCTTCCTGGCTGTTTTGGGCGTTATGGTCTTTGTCCACGAGCTGGGGCATTTCCTGGTGGCCAAACGTAGCGGCGTAAGAGTGGAAGAATTTGCTTTTGGCTTTCGACCGCGTCTTTGGAGTAAGACCGTCGGTGAAACGACCTACGCGATAAATCTGATCCCGCTTGGGGGTTACGTTAAAATGTTCGGCGAAGCTGATGGCCAGACTGGGCCGCGATCATTCAAAGCTAAAAAACCATCCACCCGGCTAGCAATTCTAGTGGCCGGTGCAACGATGAACTTGCTGATGGCCTGGGTGATCCTGACGATGCTATTTATTACCGGGTTCCAGCCTTTCACTCCTAACGCTTCCAAGAACCCCTTTATCGTCGAAAAACCATCAGTAGCGGTTGCTAGTGTTATAGCTAAAAGTCCAGCCGAGAAGAGCGGCTTTAAGGTAGAAGATATAATTTTAGCCGTCAACGGACAGTCGCTAGACGGCGGATTAGACTTCATCAATCAGATTCGGGCGCTCAACGGCCAAACAGCTATCGTTACGGTTACGCGCTCTGGGCAGGAGCTGAAGTTATTAGTTACCCCTCGAGTCAACCCACCGCCCGGGCAAGGAGCAATTGGGGTAGCCATCGGTCAAATTGGCCAAGTCAGGTCTACTTGGTTCAAAGCACCAGTCGCCGCCGTTTATGAAACTGGCCGAGTTATCGGTATCTCGGCAGTGGGCTTTGCCGACTTCGTAAAAAATCTCGTTGTACGGCAGGAAGTCTCCGACGACGTTACGGGTATTGTTGGAGTTGGGCAGCTGACGGGTATCGCCAGACGAATGGGCTTCGAGTACCTGGCACAATTAGTGGCTCTGATTTCCATTGGCTTAGGGGTGATCAATCTGATGCCGATCCTGCCGCTCGATGGTGGTCATATCGCGATTATCGGCTATGAAAGAATTGCCCGTCGACCGCTAACTGAGCGACAGTTCTCTATATTTGCCAGCTTTGGGCTAGCATTCATTCTACTTATGTTTCTGGTGGTGACGTTCAAAGACTTTGTTCGCTTTGATGTAATTGGTAGAATCTTCTAATGAAGCTTAGTCAGTTTTATATCAAAACCCGTCGGTCGATGGCCGCGCAAGAATCGATTAATTCTTATTTGCTCGAAAAAGCGGGTTTTATTAGCCAAGTGGCCGCTGGAGTTTACGCTTACTTGCCATTGGCGACGCGATCGCTGCGTAAAATTGAGCAGATTATCCGCGAAGAAATGAACAGTATCGGCGCTTCGGAAGTGGTATTTTCAACTCTGCAGCCCAAGAGTATCTGGGAGGCTTCTGGACGGTGGGATGACAAGAACTTCCGAGAGATCGTTTATATCGACAAAGAATCTGATATGACCCTTGGGCCGACTCACGAGGAACCTATGGTAATTGCGACGCGGCAATTCATCCGTTCTTATCGCGATCTGCCGGTCAACCTGTATCAGTTCCAAACGAAATTCCGTAAGGAACTGAGGGCGAAATCTGGACTGCTGCGTGGGAGGGAGTTTAGAATGAAAGATCTCTACAGTTTTCATCCCGACGAGAAAGCGCACGATGAATTCTATGAACAGTGCGCTGAAGCCTACACCAAAGTTTTTGGTCGGCTTGGGCTAACCAGTTATCGTGTTAAAGCAACTGGTGGGGTCTTTAGCAACGAGTACTCGGATGAGTATCAGGTGATCTGCCCGACCGGCGAAGATGAGATATTAGTCGATCATAAGAGTCGAACTGGTTTTAATAAAGAAGTTGAAGACCAACTCAAGGAGTCTGAAAAAAAGAAACTGGAACGGGTCCGAGCGATCGAAGTGGGCAATATTTTTCACCTAGGTACCAAATATACTGATGCCTTTGACGTTAAATACGCGGATCCCAGTGGTAAATTGCGGTCAATCTATATGGGTTGTTACGGCATCGGTATCAGCCGGTTGCTTGGAACTCTAGCCGAGCTTTACAACGATGGAAATGGGTTAAAGCTCCCCAAACAGGTGGCGCCGTTTGAAGTGGTAGTCATCGACCTAACCAGCACTAAAACCGGTTTAAAACTTCACAACGAGCTCGAAGAATTAGGGGTTGAGGTGCTATTCGATGATCGCGACGAGCCAGCGGGGACTAAGTTGGTTGACGCCGATCTAGTTGGTTACCCAATTCGCTTAGTTTACAGCACGAAAACCGCCCAAGACGGCAAGATCGAAATCAAAGAGCGCGCTAATGGCAAGGTAACGCTGGTTAATCTAGAGGACACCGTAAAAAGCGTTCAGAAATTGCTTGGTTAAAGTTTGAAATAGTTTTTTGGGGCTTGCCCCGCACCTCGAAACCTGATTGCAAATTTCTGACATCAGAATATTGCAAGAGGTTGAGCTGGTGCGGGGTTGACAGGCTTGCTACCCTGTTGTTACTCTGAAGTAAGTAAGTGCCCTTTGCGGGCGGCAGATTTTTTCTGCTTAAACACAAGGAGGTTCAGATGAATGATTTGAACACCGCTGTACCGGCGGCCGAGGGTGAAGAAAAACCCGAGGAAGAAACCGATACAGACAAACCCGTAGAAGGCGCTCCAGTCGAAGAGACAACACCAGAGCAGCCGCTGTAAACTTCCCTTCTTGGGAATACAGAGAACCCGCTAAGCGCGGGTTTTTTGTTTAAGGTGAAACTTTGGTAGGCTGGTAGTATGAGTAGACGATTGATCGTCGGTAACTGGAAGATGTATCCCACTCTTAGTGATGCGCTGGTACTGACCAGCTCGCTTAAGACGGCCCTAGAAGGTGTTAAGGGGGTTGAGATAGCGCTGGCCCCGCCGACGCCCTGGTTGGTCCCGGTAGTTGAGTCTTGGCATCACAAACTAGAGAACGTCCACTTTGCCGCGCAAGATATCTGGCCTCACGATCAAGGGGCTTACACCGGACAAGCCTCAGCATTTCTACTAAAGAACCTGGTCAGTTACGCTATCGTCGGCCATTCGGAGCGCCGAAGTTACGTTGGCGAAGACAATGATCTGATAAACGACAAAGTGCACGCCTGTTTACGTTGGGGTATCAAACCGATTCTCTGTGTCGGGGAAACCAAGCGCCTACTCGACGCAGACGGCAATACTGATTCTTACCAGTGGAGCCGTCTATCTATCCAGCTAATGGAAGGGTTATCTGGCATAAAAGAAGAGGACCTGGCAAAAGTCTCAGTTGCTTATGAACCTGTTTGGGCGGTTGGTACTAAGCGTCCGGCGACTCCCGAATACGCCTTGGAAGTTATCGGGAGACTGCGTGAGAAGCTAAGTGAAAAGTACCCGCGTAGAGCACTTGGCGAGCTGCGGATCCTCTACGGGGGGGACGTCGACGTACAGAATGCAGCCGGCTTTATGAAATACCCGGAGATCGACGGCTTTTTGCTTGGTAGGGAAGCGGTTCACGCAAGAAACTTTGCCAAAGTCTGCTCGACCGCGGCCAGCTTGTAACAAATGTCTCAACGAATACTAATTGTTGGTGACTCGCCGCTGTCGTACTTCATCGCTCGCTTAATCGACGCCGAGCTGTCGCGCTTGGCCCACATGCAAGTGACCCACATTACAACAGACACGGATTTGGTTTATTTTCCGACAATCTCAACTGTTCTAGGCCCAGCGGTTTTTAGGCGCAAAAAGCTGGAGAATGTCGTTCTCAAGAAGGAGACAGTGATGTCAATTAACCTTAAGGCCAAGAGAGTTGTTACAAATCGAGAAGTTTATTCGTACGATTATCTGATTCTCGACCTAATGCCGGTGATTACCGTTCAGGAGTTCTTGGCGATTCAGCGTAGCGCCAAGGAAGTTGTGGTTCATCTCCAGGCCGCCCTGAAACAGAACGAAAAGCTTAACGCTACTGTCAATTTCGCCGGCGACATTTTTGGTTGCCAGTTAGCGCTTGCCCTGGCTAGGGACAGGACAAAATTAAGTTCCCGAACTATGCGAAAGTTAGCTATCAACGTCACAAAAACTAACAGCACATTTTTGGATAGTTTCCTAGCTTCGAACGATATCTCTCTAGGGTGCAGCAAATCCCCGGGTTTTAATGTTGGCCAAGCCAGGGCTCAACTGTCCTGGAAGAAAATAAAGGGCTTAACTGTTGATGGAGCCGGACATGCCCTGACCTTACCGTCTTTGAACCTGGAGAAATTTCAAGAGGTTTTTGTGCTTGACGCAGTGAATTTGCTTTCTTCTCTCTGGCGCTCGCAGTGGGTAGTGGCAAAACAGGTAGAGAAAAATATTGTAAGTACATTGGAACGCAAACCGCTCCGGGTGATCGATGGTATGCCGGCGCCAAAATATCTTACTGGGGATAACGGGCAGATCTTACTTTGGGGCGGTATTGAAAGTCGGCGTTTGCGTGCTAGCGCAGTCGGGGCGCTCGATCGGGCGTTTGTTCGCCGGATTAGCTAAGTTTTACTGAAGCGGCAGCTTCGGGTTTCGATTTGTGTCGGTAGATAATTGCTAGTAACAGAGACGTCACTCCAACAATCAGCATTATCACGCTAATGTTGCCGAGGGTCGACTTAAATATTTCCAAAATCCCCGCGGAAAGGTCGATTGCTACTGGTGCAAGTTGGGATTCGCTGCCGTTAGTAAAGTTCTCGCTTATCAGTCTCCCAAGCCAGTCCCAAGCGATGAGACCAAAGCCAACCTCGAAGATCCCAACCAGGATAAACGACCAAGCTAGCGTTACGAATGCTCGCGAGCGGCTGATGAGCAGGAAAAGCCCAACTACGAGTAAGGTCACAAGCCATACGCCCTTGATAATCGATAAAGCCAACACGACTGACGGCTGCCACTGTCGGACTGACCTGGGGGCTTCCACGACCTTCAGCTGGTTTGGAACCATCTGCGAAATCTGTTGCGATAAGTTGGCCAGGTTGCGGTTGGTATCTGTTTGACTTTCGTTTGACAGGCGACAGTTGGGTAGAGTACTTGATATCTCCCAGGTGCTTAGTTGGTTGGCCTGGCAGATCGGAAGGGCGTTATACTTCTTCTGGAGTCTTACCGTTAGCTCGTCGGCAAGTTTACTCCTGACCGGACGCAAATCGTAGGAATAGGTGAGTTTATCGGTTCGTCCGGTTAAGTAATCAAGGTAAGCGTTCGTTACAAGCTCGGAGAAATCATAGAAGCGTTTGCCGTCCACTGTCTTTTTCACGACTTCTACAAGCTCTTTATTTGTTAACGGCAGTTCTGAGCCTACGTTCATCTCTTTCAGCACCGGTTCCAGGTTCTTGATTAGACGTTCGTACATTTTCTCCTCCCGCGCTTGCGTGACGATAAAGGACGGTGTCTGCAATTGGAAGAACACATAGCCAAGACTGCTTAGGAAAAGCAGTAAAGTTAGAATCAGCCCAACAAAACCTCGCCACATAAGACCACAGTATCTTGAATAAGCAGTTTCGAAAAGATGCGCTAATCCGTCGTTTGTTTTATGATTAACCTCTATGAAGTTTCTAGAAGACGGTAATTTTGTTGGTAAGAAGATTCTTGTACGGATCGATGCCGACGTGCCGTTGAAAGCGGTGGATGGCGAGATCGTGGTGGCCGACGATTTTCGATTGCGTAAACTCTTGCCCACGCTGAACTTCTTACTCAACCGTCAGGCATCAATTGTCTTAATCGGGCATTTGGCACGTCCGGCCGGCACCCCAGACCCCGAGCTAAGCCTACGACCGGTCTACCTGCATCTTTCGGCACTTCTAAAAAAACCGATCCTGTTCGCCCCGAACCTCTTCTCTGTTGCTACCAAGAAAACCGTTGCTGAGTTGAAGGAAAAACAGATAGTTGGTCTGGAGAACTTACGCTTCGACCCAGGTGAAGACAACAACTCCCGAACTTATGCCAGACGACTGGCCGAGTACGGCGAGGTTTACGTCAATGAAGCTTTCGGTTCACATCACGTGGCTGCTTCGACAGTGGCAATAACTGAGTTCCTACCGTCCTATGCGGGACTTCATCTGGAGCAAGAGCTAAAAACCCTGGGTTCATTGATGAAAGCGCCAGCTCATCCGTTTGTGGCAGTGATCGGCGGTGCAAAGATCGAAGATAAATTACCGGTAATTAAGGGGTTACTAGAGAATGTCGATCGAGTGTTAGTCGGTGGTCGGGTCGCTAACAACTTTATGGTTGCTTCGGGGATAGACGTCCAGGGCTCAACAATCCAGGCTGATATGGTCGAAGAGGCAAGAAAGCTGTTGAAGCGATCCCACGGTAAAATAATCCTACCGGTTGATTTCATCTGGGAGGATGGACATATTCTTGATCTTGGGCCGAAGACAATCGAGCTGTTTTGCCATCACATCTGCCATGCTAGAACCGTGCTTTGGAGCGGACCGCTTGGCAAGGTTGAAGAACCTCGTTTCTGTCGCGCTTCAACAGAAGTTGCTAAGTGCATTATTGCGTCTGGTGCTACGAGTATCATCGGTGGCGGTGACACAACTGGGTTCCTGGATAGTACGGGCATGGCACAGAAATTCAGCTTCATCTCTTCTGGTGGTGGGGCAACGCTACAACTACTATCTGGCGCTCCGCTCCCGACAATTAAGGCGCTGGATAACGCGTCGGAGTAGGGTCTCTAACTTACTGGCGGTGGTTGGGTTGCGGCGTCTATTTTGTTCTCTATGGTCTTCTCTTCGACGGCAATTGCGGTTTCTTTCGTGTCAATTTGTTTCTCGAGCTGGAGAATACGTTCGAGGAGCTGTTTTTCTTTCTCCTGATCTTTTTCCCCAGCCTCAAGGATAACTCTTAATCGGCGGCTTTGTGACAGAAACACCGCCAAAAGAATTGGCCAAGCGATTATGAAGATAAAGACTATAAGAAAAAGCCAGAAAGGTATGCTTACTGATACTTTTGTGTTGACGAGCTTATCGCCGGGCTGTCCCTGTCCGGGGGGTTCAGCGGTGAAGAGAGGAACATTCAGAGGGTCTCTTCCCGGGAGAAGTGGCGGGACGGTAATAGTAATGCTAACAACATTAGAGATCGGCAACGGTGTAAAAGTTACTACTGGCTTGTCGTTGATTGTCACGGTATCAACCACTGCGGTGAAAGTTGCCTCTCCCGGGGCAGTGGAGGACGCTACGCAGCGCGCAACCCCGTCAGTATCAGTTGTAGCGGTATTGTCATTCGTTAGGCTGCTACCGTCGTAGCATCTAATCTTCTCGATTTCACCACGATTCGAGCTAACTTCAGCCGATTTGTTCGGGAGTGGCGTGCCAAATTTGTTTTTAGTCGTTAGTGTGAGAACCACCAGCGACGTCCCGTCGGCGGGCAGAGACGATAAGTCGCTCACAAATGTCGAAATACTCGGGCTAACTGACGAGACGACAGTGGCGCTGATCGTTGAGCTTTGAGCCAAGGCGATTGTTGGGGCGAATATAAAAAAGGAGAGGAGCGCTAGTTTGAGCTTCATCACTAGCGCATAACAATTTTTGGTGGCATCGGTTTTGGAGTAGCAGGCGGTATAACAGCTTGCCTCTTCCGTCGTTTCTTGAAAATCCCAAAAGCAATTCGCAAGACTACCAGCCCAAAGGCGACGATAAACCAGATTGGAATGATAATAAAGCTACGGGTGACAATCATTTGCTTCTCCTCGGTACCGTAGTAGAGAGCGGTAGTAGCGGTGTATTTCCCGAATGCTTTCCAGTCGAAGCCCCAGCTGGTTTCAAAACGTCGCTTGCTGTCGGGCAGAACATTGCCTTCACCTTCGTTAATCTTAATGGCGGCGGAAGTATCACCAAACCAGTTTCTAATCTTCAGTTCACCTGCAGGCCGAAGATGAATATTGCCGGTATTAGAAAATAGAACCGAAAAATTAGCTGGAGGTGAAATTAATATTCTAGGAGCAATGAATTCGTCCATTGTTAGTCTTTCTAAAATCTCTCCCGGGACTTTCGCTAGTAATAACGTTCCTACCAGGCCTACTACTCCAACCTGGCTAACGTTCTCGTCTAATTTTGGCGCTTCCGTGGAAAACAGCACGGCGGCGTAATGGCCGCCTGGATCGGCATTCTCAGGGACGGTTATGGTGACATCGAATTTCTCGTCCTCGCCGGGAGTTACGCGTATAAATGGCTTGGAAAAAGTAATCCACTGGGACATCGTCCAGCGAGACGTTTTGTCTTTGGGGGTAAAAAAGTTTGGTTGACCCTTGTCGTTGTCGGTATGAAAGTCTAACACTCTCGGGTAGAGGGTAATCACTTTGGCCACGGGGTTAATCACCCTAAGCGTCCGGGTTGTTATCTTGCCGGGTATAACATTAAAGATGTCAGTTACTGGGGTGACAGTAATTCCGGCGGCGTCTTGCGCCCTAAGACTTGATTGGGGCAAAATCAAAACAGCCGCTAAGACTCCTAAGAGTAACAACCGACTAAAAACCATCATGCTAATAGGTCGCTGTGCAGACGTAAGTAATCGTGTCGGTATACGATCCGGCTGGTGCCAAACCAGAAACAGCCGCTTTATGGACGATGGTCAGAATTCTGCTGGCTAAGGCACCGCTAGCGGCAGCGATGGATATTGCCGCACCAGCGCCGACCTCTAAACCTCCCATTTCGTTAGCACCACCGGAAGCATCGAACCGCCCGTCGACCGTTAAGGCCGCACCCGAACCACCGCCACTGGAAGCGGATACTCCAAAACCGTCAGTCGCCGCTGCTAGGGTGACGATGTTACCATAAGCTCCATCGGCTGAACCAATTAAGTATGTTGTGCCAGCTGACTTATACAGTCCTGGGTTGACCGCATTACCAGCATCGTAAACAATAATATTTAAACCACCCTGGCCGTTGGAGCTGGCAGTGATGGTAGTGCTGGTATCAGATGTTGAGATTGCACCAGTTGTCAAAGAAGAAAAAGTTGTTGTCATGCCAGTAAAAGTACAGGTAATAGAAGGGTCAACGGTGGCGTTAACCGTCACATCGTTGTCGGCGATGACTTCTAGAGCCAGTGTGCCAGTGTCAGTGAAACCACCGCCACCGGCCAGGGTAACTTTCGCGTCAGTCACATTTTCGGCCGCCGTTTGGTTGGTGATTTGGTCGTTACCAGCGGCGCCGCTAGTAGCGTTGGTGCCGATTTCAATCGTGACGATCGATCCAGCCGCGATGGTCGCATCAGTTGCACAACGAGTGAAGGTGAAACCGATCGGATCAACAATATCAGCCGTAGTAATTTCGATTTCAATGGCCGCTCCCGAGCAGCCACCGCTAGCGACCATGGTTTGATCAACACCGTCGTCAGTGACATCGAAATCTTCCGGTTCACTATTCAGAAAACCCGCTCCCGTAAATCCGGCCGGAAAAGCCAGCGCCAAGGTCTCACCGGCCGCCCAGCCATCAGTAATGGTAAAGGTAAAAGTATGGTTTGCCACGACAGACTCCTTCATCGTCGACAGAACGTCAGAAAACGATGTAACTGGAGCGGCAAAAGCCGAAGGCGTATAAGGTAGAAGTAGACTAAGTATCGCGACCGAGACTATCAGTCGTGCTAATCTAACCCGCAAACCCTCTTTTCCCTCTCGTCGCATTCTTAGTTTAGCTTCTCTCGCTTTGTAATACATGTCAAGCCAATCAAAAGGTTCCCGTCAATATATACAGCACCTCGGTTGTGTAAGGGTTGGCTTCTTGAAGCTCGCTAACGGAGACTTTGTGCGTAATGGTAAACGCTTCGTTGGTAACTGGGCCGCTCGTGCCGTCAACGGCCGTCGTGTGATCGGCGACAATATCCCCGAATTCAGTCAATCTCAAAGGCGCATAAAGCGTGCCGCCGCTAAAAATGTTGACGCCTTGAATTGTCGTGTCGTCGGAGGTGTAGCCGTAACCGCAATTGGTGCTCGGGGTACAAGTGCCACCTGGCCAAGCCCCGGGGGAAGCGTACGAGCCGCCCTCAAACATCGGGATGGTTTTAATGCCCTTGGTTAGGAGTGAGCTGGCGTACTGGCGGATAACATAACCGCCATAAGCATTAGTGCTGGAGGTCAGAGTAAGAGTCTTGGAGTCGGTTCGGTTATTACCGTTGTTAAGATTTGCAAAAGTTATCGTGACAGCGCCGAGCGACAAGCTAATCGTTGGTAGAACCGATTGGCCGTTGGAGGAAGTGACGCCCGAAGTGTTAGTAGCGTTATCAACCGCTCGGACATTGAAGAAGTAATTCTGGTTGGTTCGCAATATTAAACTAGTTGAGGTGACCGATTCGGTTGTTGAATTATCGGTCCAGGTTTTAATATCGGTCCCACCGGCTGTGGTACCAATTGAATATTGATACTTATTTAGTCCCGAGGCATCGCAGGTGTAAGCATCCCAGTTAGCCGAGACGGAAGTGAGGGAGCCGTCATTATACGATGCGTCAACATCCTCAACCGTGCCGTCGTAAATGCTAGAACCGTAAGTGCAAGCGGTGGTGTCGACACCAAAATCCCGATCAGCCGGGTTGGTTGGTGGGTTTTCAGTGTTACCGCCGTAACCGGTCCAGCTGGAGTAGGCCGTGGCGGCGTCTTTCACCTGGGCTTGCCAGTGATATTGGGTACCATCAACCAAACCGCTAATAGTTACGGTTACCGTGACTGGCGTACCAGTGTAGGCAACTCCCGAACCGCATAAGTCCCCGCCGTCAACTGAAGATAGGGCAGTAGCGACGGGATCTTTTTCAACACAAAGATAGAGTGTGTCAGCGGCGTCAGGGTCGGAAGCCAGAGCGGTAAATTTGACTGAAGCTTCGTTGGTCCAATCGCCAGTAGCTAAGACTGTATCGTCGGTTTTCATTTGAACTAAACTTGATGGGGCAATTGGTGCGCTTGTCCAGTGCAGGAAACCGAGAGTATCGCTGCCACCGTCACCAGTGTCGGAATCGGACGCCTCGCAGGATGCCCAGCCGGTACAAGTGGCCGGATAGAGAACCCAGTAGTTACCAGCGGCCGGAGCCCCAGTGGCGATTTGAGTGACGGAGTATTCTGGCACATTGTCTGAAGCTTCGAGGAAGATCATGTTGTCCCAGGTCTTGGCTGGAGCACCGGTCCCGATTAACGATCCGTGAACCTTCATATATGTATCGGTGGCTCCAACATTCTGGAAGTTGTCGAACTGACCGTCATCAAGATTAGTGAGGGTTGCTCCACTTTGAAGATCCAGGCCGGTACCGCCGCTGGTGCCACCGAGGTAACTGAATTTGTAGTACTGGGCGTCGATGGTTCCCGCCACATCGAAGTGATATCCACCACTAGCGCCACGAGTAACAGTAGAGAGATTTGTCGAAGTAGTTTGACCCTTCATCTCCAGGGTTTTGCCACTGCCAACCGTGAAGATGTCACCGTCTTGCATCATCGTCATCGGTTTGATGACTGAAGTAGAGTTGTCAGCATCAAAGGCGGTAAAGGTGTAAGTGGCATTCAAGGCATACGGAGTGGCGCCGCAATCAACAGTGAATTTGGTGTTAACAGCCCCGGTACTGTCGGTAAACAGAGTGCCCGTTGTTAGGTCACCAACATCGGTACCGTTGCGGTAAACATCCATTACCGCTTGGCTTGTTACACAACTAGCGCCGACGCCAGCGGTTTTGGTGACGAGTTTGTAAGCGTACGGGCCTCCAGACAGATCGGCCGGAGCGGACAGGTCGTAAGCGAGGTTAGTGTCTTCGGTGCCGGTCCCAGAATACCCGTGAGCGGTAACAGATTTCTCCCAAAGATTATTGGCGTAGTTAAACTTGTCAGTCGATTCCACTTGCGGACTCTCGGCCGTATCGGCCGGAATGGCATATTCGCCCCAAATCTTCGTTGCGCCAGCCGAGGTGTCGTGCTTACGGGAGACGATGTACGCCCCAGCGACAGTCACCCCAGTCACTTCGGTGGAGGAAGAGAGGGTAGTGTTGTAGAGCGAGAGGGTGTGAGCGCCAGCACCAGCGAAAAGAACATCTGCCGAGGTGTTAGGAGCAGTGCCGTAAACATCACTAATCACCACATTGCCGGTGGCGGTGGTATTATCAACAGCTAAGCCATACGACTGCCCACCACTCTGATTGCCGGTAAAAGTGTTGTTGGAGACGCCGTAAATAAGGATGCCGTAGGTACCGTTGTCATTGGTGGTGTTGGAAGTGAAGGTATTTCTGCTAGCGCTGGTAGTAAGTGCGATACCATATGTCCCGTTACCGGTAACGGTATTAGATGTAAAGGAGTTATTAGTGACATTGTTGACATTGAAACCGTAGCCACTATTACCAAGGGCGGAGTTAGAAGTGAAGGTGTTGCTGTTGGCGCTGTTTTGCGTTAAAAAGCCACCGCTAGCATTACCAATAGCGGAGTTGGAAGTGAGGGTGTTATTGGTACTGGAGGAGAGGAGGTAGAAGCCGTAACTAGTATTACCGGTGGAGACATTGGAAGTCAGGGTGTTATTGGCAGAGCTGGCGTTGAAATAGAAACCATAGCCAGCGTTACCGGTGGTAGTGTTGGAAGTGAAGGTGTTGCTGTTGGCGGTGGAATTGAGGAAGAAGCCACTTGCAAGGTTACTGCTGACTGCGTTAGAGGTGAAGGTGTTGCTGTTGGCGCTGTTGAGGAGTTGAAAGCCATAGCTAAGGTTGCTGGTAGACGAGCTATTGGTGATGCCCTTGCTGTTACCCGTGTTGTTGTTGGTGGCGCCGTTCAAGTAAGTACCGTAGTAGTTACTGCGCAGGCGCGATCGATCAATCGTCACGCCTTCACTGGCGTTAGTGCCGTTAACAGTATCGAACTGCACTCCATACTTACTGGTGGCATTTCGTCCTAAATTACAGACATCGGCGTAATTCATAGCTGTTTCCGAACCAGCAATGGCGCGGATGTAGCTTTCGCCGGCTTCATTGGCAGTCGCCGTGCAGGCGACACCATCTTCGGCGGTGACATTGGCGTAGTCATAAATTTCAAACTGATCGCCGGGGCGGACACCATCACTGATGTCGACTGTGTCGCCAGCGGTGAAACCAGAGAATGCATCGGGGGAAGCAATAACTTTTAGATAGTCGTTAGTACCACTACACCCTGCATAGTCGTTGACCGAATCGGTAATTTGGAAGTAACCCTTAGTGCCGGTGAAATCGCGCATATACGAACCGATCTTTTGGTTGTCGGCGGTGATCGAATCAGGAATACATACAGTCATAATTGTGTTTCCGACGGAAATAGCTTTGCTAGCGCTAACGACGGAGGCGGTTGAGGTGTCGGCGCGGGTGATGGAGTCGTGGGTAGAGGTGTCACATTGGGCATCGTCAACAGTCGTGTCGGTAATGGGATAAATCTGCCCGATCGCTAATCCAGAAGTAGCTCGGACATTCAAACTATTGTATTGGTCGGTTGTAAATGTCGCGTTAGCACAGATCTTTGTTTCGCGGATGTCGTAGTCGGTAATGGCGGTCGAGGTGGTAGCGGCCAGCGACAGCGCTCCGATGACATTGAGCTTACCGGTCGAGGCGACTTCGACACCGGTATCTGATGCAGTCGCAGAAGATTTGGGAATCAGCTTGAGAATGCCGTTTTCATTGATGGTTAGTGTCCCTTGACCGCTTCCTGACGACGCTCCAACATCAACAATACAGTTGGCGCATTGAGTCGAGGTGTCTTTGTTGACTTGCAGAGTAATGGTTGACCCTTCAGCCAGAGCATCCATTGTTTGGAGAATGCCGGTTTCATTGGCATTAACGGCAATGTCTATCCCACCGTAAACGAGTAAGTTATCAGCACTACCATCGCCAATTGTTACTGTCCCGTTGCCGATCACCAAGGCATCGGCCGCCGGTGTGCCGGAAGTAGTATCCACTAGCAGCCTGTTTTGGCTAGTCCAACCGCCTCCACCGGAAGCGTTATGGAATTTAAGTTTGTAGAACGCGGGGTCGGATTGGATGGTTTTACCGGAAGCTGTTGAGTTCATGGTGACGGTGCCGGAGTTAGGGGCGAAGTTAGAAACATTAGTTAAGTTACCACCGACTGTCAGAGCGTAATTGGAAGCCGTGACATCGAGACTACCCGTCCGCACTCCGAGGTTATTAGTAACGGTGGTGTCGGCTTCTAAGACATATGTTTCGTAAGTAGGATGGTTACCAGCATCCATGTCTGTTCTTTCAGTTGTCCCTAGAACTCGATTATAGACTCGAACATCATCAATCTTGCCTTCGAAGTAGTAATTAGGTGATCCTTCTGTAGCGCCTGCTCCAATTCTTAAGTCTCTCACGGTATTTTGAGTCAATGTACTAGCAGTCGGTCCGTATGAGGTTCCGTCAACAAATAAGTACATATTTACTCCGTCGTATGTTGCAATCAGGTGATACCAAACGTTATCAGTAATAGTCGGGCCAGTGACAACCTTCCATGTTCCGGCACCTGTCCAAAACTGCCACTTGTTATCTGAACCGGCATAAATTATATATCCCGCCGGAGTGCTGTCTCTGCTCGTAATAACAGATCTCCAAGTACCAGCACCACCCTCAACCCTCGCCCAAGCAGATATTGTAAATGCACTAGGATTAAGGGCTGCATTATATGAACCTTGAATGTATTGAGACGAGGCTACCGAAAAATCTAAGCCGTACGGATCAGAGCCGCTGCCACCGTAATAGTTATTGTTATTGACTGCAGTTGTCCATGTCGGTGAATTATAGAGTGTCCCAGTTGCTCCGGTTCCAGAAATGTCGGCCGTCGTTGATGTCCCTGTTCCCTCGTCCATCTTCCAGTATCCAACTAGGCCGTCGTTAACTTCCAGATTGTAGTACGACCCTGATGTGGATTGGATCGTTGTGTTGCCACCAGCGTTGTTACCGGTGTATTTGAAAGTTGAGGTGGCGCCGGTCAGTACGCCTAATGGAGAGGCGAGTATCTGGAACGGATCGCCAGCCGTGCCAGACAGAGTCCAAGTTCGGTTACCAGCGTTCAGAACAGTGATATATGTGTCACCACTTTTACCAACTCTAAGAACTCCACTAACCGTGATACCGCCCGTAGCACCTGTTTGGGTGGTGACTGTATTCTGGGGATTGCATATTGAAGTACATGAATTAGAGAAAGTTAAATCACTAAATGTCCAAGCTGTTGAACCGCTTGTGGTCCCGAAATTCTTGTCGGCAATCACCCTTTGTTCGAAAGTCCCCCCAGTCAAAGAAATGATCCCAGCCGTACCAGCAACACTGCCGTTAACAGTGACATTCTGCGTACCCGAAAGAGTTCCTGCGGTCATTGTCAAGTCGTTGGTAGCAACAAGAGCATCTTGGGGAGTCCAAGCACCACCAGAACCGTTGAAGGTGAGATTGTAGAAAGAATCACCGGCCGAAGTAATAGTCTTGCCAGTGGTTGTAGAAGTGAAATTGACTGTCGATGTGTTAGCCGTAAAAACAGCTCCAGCAACATTTGTAAAGTTTCCACCAACATTTAATGTTGCCGCACCCATAGTCAGAATTGCGGTAGTAGTGTTGAAAGTAACATTACCACTAACCGTGACTGTTTGACCGCTGAGGTCGAATTCAGAAGCGCGACTACAGCAACCGATTGATAGGTTGCCATTTATTATTGTTGTACCCTGGAAAGTAGTTTTTGAGCCGGTGCTTTGATTCGTCTGAACGCTGGAGTTGTAGGTGAACGCTGGCAGATTGTAATTGGTAGTAGGGTTAGAATCATTAAAAACATAAAGAGTCCCACTACTTGTTCCCCATGTGCCAGCTGGATTGAGAGAGAATGGAGTTGTGATTAATGAGTCAATTTGCATTGAAAAAGTATTTAGGTCGAAGGTTCCCGTACCCAATGATATTGTCCCATTCATCCCTGTATTTGAGAGTAGCTGTGTGGTGTTACCGCTCTGGCCTACATTCAAATTGTAAAACCGAGCAAGCCAAGTGCTGGTAGCACCGGTTTTAAGAGTTTTTGTACCAGTCCCGTTCATCACCACGGTTGAGGTGCCCTCGACGATCGAGGTGCTATCAGTCGCCACGGCCGAGGTATCCCAGTTACCGGAAACTGTAATCGTTGAGGCCCGTTCAGTCAGAGTCCAGGTGCCGGCGTTACCGGTTAGGTTGCCACCAATGGTCAGGGCGTAGTTGAAGGTTGTGTTGGTGTCGAAGGTGCCGTTGGTGATACTGAAGTTATTGGTGACGCTCATTGCATCTTGTAGTGTCCAGCCGCCGCCAACACCATTGAAGACTAAATTGTAGAAACTCTGGGCGTTGGAAGTGATGGTTTTACCGGTGGCAACGGCGCTCATCGTAAGAGTGGATGTACCAGGGGTTACCGCAATGGTGCCGGTACCGTTAACGAATGTTACATTTCCCTTAACATCAACGGTTGAGGTTTGCATATTAAGTGTGTGGGTGCCGCCGTTGCTGGCGACCTGAAGATCACTAGTAAGGGTAATCACGCTAGATCCGAAACTTGCGGCGAAAGCACCCGTAGCAACATAACCAAAAGTAAAGTTTGCTGCATTAATGGCGTAGTTTTGGGTACTAAAAGTATTGCCTGTTCCACTGTTTGGTGCTCGCAGTCTGAAGCTTGAAGTAGTTGTCAGATCTCCACCAAGGATATATGCCGTATTGTTAGTGTTGGAGTTTGTAGATACTTGCCATGAACCATAATTACCTCCAGCAATAGTCATATTAAAACTTCCAGCGTCAGCTTCGTAATAAACGGTCATTGTGCCGGTTAGGGAGGTTGGCGATGCAAAGACAAACGGTGTGCAAGTTGCCACACAGTGAATGACGACAAAGTTACCACCTCCGGCGACCGTACCACCATTAACCGTCATTGTGCCCCCGCTCGTTATTCCGAAAGTAGTATTTGGCAATGTTGTCGTGAACCCTGAATATCCAATCGAAAGATTGTAAAACAGGAGATACGCAAATGCCATTGTTCCCGTTCCGTTCAAAGCCACTGTTGATGTCCCGGATACAAACTTTGCTCCGCTATCGGTCCAGTGGCGGCTGACGGTAATAGTCGAACTTCCCGCTGTGTAGCTGACCCCAGAAGTATTGGCCAAGGTAAAGTCGCGGGTGACGGTCAGGGCTAAGTTGTTGGCCGTGACGGCGCCGTTAGTAACCGTATAGTCGTTAGTTGCCGCAACGGCGTTACTGTATGTCCAACCCCCAGCGACACCATCAAAGACAAGATTGTAAAAACTTGATGCTCCCGTCATGGTGCCGGCTAAGGTATTACCCGTAGCCGTGTCGGTGAAGGTGGTGGTGTTACTGCCGGAGGTAAAGGTGCCGGAGTTGGAGTAATTACCGCCGATGGAGAGGGCATTACCAGCCATGTCTAAGACGGAGGAAGCGTCAATCCCGACTTGACCTTGGTAGGAAGAGCCACCAGCGGGGGAGGTGGTGATGGTGCCGCCAGGAGCAAAGGTATTGTTCGTGACTTTCAGCTTCCAGTCACTGTCGACTACTAAGTTACTGGTGGTAACGGTGGCATGGATGTCGGTGTCGTTACCTTTGTCCCAGTTGTCGATATTGGCATTAGTCAGGGAACAGGTATTGTCACACCTGGTGGTTAAGCGGCTCTGGTAGATATGGATATTTGATAGAGCTGAACCAGTCGCTTTAGTAACAGTCAGGCCGCCGATACCACCAGCCGTGTCCAGGTAGATGGAAAGGACATCGTTAGCATTAGCGCCAGTGGTGAAAGTAAAGACGCCGGAACCGTTGGCAACGGCAGTTTCGGTGGTTGTGCCGTTAATATACATCCGAACGGTTGGGCCAGTGGCCACAGCGGTTGTTTCATCAGTCCCGTAAACCGTTCCCGTGACCGTGCCGCTAAAGGTCCAATTAGTGTTGTTTTGAGCGTTGAAGTTAGTGCCGTCCGAAGCAACGATGGCACTACCAGAGGAAGCGTCCGAACGGGAGACATTAACATACGAGACGGCGGTTTGAATGCCGGAAACATTCAGGAGCCAAGTACCGGTGATGGCACTGTTTCTAAAGTAAATTCTGGTGCCGATGGCGGCACCGTTCCAGTTGATATTAGCAATGGTGTAAGTTGAACCGGAGTTGTACTCGACCCGGACATTGGCGGTCGTGATGACATAGTTATTAGTCACCGTCGCCGAGGCATTGAAGTCTATCCCTGCTACCCAACCAGTCCTCTCATTGTCAGAAGGCGAAGTGCCAGAAGAGTTGGTGAGGGTGAGATTGTAGAAAGCCGAGGTAGTGGTCATTGTGCCGGAGAGGGTTTGGGTGGCCGAACCGTCCAGAGTGACTGTGCCCGAGTTAGCCGTAAATGTACCGGAGTTGGAGTAGTTACCACCGATCGTCAGAGTTGTAGACGGAGCAGTCACGGTGCCGTTGGTGATGGTCAGGTCATTGGCAAATGTGACGGCATTTGCGCCAAAACTCCAATCTCCGGCCACACCATCGAAAGTTAGATCGTAGAACGCCGAAGCGCCGGTCATGGTGCCGCCGAGGGTATTACCGGTATCAGTGGCGCTCATTATCACGGAAGCTGAGTTGTGGGTAAAGGTGCCGGAGTTGGAGTAAGAGCCGCCAATCTTTAAGCCGTAGAAGGACGAGGTGACGGTGCCGTTGGTAATCGTTAAATCGTTACTGATAAACATTGGACCGTCGTTGCCTAATTCCCAAGCGCCACCAACACCGTTAAAGGTAAGATTGTAGAAAGGTGTGTTATAGATTCCCTGACCGCCCAGGGTTTTGCCGGTACTCGTCGAGTCGAAAGTTACCGTCCCGGTACCGGCGGTGAGAGTACCGTCGTTGATATACGAACTACCGATAGTGAACGAGGCGGTTGATGATGCTTGCAAGACGCCGAAGCCAGTAATCGTCACATCGCCGTCGGCGTCGATGATTCGATCGTTCGTTTCGTTGTCTAAGGTGGTGCTGAAGGAGTCAGTGGCTTTACCGATCGTTAGAGTCCCACTGGTGATGATTGAGCCAGTATTAGTGCCGTTAGTGGTAACGGTTTTAGTGGCGCCAGATGCATTTTCAAATTTCAAATCCTGGAGAGTCCAACCATTGGAACCAGCGCCGGAATTGCCGAAAGTCTTAGAAGCGGCAATGACTCGCTGGATTAAAATTGAGCCGGTTGTCATGGAATAGGTGCCATTACTGCCGTTAACACTGCCGGTGACGGTTAAGTCGTTGTAACCACCGGAGATCGTGCCGCTGTTAGTTAGGTCAAAGCTCATCGAAGCCGGGGTCAGCACGGCCAGAGTGGAGCGATTAGAAACTCCGCCGTCAAACTGCATTGTCCCACCAGATGGCACAGTAATAATATCGCCGTCTTGCTGAACAGTAACAGTTTTGGTGGCGGTTGAAGTTGAGTTATCGGCGTCAAAGGCGGTAAAGGTGTAGGTAGCGTTCAAGGCATACGGAGTAGCACCGCAATCGACAGTGAACTTGGTGTTAACAGCACCAGTGGAATCGGTAAACAAAGTTCCAGTCGTTAAGTCACCGACATCAGTACCATTACGGTAGACATCCATCACTGCTTGGGAGGTGACACAGCTGGCGCCGACCCCAGCGGTCTTGGTAACTAAACGATACGCGTACGGGCCGGCCGACAAGTCGGCCGGAGCCGTCAGGTCATAGCTCAAATTGGTGTCTTCGGTACCGGTCCCAGAATACCTGTGAGCAGTAACAGATTTCTCCCACAAATTGTTGGCGTAATTGAACTTGTCGGTGTCTTCGTCCTGCGGCGTCTCGGCAGTGTCAGAAGGAATGGCGTACTCGCCCCAAATCTTGGTTGATCCCGCTACACCATCGTGCTTACGAGAGACAATATACGATGCGGCAAGAGTCACCCCCGTTACTTCGGTACTGGAGGAGAGGGTGGTGTTGTAAAGCGAAAGGGTATGAGCGCCAACATTACCAAAAACAATGTCAGCGACAGTGTTGGGGCTAGTACCATAAACATCGTCAATCACCACATTGCCAGTAGAGACTGTGCCCTCAACAGCTAAACCACGTGATTGGCCTCCGCTTTGATTGCTGGTTAGGATGTTGTTGTTTGAGCCGTCGTAAAGACGGAAGCCATAATTAGTGTTATTGGTTGCGGTATTGGATTTAAAAGTGTTGTTATTGGAACTTAGATAGATAAAGAATCCCTCATCGGTGTTACTGGTGGAAGAATTGGAGCTCAAGTAATTATTAGAGGCGGAGACCAAGATAATTCCATCGCTGCTGTTAGCGATGGCGCTGTTACTTGTCAGGGTGTTGTTGTAGGCATTAATGAGCTGAATGCCAACATCAACATTGCCGATGGCGGTATTGCTTGTCAGGGTGTTGTTGTATGAGCTGGTTTCAATAAGGATTCCTTTGGAAATATTACCGACAGCGCTATTACTCGTTAGGGTATTGTTGGAGCTGGTAGTGAGATTGATGCCACGCTGAGTATTATTATTAGCCGTATTGCTCGTCAAGATATTGCTGTTGCTGGAGTCGAGACGGATACCATAGAGAGTGTTATTGCTGGCCGTATTGCTCGTCAAAGTATTGCTGTTGGCACCTGAGATGAGACGAAAACCGTAATCAGCGTTGCCAGTGGCCGAACTGTTGGTGATACCCTTGGAATTGCCAGTGTTATTGTTGGTAGTGGCGGACAGGTAAGCACCGTCGTAACCGTTACGCAAGCGCGACCGGTCGATCGTGATTCCTTCATTGGCGTTAGTGCCGTTGAGAGTGTAAAGCGATACCCCGTTTTTACTGAAAGTATTGCGACCTAAATTACAGATATCAGCATAAGTCATAGCTATTTCCGAGCCGGCGATGGCGTAGATATAGCTTTCGCCAGCTTCGTTGACTGCTGCTGTGCAGGCGACACCGTCTTCAGCTGTGACATTAGCGTAGTCGTAGATTTCAAACTGATCGCCGGGTCGGACACCATCAGAGATATCTACTGTGTCGCCGGAGGTAAACCCAGAGAAGACATCGGGTGACTCGATCACTTTGAGTAAATCGTCGGTACCAGTACAGCTGGCGGAATCGTTGGCGGAGTCAACAATTTGGAAGTAGCCCTTAGTGCCGGTGAAATCTCGCATATACGAACCGATCTTTTGGTCGTTAGCGGTGATGGAGTCGGGAATGCAGACAGCCATAATTGTGTTATTGAGGGAGAGAGTTCTGCTGGCGGAAACAACACTAGCAGTGGATGTATCTGCTCTGGTTATCGAGTCGTCGGTGGCGGTGTCGCATTGGGCATCGTTAACGGTGGTGGCAGTAATCGGGTAGATCTGGCCGATGGCTAGACCAGTCGTGGCTCGGACATGTTTACTGGTATATCCGGCCGAGAAGTCAGCCGTCGCACAGAGCTTTGTTTCCCGGTTGTCGTAGTCGGTAATGGCAGTCGAGGTGGTCGCGGCCAGCGAAAGAGCGCCGGTGACATTGAGTTTGCCAGTCGAGGCAACTTCCACACCGGTATCTGATGCTGTCGCGGAAGATTTGGGAATCAGCTTAAGAATACCGTTTTCGTTAATAGTCAGCGTTCCTTGTCCGGAACCGGAAGACGCTCCAACATCAACAATACAGTTAGCACATTGAGTTGAAGTATCTTTGTTGACCTGCAGGGTGATGGTACTGCCTTCAGCCAGAGCATCCATTGTTTGGAGAATGCCGGTTTCGTTAGCATTAACGGCGATATCGATTCCGCCGTATACAAGGAGGTTATCCGCATTACCATCACCGATTGTTACTGTCCCATTCCCAATTACTAAGGCATCGGCCGCCGGAGTGCCGGAAGTGGTATCTACCAGCAGCCGGTTTTGACTTGTCCAGCCCCCGCCGCCAGAGGCGTTATGGAATTTAAGTTTGTAAAATGCTGGGTCGGATTGGATGGTTTTACCGGAAGCAGTGGAATTCATAGTGACTGTGCCAGAATTAGGGGCGAAGTTAGAAACATTAGTTAAGTTACCACCGACAGTCAAGGCGAAATTAGAAGCGGTCACATCTAAAGCCCCCGTTCGAACGCCGAGGTTATTGGTAACAGTGGTATCTGCTTCCAATACATATGTTTCGTAAGTGGGGTGGTTACCAGCGGCTAGAGCGGAGGCTTCGGTCGAACTTAGTAGTCGGTTGTAAATACGGACATCATTAAAGGATCCTGCCGTTGCCTGACCAGCATCCAACCCGCCACAGACCGAGTCTTGTTCTTGACCAATCTCCAAGCAACCACCGCCAAGAATAACTGCACTAGCAGCAAAAGTGTTGGAGTAGCCAGATACACCATCCTTATAAACATCTAGCTGGCCATCGCTTGATCTCCAAGTAACAACGACATGATGCCAAGCGTTATCATTAATATCTACCCCTGTTGCTCGCGATGAACCGTTGATGTAGACAGTAATGTTATTACTGTCAAATAGGAGGAAGGCGTTATCTGACCCACTTGAAGCGTAAGAAATCATCCCATTACTCGTATCAGAGGTTTTTATCCAGAACGCCGCCGAGATTACAGTAGTTGGAAATCCACTATAACTACTTTTTTCCATCTTATCGTCGTTACCGTCAAGGGTTACTCCATATGGGTCTGAGCCACTACCACCGTAATGATTGTTGCTACTTACCGATGTTGTCCAGGTGGGCAATCCGCCCGTTGCTCCTCCCAAGGTTCCGTCGTTACCGTTTCCAGACACATCAACCGCATTCGTACCCGTTCCTTCGTCCATTTTCCAATATCCTTGCAGGCCATCATTGATTTCCAGATTGTAGTATGATCCTGAAGTAGATTGAATTGTGGTATTGCCACCAGCGTTGTTACCGGTGTATTTGAAGGTTGAAGTGGCGCCGGTCAGAACACCTAACGGCGAAGCTAAGATTTGGAACGGATCGCCACCGGTACCAGAGAGAGTCCAAGTTCTGTTTCCAGCATCGAGCGTGGTCGTTGCTCCGGCCGAGTCGCCAGACTTGCCGACTTTCAGGATATCCGAAACGGTAATGCCGCCCGTTCCACCAGTTTGGGTGGTAACGGTGAAAGGTGACGAGCCGTGAGAATTGGAGAATGTCAGGTCGTAAAAGGTCCAAGCCGCACTACCGGAAGTCGTCCCAAAGTTTTTGGCCGCCCCGACTCGTTGTTCGAAAGTTCCACCCGTCAATGATATTATCCCCGCTGTCCCTGCCACGGCCCCGTTAACAGTCACATTCTGCGTACCATTCAAAGTCCCGGCGGTCATCGTTAGGTCGTTGGCGACGATCACAGCAGCGTCGGGCGTAACTGTTCCGCCACTGCCGTTAAGAGTGATGTTGTAAAGCAATTGCCCATTCGGAGAATAAGTCTTAGTTCCGGAGGTGTTAGTCCAAGTGAGAGTGGAAGTACTAGCAGTAACCGCAATTGTGCCCGTGCCGTTAACGAATTTAACATTTCCTTTCACATCTATGTTCGCACTACCCATATTGAGAGTATGGGCACCGCAGTTACTTTCGACATATAACCCATCGCCAGTACCGCTCAAGGTGATCGTACTCGAACCCCAGTTGGCGGCTGTGCTTAGACAGCTACTGCCTGTCTGACCGAATTGATAAGTGGGTGAGGTAATATTGTAATTCTGAGTGTTGAAAATCGAATCTCCACCAGATGAATTAGCTTGTCGGAAGTAGAAGGAGGTAGTGAGATTGCCTCCAAGCTGGAAAGTAACGCCAGTGTTGGCACCGTACAGGTTGATACCCCACGAACCGTAGTTACCTCCAGCAACAGTGACAGTATACGGTCCTGCCGAGTTTGAATTGATGCCGATTGAGTTAATACCCGTAATAGTTGTAGGGCTAGCAAAAACTACAGGAGTATTATTAGTGCCGTTTACCCTGATATGAAACCAAGTTCCACCGCCACCATTAGTAACCGTTCCACCGTTGAAGGTAAGCTGACCCATCATTTGCCAGCCACCAGACCCAGAAGGAAATGTTGTGGTGAAAGTGGAGTACCCAACAGATAAGTGATTAAAGGATGCTGCGGCAGCAACAGCAATAGTACCAGTGCCATTCAACGCCACAGTCGAAGTGCCGTAGACAAACTTCGTGCCGGTATCGTTCCAATGCCTTGATACCGTTATTGTTGAGCTTCCAGCCGTATAACTAACCCCAGCGGTATTGGCCAGAGTGAAGTCGCGGGTGACGGTCAGGGCGAGGTTGTTAGCAGTGACCGCTCCGTTAGTAACCGTAAAGTCGTTAGTGGCGATAGTCGCATCCTGGAAAGTCCAACCGCCACCGACACCGTTAAAGACGAGATTGTAAAAACTCTGCCCGTTGGAGGTGATCGTTTTGCCGGTGGTAGTGGCTGTCATATTGACCGTCGAGGTGCCGGGTGATAAAATTAATGACCCTGTTCCATTTAAGTTCTGCCAGTTACCGCCAACATTTACGGTAGATGTATTCAGGTTCACTGTGTGATTTCCTGCACTTGCATCGGCGTAAAAATTACCGGTCACATTTATAGTGCTTGACCCGAAGTTAGCTGTGGTATTTTGCAGCAACCACCCCGCAGAGCCAAATGTAAATGCGCCAACATTCAAAGTGTAATTCTGAGTATTAAACACTAAGCCAGTATTGTTACTGTCCAACCTAAAGGTTCCGGTGGTTGTTACGGTGCCCCCTAATTGATAGGTTGCACTATTAGTATAAGAAGTGGTATTGAGATTCCAGTTTCCGTAATCACCGGCGGCAATGGTTTTCGTTGGGGTTGTTCCACCAGCTTGTTGATAAAAAGTCCCCCCTCCGGTCATTGCAGTCGGAGCGGCAAACACCATCGGTGTACAGCTACCACTACATTGAAGGTTTATCCAGACCGAGCCCGACTTGGTTAGTGTCCCACCGTTAACGGTAAAAGTATTACTTACCCGGATTTGGCTAGCGACAGTCGAAGTGAAAGTGGTATAAGCTAGCGAAATGTTATAGAACAACGAGCTATTGTTTAGTGCCGTTAATGTTCCCGTTCCGTTTAGTATCAGCGTCGAGGTTCCGTAGGCATATTTATATCCTGTGTCAGTGAAATGCCGGCTGACGGTGAGTGTTGATGAGCCGGCGATGTAGCTAACCCCTGAAGTATTGGCCAGCGTAAAGTCGCGGGTGACGGTTAGGGCGAGGTTGTTGGCCGTTACTGCACCGTTGGTAACGGTAAAGTCGTTGGTGGCGGCGACGGCGCTACTGTATGTCCAGCCGCCAGCCACACCATCAAAGACAAGATTGTAGAAACTGGAGGCGCCGGTCATCGTGCCAGCTAAAGTGTTACCCGTCGCGGTGTCGGTGAACGAGGTGGTATTAGAGCCGGAGGTGAAAGTACCGGAGTTGGAGTAGTTGCCGCCGATGGAGAGGGCGAAGCCAGCCATATCCAAGACAGATGAGGCATCAATCCCCACTTGGCCTTGGTACGATGAGCCACCAGCGGGGGAGGTGGTGATTGTACCACCAGGCGCGAAGGTATTGTTGGTAACTTTTAGTTTCCAGTCGTTGTCGACAACGAGGTTACTGGTGGTAACGGTGGCGTGGATGTCGGTGTCGTTACCTTTGTCCCAGGAGTCGATATTAGTGTTAGTCAGTGAGCAGGTATTGTCGCATCTGGTAGTGAGACGATCTTGGTAGATGTGGATATTAGACAAAGCCGAACCAGTCGCTTTAGTAACAGTTGATCCAGTAATACCGCCAGCCGTGTCAAGGTAGATGGACAGAACATCGTTAGCGTTAGTGCCAGTGGTGAAAGTAAAGACGCCGGAACCGTTGGCGGTGGTAGTTTCTGTGGTCGTGCCGTTGATATACATGCGAACGGTTGGGCCGCTTACGACAGCAGTAGATTCGTCAGTCCCGTAAACAGTTCCCGTGACCGTGCCACTAAATGTCCAGTTAGTGTTGTTTTGAGCGTTGAAGTTCGTGCCGTCACTGGCAACGATGGCGCTACCAGATGAAGCGTCCGAACGAGAAACATTGACATACGAGACAGCGATTTGAATGCCGGAAACATTCAGGAGCCAAGTACCGGTGATGGCACTGTTTCTAAAGTAAATTCTGGTGCCGATGGCGGCACCGTTCCAGTTGATATTAGCAACAGTGTAAGTGGCGGCTGATTCGTATTCCACCCGAACATTAGCAGTGGTGATGACATAGTTATTTGTCACCGTGGCCGCGGCATTGAAGTCTATCCCTGCTACCCAACCCGTTCGTTCGTTGTCAGAAGGAGAGGTACCAGAGCTGTTGGTGAGGGTGAGATTGTAGAAAGCCGAGGTAGTGGTCATTGTGCCGGAGAGGGTTTGGGTGGCCGAACCGTTCAAAGTGACAGTTCCGGTCCGGGCCGTAAATGTACCTGAATTACTGTAATTGCCACCGATCGTTAAGGCATACGGGGCGGCACTGACATCAAATGTTCCGGAAGTAATTGTAAAGTTGTTGGTAAAAATGGCCGCGCCGCCAAGAGTTAAACTGTTAGCTCCGGCCGCGATATTGCCGTTATAGAGCGAGAAGCCAGCTGGGGTGTAAGTCCGGGTCGAGTTGCTATTGAAATTAACGGTCGATGATCCACCGTCTAGGACCGCAATCTGGGCATGAGCGCTAGCAGTAAAGTCAACATTGGTCGTGAAGTTGAGTGTGGAAGATTCTAAATTGAGAGTCCAACTTTCCAGGCCAGCACCCGCCGAGGTGATTAAGAAGCTACCAGAATTAACCGTACTGGCACCAAAGTTGACCGTCGCACTACCAGTTGATCCTCTCGCACCCAGTGAAATGCCGGCAGTTGCAGTGACGGTGTTGCCGTTAGTATTGTAAACTCCGCCGGTGTAGGCATATGTTCCAAAGCTCCACCACTGAGAGGTGATAGTGGCGCCGGTTTGAGTGTAGGTCTGGTTGTTATTAGTGAAAGCAAAGTTCATCGACCAGTTGCCGTAGTCCCCAGCAGGAATAGTCATAATAGCTGAAGCACCAACGGGCCAGAAGTAAAACACGCCACCACCGTTAATTGTCGTCGCAGAGTTGAAGACGATCGGTGTACAAGTGCCGGTGCAGCCAGTGTTGACATAGCTTGCTCCGTAAGTCATCGTCCCACCGTTAAGTGCTAGCTGATTGGTAGTGCTGTTGCCGCCATTAATGCCCGAGCTAGTCGTAACAAATCCGGTGTACGCGACGCCCAAGTTGTAAAAACCGCTAGCACTTGCCAGTGTGCCAGTGCCGGTCATATTGACGGTTGAAGTGCCTTCAACAAATTTATCGCCGTTATTAGTGAAGTGCCTCGAAACCGTAATCGTGCTACTTCCCGCCGTATACGAAACGCCGGAAGTATTGGCTAGCGTAAAGTCTCTCGTTACAGTCAGGGCGAGATTGTTAGCTGTGACAGCACCGTTGATGACCGTAAAGTCGTTGGTAGCGGCGACGGCGTTACTATAAGTCCAGCCACCAGCCACCCCATCGAAAACAAGGTTGAAGAAGGCTGAACCGCCGGTCATGGTGCCGGCGAGTGTATTGCCGGTATCAGTGGCGTTGAAAGTAACGGTGCCAGATTGAGCAGTGAATGTGCCACCAGCGTTCGAGTAGTTATTACCAATTGTCAGGGCGAAGTTACCGGCTGTGACATCAAGCGTTCCGAGAGTGATGGTGAGATTGTTAGTAACAACGGTTGCTTCTTCAAGTACAAAGGCGTCGTCGGCGTTAATTTCAAGGTCGTAATACGAACCAGAGGTAGATTGGATGGTGGTATTGCCGGCGCCGTTAGCACCGGTGTAATAAAACTTCGATGTTCCGCCTGCCAGAACGCCGAGCGGAGAGGCTAGCAGTTGGAACGGATCGCCGGCAGTGCCACTCAATGTCCAAATGCGATTACCGGCGTTGAGAGTTGTTGTTGCGCCAGCGGCGTCACCACTTTTACCAACCCTCAAGATACTACTAACGGTTATCCCCCCGCTTCCGCCAGTTTGGGTGGTGATCACAAATGGGGAGGATCCGTGAGAGTTAGAGAAAGTTAGCTCGTAAAAAGTCCAGGCATTTGAGCCAGACGATGTGCCAAAGTTTTTATTCGCCGCCACCCTGTTTTCAAAGGTACCACCTGTTAGAGTAATTATCCCTGCGGTACCTGCCGCAGTACCGTTAACGGTAACATTCTGGGTGCCGAGCAAAGTTCCGGCGGTCATGGTTAGATCGTTAACTACTTCGACGGCGGCGTTCGGCGTCCATTCGCCACTGGAACCGTTGAAGATTAAATTATTGAATTTACCGGTCGAACCGCTAAGCGTGCCTTGAATCGTGTTGCCGGTATCGGTGGCATTAAAGGTGACGGTGCCTGAATTGTGAGTAAATGTACCGGAATTGGAATAGTTACCGCCAACAGTCAGGGCACCGCTAGTACTGGTAAGCTTGGCGCTGGCACTAATGGTTAGATCGCCCTGGGCATTAATAGTCGGGTTGTGTGTTGAACCGATACCGTGACCATCAACGGTTAGAGTGCCAGTGGCAGTAATGGTTTGGCTACTACCGGTGCCGATCGGGGTTTGAGAGAGACCGAGGCGAACTTTTATAACTTTCCCAGGAGTGGTAAGCGTTCCGAAATAAGCCAAACCATTCGGTTGGTCGATTACGGCACTTATTGCACCCAATTCACCGCTATCAAACGTGATCGCTCCGACGCGCGTAAAATCACTTAACTGGACTTTTACGACTCTGCCAGCGGTTTGACTTAGATCGTCGTAGGTTCCGAAGTAGGTCAGACCGTTAGGTTGGTCGATTACAGCGGAGTAAACCCTACTTTCCCCGGCACTGAAGGTTATCGCTCCGACGCGCGTAAAATCACTTAACTGGACTTTTACGACTATGCCAGTGGTAGTAGCAGTGCCGAAGTAAGCAAAGCCGTTCGGCTGGTCTATAACTGCGCCAAATTGGAGATTATCTTCCCCGGCACTGAAGGTTATCGCTCCGACGCGCGTAAAATCACTTAACTGGACTTTTACGACTCTGCCAGCGGTTGTGTAGGTTCCAAAATAAGCGAAGCCGTTCGGCTGATCGATGACGGCGCTACGAATGCTGTTCTCACCAGTGTCGAGGGTTATGGCTCCAACGCGAGTAAAATTACTCAAGTTTATCTTTACTATTTTCGCGGGACTATCGTTAGTGCCGAAGTAGATAAAACCATTGGGCTGGTCAATGACACCTGGGGCGTAAATACTGCCCTCACCAGAGTTAAGAATAATTGATCCGACTCGCGTAAAGTCGCTTAAACGATACTTTATGATTCGTGAGGGGCTGTCGTTGGTGGCGTAGTAGGCGAAGCCATTAGGCTGGTCGATAACGGCGCCGAAATTATTGGTTTCACCGCTATTATTATTCAGCCCAGCAGCCCGAGCTAGGCCGTTGTTACCGCCGATTTTTAGTTGATTGTAATTAATGGACGGCGCTACAGCCCCTTCACCGGCGTAAACTACTGTTGATGTATCAGCCTGGAAAGTACCCTTGCTGGTTACATTTAACGGTGTAGTTGAGGGCGATCCAGATAAAGTGAGCGTGGTACTGCTGGCGGCAAAAGTATCGCTGACACTGGAAGAAGCGTTGCCGATTGTTAATTTCTGTTGAACGGTCGAGTTACCAACGGCCGTAAAGGTGGTAGCGTTACCGTCAGCGTTATTGCCAACAAGCAAGTTGTAATAAGTGGCGGCGGTAACATTTGTCGCACTGGTGCCGGCGTAGGAAACAGATGAGGTGCTGGGAGTGAAGGTACCTGTCACAGTAAGCGGCGTCCCGCTGGCGGTTAAGGTGACGATTGAGCTACCGGCCGTCAGAGTACCGCCAGTAACAATGTTTAAGTTACCAGTGGATAGGTTGTAATTAGTCCAACCTGGAGCCAAAACCAGATTAGCGGTGTTGCTAGTAGTCCTGGTTATAGTTGTAGTTTTTCCAGATGCGACCGTTAAATTACCACTGACATTGGCCGTCAAAACCGACGATCCCGAAGCAATAGTAGGATTGATCGTTAGATCACCGTTAACTGTTAGGCCAGGCGAGGCGGCATGATCAGTCCAGGTAATTAAATCAGTAGATTCCCAAACAACAGCGTCAGCAACCTGGTTGGTGGCGTCATGTCTTCCCCCAACAACATATTTTGCGCCATCATAGATTATTGAATATGCCCATTGTTGTTCTACTCCAGCGGAAACGATCCGTGGCGTCCAGGTAATTAAATCAGTCGATTCCCAAGCAAAAGCATCCAAGGTCCCCATAATATTGTCATAGCCTGTGGCAACGTATTTAGAACCTCCATAGATAACTGAATATAAAACCTGACCGCTCGTACCAGAAGCGACAGTTCGTGGTGTCCAGGTAATCAAGTCACTTGATTCCCAGACCAGACCGTCGCCGCTTCCAACACCTAAATCGTACCCAGCGACAACATATTTTGCGCCGTCGTAGATAATAGACAGTATATCTTCGGACCCTGCGCTATTTGCGACAGTCCGTCGCGTCCAGGAAATCAAGTCGGTCGATTCCCAAATATAAGCGTCGCAATTACCGAATCCACAAAAACCAGGAGTGACGGAGCTATCAGTACCGGCGGCAACGTACTTAGATCCGCCATAGGTGAAGGCATTTATTACTTGATGATTCGCGCCATTTGCGACAGTTCGTGGCGTCCAGGAAATCAAGTCGGTTGACTCCCAAACGACAGCGTCGTTAGTTCCAGAGGCGTCATCATTTCCTGCGACGATGTATTTTGAACCTGTGTAGATGATCGAAACTAGATTTTGACCTCCGGCGCCAGAAGCGACAGTTCGTGGTGTCCAGGAAATTAAATCCGTCGATTCCCAAACATAAGCGTCGTAAGTTCCAGAGGCAGCGTCCCCACCAGCAGCGACATATTTTGTGCCATCGTAGATCAGGGAAGATATAGTCTGGTTACCTGTGCCACCGGCCACGGTTCGCGGTGTCCACGAAACCAAGTCAGTCGATTCCCAAATAACAGCGTCAAAAGTCCCGGAGGCGTCGTCAAATCCCATGGCAATGTATTTGGAGTTTGCGTACACAAATGAATTCACTCTCTGATTAGATGAACCGAGAGTATAGGTTCGGTTGGCAGTCAGAGTAGGCGTAATCTGGAGGTTACCGTAAACTGGTGCCTGAGAAACGGTTTGGGCAACATCAGAAAGATAACGCGTAGTCGAGGCGGAATTGAAAGCGTAGGTCTGGAAAGTAGGCATATTTCGAGTAGTAGTTTGAGTGGCACCGGAATTGCAGGTGGCGTTAGTTGAGCCAGTTGTACCGCCAAGACAAAGCGTTGCGCCCGAAGCGATTGTTAGAGTACCGTTGGTCGCACCCGGACCGGTGATATTATTAGCATCAACATTGAAAACTCCAGCAGTGATAGTTAGGGCAGCTCCGGAAACATTATTTATCGTAACTGCCCCGCTCATATTAATAACGGTAGCGGTCGAATTGATTGTTAATTTATGAAAAGTGGTGGCGCCGGAAAGGAAAGTCGGTGTTCCGGAAGCGCTAGTAACTTTTACTTCTGATGTACCAACGGTGAAAGTACCAGCGCGAGTGAATAATGTACCAGAGATGCTCGTGAGGGTGATAACTGAAGACGCACTGGCGGCGTCAAGTGTTCCACCGGTAGCAATATTAAGTCGACCGGTTGTGAGATTATAATCGGTTGAGCTTGGACGTACATCGATCTTAGAAGTGGCGGTGCCGGTTCGGGTGATAGTGGTCGCTTTAGTTGCGGCGACCGTGATATTGGCGCCCATGTTAACCGTTAGTAACTGGGTCCCGCTGGGCGAGATAGTAAAATTCCCGTTTATAGTTAGGGCGCTAGTACCGAAGGTGTATGTTCGCCCCGAAGTGGAAATGGCTGGGCTCAAAGTGAGGTTATAAAAAGTAATTGGGTTGTTGGAGGTGATTCCTCCAGAGGCATCTTTGTTCATAACGACCGTTGAGGTGCCGGCATTAAAAGTACCAGTTTGAGTCCAGGAGCTTGCTGTTGAAGTGATAGTGGAGTTATTAGCAGTTAGCGTTCCTCCCGATCCTGTGTTATCTATGTCCATCGTTCCAACCGATAGTGCGTAACTATTAGAGGCAGTTGTATTAACAACTGAAGCTCCGGTGCCGGTGCCAGTGATAGTTAAGGTTCTATTGGCCGCAATAGTAGTGGTACCGCCCAAATTGACGGTGAGAGTTTTAGTTGTCGAGCTGGCGGTGGGGTTAACTTGCATGCCACCGTTGACGGTCAATGTACCGGTAGTGAGGGTGTAGGTTCGGTCGGCGGTGATAGTTGGAGTAATATAGAGGTCGGTGTAAGTGGTGTGTTGAATATCAGCAGTGCCATCGCCGCTAAATACGGTCGTCGCCGGTGAAGTGAAGGTGCCTCCATCAATGTAAAGCGGTCGAGCGGTACCAGTGCCTGACTCATTTAGTGTTAGAGTTGCCGAGAAATCTCCGGGGATGCCTGTATAGGTACCCTTGATATGGAGCTTGGGCGTAGTTACTGACCCGCCGGGAGCAAAGGCTTTACTAGTTGGGATGTGCAGTTCGATACCCGACTCAAGAATCAAAGTGTCAGTGGCGGCATTTTCGGCGTCGTAAAGCATATCGGTATTGTTCTGGTCAGAGTCGTAATCAGTGAGGTTATCTATGACAATCGAGGAGCCAGTGGTGTAAGTAACTGATACTCGGTTTTCATAGAGATCTATACTGTAGGCGCCGTTGCTCTGAGCGACTAAAACAGTATTGGCTTTCATCGTTGAAGTCAGATATATCGTGACGCGGTCGCCGGAATTGACGGTTAGGCCGGTGAAGCTGAAAACAGCGGTAGTGTTACTGCAAGAGGCCGTGTTCTCGGCACCACCGTTGACGCGCAGACTAACATTTGTCGCCGCACCATCGCACGGCCCGCCATTACCGGATGTGCCGATAGTGGTTTCGTTGGCCATGTAAACCGTACCGGTAATAACGGCGGTAAAGCTCCAATTGGTATTGTTATTACCATCGTAGTTAGTTCCATTACCGGCGCTGATCGTACTACCTGAGGAAGCGTCTGAGCGTGAAACATTGACATAAGCTACATTGGTTTGAGTGCCGGAAACATTTAAAAGCCACGAACCACTAGCGGCCGAGTTTCTAAAGAAAATCCTCGTACCAACAGCCGCACCGTTCCAGTTAATATTGGTCATGGTGTAGGTCGAGCCGGTGTTGTATTCGACTCGTACCGATGCGACTGCGATAGTGTAGTTGTTGGTAACAGTGGCTGAAGCAGCAAAATCTATTCCGGCGACAAAATTTGTTCTTTCATCATCAGTTGCATCAGCCCCAGAAGCGTTAGTCAGAGTTAAATTGTAAAACGCCGAGGTGGTTGTCATCGTACCGGACAGGGTTTGGGCGGCCGCGCCGTTCAAAGTTACGGTACTGGTGCTAGCGGTGAAAGTGCCGTTGTTAGTGTAATTTCCCCCGACATTATAAGTAGTAGCACCACCCGAAGTGAGTGTGCCGTTAACTGTTAAGTTTAGGGTGGTTAGAGTTTCACTGCCACCAACAGTCAAACTATTACTAGATAAAATGTCTAAGGTTTCGTCGGCATAACTACTAGTGGCATCAACCGAAATAGTGTTAGAGATCGCCTTGTACATAACATCTTCATCAGCATCGTTATCGTATAGAGTCAACTCCGAATAAGTTTTGGTTTGGTTATCGGCCGACCCCACCGAAAAAGTATGGGCGGTCAGCACCATGCCCGTGATGTTACCGCTCCCATCGTAGTTGGTAATACCGGTAGACTCGTTGGCGTCACTGGCGCCGTCGTGCCAAACTATCACCACTCGCCCCTTACCGACAAAAACCGAAGAGATCGTCCAAGCTGAGGAGGCAACCGTGGCGTTTTTATTCACTTGCAAAACCCCATCCACCGCTACGGCGACGGTCGCGGCGTCAACCGATGACGACCCAGATATATCGATCGTTGAGCCGATCTCAATCCACTGAATGCTGGCCATGGCAAAATCCCAGACGACTGTTACATCACCGGCCGCACTTCCTGGTGTGGTGGGACGAAGACGAAGGTTCATCTTGTTATTGGCGGTATCAATTAGGTCTTCGGGGTTGATCTGCTGGCCGTAGACTGATATCGACAGATTGCTTATAGAGTCAGCGTAAGCTAGCGTGGCGGAGTTAGAAGTGGGGTTGAGTTGAAGCCAACCACCAGTGGCCTGGTTGAAGCCGCTATAGTCTTTGAAACCAAATTGAGCGGTCAGCGCCGTTGCACCACAAGGATTCCCGAAAGCCCCGCAACCGGAAAATCTGGTCGCAAAATGTTGGCCGACAATCGAGCTATTAGACGGTTGGGTAACGGGGAAGGAGATATTAGAACTTGCTCCTTCTTCAACGGTGGTGTCAGGTGTCGACTCGTTATCAAGGGCGTAGAAAGCGTTAGCATCGCCAGTGCCCATGGTAGTGGACTCATCTTCGGTTTCGACGTCAAAGGTGTTTGGTGAGGCAGGGCCGACTAGATTTCTGGTGTTGGCACAGTCTGAAGCAGTGCCGGAGCCAAACGAAATCTGGCAGTCGCTACTGTCGGTATTCGTTGAACCGACAACCAGATAGGCAAAGTCGAGCCGAAGAGTAGTGGTGCTGTTTAGATCGCCGTAAAAGCGAATTCTCGTCTCACCCCCATTAATATAATCGGTGGGTGAGATATTATTCTTTGCCCAGGCGTTGGTGGCATCAGCCGTCGCACAGGCAATGGCAGCGGAGTTAAGGTTCTCCCATGATGTTGTTGTAAAGTTATAAATCGCAAATTGGTGATCGAGTCCGGCCGTGGCCGCCGAGCAATTGTAGTCTGCCTTGAAGTAGAAGGTATTCATACCGGCATATGTTTTGATGTTTTTAAAACTTAAATAGTAGTCGGCAATTGAACCAGCGGTGCCAGCTCCAGCGAGATAAACACCGTCGGCTGTGGTTGTCGATTGTTGGCCACTAGCCGAGTTACCAACCACGTGAGTATTGGCATAGGTGCCGGCTAGAGCACCGCCACTACCATTCAGGTTTGTGACTCCAGCAGGATGGTAAACTGTGTCAATGATTGGCTGAATTCTAAGAAAATCAACATCGATGGCAGTGGCTGTTTGAACGGTATTATACAAACGGATCTTAACGCCGTTACTGGCGTGAAAGAAATTTGTTAACGGTGTTGAAATGGCTGTTCCACCGGTGGTTCCAGTCGTAAAGTAGCCATCGAAAATTTGCCATTGAAGTGAGATTACGCCATTTGTCGTAAAATCAACGTCAACGTTTGAGGCGTTTTGCGAGTTTACCGAGCGCCAGCCGCCCGTGGTACAGTCGCCGTCAGCCGCCACATCGACCGAGGTTGACGAAACCCAGTCGCAGATTTGAACCTTTACTGCCAAAGCGGCATCGGTATCGAACTCAGTTTGAATGAGTAATTTATTGGCGCCATTTTGTTTGGCGGAAGTGAAATTTAACTGCATATTGTGATTCGTGCCCACAACATTAGCGCCGTTAATCGACCAGTGGTAGTTATCATCACCGAGCGTTCCTTGCCAACCACCAGTGTTGACGCCGGTGTTAACGGCGGCGGTTTGACCGAGCCTGGCAATTTCGGTTCCGGCGCCCAGAGTGTCGCCAGTGGGTGCAAATTGGTAGTTACGAGTTGGATGCGAACTATCTACCACCCAAGAGATGCTGACCATGGCGAAATCCCAGTTGGTGACAGCGTTATTGCTGGTTAAGCCGGAGGCAGTTGTGCGCAGGCGAACATTCATCACATTATTATTGGTATCGATATGGTCGTCAGGGTTTGTTTGGTTGCCGTATGTACCGATGGCTAATGCGGTAATCGAATCTGTATAGGCTTGGGTAGCAGTAGCCGACGTAGCACCGACTGCCGT
The DNA here is from genome assembly GCA_001774395.1 of Candidatus Berkelbacteria bacterium RIFCSPLOWO2_01_FULL_50_28. Lineage (GTDB taxonomy): Bacteria > Patescibacteriota > UBA1384 > 2-12-FULL-50-11 > 2-12-FULL-50-11 > 2-12-FULL-50-11. The sequence goes on from MEZX01000002.1 coordinate 341,474, forward strand.
CCAGCCCCCGGTTGCCGCCGTGCTGGTTGGTGTACCGGAATAATCGCGCAAGCCCATTTGTACCGTCAGGGCAGTGGTGGTGCAGACGCTACAGCCGGAGAATCGTCCAGCATAATGGTTGGCGACCACTTGGGCGTCAGAGGGGACTGTCACGGGAAAGTTAATGTTGGCGGCTGTCGCTTCCTCGAGAGTGGCGTCACCGTCATTATCAAGAGCATAATAATCGTTATTAACAGTGTTAGATTCGTCCTCGGCGGTATTGGCGAAGGCGACTGCCGTAGCTGGTCCAATTAAATCTCGAGCGTTGGTGCAGTCAGTCGCCGTACCCGTGCCCCAAGTAATCTCACACTGAGCACTATCGGAATTGGTTGAGCCGACCATCAAATAGGCGAAATCTTGACGAAGGGTGACGGTGGAGTTTGCGCTACCGTACATCCTGATTCTAACTTCATCACCAGAAGCTTCGTCAATATAATCAGCGGGAGTAATGTTGTTTTTGGACCAGGCATTAGTGGCCGCTGATCCAGAACAGGCGATAGAAGCAGAGGTTAAGTTCTCCCAAGTTCCGGCGGTAAAATTACGAATAGCATAGTCAAAGTTTATCCCCGTGGTACTGCAGTAGTACTCAGATTTAAAGTAAAAGGCATTCATACCAGTGTAGGTTTTGACATTCTTGAAGGTTAAGTAAGAATCAGAGATTGACCCAGCGGTGCCGGCAACATCGATCGAAACTCCGTCAGCACTCGTCACATTCTGCTGACCGGTGGCGGTATTACCGACGATGTGAGTATTGGCATATATACCAGTGACTGTGCCAACTCCAAGGTTGGTAAAGCTCGAGGCTTGATATACCGGATCAACCAAGGCATTAGCTCGCAAAAAGTCGACAGCGACATCAGCAGAGCCAACAACATCGCTATCCGACCAGTAACGAACACGAATTGGTTGGGTATCGCTAGAGGTAAAGTTGGTTAAGGGAGTTGATATGGCCGTTCCGCCGCCAGTACCACTTGAGAAGTAGCCATCATATATATGCCACTGGAAAGCGGCTGGACTCGTTAGGGCTATATCGACATCGACGTTGGAAGCATTTTGACTCATCAACGATCGCCAACCACCGCCGGTACACTGGCCGTCCGTGGTCGCATCGACCGAAGTCGACGAAACCCAATCGCAAATTTGAATCTTCAAAACTCGACTAGCCGAATCAAGGTCAACTTCTGTTTGAATGATGAGTTTATTAGCCCCTGCCAGTTTAGCGATTCCTAAATCAAGCTGCATATTGAGGTTCGGCGTCGCGGCATCGGCCGCTGTTACCTGCCAGTGAAAGTTGTCGTCGGACAGAGTTCCTTTCCAGGAACCGGTGTTAACGCCTTCGGTGGCTCCTGCCAACAGTGAGTTGGCATTTTGCCCTGTCCCGACTACTAGATTTCCGGAAGTTGGGACAAACTGATAGGTGCTGGCCAATGCCTTTGGGGGATTTTGGTTAATTGAAGATCTGGGGTTAATAAGCCAACTGGCTGAGCTGGTTACGGTGAGGAGGATCAAGATCATTAAGATCGGGATTCGGAACGGGTTATTTTTCCAGGTATCCCAAACTAGAGTCACGCTCTGGCGGTAGAGATTACGATAGATACCGTCCAGGCGTTTTTTGGCTTTTTCAACCCGCGCGGTCATCGTCTTACAATCTCCCAATTACCCAATATCAAATGACTCAATTGTGGAATTGGATATTGGGATATTGAGTAATTCACCGTGGTTTTCTCCCATTCGGAGCTTGACAAGTTAAAGCTATTTGTTATCATTTCTTTACACGCCCGGTACCTTTTGTACCGGGCATTGTTATATTCTTAATCTCAATAGCTAGGCGTCTGACGATTACTTTATTGGAGAGAAAAGAGAATTTTGATAAGACCTTTTGCTTGAAATGGTCATCGAGATCGAAAAGCAAACTACTTTGAGATTTTAGAGCGATTGTTAAGGGTAAGCGCGAGCTAAGCGAAACTAGATGAACCTTCTTGTTGAATCTCTGAGCGGTCTCGATAGCGTAGAGTAAGTCAGCGTCACCGGTGATAATTAATGCTTCGTCGTAACTATCAGTAGCCGCACCTACTGCCATATCAATCGCGAGGTGCACATCAACGCCCTTCTCTTTGCCTGTGGTCTTGGAGAAGTGTCCTTGGTAAAAAATGGTTTTGTGGTTTTTCTTGACGCTGTCGAAAAACTTCCTTTGGGTTAGCGCTAAGGTTCGCTTGGCCTTGGAATCAGTTGAGAGGTGACGCATATAGGTTCCGTAAAAGTAAATTTTCTCTAGTGAAAAATCTTGCTCCAATTGCCCGACAAAGTCAGAAAAGTTAAAGTATTGACCAGAATTCAACATCTCGGCCATCCCACCGAAAAGATTGGAGCCGTCAACGAAGGCGACGACTCGCCCGCTATCTGATTTAGCTTTGGCACCAGCCATACTCTAAAACTCCCCCTCTCCCCTGTAAGTGGATAAAAAGTAACCCTCCATGTGATTTCAATATGAAATATTAACAGTTAAATGTCAAAGAGTACCGAACCTGGGGAAAATGGCAAAAATTAAGACTAAGAGTCAGAGATAATTTAATCTTATGTAAATAAAGTAACTTTTAGTTGAGGCACAGTAGATCAGCTCAAAGAGTCAACGACGGTTTTTGAGAGTAAGAACGCTTGCACCAAGGATATTTGCAATTTCTTTGAGTTCAATTGCTAAAGATGCGATTTGTTCCTTGTATTCCACGGTAGTTTGATCGATGATAATTAACCAGTAGTCTGTCTCGTTGGCTGACTTGAGGGCGATTTGAAAAAAGCGAAGATAATCCCGCCTTGAGCTTGAAGACTTTGCTTCGTGAACGTTGGCTCCTATCGAAGTAGCGCTCCGTAGTAGTTGGTCGGCAATCGATCGAAGATATGGCTTCCGGTTAATCAACTCACATAACTTTACAGTTCTAACGGAAAAAGCAATCAATCTCTTATAAAACTGCTCTTTAAATTTTTGTTTATCATTTTCCATTTTCGTATTTACATTTTAATTTTACCACTAGGTCGTCAAGAAAATTAACAGGTTCAAATCGCTTTGAGGTTTTACGAGATCCTACCGGAAGAAAACGATCAAGTGTCTAACCCATTCTCCGGATAGATCGGGGGGCTTTGGCGGCTCGGAGGAGTTTGGCGAATTTGCGTTTCTGACGCTTGCGGTAGATGAATAAGAGGACAAACAGGATTAGTAGTGCGATGCAAAGAATAATTAGCCACATCGGGAAGACATAGAAAACTAACTCCGAGCTCAGCTGGTCGCCTTTTTCGCCGTAGAGGATATTTAGGGTGGCGACATAACGACCGATCTTCAACGGCTGATCGTAGGATTGAGTAATTAAACGATCGGCCTTCGGAAAAATGTTTTTCTGATCGAAATCGATGCTGGCGGTCTTACGGCCGAAGATGTTAGTCAGGGTGATAAAGCCTTTTGGTTTGATATGGACAGAACCGTTGTTGTGGATTCGGGAATTGAACGTGATAGGTGAGTGTTCAAAACGTATTTTATCGACTTTAAATTCTTTAACATAAGCCGAGTAGCTGATATCACCAGCCACAGCTACCAGAATTAAGCTACCAACCTTTGTTCTCGTAACGGCACCCGTGCCGCTAACTTTGTCGTTGTTTGCTAAATAGGCCAGAATTGAGCCGTATTGACCGCCTGGTTCAGCGTTGACGGGGATAGTGATAACGAACTTAACGACTTGTGTCTGTAAGGGGGTTAGGGTGAACTTCGACGGCGTAATCTTCGTCCAGTTTTTTAGGAAATAAATTGAGTCATCTTCCGCGACGATTTTAGCTTGTCCGAGTTCGTTGCCAACGAACGGCTGGATTCCCATCTGATATTTTTGGACAATCCCGCTGGTGTTAACAACTTTCATTGAGCTCTTTATGGTATCGCCGGGCTTGGCAGAGAGCTCAAAGAGCGGTGGAGAAATGGAAACTTTTGCTTGGTCTACAGTCGCTTCCTGAGCCCGGATATTGGCTGGCAAGACAGAAAAAACTAATACCAAGACCACCAGCGCTAAAATTCTCAATTTACAATTTACAATTTTCATTAAATTTTCAATTTATCAATTTTCAGTGTACCCGTATTTTGGCGTAAGCTCGATGTTATTTTCTGAAAGATTAGGGTTAACTCCTGACATTCGCTGACGATGGGCTCAGGTGGTTCAGCCAATGATGGCAGTGCTGTCCTAAGCATTCGGAGCCAATGTCTAGTTTCTTGAGCCTCTTTTTTACAGATGAAGATCTTATTACTAAAGTCTTTGCGCGAGCTAGCAGCGTTGGCTTCAGAGTAGTTTGCCCCGATGCTGGTTGCAGAGCGAATCAGCTGATTAATAATAGGGCTACAAATAGAGTCCTGCTTAATCGTTCGGCACAAAATAATCACCGATTCGCCAAACTGCGCCGTTCTTTCCTCTAAATCATATTTGCTTGATGGTTGTGTCATCCAATTGATAATTAGCTCATTGTAAATTTATTGTAAATTGCAAAATTGAGAACTGAAAATTATTACCCATTTTCAAACTATACACCCCAGTTGTCTCAACTCAACACGCTAAAACGTTCCGGTCGTAATATAGTCGGCGGTACCAGTATAGGCACCAGCGGCCTGAGTAGCGTCAGCCGAAAGCCGCCAACCGGCATAGGCGACATCACTTGAGACACCAACGATGCTCGACATAATAGTTGACGGAGCTTCAGATGCGCCTATATCGGCAACAAGCTCAAATTTTTGAGTGCCACCGCCGCATTGCTCGGCCGCCGTATCCCAGCCAGCGTTAGCTGTGGCTGCGGCATCCCCGGTGGTGTCGTCCATACAGACAGCATAACCGTTGTTAGTAGCTGTAGCCCAGGCATTTGGGGTTGTTAGGTTACATGCTCCGTCACAGGTACCAACCGCAAAAGCATTGGCGCCACTGTCTAAGCCCGCTACTGTGTAGACTGTTACTGTGTAACCGGTGCCAGCGTTGGTTACCACGGTCAGTTGTTGGCAGATATCGTAAAAAGCTTCTGTCGAGATTACTGCGTAGGGAATTGTTGTGGAGGTTGAAGTAATTTTTGTTCCGCCGGTAGTTGTACAAGAACCGGACGTAACAGCGGCAACAGCAAGAGTTAAAACCTCGTCAAGAGCGGCCGAAACGGCTATGGCCGCGGTTACGACAATGATTGTGTCTTGGGAATCTTCGTCGGTGGAATCTACCGCTAGATTGTAAGTGGCGGCTGTTGAGTTAACAATTTGCGTATTACCGGTGCCACCGCTGGTGGCGTGCGTTCCGATTTCGATGACGATTACAACACCCGCCGCCTCACCTGCATAAGTCCCACAAGCAGTAAAAGTGAAAACATCTGCGGCCACAGTGGTAATCTCGATCGTGTCGCCAGCGCAAGCGTCGGACGAATCTACAATCGTCTCTTCAACAGCGTTAACGGTGATGTCGTAATCAAGCGCATCAGTACTGGCAAAGCCAGATGTGTCAAAGCCTGAAGCAAAGGTGAGAACGAGCGTATCGCCGGCGCTAAAATCACCGCCGGTGGCTTGGTCTAAGGTGATGGTGTGGTTTGCGGCAGTCGAAGGGCGAGAATCGGTAATGACATCCTTTAGGCTGTCTGGTCGGGCGGCAAAGGCTTTTGGCACAGAGAAGCCAGACAACACGATGGCGACGATGGCCAAAAATATTAACCCCCGCTCAAGCTTTACCCTCTGCGAGGTGAACACCTGAACTGATTTTGCTAAATAATACATGTCTTTAGAATGTCCCCGTTGTAATATAGTCGGCAGTACCGGTGTAGGCACCAGCTGCCTGGGCACCGTCAGCCGATAATCTCCAGCCTATCTTGGAGATATCCGTTACCCCAACGGCACTCTGCATAATCGTTGAGGGCGTTTGAGGACCAGATAGATCGGCAACTAGTTCGAACTGCTGAGTACCTCCGCCGCACTGCCCAGCCGCTGCCCAGTCGGCGTTAGCAGTTTCAGCAGCGTTTCCGGTCGTGTCGTCCATACAGATAGCGTACCCATTAAAGGTGGCAGTTCCCCACGGAGCAGGATCGGTTAAAGTACAAGCGCCATCGCAGGAACCAACTGCAAATGGATTAGCACCAGCATCCAAACCAGTGACAGTGTAAACGGTGACTGTATAACCCGTACCGGCATTGGTAGCTACGGTCAGTTGTTGGCAGATATCGTAAAATGTTTCTGTGGATATTGTCCCGTAAGGAATTGTTGTTGCCGTACTCGCAGCGGGTTTCGTGCCACCGGTGGTTGTGCAGTTTGCATCCGCGGCCAGACCGGCCACTGTTAGGGTCAAAACTTCATCGATTGTGGCCGAAATTGCTACACCTGCTGTTAGAACCAAGACAGTATCCTGAGAGTCATCGCCGTAACTGCCGGCCACATTCAATTGAGAGGTGCCCGCTGTGGTGTTGACAATCCGGGTGGTCCCGCCAGCGGCGTTGGAACCGAACTTCATGGTGATGGCCGTACTGGCCGCCTCAGCGGTGTAGCCACTACAGGCCGTGAAAGTCACCACCTGGGAAGCAAGCACATACTCGACACTATCCGTTGCGGTACAAGAAGCTATTAGTGTTTCGCTAGTGGCGCCGTTCACAAAGTCAACATCAGTCAATGTTAAGGTCGTCAAGTTGTACCCAGCCGGGAAGGTAACAATTACAGTTTCACCAGCAATGAAAGTAGTGCTTCCAGAGAGATCGAGAACTATCTCGTGGTTAGACGCAGTCGAAGGGCGAGAGTCACTCAATGTATCCTTCAAACTGGTTGGGCGAACGGCAAAAGCGGATTGAATCCCGAAGGGCTGGGCAATTATAGCAATTAAGCTTAACACCGCTAAAACAACGCGGTAGCGATTAGCTAATTGCTTAGTTTTAGGGGCTACAAGGTAACCACGAACCATTAGAGCGACCTGATTTAACAATGATTTTATTTTTCCCCCTCGCACATACTATATATACATTGAAGCGTATCCAACAGATGTGTCAACCCCGCACTTTTCAACCGTCTTGAAGGCAATGCCCAATACGCTTTTTCAACCTTGCGTAAGACTGACCAAATTGTTTGAGCTTCTTCTCTCGATCGAGCGCATCTAGTCTCGAGGCATAACCTTCAAGGTAGACAATCTTCCACGGTCGGTAAGGTTTTGTCGCAACTGACTTACCTTCGTTGTGATCGAGTAGTCTTTTCCGCAAGTTGTTCGTCTGCCCGAAGTAAAGTCGCTGTTCTTTTCCGAGTAGTACATACACCCAATGCATAAGTTGATTGTAGCAACTTGCGACGGTTGAATAGTGCGGGGTCAACCCCACACTAATTTTTCCGATCATCTGCTCATAGCTCGCAAAAGTTTAGCTCGACGCCGGCGGAAGTACACGGTTGAACCAACCGCCAGAATTGCCAATAGCAGGACTATAATAATGAAGGGCCAGGGGATGGAGACAAATCGAGAACTGGCCACTAAGATTTTTCCGTCTTGCTTAAGAGTGAATTTGGCGTCGTAGACCCCGGGCCAGATTGTGCCGGTATAGGCGCTGATATATTGCCTCGAAGACTCGGGCATTAGGACCGAGCTCGCTAACTGGGTGACCATCTTTTGCTCACCCCAGGTTGGCGTTAAAGTCAGATCGCCATCAGCGAAAAAGAAAAATCCGGTCGGGTTACTAATTTCGGCCAGGAACGGTACCGGTGTGCTAACAACTATTTTCGGTGTCTGGAACGAGCTGATGCTCAAGCTTTCAATGGTTGGCTTCGTGGTCGAATCGACCGAAAGCAAAAACGAGGTGCTTAATGCTGGAATAATTCGGGTATTGGCGTTTTCGTCAAAATAATTTGCTGGTAGGCGAGCCTGGAAAATCAGGGCGGCGCTGTAACCACCCGGGACAGTACCCTTGGGCGCTAGGATGGTTACCTGAACTTCTTTACTGCCTTGGGCGTCCAAAATGAGGTCTGGACTGTCGAGCGTTAGCCATTCAACACCTGAGTGTGGCCTTGGCTCGGCCGTAAATTCGGGTGATCCGAGGTTGTTAATGCCACTAATACTAAATTTAGAAGCGGACAATGGGATTGGTTCCTTCCCAAGATTGGTAACTTTAATCTTCACGATCGTTTTCTCGCCTGGTTTAACGGTCTGCTGAACTAAGCCAGGGCTAATTGACAGTGTCGGGCTAATGGCGCCTTGGCCTGACGCTGACAAGGTGAATGCAAATACCGACATTAAGATTGCCAGCGTTAGAATTTTCAATTTACAATTTACAATTTTATCGCGTTCGCTCATTTTTCGTTCTGGCGAACTCAAAATCATTGAATTTTCAATCATCAAATTTTAATTTATCGGTTTTACCACATTCTGTCATTTGAAATTCAATCGAAATTTGAAATTCGCCTCTCGACTCCGCTCGAGGCGACCTGAGCACCGTCGAATGGTCGAAATTTGAAATTACTTTTCTCATGGAAAAGTTGCTGTTATCACATAAACGACGTCAGCTGTGTAATCGCCGTTAGCTTGGGTGTTCGATGGGTAGAGGCGGTAAGTAATATCGTTGGTGGCGCCTGTGGCCGGTGCGGTTCGGTCGGCAACTGGGTCGCCCGGGCCGGTGTGAGAAAAGCCAGCAAATTTAGCCCCGCCGTTGGTAAAACGATCAGCCGTGCCGCCGGTTAACGATGAGTCGTCGGTTGAATAGCCAAAGCCGTAAGACCCAGCACTGAAGGTTGTCGGAGTCGCGTTCGTACCCGTCCAATCGGCTAGTGTCACCCCACCGAAGCGGACATTAGTCATCGCTTGGGTTGACCAAGCGTAAACGACATAGCCGTTCAAGGCATTACTAGAAGCGGTCAGCGTCGATGTTTGATCACTGGGGTTGGAGCCGGGGTTAATGGTACCGAAGTCTTTCGAAGTGGAGTCCAGGCCTAGGGTTAGTGTCTGACCAAAAATCCAGTTAACGGTGTTACCGCAGTCGGTGTTGGTGCCGTCGCTAGCGATAATTGTTGATCCGCCAGAGGCATCAGATCGAGAGACATTAACATACGAGGTTTTTATTTGGTCGTTACCAACGGCAGCGACATTTAGGAGCCAACTACCGGTAATGGCGGAGTTTCTGAAGTATAGTCTCGTTCCAACCGCTTGCCCGTTCCAGTTCATATTGTTAATCGTATAGGTGGCGCCGGATTCGTATTCTACTTTCACACTAGCTGTGGTGATGGTGTAGTTGTTGGTGACGGTTGCGGCGGCGTTAAAGTCGACTCCTGCCACCCAGCCCGTTCGTTCACAGTCGGATGCAATCGTGCCGGAGCTGTTAGTAATGGTCAGGTCGTAAAACGCGTTGGTTGTCAGCATCCCACCAGACAAGGTTTGGGTACTGGTGCCACTCAAAGTGGTCGTGCCGGTATTAGCGGTAAAGGTACCCGAGTTAGCGTAGTTGCCTTTAATTGCAAATGTTGCGGCTGAGGAAGCTTGGTAAGTTTGATTAGCTCCGATAGTAAGGTTGCCGGTAACGGTGATGGCAGGATCACTCGTTTCAGCATTAACAACGGCTGATCCAGCGCCAGTCAGGGTGAAATTGCCTAAAACTTCAGTTCCAGCACATGCGTTATGTACTAAGTAGCTATTAGCATAGAAAAGGTTGTAGGTGTCAACTTCGATATCGTATACAGTTACGGTCTCACTCACTTTTTGGATACTTGTAATAGGTTCCGTTCCAGAATAGGTGGCAAGCAGATCGCCAACCCGCAGTTCCTCAACAGCTTTTGAGCTGTGGTCAGCCATAATAAAGACGTGATTTGCTGTGGCCTGCACCTGGTTGTTAATGATGTAGTACGCATCTTTAGTCCCAATAACTGTTCCAACAACTGGAGATATGACTACTTGGTTACTACTGAGGTCGTAGGATTTGACAAGGTCACCTTCTTTAAGCTCTTCAATTGGCGTACTTCCCGTGGGGGTAAGTACTTGGGTCCCAGCAAGGAAGGACGTGGCCGAAGTGGTCATTGTGTAGGTCGGTGTACCAGAGGCCGGGCTGGTTTGGAGGTTGTAATAAGCTCTCGTGCCACAACCACTAGTGATGTTGGCGCTAGTGGTATTCTCGTAGCTAATCGTGGAAGCGTTGGCTGTAAATAACCCGGTCTTTGAGAAAGGAGTACCGCTACCAGTTAAGTGGTAAGTGCGATTGCCACCATCAAAGGTGGTGGCGGCCGAAGAAATACTCATGACGCTACTAACCGTAATATCTCCGGTTCCACCAGTTTGAGTGGTAATGGTAGCGGCGGGAGAAGCGGTAAACGTAAGGCTACTAAACGTCCAAGCGGTTGAGCCAGAAGTGGTGCCAAAGTTTTTAGCGCCTGCCACACTTTGGGTGAATGTGCCGCCGGTGAGGTTGATGATACCTGCAGTTCCGGCGACGTTACCATTGACAGTAATATTCTGAGTACCGAGCAGCGATCCGGCAGTCATCGTCAGGTCGTTGGTAACAACCAAGGCGTCCTGAGGTGCCCAGCCACCGCCCGAACCGCTGAAAGTTAGGTTGTAGAATGAGTCACCAGCAGATTGGATAGTCTTACTAGTGGCGGTTGCGTTAAAGATAAAAGTAGATGTCCCAGCGTTAAACACCGCATTACTTTCATTCGTAAAATTTGTTCCGACATAGACTGTTGAGGATCCGGCGGTAAAAATCGGTGCCCCGGTATTACCAGCTACTATAAAAGTCCCGACAGTAAGAGTTTGGTTGGCGGTGTCAAACTCACTATTTCGAGAGTTTCCCCAGCCAAACCGTAACGATCCGGTGATGGTAGTTGTTCCTGCCAAGGAGATTTTATAGCCGGTGCTGATATTGTCTGTAATGGTGGTATTGTAGGTAAACGCCGGGAGGGTGAAGTTGGCAGATCCGCTGAAGTCGATGCTTCCATTACCGAGTCCAAAAGTTCCAGCAGGGTCAAGACTGAAACTCCCCCCAGTTTTGTTCATACCTTTTGAATTAAAGTCAAAGGTTCCTGTCCCGAGAGTGAATGTGCCGTTATGGGCAGCACCGTTGTTTGTTATCAGTTGTGTGGTGTTGCCACTTTGGCCAACGGTCAAGTTGTAAAATCTGGGCTCCCAAGCATTTGTCGAGCCATTTTTGATAGTTTTTGTACCCGTCCCATTCATCACAACCGTTGAGGTACCTTCGACGATACTGACACTGTCTTGAGCAACTGCACTAGTATCCCAATTACCGGAAACCGTAATAATTGAAGCCCGTTCTGTGAGAGACCAGGTGCCGGCGTTACCTGTCAGGTTGCCGCCAATAGTTAGAGCGTAGTTAAAGGTAGTATTGGTATCAAAAGTGCCGTTAGTAATATCGAAATTGTTAGTGACGCTCATCGCGTCTTGGAGCGTCCAGCCCCCACCCGAACCGTTGAAAATAATATTATATAATGCTGAGCCGCCAGTCATGGTTCCAGTGAGGGTTCGGCCGGTACTCGTTGAGCTGAAGGTCACTGTCCCTGTGCGAGCGGTAAAGGTACCGGAATTTGACCAGTTACCCCCAACTGTTAAGGCATAAGGAGTGGCCGTCACATCAAACTCACCCGCGGTGATAGTGAGATTACCACCATTATCTGTAAGGGTTGCTTCCTCTAGCACATAAACCTCGGAACCGTTATTAACGGTTAGGTGGTGGTAGGTAGCGGACTGAACGGTTGAGTTGCCACCAGCGTTGTTGCCGGTGTAGGCGAAAGTGGAGGTAGCGGCAGTTAAGGCTCCAGCCGGGGAGGCGAGCAGTTGGAATGAGTCACCGGTTGTGCCACTTAAAGTCCAGGTGCGGTTACCAGCATCTAACGTTGTGGTGGCTCCAGAAGAATCACCGGATTTTCCAACCCTCAAAATGTCACTGACGGTTATTCCACCACTTCCACCTGTTTGGGTGGTAATAGTTCTTCCTGCTGCTGGGGCACCGAGCGAGTTAGAAAAAGTTAGATCATAAAATGTCCAAGCAGTACTGCCACTTGTTGTGCCAAAGTTTTTATTAACCCCTACCCGCTGTTCAAACGTCCCCCCAGTTAAGCTGATAACCCCTGAGGTTCCAGCGACATTGCCGTTGACGGTGATGTTTTGGGTACCGTTCAAGGTGCCAGCGGTCATCGTGAGGTCGTTAGCAATTGCCACGGCTGCATCAGGTTGGACGGTTGCGGCTCCGTTCACGATCACGTTGTAAAGGGTCTGGCTGTTAGGAGAGTATGTCGAGGTACCAGTCGACGGGGCAAAGGTGAATGTTGAAGTGCCGTCATCGACCGCTAATGTTCCGGTGCCGTTGACGAACTTAACATGGCCGGTTGCTGAGATGAAAGCGGTTTGGAAATTGGCAGTATGAGTTCCGCCATTGGAGTTGACGTAAAAAGTGTCGGTAGCACTCGCGCGATTGAAGGTGGCGGTGCTTGATCCCCAATTCGAACTCGTGGCGCCATTGTCGGTTGAGTCGCCCTGGACCCATTTATCTGCGTTAATGGTGTAGTTTTGGGTATTAAAGGTTGCCGTTCCCGTAGCGTCTGCTTTTACCTGCGTGTATCCGCTGGTAGTAATATTACCCCCGACATTAAAAGTCACCAGTCCCGCGACATCGCTGTGCATCAGGATACTCCAGGTGCCGTAGTTGGTGGCACCAGTGACGGTAACAGTCGCGGCGCTTAGTTTACGCAACTGGAAGGTGGCATTAGAACCAGATAGGGTTGCTCCTGTTCCTAATACTAAGTCGGCTCCAGCTGTTCTAAACAGTTCAAATTCACAGGTGACCGAACACGTCATCGTGCCGCCACTGGCATCACCGATGGTTAAAATGCCAAAGACATCGGTTCGGGCTCTGGTCATCGTGGTTGTTTTGGTGTTGTAGGCAACGGTCAGGTTTTCAAACTGGGTCGTACCCGTACCTGCGATATTGCCGTCACCATTAAGCTGAACGGTTGAGCTGTCGCGGGTGAAGACACCGTTTAGGTCCACCGTCCAGTGGCGACTGACGGTGATTGTTGAAGTCCGGGCTCGGAAAACAGCACTAGCACTACCAGCGATTGCGACATCACGGGTAACGTTAACGGCGTGGTTACTAGTAGTGGTGTCAAATGTTCCGAGAGTAATAGTAAGATCGTTAGTGATGATGACCGCGCCACTAGGTGTTACTGTTCCCCCAGAGCCGTTCAAGATCACGTTATATAGAGATTGACCATTCGGAGCGTAAGTCTTAGAACCGGAAGTATGGACCCAGGTAATTGTCGAAGTTCCAGGGGTTACCGTTATAGCGGGAGTGCCGTTAATAAACAGAACGGCGCCGGAAACCGTCACTGACGAGCTACCAAGATTAAGGGTACTGCTTGTTCCGCCGTAGGTAGCGTGAGGAAGGATGGAGTTGGTTGTACTACTCAAAGTAACGGTGCTAGAGCCGAAGCCAACAGCAACCGGGCCATCACGCCCAGCATTGCCATCACCGAACTGCAAAGTAGCCGCGGTTAGAGCGAAGTTTTGGGTGTTGACAGTTGTTCCAGTTACAGCCGTATTGGCCGCAACATAGACACTTCCGGTAGTTGTAATATCACCAGCGAAATTATAAATGCTGTTATTAGCAGTTGCGTACGGTTCAATGGCCCAGTTCCCGTAATTGCCACCGGCCATTGTGAAAGTGGAGCCAGCCCCTCCGTTAATAAGGAAGCTCATTACAGAGCCACCAGTGAGCGTGGTAGCGGCGCCAAAGACGAGAGGAGTTTTGCTAATACTACCAGCGAGGTTAATGTACGAGGCGGCCTGACTGACCGTTCCCCCATTCAGGGTCATCACTCCATTAACTTGGTTCATACTGGTGCCGACGGTAATCGTTTTACCCGAGCCGGCCAACTGAAGGTTGTACATCTGGCTAGCAGAGTTGAGGGTACCGGTGTTGTCAGCCGTACCAGTCATATTAACCGTTGAGGCAGTGCCTTCGGTGAATTTGTTGCCAGTATCGTTAAAATCGTTACCAACAGTAATTGTTGAACCGTTACCAATCAGAACAACGCCGGCAGTGTTAGCTAGCGTCAGGTCTCGAGCGACGTTAACGGCGTAGTTTGAGCCGGTCGTATCAAGCGATCCGTTGGTAACTGTCAGGTCTCGGCCGGTGCCGGTTGTACCTTCAAGGACGAAGGTTTCGGAGGAGTTGTTGGGGATTAGGTCGTAGTAAGTTGCCGACTGAATAGTTGTACTGCCAGCACCGTTATTGCCGGTGTAGGTGAAGGTTGAGCTGGCGGCGGTTAGTGATCCGGCGGGGGAAGCAAGTATTTGGAAAGAGTCACCAGTAGTACCAGACAGAGTCCAAGTGCGATTGCCGGCATCGAAGTAAGTGCCACAACCGTCAGCGGCCTTACCTATTCTCATAACATCGCTAACTGTTATTCCCCCTGATCCGCCGGTTTGAGTCGTGATGAAAAATGCGGCACAGATTGGGGAGTTAGGATTCGAAAATGTCAGATCGTAGAATGTCCAAGCGGTTGAGCCGCTCGTTGTCCCGAAGTTCTTGGCCGCCCCAACTCTTTGCTCAAAAGTCCCACCCGTCATAGTAATCGTTCCTGCGGTGCCAGCAACGTTACCACTAACAGTTACATTTTGTGTTCCATTCAAGTCACCAGCCGTAATAGTAAGATCATTAGTAACGGTTAGAGCGTCAACAATAGTGATATCGTCGCCAGTATCGTCAATAATAAGGTTGTAAAAACTCTGGCCGGCAGAGGTCATGTCGCCATCGGCAGTTGCGTTACCCATTGTTACAGTTGATGTCCCAGGGGTGATCACGGCGGTATCGAGATTTTCCCAGTTACTACCTATGGCGTAGCTCGCCGAGCCCAAACTCATTGCAACTGTGCCGGCAGTGGATGTAAAACGGAAAAGTGCTGTCACGATCCAGGCAGTATTGTTGACGGTATTATCAATTGTTAGTGCACCGGTAATATTATTAGTAGTTACAAATGTATAAACATTCATTGTTCCGGCTCCGATTGTGTAGGTTTGAGTTCCAGACGCTGGGCGGAAGTAGAGGTTACCAGCATAAGTATAGGCAGGGATGGTGGTGCTGCCAGTCATGGAATAATAGAAGTTGGGGACACTAATTGTGCCAGTGTATGAATAGGTAGGAGTTGCATTAGTAACATGGAAGCAACCTCCACTGCCGCCAATAGTACCCGCAATTGTTAATGTGGTGCCGGTACCGCCGTCGTAATAAATCGCTTGGGCGCAGCCGGCAACGCTGTTGAGCGTTCCTTGGATGTTGAGATCACTGATGACATGGATATCTGTTGCTGTCTGTGTGTAAATAGCTCCACCAGAAATAGTTAATTTGTTAAAGTGAGTGCCCGAACCGCCGTTGGTGGTAATCGTCTTAGTTGTTCCCGAAAGGACGACTATTGAAGTCCCATAGCCAGTGGCCTGAGTTGTCCAAGTTGAGTTGCTTTGCGTCCAGTTGCCGCTAACAGTAATAGTTGAGGCCTGGGCTTTATAGGTAGTGCCGGAGGAAAATGTTAGATCGCCTGCAACCGTTAGGGCGTAGTTACCAGTTGAATCGGCATCTACCGTGCCATTAGTTAAGTTGAAATTACTGGCAGTCTCAACTGCTGCGCCGTACGTCCAGCCACCACCGACGCCGTTGAAAGTGAGAACATAAAACTTGCCTGTTGCACCAGTCATTGTCCCAGTGAGAGTTTTACCGGTAGTAGTGGCGTTGAAAGTGACGGTTCCAGAATTAGCTAAGAATGTTCCAGAGTTAGAGTAACTACCGCCGATGGTTAAGGCGAAGTTGCCGGCAGTCACGTCTAATGTACCGGCCGTAATAGTTAGGTTGTTCGAAGTGATTGTTGCGGCTTCTAGGACGTAGATCTCAGAGCCGTTGTTCGGAGTTAGATTGTAGTAAGTGGTTGATTGAATGATTGTGTTGCCAGCGCCGTTATTGCCAGTGAAGGTAAAAGTGGATGTAGTGGCCGTAAACGTTGGACTGGCGGTGAACACAAAAGGATTACCGTTGGTTCCCGAAAGAGTGTATGTTTTTGCGTCAGCGTCAAATGAAAGCGTATCGGCGGTGGCGTCAAGCGTAAAAATACCTGAAACGGTAATCCCGCCACTTCCGGTCGCTGCGATTGCTGTTCCTGCTGAGTACGAAGCAGTTAGGGAAAGGTTGTTGAAAGTCCAAGCAGTGTTGCCCCCAAATAAAACGGCTCCTGATCCACCAAGAGTAAGAGTTCCGCCGGTTAAATTGATCGTCCCGTTACCTGTTAGGTCGGGATCGGCACCACCGTCGCCGACGCTAAGGTCTTGGGTCCCCAGTAACGATCCCGCCGTCATGGTTAAATCGTTGGTAGCCGTAACCGCCGCGCTTGGTGTCCACTCGCCGCCCGAACCGTTAAATGTAAGGTTGTAGAAAGCCGAAGCACTGGTCATGGTCCCCGCTAGAGTATTGCCAGTATCGGTCGCGTTGAATGTTATGGTACCGGATTGAGCGGTAAAAGTGCCGGAGTTAGAATAATTGTTGCCGATCGTCAGGGCGTAGTTAGAAACTGTCACATCAAGAATGGCACTAGCGTGAGTGATGGTGAGATTATTTGTTACAACAGTGTCTCCTTCCAAAACGAAGGTATCAGCGGCGTTTAGCTCCAGGTCATAATACGAGCTGGTCATTGATTGGATGGTCGTATTCCCTCCAGCATTAGCTCCGGTGTAATAGAGTTTAGAAGTACCACCTGTTAAAGCTCCGGCGGGGGAAGCCAAAAGTTGGAACGGATCACCGCCAGTACCAGATAGGGTCCAAATTCTATTGCCGGCGTCCAAGGTTGCCGTACCTGCGTCACCGCTCACACCAACTTTCAAAATCCCACTAACTGTAATCCCGCCAGAGCCGCCTGTTTGAGTAGTAAAGGTAATTCCTGACACACCGGTGTTGGAAAAAGACAGACTACTAAACGTCCAGGCCGTAGAGCCCGACGTGGTACCAAAGTTTTTAGAGGCAGCCGCAGTTTGAAGAAATGTTCCACCAGTTAAGCTAAAAGCTCCGGCTGTGCCAGCGACGTTACTATTAGCCGTGACGTTTTGAGTTCCAAGGAGCGTTCCGGCCGTCATCGTTATATCGCCATTTATGTTAACGGCCGCGCTTGGTGTCCACTCACCGGCAGCGCCGTTAAAGATGAGGTTGTAGAAAGACGACGAACCGCTCAGAGTTCCTCCGAGCGTATTGCCCGTATCTGTGGCGTTGAAGGTGACGGTGCCACTACGAGCCGTGAAGGTGCCGGAGTTAAGGTAATTGCCGCCGATTGTGAGGCCCCAGTTGGAGCCACTAACCGCATCCAAAATAGCAGATGCCTGAATGGTTAAGTTTCCAGTTGCTGTAGTAGCTTCCTCTAAAACATAGGTGTCGAAGGAACAGATCGCGGAGCAGCCTATATCAAGATTGAAATATGAGCCAGCCCCGCCTCTTTCTATAGTTGTATTTCCCGCCCCGTTCTCACCCCGATAAGCAAAGGTTGATGTCGAACCAGTTAACGACCCTGCTGGAGAAGCCAGGACTTGGAAGGGATCACCAGCAGCGCCGCTTAATGTCCAAGTACGGTTACCGGCATTGAGAGTTGTTGTCGCTCCGGCGGCGTCGCCGGACGCACCGACTCGAAGAATTGAAGAGACGGTGATACCGCCAGAACCACCGGTCTGGGTGGTTACAGTAAACGGACTGGAAGCGTGAGAATTAGAGAAGGTCAGACTAACAAAAGTCCAGGCACTGGAACCGGAAGTCGTACCAAAATTCTCCGCTGCCGCTACCCTTTGCGTAAAGGTACTTGAGCCGCTCATGGTAATTGCTCCAACTCCAGTGGCGCTACCGTTTACTGTCACATCAACCGAACCGCTCATCGTCCCGCCAGTATTGGAAAGATCATTGGCAACCTGAACAGCATTAGTGCTTAGCGAGAGCGTACTGGCGCCAGAATGAGTGAGGTTATAGAATTGCTTCGTACTGCCGGTACCGCCGGAAATGATCGTTTGGGTACCGCTGGTGGCGGCAAAATCAACTGTGCCGGTGTCAGCGTTAAAGGTGCCACCGATACTATTTGTCCAGCTACCTTTGACGGTTAAATTGGCGGCGCCCATCGTCAGTATCCCCTGGGATTGTGAAAACGTGACACTGCCGTTGAACGTGACAGTTTGGCCGTTAAGATTGGTAATATTGGCTCGACTACAGCAGTCGCTTACCGTCAGATTGCCGGTAAAGGTTGTAGTCCCTTGGAAAATAAGACTATAGGTATTTGGGAGGGAGTTAACCAGGCCGGAGTTATAGGTATAGGCGAGTAGGTTAACGTTGGCAGAGCCGCCGTGGAAGTAGAGCGAGCCGTTACCAGTTCCCCAAGTTCCCGCAAGAGAAAGTGGATTTGTCGGCGGAGAAGCCATAAAGAAGGTTTTTGAATTCAGGTCAAAGGTACCGGCCCCTAAGGTCAGCACGTTTTCAACAGCGAACGATTGTTGCATCTGGGTTGTTTTACCGACGGCCTGACCGACGTTCAAGTTCCAAAAACGGCCTTCCCACGTATTAGTTGCCCCTGTCGTTATCGTCTTCGTTCCGGTTCCGTCCATGATAACCGTCGAGCCACCCTCAACAATATTGACGCTATCTTGGGCAATCGCTGATGTATTCCAGTTCCCTGAAACAGTGATAGTCGAGTTACGCTCATTGAGTGTCCATGTTCCTGAGTTACCGGTAAAATTGCCGCCGACAGTTAGGGCATAGTTAAAAGTACTGTTAGTGTCGAGGGTCCCATTAGTAATATCGAAGTTGTTAGTGACACTCATCGCATCTTGGAGGGTCCAACCACCACCAGAGCCGTTGAAGATGATGTTGTAAAAAGATTGGGCGTTGGAGGTAATGGTTTTGCCGGTGGCGACGGCATTGAATGTGACAGTGGAAGTTCCAGGCGTAACGGTTATTACCCCGGTGCCGTCTTTGTATTTTAGGTTGCCTGCTATCGAGACCGATGAAGATCCCAAGTTCAAGGTATGTGTGCCACAGTTCGGACCAACATAAAGTGCGTCGGTAGTGCTTGTTAGCGATACTACAGATGCATTGAAACTAACTGCCCACGAGCCGGTTCTCGTTGGTGCACAGTCAGCGATAGAAAAAAGGAGAGCAGTAATAGAGTAGTTACTAGCAGTTGTTGTAAAAGCACTTCCCGTTACACCGTTAGCCGCTTGGAGTTTCATTACCCCCGTCGTGGTAACGTTTCCGCCAAGTTGCCAAGTATTGCTGTTGGATGCCGTGTAAGTGTCAACACCCCAGGATCCGTAGTTTCCTCCGGGGATCGTTATCGTCAAGCTAGCAGCATCCGGTCGGAAATACAGATCTCGATTACCTGTAAGTGTCGTTGCTGAGGCAAAGACTACCGGCGTGCAAGAAATAGTGCAATGAAGATTCAACCAAGACGAGCCTCCTTCGGCGACTGTTCCGCCATTGAAAGTTAAAACATTATAAACATCGAAGCTGTTGGTTGAGATAGTTGTTGTGAAACCCGATGACCCCCACTGGAGATTATAATACTGACTACCACTTGCAGATGTGAACGTCCCGGTACCGGACATAATTACTGTTGAAGTATCGTGGGCAAACTTGTCGCCCGTATCATTGTAATGTCGGGCGATATTGAGTGTCGAGCTACCAGCGGTGTAAGAAACTCCAGCCGTGTTAGCGAGTGTAAAGTCACGAGTAACAGTTAGATTTTGGTTGCCGGCCGTGATAGCGCCGTTGGTGCCATTAAAATCATTGGCCACCTCGACAGCGTTACTGAATGTCCAGCCACCAGCGGCGCCATTAAATGTTAGGTTGTAGAATTTGCCAGTCGCGCCGGTCATCGTGCCGCCGAGGGTTTTGCCGGTGGCAGTGGAGGAGAAAGTTACCGTGCCGCTGGCGGCGGTGAAAGTGCCGGAATTGCTCCAGTTGCCGGAAACGGTGATGGCGTTGGTGGTGGAGACGGTCAAAGTGCCGCCGTTATCAATGGTGACCCCAGCGACCGTGACCGAAGCGGTGTCCTCGGTGATATTGTGGGTGTTAAGAATTTGAACCGTATCGCCCGCTTGAGGCGTAGTGAACCCACAGTTCGTCCAGGAAAGGGCGTCGCTCCAGTTACCGGTGGCGGCTGATTGACAGGCGTTGTCGGAGGCGATTAACCACGACCTGGGTTCCACCCACTTCGTGGAATTTTCAATTTTCGAATTTTGTCGGACTTCGCCTCCATAGCTTCTTCGCTGCGCTTCGTCGCTATCAGTTTTCAATGAATTTTCAATGCTTGAATTTTCAATTTCCGCGGGCTTGCCCGCCGTAGTTGCCTCCTTCGCCGAAGTGGCTACGGAAGCCGAGTCAACGGAGGCGGGGCCGAGTTCAAATAAAAACGGTGAGATGTTAGGGGTTTTGAAGGAATAAGTGAGGGAGTAAGTTTGACCGGCCTTGGCATCGATTGTCCAGTGTAGTTTAGTTGGGCTATCTGCGGTCTTTGTTACCTTCGCTTCTGTATCTTTAATCTCAAAATTATTTGGTACAAATTCATCCAAACCGTAACTGCCGTCTTTGGTGGCTTCGAAATTGAGGGTGTAGTCGTAATCGACGGGTGGATAGGTTCGGGTGGCGCCGACGCGTTGGAGATAGAAATCTTGATTGGCTTTGACGCTAAACTGGTCGTGGAGGGTGCGAGTGCCTTCTCCGGCCTTAGCAATGATTTTAACTTTGTAGTTGCCCTCAGCTTTTGGTTGATAGTTGGCCTCGTAGTCGGGGCGATCAGTTTTACCGTAAACTTCACAGTCTTTATTGACTCGAACGGTGCCGTTGGCAGTGTCGAGGGTGGTGATTTTGCCGTTTGGGTCAGTGACCTCAACGGTCATTGCGGCCGTACAAACCATTTTGCCCCTATCGTCGAGCACGGCCAGGCTAAAGAAAGCCTCTTTGCCAACTGGATAGACGGCGTAGTCAGGGTTGAAAGCTAACACGCCCCAGAGAACTTTTTGGTCGTTGACCACTTGATCGGTATTTTTCTTGAGGGTTTTGATATCGTAGGCGCCGGGTGAAAGCTGCTGATTGTTGTCGCTAATCTTTATTTCATCTGGGCTAGCAGTGTCAATCTTGACTTGGTCAGTGATTGTCTCGCCACCAACAGCTTTAGTTAGAGAGATTTCGGTTTCGCCGACGGCTGTCTTCGGTTGCTCTAATTTAACAGTGTCTTCGGCCGAAACAACTTCGTAATTACCCTTGAAATACTCGTTGGGTTGGCTACTACGAGCGGCGACCTCCGCAACGGGAATAAACTGCGGATCAAGTTGGATAGTCTCGGCAACCGTGGTCTGGCTGACGTTGTTAGAATTAACAACTTCGTTAAGTTGGGCGCGAATTGGTCCAAAGAAGGCCAGCACCCCCAAACCGATGACGAGGGCGAACAGAAAAGAGAAAAACCTGACCGGTCGAAGGGCATATTCAGACAACACAGTTGCCCGCGTCTGTCGGAATATTCCGTCAAGTCGAGTTTTTCCTGGTATTGGCATACCCTAATACTCCCCCTCTCCCCTGTAAGTGGATATAAACAAACCCTCCATGTAGATTAACAATGCCTAATTTCTGTGGGGTCGTCAACCTGATTTAACAGGTTCAAAATTAGTTGACGATTGATCAAAAAAAAGCTGTCTGGTTGGGTCTTGAGAGTTGGCTATTTACTTCTTTTCCACCCGGGTGTAGCTGGCGGTGAGTTTGGTTTTGGCAATCGAGTTGTCTTCGATTTCTTTCTTCGCTTCGGCCAGGCCGGCATCGGAAGTAATTGAGAGAGAATTATTTTCGATGGCGTAGAGGGTGAAGGTGTAATCGTGGGCTTCGCCTTCTGGCGGGCAAGGTCCGCCGTAAGCAAAGTTGCCAAAAATGTTACGACCGATCGTGCCAGGTGGACGAATACCTTGGGTAAATTTCGTGGTTCCGATCGGAATATTCCAAACCGTCATATGGGCTAGAAAAGGGGAGTCCTTGTACTGGTTCTTATCCAAGTCTTGGTCTTCGACGATAAAGGCTAAAGACTTGGCTTTTTTGGGGATATTGCCGATAGTGAACTCCGGGCTAAGATTGTCACCGTCACAGGTAAACTGGGTGGGCAGTTGATCACCAGTTTTGAAAGAAGGGCTCCGGAGCTTGAAACTAGTCTCGGATCTGGCGACGCGCTGACTATTCCAAGCTAAGCCGGAGATTCCAATTATCACTAGCAAAATCAGCATGGCGATGTTGTAAGGGTTCCGTAGAAAGTGCCCAATCCATCTCTGTGGTCGTCTGGGTCGCCAGGTCAAAAAAACGGTTAGGCGTGTAAGTCTCGGTAGCGTTAGTTTTGGAAGCCTTATTCTTGGCAACTGCATAACTTCAAGTAACCCGAACACGCAAAGAAGTTCAAGCTTTATGGTTGGAACATTTTCGGGTAAAATTAGGCGCGATGAAACTTATGAGCCAAAGGTTGGCGAAAAGTCGCCTGAAGTTTGACGTAGAACTAACCGCCGAGGAAGTGGCGGTGCATTTTAAACACGCCCTTGAGCACTTAGCCACAACGGTCAAGGTCTCTGGTTTTCGTCCAGGCAAAGCGCCGGCCAATTTAGTTAAAGAACAGATTGACCCCTCTAAGTTACGTGAGGAAGCCTATAGCTTAGCGGTGCAGTCCGCCTGGCGCAAAATACTCGAAGATCTCAAAGAGCTTCCGATCCAGGACCCTGAAGTTGACTTGGTTGAGTTTGTGGAAGGGAAGAGCGCCAAACTTGCTTTGGAATTCGACATCCGCCCAGAGGTGAAAGTCGGAAATTACTCTAAAATAAAACTACCGAAAATTAAGGGTGAAGAGGCGAGTGACAAAGAGGTAGAGGTGCTGATGAACTCGTTGCGACGAGCGCACGCTAAAACTGTTGCCAAAATGGCGCCGGCAAGTTTGGGTGATAAGGTTCATGTGGACTTTGGGGGCTCTATAAAAGGGGTGCGCAAAGACAAGCTGACCAGTAAAAATTTCCCACTGGTTTTGGGCCACGCTAACACCATTCCCGGGTTTGACCAGCAGCTAGTGGGATTGAAAAAGGGTGACAAAAAAACTTTTACGCTCCACTTTCCAAAAGACCACTTCGATAAAGAGCTTGCTGGCCAAGCGGTAGATTTCAATGCGGAAATCCAGGAGGTATTTGACGTTATTCTACCAGAGATAGACACGGAGTTTGCCAAGAGCTTCGGCCATACAAAACCCGAACAGCTAACAAAAGCAATGCGTGAAGATATCACCCGAAGAAAGACCGAAGAAAACTTCACTCTCCAGAAGGCGAAGTGGCTCTCCGAATTTGAAAAGTTAGTGAAATGCGAGCTACCAAAGACGTTAGTTGAGGCAGAAGTGGATCGTTCACGTGAGGCTTGGCAGAAGTTTCTAACAGATCGGCTTCTCAAACAGGATCAATGGCTTAAAGACAGGGGAATGACGCTGGAACAGCTGGAAACCGACTGGACCAAGGCAGCTCAAGCTTCAGTAAGAATTGGTTTGGGTCTGGCCGAAGCGGCGAAAGCGATGAAAAGAGAGCTCAAATCGAACGAAGAGTTCCAGGGCTTGCTCGATGAGTTAGTGAAGAAAGCAATTGACCCCGCACTAAACAGCTAAACTTTTGCCCCCAACTCTTAGCTAGCTCAGCGGACTTGGCTCCATTTCTGGAGATTCCATAGGAGTATCGTCTAAACAAAAGTAAGGGTGAAGAGTTGTTAGTTGTTAAGTGCGGGGTTGACTTCTGTAAAGGGAACTTTACAATTTCTGTAAATGTCTAGAGAAATCCAGAACCAAATACTCGTACCCATGGTTATCGAGAAAACGCCGTTTGGTGAACGGGCGTATGACATCTATTCGCGGTTGCTTAAAGACCGAATTATTTTTGTTGGCGGTGGTATCGATGATCACGTTGCGAACCTTATTATGGCGCAGCTTCTCTTTTTGGAGAGCGAGAACGACAAGAAGGATATTCAGATTTACGTTAACAGTCACGGCGGCTCGGTGCCGGCAGGTTTGGCAATTTACGACACGATGCAGCATATCAAGCCAGATGTATCGACGATTTGTATCGGCATGGCCGCTTCGATGGGAGCGTTTCTGCTTGCCGGCGGCGCTAAGGGCAAGCGCTTTGCTTTGCCGAACGCTCGGATAATGACGCATCAGCTTATGGTTTCCGGCCTTGAGGGCCAGGCGAGTGATATAGAGATTGAAGCCCGCGAAGTGCTGCGAATGAAAAAACTCATGAACGAAATCCTGGCCAAAAACACCGGTCAAAAACTCGAGAAAATCGAAAAAGACACCGACCGAAACAACTGGATGAGCCCTGACGAAGCCAAATCCTACGGTTTGATCGACAAAGTTCTCCAGAGCCCTTGACGCCCGCCGTCGCGATCTATAGAATTAATATTACAATTTGTCTCTTTAACAACTGACACAACCGTCAGGTGAATATTTGGCGGTTGCAAGAATGCTACGGCGCGAGAGCGTCGTAGAGAGTTGACTCCACTGGGGTCAACTCAAGCCAGTTCACGAGTATGGAAAACAACTCGTGCCTTGCTCGGTTAAACGAGCAGGTGCAAAGTTTTCTGCGAAACTGGGAGTTTTACGCTTTATATCGGTCAAGCCTAGAGTTTGACTGCGAGACGTTTCTCTTGAAGAAACGGCGAGAAGCAAACTCTCATAAAAGTTTCGTAGAAACTTATTATGAGAGTTTGATCCTGGCTCAGGATGAACGCTGGCGGCGTGCCTAATACATGCAAGTCGAATGCCACACCTCTTAGCTTTTGTGCATAATGATGAAAATGCATTATGTCTACCTGCTAAAGAGTAAAAAGAATGGCCGATTGTATACCGGATTTACCGATGACTTGAAACAGCGTCTTCAAGATCATAACACGGGTAAATCGCCGTATACGAAAAACAATCGGCCGTATGTGCTCATCTACTACGAAGCGTATGCTTCTAGATTTGATGCACAAAAGCGGGAACGAAGCCTCAAGCTTCGTTCGAACGCGTCTCTCCAATTACGACGACGAATCAAATTGTCGATCGACGAAGGTTGAGAGGTGTGGCATGGCGAACGGGTGAGTAATGCACAAGAACGTGCTCCGAAGTTGGGGATAACCCCTCGAAAGAGGGAATAACACTCAATGGTCCCAGCGCATCTCATTGCACTCGATGCGAATTACCAATTATCAATTTGCAATTTTCAATAAATGTTCAATGAATTAATTTTCAAACATTGAAACATTGGAAATTCAATG
Source organism: Candidatus Berkelbacteria bacterium RIFCSPLOWO2_01_FULL_50_28 (assembly GCA_001774395.1). Classification (GTDB taxonomy): domain Bacteria; phylum Patescibacteriota; class UBA1384; order 2-12-FULL-50-11; family 2-12-FULL-50-11; genus 2-12-FULL-50-11. The sequence continues at coordinate 366,842 of MEZX01000002.1, forward strand.
AAAATTGAAAACTGGAAATTTAGAATTCATCGAGCGTAGCGAGATGTGCTGGGTAAAAATTTATTGCTTCGGAAGCGGCTTGTGTCCTATCAGCTAGTTGGTGAGGTAATGGCTTACCAAGGCGATGACGGGTAGCTGGTCTGAGAGGACGATCAGCCACAGTGGAACTGAGATACGGTCCACACTCCTACGGGAGGCAGCAGTAGGGAATTGTCGGCAATGGGCGAAAGCCTGACCGCGCGACGCCGCGTGTAGGAAGAAGGCCTTCGGGTTGTAAACTACTTTTGTGAGGGACAATTATGATGGTACCTCAAGAATAAGGGGCTGCTAACTACGTGCCAGCAGCAGCGGTAATACGTAGGCCCCAAGCGTTATCCGGAATTATTGGGCGTAAAGAGCGCGTAGGCGTCTTTATAAGTCGGTCGTTAAATCTCACTGCCTAACAGTGAGACCGCGAGCGATACTATAAGGATTGAGTTTTGCAGGGGCTAGCAGAATTTCTGGAGTAGAGGTGAAATTCGTTGATACCAGAAGGAATACCAATGGCGAAGGCAGCTAGCTGGGCAATAACTGACGCTGAGAGCGCGAAAGCGTGGGGAGCGAACGGGATTAGATACCCCGGTAGTCCACGCCGTAAACGATGTCTACTAGCAATAGGGAGAGTCGACCCTTTCTGTTGCGAAGCTAACGCGTCAAGTAGACCGCCTGGGAAGTACGATCGCAAGATTAAAACTCAAAGGAATTGGCGGGGGCTCGCACAAGTGGTGGAGCATGTGGTTTAATTCGACACTAACCGAGAAACCTTATCCCAGATTTGACATGTATGGAATCCCCAAGAAACTGGGGAGTGCCGCAAGGAGCCATAACACAGGTATTGCACGGTCGTCGTCAGTTCGTGGCGTGAGCTGTGAGGTTAAGTCCTTAAACGAACGAAACCCTTGTCCTATGTTGGATTTTCATAGGAGACTGCCCTGGTAACAGGGAGGAAGGTGGGGATGACGTCAGATCCGCGTGGTCTTTATGTCTGGGGCTACACACGTGCTACAATCCGACGGACAATGGGCTGCCAAGCCGCGAGGCGGAGCTAATCCCATCAAAACGTCGGTCAGTTCGGATTGGAGTCTGCAACTCGACTCCATGAAGTTGGAATCACTAGTAATCGTGAATCAGCAAGTCACGGTGAATACGTTCTCGAGCCTTGCACACACCGCCCGTCAAGTTGGCCGAGTCGGTAACACCAGAAGCGTTGGAATTTTCCGGCGTAAAGGTGGGATCGGTGAGGAAAGCTAAGTCGTAACAAGGTATCCGTAGGGGAATCTGCGGATGGATCACCTCCTTTCTAGGGAGTATAAGTTACAGAAATCGATCGCCACACTTTCAAAAAGTGTGCGCGAAGTTACCCGCTACTGCCGCAAGGTGGTGGTAGGGAAAAATTCTTGCAACCGCTAAGTGTTTACCGACACTTATGAGCAGCAATATGCTGCTTTTTGTGTAGTTTATGGATTTTATGAGATAGGAATTGTATAATTTACAGAGTGTTTGGGTGCGTAGCCCAGTGGGCCGGACAGCCAGTGAGAAGCCAACTGCTTGGCTTCGACTCTGTCCCGGCGGGTTGAGGCCTGTTCGTAGAACGCCGAAACCCCGGAAGAGCATTGTTCTGACGTTGAAAACTTGTGAAGGGTGCGTAGCTCAGTGGTAGAGCATTGCTCTGATAAGGCAAGGGTCGATGGTTCGATCCCATCCGCACCCACCACAAGTTTTCAAGAATCGAGCTGAGGTTCAATGTAATGACGGGGTCGGAAGTTCGGCACATACCCTTTTCTAGGGAACCTTTTGGCGATATAATGACGCGGTAAGTACGGCCAGGCCGTACCTGCAACTTTCAGCGAGGTGAGTCTCATGGCAGGAAAAAGTGATAACGACAAAGGAAGCCCCACTGAACCGGGATGTATTCTCGCGATCGTGTTGATGGTCGCTCTGGGAATCGTGCTGTGGTATTTCCTGATGGGTCCGGGCAAAGCGGATACCAGGGAATCCACGACAGAACCCTCGCCGGTGGCGAGTCCGTCGAATGCCTCTGCAGAGGAGTGAGCGGTGCGATTCATTCTTCTCGGTTGTCTGGTAGTGGCCATCGTCATCGCTATAGTCGGTGGTTGCTTCTACTACTTTGCGCGTGGAATCCTTCACGCGGAAGATTCCAGTGCTCCCGTGGCTGCTGGGCAGATTCT
>MEZX01000002.1:369078-400991 GCA_001774395.1 Candidatus Berkelbacteria bacterium RIFCSPLOWO2_01_FULL_50_28
TAACCCTGGAATGCTCGAGAAATTCAAACAAAACCAGACGCTACAAGTGGTAGCGTTTATTTTACTATTCGGGCTATTCGTCAGTCTGATGTCGGTGTTTATTAACCGTTTTCTGGACCCGCATATTCAGCCGCTAAACTATTTGGTAGAAACTCATCCTTATCGGGCGTTGGCGATTTATTTCGCTTTTGTAGCTGGGGCGTCCGTAATCGTGCCGATCCCAACCCTGCCAGTCGACCTACTTTTCTTTGGGTTACTCGACCCGATTGCGGTCATCATTGCCCGTATTGCCGGCGGCATCGTTGGTGGGTCCGTTTCGTACTATCTATCTTTCAATTTCGGTAAACGGTTTTTGAAGCGTTACTTGTCGGTAAAAAACTTTCAGTTTGTTGAAAAACATTCTAACACCATCACTTGGCAGCAATTTTTTGTCATCACCATGATTCCGGTTATTAACGCCGAGCTTATGGCTTACGTGGGGGGCTTGGGCAAGATTGGCTACCGCAAGACGATCGGAACACTGCTACTTGGCATCACCTACCGAGTCTTGTTTGTTTATTTCGTGCTAAACTATCGTTGATGTCTGCTTTGACGATTCAAGAAAACGTTCCGCTCTCGCCGCTGACAACTTTCAAGCTCGGCGGACCGGCGCGGCATTTTTGTGCAGTTAGCTCCACGACCGAGTTGCTCGACGCGTTGGCGCTGGCGTCGCAGAACAATTGGCCGTTTTTTGTTTTGGCCGGCGGGAGTAACTTGATAATTTCTGACGACGGGTTTGACGGGCTGGTGGTAAAACTGGAACTGGGGACTTGGGACTTGGAACTAGACAAAAGAACACTAACAGCTGGAGCGTCTTGTTCAATGAAAGAGATTGTTGATGCTTCGATCGAAGCGGGGCTGGCCGGTCTCGAGTGGGCTGGGGGACTACCCGGCAGTTTTGGCGGGGCAATTTACGGCAACGCCGGCTGCTACGGTGGCGAGATAAAGGATTCCGTTCTGGCGGTAAAAAGTTTGACGCATACCGGTGAGGAGAAAACGCGCGATAACAAAGATTGTGATTTTGGCTACCGAGACAGTATCTTCAAGCATGTTCCGGAGGTAATTGTTTTCGCTACCCTCCAGCTGCAGCCAGGTAACAGAACCGAACTGCGTCAAATCGCTGACGATCACATTGGGCATCGCGCGAGTCGTCATCCGCTCGAGCACCCAAACGTTGGCTCAATATTCAAAAACATTCGGGTTGAAGATATGCCGTCCGAACACTTGGCGACGTTCAGAGATTCGATCAAAGATGACCCATTTCCGGTGGTGCCGACGGCCAAGATTATTGCCACGGCCGCCTTGCAGGGTAGGCGAGTTGGGAACGTCCAGCTGTCCGAAAAACACTCGAATTTCATAGTGAACTTGGGCGGCGGCACAACAGCAGATTTACTAAAGCTTGTTGAGCAAATAAAATCAGAAATCGACCAGCGCTACGGCATTAAACTGGAAGTTGAACCGCAACTGGTCGGGTTCAAGCACTGAACTAGAGTGAGCTTAATCTTCAAAGGCCTGGCCTTTGAAGATTGGTATTGCAGCTTGTTGGGTCAGGTTATTGAATTAGATCGAGCTTTAGCGTAGAATTGCCGAGCCTGGGAATCATTCCAGTGCTCGTTTCATATTCGCATGGAGGCAAGATGAACACTTTACTCATAGCCTTGGTTCTGACCTCGGCTCAGATGCCGACCGACCCAAACCAATACCTTCACCCGAGGCTGCTGATTACGATGCAGCCCCCGACCATTCGCGCGCTTGCTGACAAAGCAAACGGTGAAGCCAAGGAGATTTTCCGAATTAGGGTGCGGAGCGCTCCAACCTACGTGGCCGATGTCGACGAAGCTGGTTTCAACGGCGATGCCAACAACCCCGGGCGGCGTCTTCACTTTGGGGAGTACAGCTTGACGTTTCGCAGTCAGACGGAAATCACAGAGGCTGGAAAGACCAGCAGGGGCTTCTTCGTCTTTGTCGCTACAAACCGACTCGGCGAATCGCTGCAGATAGCTGGCGGCGACGGCGATCTCGGCAATGCGCAGCAGCTGATCGTCAGCTTTGGAGACGGCGCGAAGCTTGCGAGGTTTCTGCGCGGAGGGATGACGATCTGGGTGTATCCCAACCTCCCTGTTGACTAGCCCTTGCGGCTTTGCACGGGAGCGGTATAATTCTCTTAATCCGCTTCGGTGGATACCACCCCTAAGGGGGTGGGCGCACATCGTCAGTCACGATCTAGGGATAGGGAGGATACGTGAACGGAATCATTCCAATTGCGGTTTCTCCGCTGCTCCTGGCAGTACTTGCGAACAATGGCTTACAAACTGAATCGGCCTACACCGAATCTATGAGGGAGAAACCCTCCAAGTTTGCCGCTTCGCAACCAAACACCAGCCAGACGGAGACCCCGTGTCCAACGACATCGTGGCGCGACCCGGAGATAGCCTTGCCTGGAGAGGCAATCCCGACCTTGCAGAGAACGGAACAAGTCCACTCAATCGCCAGTCTTCTGGCAAAAGAGGGACGATCCGCCTGGGGTCGAGATGGAGGGCACAAGCCAAGGACGGCTGTCTGGCCGATTCGCGACCACGCTCCTGTATGAGCTCCTGGTTCTAACGGGGAAACCCGATCTGGGCTATTGGACCCAGGAGTTCCGACCACCATCCGGTTCTTCCGGAACCTGGATGGATATCCGGACGTAAAGCCCAGCCAATGTCCCTCCCGTGCGGCCGCATGGGAGGGCATTTCTTTGTTACACTGGATTTATGGTGATCGTAATCAAAGGAGCGATCTTTCTGGCGGGGATTATAGTTGGGCTGGCTCTAATGCGCTACAACTATCAACTGGTACATTTTTTCGGTCATGCCGATTTGGCAGAGCGCTATCTGGGGAACGGCGGCAGCTATAATATGTGGAGGCTGCTGGGGTTGCTTGTTATCGTCGGCGTTGTTTGGTACGTCTTCTAGAAGCAATCAGCTCGCAGCAATCGGCTTTCAGCGATCGACTAGCTGACAGAGCGTTATTAATCAGCTAAACTATTAGCTGTTAGCCGATGGCCGTTAAGCCGTTAGCTAACTTTAGTTCGGGCTGCTAGCTCATTTGGTAGAGCACCGCCTTTGCAAGGCGGGGGTGCGGGGTTCGAATCCCCGGCAGTCCACTTCTCCACTCGCTACGCTCGGTCGAAGTAAACTTCTTCGGACTCAAGATGACAGTGGATACTATCTAAAGGCACAGAGAGAAACCCTGAGCGAGTACGCGAGTCGAAGGGCCACTTCGATATCTTTCGAAGATTCGACTCCTGCCGCCTCGCAACTGCGCCTCTGACCATAGGCAGGGAGCTGGAATTCGCTTATACTGACCGCAACACGTGAGAACGTGTAATCACTTCTGAGAAGGAGAGGTTTTGTACCATGAAAACAATAGATCGTTACTCGCATCGGACGATGACGGGATTGGGGTATTCTGACTCAATCTGCGCCAAGATTCTTCCAATGCTCTACGGCAGCGCAACGGCCAAGGAGCTCTACGACTTCGTCGTTGTGGAGATTTCGAGGGGTGCTCTCGAAATTCTTTACAACCCAACGTGTGGCCACATCCTAGAACGTCTTGTGATTGGAGTGGCTTGGGCAAACCCCAAACAAGCACACAAGTGGCTGGAAGCCATCACGAGGCCAATCGTTGGCCAGGAGCAGCGGCCGCACTACCAGCCTGGAGATGTTTTGCCGATTCTGGTCGGGATGTTCAAGGTAATGGTTATGTTCGACCGCGACATAGCCAGATATGTTGGCTGGGAGAAGTTCGAGATTTTTCGGTACTTCCCGAAGCTCATGACAGCGATCATTACCACCCAGCTTTCACATGGCAAAAGCGATTCGTCGCAAGAAGAGTCCTCGGTGTTCCGTAACCCCACGGTCCGACTCTTGTGGAAGTCAGCCTTTGAGGATGAGGCCGGGTTGGGGAACCTGCTCAAGGAGTACACTCGTCTGGAGCATGTCACCGAACCCAAGCATCGGATCAGGCTTCACGGCAACTGCAGTGGACCGAACGAACTGTTCTCACTTCTGGGTCGCGAGGTATTGCTGGCGCGTAAGCACTTCGAGGCCTTGCCGTATAGGGACAAGCAAATGCAACCGCTGATGAGCACGGTCGGCTCACAGTTTCTCCAGGCCTTGGACTTCGCTTGCCAAAGCAACTTGCCGATACCAGAACGTTACAAGATGCGTCTGGCCTGAGGCCAATCAGGGCGGGACTTCGGTCCCGCCCTTCCAATGTTACTGACGTATATAAAACCACCAATACGCAACGCCGGCGATCAGAGCCAAAACTAGCACAATATGCAGGAATTTTTTAGCAAAGAAAATCGTTCCTAAGAGTACGATCGTTCCTCCGATGAGGGTGCTAGTTTGCGGATCAAGATTCATCCCTTTAACGCTAGCACTAAGTCTGAAATATTTGAACCGGTGTGACCAGTGATCAGGTGCGAATTAGTTTTGGCAAAGAACTCAAATGAATTGTTGCTTCGTAGAAAGTTTTCGATATTCAGTTTCTTCTTGACGACTTGTTCGGCCAGGTCTGTGTCAGCTAGTGCTCCGGCGGCGCTGGTGTTATCCCAACCGTCGGAATTTATGGCAACAATTATTTCGCCTTCTCGAATCTTACTAAGCGCGCCTAAAGCCAACTCTTGATTGCGGCCGCCTTTGCCGGGTCCTTTTATCGTCACAGTTGTCTCGCCGCCATAGAGCCGAGCTGTTTTTGGTGAGCTGTCGTGCAAATCGGTGGCGATTTGTGCTCCGAGTTTACTTGCTTCACCTGTTAAGCACGAATCACAGATCTCCGAACGGTAGCCCAACTCGGCTGCCGTTTCGGCCATCTTCTTGAGGGCGTTATTGTTTGTAACAAGCAAGAGGTTCTTAGCATTAGCGAAGTATCTGTCCTCTTTTGGTGTTTCAATCAAACCACAGTGATCAATTCGGCAGCTCTGAAGAATATCATATTTTTCCAAAATCTTTTCGGCCTGCTCCACACTCGTTTCGTCTTTGACTGTCGGGCCAGAAGCAATAAATTGCAAATCATTGCCGATTACGTCAGAAAATATCAGTCCCACAACCCGCGCCGGGTAAGCGTGACGAGCCAAAAACCCACCGCGAGCTAAAGACATATGTTTGCGCAAGGTGTTGATCTCTTGGATTGTTGCCCCGGCTTTTGTTAGGGTGTTCAAAATCATTCCTTCTTCGACACAGCTGTGCGATTCGGGCATGCATAGTAAAGTCGAACCGCCGCCGGAAACAAGTACTATCACTAGGTCGTTCTCACGCAAATCGTGTAGGAGGCTGACCATTTTTTCCGTGGCAGCGATGTTCCCCTCGGTTGGATGCGGGTGTGAGCCCAAAATCGCGGTTATCTTTTTTGTGGCGGGAAGTTTATCGTCGATGCCGATCACCAAGCCGGTTGTCAGACGGTCGCCAAGAATATTTTCTAACTTCTCGGCGGCCTGAAAGGAGCACTTGCCCACCCCTATCACAATGACTCGAGTGTCACTTTGGAGGGCAAATTTTTCACCGCTGACGATAACGTTATCCTTATCGATTTGCACGGTAGCGTTAACTGCTTGCGCTGTGTCGATCCCCTCGAGTCCCGCTTCGATAATCTTTAGCGCGTCTTTTCGGAGTGGATTTGTTGCTAAGAGGTCGAAATTTCCCCGCATGACGTTATTATGGCACATCCCCGAACTAACCCAACAAAACAACGGCTCAATTTAGCTGTCTCATACATTATAATATATGACGCAGTTAAATGCCGACTAGCCGTTAAAAAGTGTTTTTTCAAAGAAGTCGGTTGAAAAGAGCTGCCGTCCCTAAGCGTCAGGTACGGCAGTTGGCAAACACTTTGGTGTTCGGGGTGTAGAGGCGTTCAATGAGATATTCGTTGCCGCTGTTCAGAATCACCTTCAGCCAAGCAGCGTATCCGGAGCTGGGCCTATTAGATCGTTGGCGCACAGACTCCAGCGTGTGCGGCTCACTCTGTTTGAAGAGCGTTAGATACGGCAATCCCGGCGCGGGCGCAATGAACGGAGCCACGTCTCTCAAGCTCTGTAGGTCGGCCAGAAACGGACGATTGGCGATCAGCGCCTGGGTCCTTTTTGGATAGCCCTGGAATGGATGTACGGTGAGTCGTCCCGAGGCGTCAAACTTGTCGGTGATAACCTCTTCGTTGCCGGCCATCAACTCGTGTAGGGCCTCGTAAAATGCGGCGATCTTGTCTACGTAGTGAACGAGCTGTGCTTCGGGACTAAGCTGTCGGCGGTAGTTGCGCAAAATATCAGGGTAACTATACGAGCCAATGTCGATTCGGCCAAAGCGTTCAATCACATAGTCAACCGCCCGTTCTTCGATCTCCTCCAGCTGCATCAACTCAAATTGCGACATCACGTCTTTATAGCCCGTTTGGACGTCGCCGAGTCTGATATCCAGTTCTGGATCGTCGTGGACGGCGGCGTAGGCCATTACCAGGAATTCATTCAGCAAGTACCCTCTCAGAAACGGCAGGGTTTCTTGCAGCAACAGCTGTAGATGCTGGATATGTTCGTAAAGGTTCCAGCGATACTGCATCTTATACATGCTGTAGCGGCCAATCTTTTTTAGCTCCCCAGTTCTGCCTAGGCCATCGAGCGCGTCCTTAATTCCTTTGATGTTGACCACGGTCGGTCACCTCCGTGAAATGTGCGTTGATTGCTTTATAGCAATATAGCCGGTGGTAATCAATTACTTCTGACAGTTGGGGCAGAAGTGAGCGCTGCGGCCGTTGACCACGGTGCGTTCGATCGCTTTGCCGCAAGTTCGGCAGGGAAGTCCAGTACGATGATAGACGTTGGCAAAATGCAAGTAGTTGCCTTGCGAGCCGTCGAGCCGTCGATAGTCTTTTAGCGATGTTCCGCCGTGCTTGAGCGCCAACGCGATTACTTTGGGGATACTATTATAGATACGTTTAAGCTCTAACTTGTTTAGGCTACCTGCAGGCCGCGTTGGCAAAATGCTAGCGACAAACAGTATTTCGTCGGAGTAAATATTGCCAATTCCGGCAATGAGATCCTGGAACATTAAAACGGTTTTAATTTTAGTGCGGGCTTTCTTTTCCATGGCGAGGGCAAAGTAATCGAAGTTGAATTCTGGCCAATCAATTTCCGGACCGAGTTTAGCGACTTCTTCTTTCAAGCTAGCTTCGTCCAGAACCTTAATCCAGCCGAACTGCCGCAGATCGTTAAAGTATAAATGGCCTTTATCCAGCGTGAAAATTACGTGAGTGAACTCGTGAGGAGGTTGTTTCAGATAAGCGCTGTCTGGATGGCCGCCGCCGGCGATGACTTCGTCAGCTCCCAGCTCTCGGCTTTCGGCTTTCAGCTTGGCTGATTGCTGATGGCTGACAGCTGATTGCTGCTCTACATAGAGCATCTGGCCGGTCATTTTCAGATGAAACAGCAGGTACTTGCCGTTGGAAAGTTTCCAGATCAGCATTTTGGCGCGGCGTGCAATCTCGTCAATCTTACTGCCAACTACGTCTTTATGGTTGCCACGAAACAATTTTGGCAGGCGAATTTCTATGGCCTGGATAGTTTGACCAAGCACGTGCTGATTAAGACTGCGCTTGATTGTTTCAACTTCTGGTAGTTCGGGCATCAGACTTTGTCGCTCCAAGCTAAGAGTTGAAAGTTGTGAATAAATAATTTAGGAAAACTCATTATTAGCAACATGTCAAAAAGTAGGGTAATTAAAAAGCGGGTGGCACGACACGCGTCGTACTCACCCGCATCCGGGTCACACTCGCGCTTCGAGCCTACTGCTGAGTGTATCGAATCAGGCAGGCCCCCCCGACTATCCGAAACGAGTAGACGAGCCGGAAGTTCAATCGATCCACGCGCCGATTGATCTCCACGACCTTGGTACCCGTGTAGGTTTGGGAGAACTCCCCCGCTCCTTCATCAGTCAGATTCCCGGCCTGCAGATCTTCGAAATGCTCGCGGCCTCCGGCCGCGAAGAAGTTGGCCACCCGCTGGCGGTACTGCTCGCGGGTTAGAAGCTCACCCGTGCTGTTGTCAACGAAGTCGCTGGAGAAGTTCTCCATGACCGTTCCGACAACGCCCGAGTTGAGCGTGTTTGAAAGAGAGTTCATCCGGCTTTGGGTGAGCGAAGCGATCGAGTCGCCCCCACCACCCACGCCGGCGCAGCCCATCGTTCCCAACAACAGGAGCGCGAAGGCGGCAAACAAGTTGTAAATCTTCATTTCTCATACCTCCATCCCACGGTCGGGATTGATAAGTGCATTCTAAGCTAAATTGAATAATAGTCAAGTGTATTTGTGAGAAATATTACATTTCGCTGTTTGAGTGAGTAACGATTCGTCACCCCCGACAGCTTGGCCGTTGGGGTGATTCAATATCAAATAAATAACTGAGGACCTCCGGGCCCTCAGTTGGTCTTTCGATGCATTGCAAGAACTGCACCGAAATTGTGGGTATCGTCGCTGATGCCGCGGTGACCGAACTTGAAGTAGTCGAATCTCTTCTCTAGCTTTTCGACGGTTTTGGATCGAAGGACATCCTGACCGTCGACGGTCACCACCTCAATCGGTCCGTCCATGCGGCTATTTGCAACCGCACCCGTTTTGAAGCGAAAGAAAGCCTCTTCCAGTCGATCCGATCTGATCTTTCCTCCAGTTATCACTCCGGTGAGCTTGGTTCCTGAGGGGCTGTCAGAGATAACATAGATACCGGTAACAGCTAGGTCTTTGGTAACTACAAGCTCTTCGATTGCTATCGTTTCGGTGCGGCCTTGATTGTCGAAGCGAAGCGTTCCCTCCCAAATGCCGACGAGGGGATTATCTTGAGAGCTGGGCGCTAAAGTCTGGAGCGACAAGATGAAAAGAGCGATCAGAAGTGACAGTGTCTTCAAGGAATCACCTCCTGTATCTGATGATTTTCGGTTAATTGCTTAATGATTGCAAGGGAGCTATAGATCTGAGCGTCAGAATCGCTCGGATTTATAAATCTGTAAATATGCCCCTGAGTTGGCGGCCTGTTCTGATCTGCGGTCAGGGGTTTCTGTAGAGATTCAGCCTCAAGGAACATTAATAATACCCTGAAGGACAGTCCTTTACCTGGTAGCCTTCTCGGTAGAGGACTGTCCTTCAGGAGAGCGGTACGGGGCACTAGTTGTAACGCCGTTCTCGAGGCGCTCTCGGTTTGTACGTTTTTGGGTATAAAAAAGGGGCCCGGAACCTTGGTAGGTCCCGGGCCTGTGAGTGACCAGCGCCGAGGCGTTAGTCGTTGAGGGTGATCTCCAGCTCAGACCGAACGAGGGTCGAACCTTCGTTCATGCTGAAGAAGTCGTAGGTGACCATCCCTGCCCAGTCCTGACAGGCGAGCATCAGGTTGTCGGCCTCCAGGGTTTCCTCGAAGACCTCGACCTCGCCGCCTTCCACCTGGGCCGTCCACCGAACGGTGGCCGTGCCGCCAACGTTGGTCTTCCACTTGAAGAGATTTCCGGTGCTGAAGTACAGCTCCATGAAGTTGGCAAAGCCCTCTTCGTAGGTGCCGCCGTCGCGGGCGACGAAGTGATTTCGCACTTCGGTTTGGCCGTTCATCGTCAGGCTGGCCGTGGATCGGGTAACAACTGGCTCGGCTCTCTGGTCGATCAGGGTGCAGTAGCGCCCATCAAAGACCAACGTGCCGAAGAACTCGCCGCTGGGGTAACCCCAGTGCGAGCCATCGTCGAGCGAGAACCCGTACGCCAGCTCGACAGGCAAGTTCGCCGCTCCGCGCCCGGTGATACCGTGCGAGGTAGCGATGATGAGGCCCGAGTCGTGCCGGGCTGTCGTGTGGGCGAGGAAGAACGTGTTGTTCGACCAGTGCCCCGTGTAGGTGAGACCGGAGACGTTTTCGACGCCGCCACCACCACCGCGACCGTTGCCGGCAGGCTGTCCTTCCGGCTGGGCGACGAGCTGGATGCTATTGCCCTTGGGGGATCTGGCAAGCCAGCTCTGGCCAGCCGCGAGTGCTTGGCTTGGCACGAAGAGCCGAAGCGGCTCCGTGCTCGGCGAACGCTCGGGTTGGCGTGGCGCACGCCCGCCGACGAACTCGTCGGCTTCCTGCCAGAACTGGCTGGCTGCGCCACCCTCGAAGTTGTGTCCGTCGAAGCCCTGACGGACTCCGAAAGCCACCTTGTTCTGGTAGATCAGAGTGGCCCCCGACTTACCGTAGTTGACCAAGGTGTTGACGGCCTTGAACAGGCCGAGTTTCGTATCGTCCTCGCTCGTGCGAGTCGCACGAAAAGTGACGATGAAGTCGCGCCGGTCGTAACCGACGCCGTAACGCAGGGTCATGGCGACCGGTCCGTTTTGGACCAGCGTTGCCAGTTCGTCGAAGCTCCAGTACCCGACAGGGTCGGGCCCGGCTGGCTTCCCGCCCTCGAGTGACGCGGTCGAACCCGCGCCGGCGCCGCCGCAGCCGATGAGGCCGAGGCCGACGAGAAGAAACAGAGAAAAAAGCGCGATGATCGCGCGAATTGACGAAACGAACTTTGTGTTGTTCATGTCCAATGGGCCTCCTGCCCTTTGCCAATTTTGGCTCGAGCAGTGTAGCAGTTTCTCGGTCAAACGTCAAGACATTTCCGGCCAATTTTTAAACTAACTAAAAGCAATCCTCGCACCTCACAGGTAAAGGCCTGCCCTCTACCTGACAACCTACAGGTAGAGGGCAGGCCTTTAGGTTCGGGTTGCAGATTCTTTTGCAGGTAAATTGGTGTTGACACCGCTCCCCAGCTTTTATATACTCGACCTTGTACATGTTAGGTAAAACACAAGGGGGAGTCGGTTAACACGAGCGGATTTTTTATCCGGCTTGTTCAGCCGCCTCACCGGCGGTTTTTTCTTAACCTCTGACGATTTTTAACAAATCGGTTCCAAACTAAAGCCGAAGACATTCTTTGGCTTTGAAGCGGCTCTGTTTTCGCACAATTTTCTGCAGGTATCCTTAGGGGTATCGAGCAGACTGTTATCCCGCGATAAACAAGCCGTGTCCGACGCATTCTAATAATAGAGTGTGGGCGTGACAAGCAAGTACTCGCGTTCGGTACCTTTCCGGACCGAAGCGAGAAAGTAAGTAATTCACCAAAAGCACATAGAGGATGTCTTGGTAGATTCAGCTGATGAAGGACGTAGTAGGCTGCGATAAGCGCCGGGGAGCTGCCAACAAGCTTTGATCCGACGATTTCCGAATGGGGAAACCCAACGTCGTGAACCGACGTTACCGTGTCTCACTTTCGTTCGACACTGGTTAATTATCAATTCACAATTTTGCAATTTTCAATAAAATCTCAATGAATTAATTTTCAAACATTGAGACATTGGAAATTCACTGAAAATTGAAACTTGAAAATTAGAAGTTGTGGCGAGCGGTAGAGAGACACGGAAGGCACCCGGGGAACTGAAACATCTTAGTACCCGGAGGAAAATAAAGTAGTAACGATTCCCCCAGTAGCGGCGAGCGAAAAGGGACCAGCCCAAACTTGTCTATCACATCTTGGGCGTAAGTGTGTAAACAGGCGATCCTTTACCATAAACGGGTCTAGCCTCAATAAATTTGTTTGCGCTTGCGTCCGGGATGTGATGGGCAAGGGTTATAGGGTAGCATCAGACATTAGTCGAGCGATTGTAATTGAATTAGTCTAAGGACCTTGGAAAAGGCCACCGTAGAGGGTGATAGTCCCGTCGACGAAAATTCAACCACGCTTGGATGCTTCTCCTGAGTACGACTAGACACGTGAAATCTAGTCGGAAGGTCGGGTGATCGTGCCCGAAGGCTAAATACTGAATCTGACCGATAGTGAACAAGTACCGTGAGGGAAAGATGAAAAGTACCCTGAGTAAGGGAGTGAAATAGTACCTGAAACTATGTGCTTACAAGGAGTCGGAGCCGCCACACCTAATTTTTCGAGGTCTTTAAGAATACAAATGTGAGAGTCGCTAGACGGCTAGCGCCTTTGACATTTTGTTACAAAGATTTGTCGCTGAATTAGGTGTGGCGGTGACGGCGTGCCTATTGAAGAATGAGCCAACGAGTTAGTCCTCAATTCCAAGTCTAAGGGCCTTTGGCCTGGAGGCGTAGCGAAAGCGAGTGTTAATAGCGCGTCATAGGAGTTGGGGCTAGACCCGAAACCGAGTGATCTTGCCATGAGCAGGCTGAACCCTAGGGAAACCTAGTGGGGAGGGCCGAACCCGTTAATGTAACAAAATTATGGGATGACTTGTGGTAAGCGGTAAAATACCAATCGAACTCGGAGATAGCTGGTTCTCCTCGAAATACGTATAGGCGTAGCGCGAATCTGCATGGTGTGGGGTAGAGCACTGAAAAGTGTCTTGGGGACGCAAGTTCTCAACACTTAACAAACTCCGAATACGCACCGTTAGGGATTCGCAGTCAGACTGTGCGGGCTAAGCTGCATGGTCAAAAGGGAAAAAGCCCAGACCTACATCTAAGGTCCCTAAATTCTAGCTAAGTGGAAAACGAAGTGGAAAGGCGTAGACAACTAGGATGTTGGCTTAGAAGCAGCCATCATTTAAAGAAAGCGTAACAGCTCACTAGTCGACCCTACGTTGTTCTACAACGGTTTGGCGAAAGCCGAACTCGCGTAGTCAACCTCTAGGCCTTTTTGCGCGGAAAATGTAACGGGGCTCAAGCTAGGTACCGAAGATTAGGATTGCCAGTGCCTTGCACTGGAATTATCAATTTTCAGTTTTCAGTTCTCAATGAATGATCAATGAATCAATTTTCAAGTTTGGAAATTGTGAAATTGGAAATTTATTAGAAATTAGAAATTGTTAATTTGAAATTCCGGCGCAGGGCGCCGGTGATGGTAGAGGAGCGTTCGTATTGGGGTGAAGCGGGAGTGTAAACGACCGTGGACTGATACGAAGTGCGAATGTTGGCATGAGTAACGAAAACCAGGTGAGAACCCTGGTCGCCGCAAGTCTAAGGTTTCCACAGCAACGCCAATCGTCTGTGGGTTAGTCGGATCTAAGGGTGAAGAACCCGATGTTCAGACGGTTAATATTCCGTCACTACTGACAAACTACCCTGTGATGACACGGGCCCGTGGTCAAATGCGATTATTGGATTTCGTCATTTGGCTCAAAGCCTGGCAAGAAAAATCACAGAGTTAACTATTTTGAGCGTCACGTGCGCAAGCACTGATGCGAAAAAAGGAGTGAACACAACTATTGTTAGTATCCGTACCGCAAACCGACACAGGTAGACGAGACGAGTAGTCTCAGGTGGTCGAGATAACCCTCTTTAAGGAACTCGGCAAAGAATCGGGCGTAACTTAGGGATATGCCCTGCCCCTCAATGCTTCGCATTGGAGTTTTCAAGTCTCAATTATCAATTTTCAATCAATTCTCAATGAACAAATTTTCAAAGGTTTGGGCATTGAACAATTGTAAATTCACTGGAAATTGCAAAATTAGAAATTGGAAATTCCGCTGCGAAGCAGCGGGGGGCCGCAGCGAAAGAAACCAAGCGACTGTTTAACAAAAACTTAGCTCTCTGCTAACCCATTGTGGGATGTATAGGGGGTGATGCCTGCCCAGTGCTCGTAGGTTACGGGGACGGCTGACCCTAGCACCTTGCGTACAAGGTGCAATTATCAATTCTCAATTATCAATTCTCAATGAATTATCAATGATTCAATTCTCAATCTCAAAGTTTGAAAATTGGAAACTGAAAATTTACTGAAAACTGAAAACTGAAAATTCGAAAATTGCAGCACTTTGTACTCAAAGTGCTGGGGAAGGCTGGAACTTAAGCCCGAGTGAACGGCAGCGGTAACTATAACCGTTCTATGGTAGCGAAATTCCTCGTCAGGTAAATTCTGACCCGCACGAACGGCATAACGACTTGGTAACTGTCTCAAAGAGGGACTCGGTGAAATTGCACTGCCGGTGAAGATGCCGGTTACTTGCAGCAAGACGGAAAGACCCCGTGGAGCTTTACTACAATTTGATATTGAATCAGGGTTTGTGATGTGTAGCGTAGGTGGGAGACTTCGGTCGTCAATGAAACACCACCCTTCGTTCATTTTGATTCTAACTGGTGAAAACTAAGACAGTGTCAGATGGGTAGTTTGACTGGGGCGGTCGCCTCCGAAAGAGTAACGGAGGCGTACAAAGGTTAGCTAGGTACGGATGGAAATCGTACCGATAGTGTAAACGCATAAGCTAGCTTGACTGTGAGGCCTACAAGCCGAGCAGGTGCGAAAGCAGGTGTTAGTGATCCAGCCGGTACGGAACGAGATGGCCGGCGCTCAACGGATAAAAGCTACCCCGGGGATAACAGGCTTATTGCGCCCAATCGACCACTGAGACGGCGCAGTTTGGCACCTCGATGTCGGCTCACCCTATCCTGGAGGTGAAGAAGCTTCCAAGGGTTTGGCTGTTCGCCAATTAAAAGGGTACGCGAGCTGGGTTCAGAACGTAGTTAACGTTGCGTTCCGCGGCAGTAATGCCGTATAGTGAAATTGACTAAAATCGGTGAAACCTTCATCTAAATACCGAACGTTAGGAAAGGTAATACCGAGGGTAAGTCAGAAGAATGACAAGTGAGAAACTGGCATATATTGCGGGGTTCTTGGACGGAGATGGTTGCGTTATGCTCCAATTAGTTTTCCGACACGATTACGTGTTCGGCTATCAAATTAGAGCAAGCATTGTTTTCTACCAAAAAACCAAGCATCGACAGTTTCTTGAGTGGCTAAAACATGAATTAGAGTATGGATATATCCGTGACCGTAAAGACGGCATGACCGAGTACACAATTGTCGGACCAAAACCGGTAATGGAGCTTCTCGGCCGATTGAGACCGTATCTGCGGCTTAAAAAGAAGCACGCTGCTCTGGCGATTGATATCATATCGAAATTACCAGGTGGGCGAGCAATAACTCCCAAAATTCTTGTTAAACTAGCCAAGAAAGTTGACGGGTTCGTTGAATTGAATTACTCAAAAAAACGAACAAACACTTCGAAAGAGGTAATAGATTTTCTTGTCAGCAAAAATCTTCTGAATCCCGTAGAGACTGATCCCTAGGCTTGGCTAGTTACCAAGCGTAAGGTGAGAACGGCCCAGTGGCTGTTCAAACGTCAACCCCTTAACTAGTAAAACTTCGGTTGAGGGTGAAGATATAGTCCGTGCCATTAGAAATAATGGAATTGCATGCGCGAGACAGTTCGGTCCTAATCTGCTGTAAGCGTTGAAGATTGAGGGGGGCGGCTCCTAGTATGAGAAGACCGGAGCGGACGATCCGCTGGTGTATCGGCTGTCCTGCCAAGGGCACTGTCGAGTAGCTACGATCGGAACTGATAACCGCTGAAAGCATATAAGCGGGAAGCAGGCCCCAAGATTAATCTTCGTTATAGACCCGTTGTAGACCACAACGTTGATAGGCGCTAGGTGTAAGGCCCGTAAGGGTTTCAGCCGAGGCGTACTAATAGGTCGAGAATTACTTAATTCTCATCTGCTAGTTACATATGAATGGCGGTTGAGAGTTTGCATTAAGTTATTGAGTGTCTTCGACTTTAGTTTGGAACAACATTCGCTTGGATTTTATTCCCTGCGGACACGCGTCCTCGGCTCCAGCGAGCCTCGGCGCTCGAGCTCGACGAAAAATCCAGCACTCTTTGTTCTTCAAGAACACCCGAATCTTCCGTTGAACGGGTCCTGAACAACGGATGGTAGCTCGCGGGAGACGGCCTTGTGCCGTACTGGTTGGACCCACAATAGACCTAGACTTAAATGTGGATGCCCGCGAGCCCTACTTTTCCTTGAAGGCCAAAAAGTGCTGGAACCGTGCTTTTTCGTCTCCGCTACGGTCTGCAAGAAATAAAATTCCTACTCATTGAAGGAGCGGGGAAATCCGAGCAGTATTTGTGAGTTTTGTGTTGGTGCTTTTTGCGGTTGGGGTACACCTCGTTACATTCCGAACCGAGCAGTTAAGCCAGCCAGCGCCGATGGTACTTACGGCATTCAGCCGCCGGGAGAGTAGGCCAGCGCCAACACAAAGTTCACAAACAGACAAAGAGGCCAAAAGGCCTTTTTTGTTTTACCTTTTGCTATCGGGTCTCGGTTGGGGTCAGTATAACCGAGACCCGTAGTAGACGATAAGTCGACCGTCTACTATGATGCGAAAGATGAACAAACGATTTCGGGTGGTACTTGGATCGGTGTTAACGGTTATCGCCGCCGGGCTGGTATTCAGTGGAAGCGGTCAGTTGAACGCCTCGGGGATTGTCGATACAGACTTCAATATTGCGAAAATCCTCACTTGGGTTGGGGTGTCAATTCTGATCGTCGGAGCGCTACTTTTCATCTCGGCGTCTGCTGCTGAGTGAGTGCATAAGGGTCAACGAGCGAAAGCGAGCATTTAGGTTGCGGCGGCGGAGTAGCTAGTTACTGTTGCTAGTCACCAGGTAGTTCGCATTCACGCCGAGCGTGGGATAGGCGCTTAAGCCAACATACCAAGAGCCAAACGGGCTGATGTTATTTTTCAGCGGATTTTCGCTGTCGACAAGAGCTTCGCCAGTAACTGGGCGTTCCAGAGTGGCAAAAAGTGCGAAGCCTTCAGGCGTCGTCGGACCGTTGGTGGCGTGAGTTGGCGAAGATATGTAGAGATAGCTACTTTTTTGTGACGCCATAAGCGTCGAGCAAGAACTGTTTTTATAATTGTTTTTGTCTTGGGGGTCTTGTGGCAGGGTGGCCAGGTAATTCGGGGTCAGAAATTTTCCGCCAGAAGTGTGAGTACAGCCGCTCGGGCTGTCGAGCAGTTGCCAGCCGGCTGTGATGATACTACTACCGGAGCCTTTGTCAAACTTAGGGTAAGTCCTGGAGTCGGAATAGAGCTGCTTGAGCACGCCCTTCATCCGGGCGATGTCGGTTTTGCGAGTGTTATCACGACCGCGCGCTGAAATTGCCGACCAGCTGGCGACGCCAAGACCGATCAGAATGCCGATGATTACAATTACAATCAATAATTCAACAAGGGTAAATCCGCTTCGGCGCATATTAAACTCATCATACACCAGTACCCCCGACGTCTGGCAAACACCCTTTTCAAATGCTTAACTGGGACTATGCAAAAAACTCTGGCTTTGGTGTTGAAAAAGCAGAATCTTGGTGAAACCGACAGGATAATAACCGTGCTGAGCCCCACGCTCGGTAAAAAACGAATTGTCGCCAAGGCTGTCCGTCGGCCGCTTTCAAAACTGGCTGGGCATCTCGACACGCTGATGTTAACTCAGATTATCTTAACTGATCAAGATGTGCTGCCACGAGTGACGAGCGCTGTGCTGGCGGAGGGATTCGAGACCATCCGAGGTTCACTGAAACTAGCTACGAAAGCTTTTGCAATTACAAAGTTAGTTGAACGATTAGTCTTAGAAGACGTCCCAAATCGACAGATTTTTGCTGTTTCGGTGGAGGCGTTGAGCCGTTTGAACAGCGAAGAAAAGTGGAGCGCCATTTGGCTGAAGTACCTGAGCCAACTCACCGACAACCTGGGAGTGGGTTTAAGCAACTGGCGATGTCTTCGTTGCAATGAACCGGTCGTTGACGATGCTTCCTTCGTCGTATCTGAGCGGCGGTTAGTTTGCGGCAAGTGCAATGAAGAGTTCGCTGGACCGACTATTCCGATGGCGACTAATTCAATAAAACTACTCTCGATTGTGCGCACGAAGCCTTTCAGTATGTTGCGAAGAGTCAATCTACCAACCCTAAACGCTCTGCAGGTTGAAGAAATCCTCTTGCGGGAAATCACCGACTGGATGAACCGACCTTGGAGTGAGTACGGAGCCATCGCTCGATGAGAGCCTGGTTAGAAGTGGATTTAGACACCGTGCGGCGCAACCTGGAAATCGTGCGGCGTTCGGTCGGCACGGGCGTTGAGGTAATAGCGGTGGTCAAAGCGGACGCCTACGGTATGGGGATAAAAGAAATCTCGCGGGTGCTTGATGGGGGTAACGTTGCGATGTTTGCCGTTATCTCACTGGATGAGGCGCGAAAAGTGCGAGAGGCTTCCTCGAAGCCGGTGTTGATTATGGGTTACCTTGAGCCAAAAGAGATTGTTTCAGCGATCGAGGAGGGCTACGTCCTTAGTTTGTTTGACAACGAGCTAGCGGCTATCTACGAACGATTGGCCGCCCGCTTGGAGCGAACCGCGAGAGTTCATCTCAAGGTTGATACCGGTCTTAATCGGCTTGGCGTTTCGTCCGGCGAGGCGGTGGATTTACTCGTAAACCAACGCCACTATCCGCACATCAGAATCGAAGCAATTTTTTCACACTTAATAAAATCTACAAATCGTCCGTCTAACGAACGACAGCTACAGAAAATAAGAGAACTACTACTAACAATTCAATCTCGTTGCGAGCTGCTGCCCGTTCACCTGGTGAATTCTGGGGCCTTGGCCGATTTTTCTGACGGGTACTTTGATGCGGTACGGATAGGGTTGGCATTCTCTGGTGTCGACGAAACTATCTTGCCGGGCCTCGAACCGTGTTTGCGCGCTAAGTCAGTAATCGTTCAGGTGAGAACGATCGACAAAGGAGAGGGGGTCAGCTACGACCATCTGTTCATCGCCGCACGGGAAATGAAAGTTGCGGTTGTTGCCATCGGGTATGCCGAGGGCTATTCCCAGGCCTTGAGCGGCAAAGCAGAAGTTGTGGTTCAAGGGCAACGAGTGAAAGTTTTGGGTAAAATATGTATGAACTTCATTGTTATCGATGTGACGGGTTTAGACGTCCGGCGCGGGGAAGAAGTTGTGCTAGTAGGATCTCAAACCGGCCCCAACGGGCAGAAAGCTGAAGTGCACGTGAGCGAGCTTGCCAAGTGGTGTGGACTGCGTCATCATGAAGTTGTCACTCGGTTAGGTACATCGTTGCCACGAGATTATTACGGAGGGAGATAAATGACAGAGGAACCAAAAACAGATACGACTGCGACCGACCCCACTAAAACGACGTCGGATCCGGTAGTCCCGCCAGATCAAGATTCCCCGATGGTCGTACCAGTCAATCAGCCCTCTGTGGCAGATGTTTCTTCTTCGTTAGTTTCGGCACCGTTGGAAGTCCCGACTGATAAACCCCCAACAGAGCCCAAAACTGAGAATTCAGGTGAAACACCGATCCTCGTCAGTGAATCTGACGTGAAAGTGGCAGCAACTCCATCCTCGGTAGGTGCCGAACAGCATCTAGCGGAAGAGGTGGAGACTCTAAGTGGTGAGATTCAATCCCTCCAAGCAAAAATTGACCGATTAACCAGTGGCACTTCCGTTTCCACCGAAAAGCAACCCTCAACTTCCAATGACGTGCTTGCCTCTCAGCCGACAACATCTCCCATCATTCCCGTTGTTAACAAGCCCGCCGAAACAAGTGGACCCAAATCGAAGTCAAGCGGCGCTATTAATGATATCTATGCCAAGGTCTCTGCGCGGGAAAAAGAAGCTAGCGACAAGGCGGACGATCTAGCGGCGTCGTCAAGCGGAGCGGAGGACGTTAGCGGAGCTGGAAGCCTTGGAACCATCGGCGAAGCCTTAATTGTGTTTGGCTTGATTGTGTTTTTACTGATGCTGGCAACTCCGTTGCTGAAATCGATGATTCCAGAGAGCGTTTTGCCTGCGGTGAAGTCTATCGGCTGGCCTGCCGCCTCGGGTGCATTTTTGATCGGGTTAATTCTGATGCTCTTTACGAAGGGCAAAAAGACAACAAAAATCCTGGCCGGCGTTCTGGTTATTCTCTCGGCCATACTTTTTCTTGGTACCGGTAGCTACAGCACCTACTTGGGGCCGCTTGCCGGAATGTTAGACTCGGTATTCTCTTTCTATCGGTAGATAGAAAGAATTTTCAGTTTTCAGTTCTCAATTTCCAATAAATTTTTCAATGTCTCAATGTTTGAAAATTATTTCATTGAGAATTAATTAGAAATTGCAAAATTGGTAATTGGAAATTCCCTACCTTCAGGTAGAATTAGATCATGGTTAGCGAATCGCAGATGAACGAATTCACTGCTTGGGCGAAACGCCGAGGGGTAATTTTCCCGTCCAGCGAAATTTACGGCGGACTAGGTTCTAGCTACGATTACGGCCCGGTCGGCGTGGAGATGAAAAATCGGCTCAAAACTTCCTGGTGGCGCTCGATGGTTCACGAACGCCAGGATGTGGTGGGTTTAGACAGCGCAATTATCCTGAACCCAGCCGTCTGGCAGGCTTCGGGACATTTAGATAACTTCTCTGATTTGATGGTTGAAGATCTGAAGACCCATAAGAGATATCGCGTAGAGGATTTGGATGACCCAACGAAAAGCCCCGAGGGTAACCCGGTAGGCGAGGCGAAACAATTCAATGTGATGTTTAAAACTTTCGTTGGACCTGTCGAGGACGACGCCTCCACCGCCTACCTTCGTCCTGAAACATGCCAGGGTATCTTCATCGACTTTAAACAGATTCTAGAAACGTCGCGCCAACGCGTGCCGTTTGGCATCGCCCAGATCGGCAAGAGCTTCCGGAACGAAATCACCCCAGGGAATCTAACTTTCCGAACCCGGGAGTTTGAGCAGATGGAGATGGAATTTTTTGTACGCGAAGAAGAAGCCAACAAGTGGTTTGATTATTGGGTTGAAGCTCGCTTCCAGTGGTACTTAGATTTGGGCATCCGAAAAGAGAATCTGCGGCTATTCAAGCATCCGAAAGCCAAACTTGCCCACTATTCCAAGGGCACAACAGACATCGAGTATAAGTTCCCGTGGGGTTGGGGCGAGCTTGAAGGTATCGCCAACCGCGGTAACTTTGATCTAGTTCAACACCAGAAAAACTCCGGCAAAGATCTGTCAGTTTTTGACGAGGAGACCAGGGAGAAGTTTGTTCCTTGGGTGATTGAACCGGCCGGTGGTGTGGACCGAGCTCTGCTCGCTATCCTTCTGGACGCTTGGAAGTTCTTCCAAAAAGGTCGCAAAGAAGACGGAGAGCCAGAAACGGTTCTAGAAGTTGCTCCAACGCTTGCTGCTTATGATGCCGCAGTGTTGCCGCTCGTGAAAAAACCAGAATTGTTGAAGATGAGCCAGAAGTTAGTTGCTAGTCTGCGAGCAGCCGGCAAGCATGTTTTCTACGACGAATCCGGTTCGATCGGTCGCCGCTACCGCCGAATGGACGAAATCGGCACACCGATTTGCTACACAGTTGATTTCGAATCTCTTGACGACAAGAAAGTAACAGCAAGAGATAGGGATTCAATGAAACAAACACGAGTTACTTTATGAGAGAAAAGAGATGAGAAACCGAAGCGAAGCTGAGGATTTCGAATCCGTCGAAGGCAAAGCCAAAGGCACCGTCACCGTCCGCGACCGGGATACTATGAAACAGAAAAGAATAATGATAGAAGAGGTGTAATGGGAATAGAAGAAAGCCAGGGTCTATCGCCCGAAGAAGCACAATCAGCAGAGGCCTTTGTGTCACCGGTAACGGGTGGAGAACTTAGCAAAGAACGGGTCATTGCAGATGCTTTGAAAGCAGCAGCGGAAACTACACCCGAATCAATACTGCGTGGGCCCGAAAAGATGGCGGCAGACTGGCGGATAGAGATCGGTAGGTTACAGGCAGCATTTGATCGTACATCCGAACTTTTGGCGAGACCTGATCTTGATGAAGCTGCGAGAATTGCATTTGGAAAAGATCTGAAGCACGACAGAGAACAGCTCGAATTCACGCAAGGAAAATACGACGAATTTCTCCAACGCCATCCCGAATTAACGTAAGTGCCCCCTAATCGCTACTTTGTGTGATCGATCTTTGCCGCCATGATAAAGTCGTTTTCAGACAACCCATTTATCGCATGTGTCCAAAGAAGTATCTTGGCAAACCCCCATCCAAAATTGATTACAGGGTGATGGCCTTCACTTTCGGCGATAGTGCCGACAATATTTACGAAGTCTAACGCCGACTGAAAATCTTTAAACTTAAAGTCTTTCTGCAGATGCTTAGCGTCTCTTAATTCCCAGCCTGGCGCTTCAGAATCCAGCCTCTTTTTATATTGCTCAAGTTGAGCTCCCTTTATTGGCGGTGTCCCACCTTCACACGGCACACATTTACCGAAAGCCAGTTTATCCATACCTGTATTTAAGCATTTTTTGTGAGGACTTAACAAGAAATATTCAAAATTGTTATTTGTTATTGGTGGAGTATATTGAGATTACTATGTTGTCATCGGCAATTGAGGAGCAGATCAATAAGTTTCCGCCAGACTACAAGGAGGAAGATGCGCAAGCGGAGGTTCGAGATCTTCTGAAACAGCCTTCTGAGGTGCCAGAGTCTGGATCGCCGGAAGAGATTGTCGCTCCTAAAGATTTCGTGGATAGGCTACTTGATCTCTATATGTCGTTGCCAGATGATCCAGAGGATGAGGAGTCCGAGAGAATCAGGAGAACTTTGGGTGGGTTACTGGACGAAGTGACTCGTAAGACACCAGAGCCACCAGCCGATCAACCTCACCCAGAGTAGAGTGATCCCTTACCAAGGTTTTGTCAGCGGGTGTTCTCACCCGCTTTTTTTACCAGGTAATTATTACTTCCTGGGTATTCACTGGGAAGAATGGGGGGCTTGATAGCGACGAAGTGCGCTTCGAAGGAGCTTTCTAGCCCCGAGTTTACGAGGGGCTTGACAAGACCTCCAAAGAACCGTAGTTTGGCGGAAGGAGTGGGAAGAAGTGGTAACAAGTGGGGATAAGTGGAAAAGCGTGCCTTCGGCTCTGAGGCTGAGGCTCGAAGAGTGGATAACCACCGCACTGAGTCTTCCGGTCGAACGAACTACGTTCAGTTACGACACGGAGCGACTAGTGCGGGGCAAGCCCTACTGACCAGACCGCTCCGAACATATGACAGATTTAATAAGTAAAGAAACACCTAAAACAAAAAAAGTAGACAATGTTAATTGGCGAGTACAAACACAGTTTAGACGGCAAGGGCAGGATCTCAGTGCCAGCGAAATTTCGCTCGGAACTAGGCTCGTCGGCGATTGTTACCAAGGGTTTAGAGGGCTGTCTCTTCATGTATCCAAAAAGTCAGTGGGAATTAATGGCTAATCGTCTGGCTAATATGCCGGTCTCTTCCGCCAACGCGCGAGCTTTTTCGCGTTTAATGCTCTCCGGAGCAATGGAGGTAGAGATCGACAGGTTAGGGCGAGCACTTCTGCCGGGCTACTTGCGTGAATACGCTGGCCTTGAAGGTGAAACCGTAGTAACGGGCGTCTATAACCGTGTTGAAATTTGGGATAAGAAGTCCTGGACCGAATACTCTAAAAACGCCGAGAAAAACTCTGCCGATATCGCCGAAACTCTAACAGAATGGGAAGTTTAGCGATGCAGCTATCAGCAGTCAGCTATCAGCAGTCAGCCTGGGATTGGATAGCTAAATTCTTTAAGAGTCAACAACTATCAGTAATTCCGGCTGTTCCAGAATCGGGCCGAAAGCTGACAGCCGAAAGCTGCCAGCCAATCAATTTGACGACCAGTGGTGGGGGAGACTTAAAACGGGCTCTCCAAAACCAGGGTGAAATTTTATTTCATTATTCGGTTTTGGAACCTTGACGTCGATCACTCGGTTTCAGGGAGGGAACTGTTGGGTGGCTCAACCCTTCAAACGATGGGAAGACATAATCCCCGACAGGCAAGACCGAAATCTAGTCCCCCTACCTACTGGCCATTTAGAACGCACCTAACAACATAATGACAAACGAAACGATTCATCGCAGTGTCTTAACGGCAGAAATGAAGACAGCTTTGGCGGTTAAATCTGGAGGAACGTATCTTGACGGAACGTTCGGCGGCGGCGGCCATAGTGCGGCCCTGCTGGAGGCATCCTACCCTGACGGGAAAGTTGTCGCCCTTGATCGAGACCCAATGGTCGAGCCAAGAGGCAGACAGTACGAGGAGCGCTATCCTGGCAGGCTAGTTTTCCACCAGATGAGTTACCACAAGATGAAAGATCTAAATAAGTTGTTTGACGGAATCGTCCTAGACTTGGGTATGTCGTCGGATCAGCTTAGCGCCACGGGCGAGCCTATCGGTCGCGGGTTCTCTTTCTCGCGTGATGAGCCGCTAGATATGCGCTTTGACCCAACCTCGGGCGCCTCGGCCGCTATGTTTTTGCGTCAAGCTAGCCTGTTAGAGATTACGCGAATGCTCTCCGAGCTGGCTCAGGATCGCTACTCGCTAACACTGGCGCGAAAAATTGTTGAAACCAGGCGAACCAGCCCGATTAAGACAACGACGGATTTAGTGAGAGTGATCGGTAACTCGAACCCCAAGGTTTTGGCCCCGATCTTTCAAGCCATCCGGATCAGCGTCAACCGCGAGCTGGAAATCCTGAAGGCCGGGCTTCTCGCCGCCAAGGAATGTTTGCGCCAAGACGGTCGGCTGGCCGTTATCACCTTCCATTCGGTTGAGGACAGAATCGTTAAATCGTTTTTCAGAGAAAATAATTTTGAATTAGTTACAAAAAAACCAATCGCGCCCAGTGAGGACGAGTTGCAGAGCAATCCAAGCTCGCGCTCCGCTCACCTCCGCGCCGGGATCATTAAGGAGGAAAGTGAATCTTAGACAGTCAACGACATACCGAAAACGAATCTACAAAACAGGGACCGTTGTTAGCGTTGGTCCAACAGCTGCCAAGTATTTAGTGATTGTACTGTTAGGGGTGTTCTCCCTTCTATTTATCGTACAAACCGCTCAAGGCTCAGATATGGCTCTGCAGATTAGAAACGAAAATGATGCCCAGAGCATTATCGAGCAGGAACTAACAACGCTGGAAGTGCAAAGTAGTCGCCTGCAAACCCTGGAAGTCTTGAAAAAATCGGCTGCATCACAACGTCTCGTACCGATCGGCGAAACTTCCGAATCCATTGTCGTGAAATAGTTTGAAAATGCGGGAAACGACTTCTTGGCGTGTAGCGGTCGTTTCTGTTCTGGCGCTGCTTTTAGGCGGGGCGCTTTTTTTCCGTTTGTTTGAGAAGCAGGTTATTGAGCACGAGCGCTACGCCGAAGCGGCCAAAGCTCAATCAACCAATGAGCGCGTTGTACCAGCCGAACGGGGGAAAATTTTTGCCAAAGACAAGGACGGCGGGCTATTTCCGCTGGCGGTCAGCGAGTGGCAGTACGATTTGGAGATATCGCCTCGAGAGGTACCGAATAAAGAGAACCTGGCTCGTTTCCTTAGTAAGGACATAAGAGGAGTCAGCTCGCGACAGATTTTGCAGCAGATTGATAACGACAAGGTTTACGTTCCGCCGGTCGTCAAAGGCTTGGCAGTAACTCTGGCTGAAAAAATTACCGCCCAGAAATATGCTGGGGTGTATCTAACTAAACGGCTGGTCCGGGTTTACCCGGAGGGGGCGAGTTTAGCGCCGCAAGCCATCGGTTTTGTCGACAGCTCCGCCGAGGGCAAATACGGCATCGAAGCGGTTTATGATAAAACTTTACGGGGAAAAGTGGGGTTCGAATTTGCTACACGGGATTCGCTCGGGAGGCTGATTGACCTAATTGGTGGAAAGACATCGACAGAAGGAAAAGATCTGGTTTTAACGTTAGATCATAACTTGCAGTTTGTTGTTGAGTCCGAGCTTCAGAGTGCGATTAAAGAGTACAAAGCGGACTCAGGAGAGGTGGTTGTAATGGATCCAAATACTGGTGCGGTGCTTGCGGTTGCTGGTGCGCCGAAATTTGACCCCAATCATTACTCAAAGCTGACAGGTGATGATCAGTATAAATTCTTGCTCTCAGCCGCCAGCGACGAGTATGAGCCGGGTAGTGTTTTCAAGCCAATCACGATGGCCGCGGCGCTTGAATTGAAATTAGTCAAACCCACAACCTCGAATTACTTTGGGGCGAGCGTCCGAGTTTTGGGGAAGAAAATCGTCAATGCGTTGGGGGATGGGTTCGGCCAGGAGACGATGGCTCAAGTGCTCGAGAACTCTGACAACGTGGCGATGGTCTGGGTCTCGAAGAAATTGGGTGCGAAAAACGAGCGTAAATATTTCGACAAATTTGGCTTTGGTAGACAAAGCGGGATTGACGTGGTGGGCGAAGCCACCGGCAATTTGCCGGCCTCCAGTGAGTGGAACGATCTGCTACTGGCCAATGCCGCATTTGGCCAAGGAATAGCGGTAAATTTGTTCCAATTAGCTACGGCTTACAGTGTAATTGCCAACGGCGGCACCTTGGTGACGCCTCATCTAGCCGAAAAAGCAATGAGCGGCGAAAAGGCAGAGCTGTTCAATTTCAAAACTCGCGGCCGGGTGATTAGTACTAAAACCGCCGCCGAAGTACGCAAGATGTTGGTGGGGGTGGTTGTGAGGGGTCACGGTCAGCGGGCGGCGGTTGCCGGGGTGAAAGTTGGGGGTAAAACCGGAACTGCTCAGGTACCCGATCCTCGTGGTGGATACTATAAGACTCGCCACGTGGGAACATTTGCTGGCCTTTTCCCCGCCGACAAACCTAAGTTTGTGATGGTGGTGCGCCTTGATAATCCAAAGACCGTTAATTTTGCCGAGTCTTCGGCTGCGCCAACATTTGGCAAGATTGCTACCTGGATGGCGAACTACTTCCAATTGCGTTAAGACACTAGCCCCAAGATGGGGCTAGAATTGAGACGGAGTCGAACTCACTCAGTTGGTTGTGTCAAGATTGACTGCCAGTTGTCCCATTGAATACGACGGTTTAGGACATGTCGATTGAACGGCTGATCGAAGACGATGTGTTCCCAGGTTGCATGGGTAACACCACTTATTTCAGGGCGATCGTCAACAAGAAAGTCTCCATGGATTAGAGTTTTATCCTTTGCAACGATGATATTTTTGACCATCTCTACGCCAAAGTAACGCTCCACCCAGCTGTATTTTTCCGGTACACAGTATATATAGGCAAGAAGAGGGCTGGTACAGATGAAGACATTGTGACCGGATTCGATCATTTGGTTTACTCCGATGACAGCTCCTTCGATTGGTGGCAAGTTCAAGTAGAAGCCTTCTTCAGCCACTAATTGCGCAATATCATCCCTGAACTCTTGAGGATACTGATCACGAGGGTAAAAAGTAGTTCTTTGGTCCAGAGCGATGTGAGGACGATTCGGAAATCTTTCTTGCCAACAGGCAAGGAAACCTCTTTCGAAATCCGCAACAACCCCGTCTTGATCCAGCAGGATAACTTTAGATTCCATTGCCGTTAACTCCTATTAAGATGCACTCTGTCTGATATAAAACAAATCGTAAGGTTTTTCAATCCGTTTCTTTTATCTATCGACGTTACTTGGTACACTCAACCTGATGTCAGACATCCGAGTGAAGATTCTTTGGTGGGTGGTGCGGTATCGATTAAAAAAAGATCGACCGTTCATTATTGCCATCACCGGCTCAATCGCTAAAACTTCAACCAAAGACGCCGTTGGCGCTGTCTTGCGCGCGGCCTTTCCCAAAGCGGTTAGGGTGGGTTACGGCAACCTGAACAGTTTGCTCGGCCTGCCGCTGGCGATTTTGGGTTTTGAGCTAGATTTTCGTAAAACTCATATTACTTGGCAGTGGCCGTTTTTACTTCTGGGAGCGGTATTCTGCGGGCTAGTTTACTCGTTGCCAAAATATTTGGTAATTGAACTTGGAGCCGATCGGCCGGGAGATATTGAAAAACTTGCTTCCCAACTTCGCCCGGATGTGGCAATCATTACCATTGTGGGCGAGGCGCACTTGCAGTATTACAACTCGATGGCAGCTCTTGTCGCGGAGAAGCAAAGTGTTTTGAAGTGGGTCGGTAAAGACGGGGCGATTTTCGTGAACGCTCACGATCCGTTCCTGGAAAGCCACAGGAAAGCTAGTGATGCCAAGTTATTCGTTGTCGACGCCGATCTGCCACATCTTGCCGAAAGTTTTGCTGAGGCTGTGGCGAAGTACTTGAATATCGATCCAACGTCAGTGCAAAAAGCACTGTCAGGCAATTGGCGACCGCCGCACCGGATGAACCAATTCAAAGTCGGTGACTGGACGATACTTGATGACTCCTACAACGCCAGCCCCGCCGCGATGCGCTCAGCGTTAACTCTGCTTGGTAATTTGCCACAACCGCGGGTAGCAATCTTAGGCTCGATGTTGGAACTTGGCTCAACTGAAGCGAAACTTCACCAAGAAGTAGGGGAGTTTGCCGCGACGAAAGCAGATCTTATTATCAGCGTCGGTGAGCTGGCAAAAAATTACAAACCAAAACATTTCTATGCGGATTCGACCTTGGCGGCGGCGGATATCTTTCACCATTTGCCCAACGGTGGTAGCATACTGGTAAAAGGCTCGTATGGCATAAAAATGAATAAAATAATTGAGGCGATTACAAAACACAAATGACAATTTTTGAAGGCGAGACGTTCGCCCTGGCGAAAACTTTCTGGCTGGCCTCGCTGTCGTTTTTGGTGGCCGTGCTTTGGACGCCGCTATTCACAGAATTTCTTTACAAAAATCGTTTAGGCAAGAAAATTCGTCAGACCGGGTTTGACCAAAAATCAGCGCCAATTTTTTATGCCCTGCATAAACACAAAGAGAATACCCCGACGATGGGCGGTTTGCTTATTTGGGTCACAACCGCGGTGATCACCATTTTAATGAATCTGTCGCGCTCCCAAACCTGGTTGCCGTTGTTCGCTCTCGTTTCTACCGGCTTGGTGGGAGCGGCCGACGATTTGATGAATATCTTTGGTGTTGGTCCAAACCGCGGTGGTCTACGATTCCGTTGGAAACTACTGCTCTACGTCATTATTGCTCTGGCCGGAGCGCTTTGGTTCTACATTAAGCTTGGCAATAACGCCATTTCAATTCCCGGCCTCGGACAGGTTGAAATTGGGGCGTGGTACATTCCGTTGTTCGTAGCGGTGATTGCCTTTACCACTTTTGCCTCTAACGAAACCGATGGTCTAGACGGTTTGGCCGGCGGGGTGATGGCGAACGCTTTTGCCGCCTTTGGCGTAATCGCCTTGCTGCAAGGCAACGTTGAGCTGGCAGCTTTCTGCGGGACGATTATGGGTTCACTGCTAGCGTTTCTGTGGTTCAATGTTTACCCGGCCCGGTTCTTTATGGGGGATACTGGTTCGATGGCTTTAGGTATGACGCTTGGTGTAGTGGCGTTTTTGACCGATACAGTTGTATTGCTGCCGCTTATTGCTTTAGTGCCGTATATCGAAGGGCTTTCGGCGGTCATTCAAATTGCTTCAAAGAAGTTGCGACACGGCAAGAAAGTATTCCTGTCTGCCCCGATTCACCATCACTTTGAAGCCAAAGGCTGGCCAGAACCAAAAATCACCATGCGTTTCTGGATCATCTCCGCCGTCTCGGCGATCATGGGATTGTTTGTGTTTATCGTAAGTCGATAGGTAGTTCTAAATTTAGATTTCATTTCCCGCCTTCGGCGGGGGATTTTTTTGTGCGACAATCGCACAATTTTTTCGTGGGGACCAGGGACTTAAATTGCCATTCGACTTTGCTCATAGTGCTGAGCCCATCGAAGCACGAAGACCGTCCCTAGGTCCCCACACCCCATACCCTGTCACGCTTCTCACAGAGGTGTGGAGAAAACCGGCTCCTCGCCACCGGAAGGATCTCGCTGCGCTCCGATTTCTCGCAATGCCTCAAAATCGCTGTGGCAGTCGCCGGTTTTCGGTTTTTTAGACAAAAGAAAAAGACCTCGGTGCGGATGGGCGCTGAGGTCTTCTTGGGGGTGGTTTGCCCTCGCTTAGAGATTCGGTCTTGTCCTTGGAACTCCTTCAAGTCCCTCCAAGAAATCTGCGAAGATTTCTTTCTGGACCAGAGCCGGATCATTCTGCTCGGCGGAGCGGTAGTTGAAGGCCAAGCGACTAATCGCCCGGCCGACGAGGTACGGTGGGATATCATGGGAATTCCCAGATTCTCCGTAAGTCGCCACTTCCGCTAGGATCTCCGCCGCAACAACGCGAGGAAAGATGTTGGTAAGGCTGGTTGGGTCGAGGTACTCCTCGAACTCGGTACGAACTGCCATTTCGCGTCCTCCTTGTTGACGAAAGCGATGCAGCAATTTTAGCATGTTAAATGCCAAATGTCAATATGGATACACCGAAAACAGCGAGCATTATTCATTCTTAATACCGAAAATCTCAAGCAGTGACCGCGAGCCTTCCGGCGACTGATGGAGATTTTCACCAAGCCCGCCGCCAGGCGAAGCGTGGCCAGGGTGGGGTCGTAGGGGAAGGGTGCGGCCTTCGCAACTCTGAGCACCCTACCCCTACAAAGAGTACGCCATATCTGGCATACTGAAGACCATGACTTGGGCAGATTTTGCAAACAAAAAGGTTGGGCTGCTTGGGGCGGGGATTGAAAATATCGCCCTTATTCCCCATCTGTTGAAAGCCGGAGCAAGGGTGACTGTTTGCAATCAGGTAGAGACTGCAGCTACCGATCAGCTGAAAGACCAGGGTGTGGAATTAGCGGTTGGCGAGGACTACCTAAACAACCTCGGCCAGTTCGATTACGTCTTCCGGATCGCCGGCATGCCAACGGCGGCAGTAGACGAAGCCCTCAAGGGCCTCGACAAAAAACCAGCTGTCACCTCCCCTACTGATTTATTTTTGGCCTTGCGACCTTGCCACCTAATAGGCGTTACCGGAACTAAGGGCAAGGGGACAACCTCAACTTTCATCGGTTGTATTTTGGAAGCAGCCGGGAAAAAGGTTTTTGTGGTAGGCAATATCGGCCGGGCGATGTTTGAAATTTATAACGAGCTAACACCAGAATCGTACGTCGTTGTTGAGCTTTCCAGTTTTCAGCTAGAAGACGTTACAAACAGTCCGGAAATCGCTGTCGTACTGCCCGTGACCGAGGATCACTTACAGCCAGTTTCGACTGTTAACCCAAACTTCCACCCGACGGTCTTACATTACCAAGCGGCCAAGGCTAACATCACCGCTTTCCAGAATCCAACCGACTTGCTAGTTTACGCTGCCGATTCCAAGACGGCGGCCGAAATTGCCCGGGACTCTTCAGCGCGCCAAATTAGTGTTGGCACAAAGTTGGCAGACTTGATTGTATCGCCAACAGGAGAGATACGTGCAGATGAGAAAGTTTTACTTAACCTAAAACAGATGGGTTTGAGCGGCGATCATATTTTTCTGAACGCTACGATTGCCGTTGCTGTGGCGCGGGAAATTGGTTGTGACAGTGCCGAGATCGAACAGGGCCTACGAAACTTCCAGCCGTTACCGCACCGGATGGAAACGTTCGCCACTAGAGACGGCGTCACCTTTGTCGACGACTCTTACGCGACAAACCCAACGGCGACGATGGCAGCTCTAACCGCTTTTACTCAGCCGATTATTTTGATTCTTGGCGGAGCTTCGATAGGTGCTGACTTTAAAGAGTTGGCTGAGGCAGTTACTAACTCATCAGTGAAGACCATCGTCCTCATTGGGCAAGAAGCAGCTCGACTCAGAGAGAACTTGCAAGCGGCAGGATTCGGAGGAAATGTTACAGATGCCACTTTGATTGACGATGCCGTCGAGAAAGCCATTCAAGCTTCCTCAAGCGGTGACGTGGTCCTTCTCTCCCCAGCCTGTAAGAGCTTTGATATGTTTAAGAACGCCTCCGATCGCGGAGAGCAGTTTAAGCGAGCAGTCTCAAAACATGACTAGTTGCTCGCAGCTATCAATCAAGATAGCGACGAAGCGTAGCGGAGGAGCTTTCTGAAACGATGGAAAAGTTTAAACTCCGTCGTCACTTTGACACTTCAATTCCAATTGTCGGGCTAATACT
>MEZX01000002.1:400999-629280 GCA_001774395.1 Candidatus Berkelbacteria bacterium RIFCSPLOWO2_01_FULL_50_28
GACACTTCAATTCCAATTGTCGGGCTAATACTTTCGATAGTAGGGTTAGTGATGATACTGTCGTCGTCTCAGATATCCGCCGCCCAGACGTACGGCAACTCGTATTATTTTTTCATCAAACAACTGGCCTACTGGGGGCTGGGAATTGTCGCCTTCTTCTACTTTCTTCGCGTTCCCCTAGAATCGCTCTACGAAAATCGGGTGCGGCTGCTCTGGGTAACCTTGGTCTTGTTGGTGCTGGTCTTCATCCCTTACATCGGGCCAAAGATCGCCGGGGTGCACCGTTGGGTCGATCTGGGGTTTTTCAGTTTTCAGAGTGCGGAGGTCGCCAAGCTGTTGCTGGTAATCTACTTTGCCGGCTGGTTTGCAGCGAAACGTGAGAACATTACTGACCCAATTAAAGGGTTATTGCCATTTCTTGTAATCCTGACTGCTCTAACGCTTTTGGTTATAGCTGAACCAGACATGGGGACGGCATTCATTCTAATCGCTACGGCGATGATAATGTTCTTTGCTGCAGGGGCAAATATCTGGCAGTACATTTCGGTCGTGATACTGGGAATCGTAGCGTTCGTGCTCCTAATTCATACCGCGTCGTATCGACTCGAGCGATTAACGGGATTTCTAAATCGAAACACCACGAATCTCGATTCTGCCTACCACGGCCAACAGGCGCTAATTGCCATCGGCTCGGGCGGTTGGTGGGGTGTAGGTTTTGGCCAGGGGATAAGTAAACAGTTCTATCTACCGCAGTCTCACACCGACTCGATTTTCGCCGTGATTGGAGAAGAGCTTGGGTTTGTCCGTACAGGACTTATCCTAGCAGCGTACTTTTATTTGGCCTGGCGAGGAATAATGATCTTCTACCAAGCCAACAGCCGATTTGTCCAGCTACTGTCGATAGGTCTAAGTGCGTCGATTTTACTGCAAATGATGATCAATGTGGGGGGAATGTTAAATGTCTTGCCGCTAACGGGGGTGCCGATGCCATTTATTAGCTACGGAGGCTCGTCGCTTATAGTCTCCTTGGCAATGCTTGGCTTGTTAACAAACGCTTCCCGGGAGAAGAAATGAGTTACATTTCCCGGGGTTTCATACTGTCGCTGGCAATGCTAGGATTACTTACTAATGCCTCAAGGGAAAAAAGATGAAATCTAGCCGCAGGCCGATTATTCTAGTTGGCGGTGGAAGCGGTGGGCATATTTTTCCGCTGCTAGCTGTGGCGGAGGAGCTACAAGCGCGTCAGATTCCGTTTGTTTTTATAGGTAGCGCTTCCGGCAAGGAGAAATCTATTGTTGAATCCCAGAAGTGGCCGTTTCGGGCAATTTCAGCTGGCAAATG
The DNA here is from genome assembly GCA_001774395.1 of Candidatus Berkelbacteria bacterium RIFCSPLOWO2_01_FULL_50_28. GTDB lineage: Bacteria > Patescibacteriota > UBA1384 > 2-12-FULL-50-11 > 2-12-FULL-50-11 > 2-12-FULL-50-11. The sequence continues at coordinate 402,341 of MEZX01000002.1, forward strand.
GCGTCGCCATTTTTCACTGGCATCATTTGCGCAAAACATTATTGATATTTTCCGGTTTATTTGGGGATTCTTTCAGTCGCTCGCCTTGCTCATTTCTGTTCGGCCCTTGGCGGTATTTAGCAAGGGCGGTTTTGTGGCTCTGCCAGTGTGCTTAGCAGCCAAGCTTCTTGGCGTAAGATTAATCGTTCACGAATCAGACTCGGTGATGGGCTTGACCAATCGTATATGTTCCAGATTCGCTCATAAGGTTTTAGTAGCGTTTGACCCCGAGATGTACCCAACGCATTCGCCCCGTTACATTCAAGTGGGTGTACCGATGAAGCGTAATTTGCGCCAAGCGGCCAAACTTCCTACACCCAAAAAATCACGTCCGTTGATTGTGGTTATCGCAGGCATTCAAGGTTCGCAGTTCATAAACCAAATGGTTCGAGAGAACTTAGTAGGCCTCCTAAAAGAAGCCGATATTATTCACAGTACTGGCGATACCGATTATCTTCCTCATAAAGCCCTCGCCGCCAAACTCCCACCGGCGCTTAGGTCGGCCTACAAACCAATGAGCTTTATCGGACGTGAACTAGCCTACTACTATCAGGCGGCCGATCTAGTGATAAGTCGGGCAAGCATGACAGTAATTTGTGAAGCAGCTCTTTTTTCCAAGTCACTTTACTTGATACCGCTGCCGAGCGCCGCGGCTGACCATCAGACAAAGAACGCCTTGATTTTGGAAAGCGCTGGGGCAGCGGTAGCTAGCCGTCAGCAGTCGCTCACCCGGGAGCAGTTTTTACACGATATTGTTGGGCTACTCCACACGCCGGAAAAACTATCGTCAATGGCGGGAGCGCTTCGAGGGTACTTCAACGAGAACGACTCAATTGAAATAATTATTAACCTTCTCACAGATGGCAAAACCGAAGGAGAGTAACGAGCTGCACTTTGTAGGTGTAAAAGGTGTGGCGATGTCTGGTATGGCGGTGATGGCGCAAAAGCTTGGGTACATTGTCACTGGTAGCGATGTGGCAGAGGTATTCCCAACCGATGAGCTACTGCACAAAAACAAGATCGAAGTTTTCGAAGGGTTCCGTGCTGAAAATTTGAAAGGACGCCATCCGACCCTCATAGTTTCTGCTGCTTATGGAGATAGCAATCCCGAAGTTAAAGAGGCGCGTCGTCGCCGGTTACGAGTTAGAACGCAATCAGAACTGTTGGGTGAATTCTTACGTTCGTACGAAGGTATCGGTGTGTCCGGAGTCCACGGCAAAACAACAACTTCCTCGATCCTGGCGTTCTTGCTGAAGGAATCTGGGTTCTCACCAAGCTACGTCATCGGCGCTCCTGACGTTCCGGGACTTCAAGGTAACAGCCATTTGGGTGATGGTAAGTTCTTCGTTGTTGAAGCTGACGAGTATCGAAAATCAGAAGCCGACAAGACACCAAAATTTCTCGATCTTTCACTAAAGCATGTGATTGTTACCAGCATCGAGTTTGATCATCCTGACGTCTTTGACAGCGCCGAAAGCGTTTATGTGGAGTTTTATAAATTACTTACCAAAGTCCCACGTGACGGAACGATTATCGCTTGTATCGATTGGCAGCTGGTACGACGTTTGGTTAACCGTTTCGTGGATCGAGTCTGTCTAACGTACGGGTTTGATAGCGGTGCCGATTTTCAAATTGTTGATTTTACCGAAGATGCAGTCGGAATAAGTTTCGCTCTCAAAACGGGCGAGAAGAAGCTGGGACCGTTTACATCCTCGCTGCCTGGTCCTTATAACGCCCAAAATATCGCCGCCGCCATAGTAATGGCTCTCAAACTTGGTGCCACGCAGAAGGCAATAATGAAAGCTTTGCCGAAATTCGTCGGTGCCAAGAGGCGGTTCGAACGTCTTGGCGAAGTGAACGGGGCTTTAGTGATTGACGACTACGCTCACCACCCCACAGCCGTCACGAATGTTATTGCTGCGGCGCACCACAAATTTCCCGACAAAAAAATAACGATTGTCTTTCAACCCCACACCTACTCACGTACCGGTAAGTTCTTGCGAGAGTTCGCGAAGAGTCTTGTTGGTGCTGATCGCATAATACTGTTAGATATTTGGGCTTCAGCGAGGGAGAAAACTGGCTACGTGACGATTAACGACCTGTTAAGTGAAATAAAAGAAAATCGGCCCGATGTTGAGTTTAGGTCTAGCCTCGAGGAAGTGGCGAAATATATTAAGGGAACGGTCAGCGAGAGTGACGTGGTTCTACTAGTGGGGGCGGGCGATGTCTACAAAATCTTCGACTACTGCCAGTAGTACTTTATCCCAGGACTTGAGTAAATTGTTTGGAGAAAGGTTCACCAGCCACGCCAACGTCTCGGAGCTATTTTCGAGCTGTACTGGCGGAACTGCGGACTGGCTAGTGGTTGCCAGTACGATCACGGATATCATTGAGGCAGTCAAGGCAGCTTGCCGTCACCGGATTCCTTGGCTAGTTATCGGTGGCGGGAGCGGGTCGTTGTTTAGTGATTATGGATTTGCCGGATTACTGATTGTTAACAGAACCTCGGGAATGCTTTTCGACGATCAGTCTCAGATTGTAGTTGAATCAGGGACCGGATTTAAGGAAATAATTAACTGGGCTTCGACGCGTGGCTACGGCGGTTTGGAAGATTTCTACCATCTACCCGGAACTGTGGCCGGGGCAATTGTGACCAACGCTGTGGGTGGCACGTCGAAAATATTGGATTACGTGAGAGAGCTGACAGTAATCTACGCCGACTCTCCGGGAGCGATCAGTTGCCGCACGATCTCATCCAACGAGTGGAGAGAATCGCCCTGCAGACCGCAATTGGTGATTCTGTCGATCAAACTTCAGCTAAGTTACCTAGGCCAGCCGGAGATATTACGGCGCTTGAGAGCTAGGGGAAAAGACGTAAGGGTGGGTCGGCACGGCTATCTGGGGCATTGGGCGCTGCCACAACTTCAACCAAATATTATGTTATGGAGAAAGACTTGCCAGGAGCTATTCCGTTTTGATGAGAGACAGCCGAGCGTTCTTAATCTGCGGAAAAAGACTACCAGTGAAGCCATACTCCAGTGCTTACAAGCTTTGATGAGCCAATCGTTTGAACAGACAGGCGAGCGGCTTGAACTTAGAACGTCACTTTTGGGATACTGGCCTGACAATGACGGAGCGACAAAAAAGTGAGTAATCTGCGCTCTTCGGTTAAGTTGCTTGGTTCAAGCTATCTCCCACCGAAACCAAAACAAAGCGGCCCATCTCCATGGCGGCCTGTTTTTTGGATAGTGCTGTTGATTGCTGGGTTGTTTCTTCTGGCTCGGTTGCCGATCTTTCGCATAAAGGAGATCAGCGTAAGTGGGAGTGCTAACAAATCGATTAGCGCAAAGTTAGAGCCTCTCCGTGGTGTTTCGATCTTTTCGTCCAAGATAGATGCGTTACAGCGACATGTTCAACGCGAAGATCCTGGCATCGGATCACTTAACTGTCGACGAGGGGTACCCAGTATCCTAAAGTGTACTGTGGCTTATCGTAAGCCAGTTCTAGCCTGGAAAAATGGGAAAGCGCAGCTGTTTGTTGATGAAGCGGGCTATGCCTTTGAACGATCGACGGAAGCTCCGTTGGATCTCCCGACCGTTATCGATAGAGCGAAGAGTTCGCCTAAGGCCGGGGATCGTGTGTTGAGCTCCCAGATCGTCGAGGCCTATCTTGAATTGGATTCGCTTCTTCGAAAATCCAGCCTTAATCCAACAGAATATTTCATTGGTGAGTCTCTTTTCCAAATTGGGGCTATAATCGAGATCGGCGGTAGAGAGGCACAGGTTTTGTTTAGTATTGCCTCTCCAGCCACCTGGCAAGTAAAGACACTCCGAGCTGTCATTGCCAAAAAAGGGAAGACTGCTTTTAGTAACGTCGATCTACGGGTGCCGGGATACGTTTACTACTACTAATGAAACAAGCAAAGTGGCGAGTTCACAACCGGCGAGGGACGCTAATCAACCATCTTCTGACCTTGCGAGGGTTCAATTCGAGCTCGCTCGAACCTGATTTCGTATCTGGTTTGCACGACCCGAACTTACTGCCGGACATGGCCAAGGCACGCGAAATTGTGCGAAGAGCAGTTAAAGAAAATTGGCCCGTTGCCGTTTTTGGCGACTATGACGCTGACGGCACTCCAGGAGCGGCCCTGCTCTACGAGCTGTTCGAACGTCTAGGCTTACATTGCACTGTTTTTTTGCCGACACGAGCTGAGGGCTACGGTTTAAATATTGAAGCAACCCAAAAAATTGGTAAATCTGCCAAGCTCCTTGTTCTTGTCGATACCGGGATCACTGCCGTTGAATCGATAGCAGAGCTAAAGAAGATGGGGGTGAAAACGATCATCCTTGACCATCACCTTCCAACGGAGACACTTCCCGACGCCGAGGCGATCATCGATCCATTTCTGTCAACTTCAACTTACCCTTTTACGGGACTCTGTGGTTGCGCCCTGGCCTATAAATTTGCCCAAGCGCTTTCGGCCGATTTTCCGCAGATCTCAGAGGGTTTCTTGAAATGGCAGCTTGACCTAGTCGCCATATCGACAGTCGCCGATATGATGGAACTCACGGGAGAGAATCGAGTTCTGGTTTACTACGGCTTGAAGATTCTGCAGAAAAATCGTCGCTTGGGTTTGCGAGCGCTTCTCGCCAGAGCAGCGCTAGATCCAGACAAGGTAACCGCCGGCAGTATCGGATTTATTATCGGTCCACGTCTTAACGCCGCTGGTCGGCTATCCGACAACCGGCCGGCGTTCGAGCTGTTGGTCGCTAAGCAGTGGAGCGATGCAATAAAGTATGCCGAAGAAATAGAGCGCGCTAACGTCGCGCGTTTAGCATTGGTTGATTCGGTTATGGTAGAAGCGGAAGCTATTCTCCAGCAGCAAAACCGAGACGACGATTCTGTTATTGGGATTGTTGGTGAAGCGTGGCCAAGAGGTGTTATCGGGCTTGTGGCGGGTCGTCTGGCTGAGCGGCACGGGCGCCCAACAATAATCGGTAGCAAGATCGGCGATAGTATTCGGGCGAGCGGTCGGTCTGTTGGACAGTACCACCTGCTTGATGGCCTAACCGCCGTCGGGCGACTCCTTGACGGTTACGGCGGTCACGCGCAAGCGGCGGGAATGGACCTGAAAACTCAAAACTGGGGTGAATTTATGACGGAACTAAAAGCTCACGCCAAGTCGATGATCGGCTCCAACGTTTGGCAGCCAATTCTGAAGGCCGATTGCTTTATTCAAGAACAAGAGCTCGGTTTGGACACAGCGCAGTCTTTGCTGAAACTCGAGCCGCACGGTCTCGGCAACCGGCGTCCCATGTTTATTATCGAAAACGCCACTCTGCGCAACGGCAAAACAGTTGGCAACGGCAAGCACCTGAAGGGGACGCTCTCGCTCGGCCAGAGCCAACTACCGTTTATCGGTTTTTCACTCGGACTTCGCCAGGCTGACTTGCCGGATAACGCTGATCTGATCGGACATTTGACGATTAACGAGTGGAACGGTACCAAAGATGTACAATTTCAGCTGGTTGACATAAGAACCCCTGGGGATGATATTGAGGTCGTTGAAAATGCGTCATAAAATTGCCTTTATCTGTTTGAGTTGCGGTTTGGAGTCGGCAAAATGGGCCGGACGATGTAGCGGCTGTGGGCAGTGGAATACAATCAGCGAAAAAGAGCGAGAAGCAACTGAGAGTAATTCGTCCCCGGCCGAAGTAACAAGTTTCAAAGAATTACCCACGGGGAAAATCAAACGTCTTCGTACCAAAGTTTCCGAATTCGATCGGGTATTGGGTAGTAATGATCCTGGAATTGTACCCGGCACTGTCACGCTGATTAGCGGCAGTCCTGGGGTGGGCAAGAGTACGCTACTGCTCCAAGTAGCTAGCGGGGTAGAAAAGGCGGTGTATTTCTCCGCCGAAGAGTCGCTGGAACAGCTGCGGTTGCGCGGGGAGCGACTGGGTCTGTCTCAGTCTTCTTTACAGCTTTCGGCCCAACGCGACTTGGGGAGAATCTTAGCCGCTGTAAACAAAATTCAGCCCAGCCTGGTGGTAATAGATTCTATCCAAACGCTATTTGACGAGACAGTCGCTGGCACGCCAGGGTCGTTAGTGCAAGTGCGAGAGATCTGCTGGCGCATTCAGCAAATGGCCAAAAACACCGACGTCGCTTTTCTGGTGGTTGGCCACGTTACGAAAGAGGGGATTATCGCCGGGCCGAAAGTTATGGAGCATCTTGTTGACGTGGTCTTGTATCTAGAAGGTGAGCGGCAGACTGGATTGCGGGTGCTTAGGTGCGAAAAAAATCGTTACGGTCCCACCGATGAGGTCGGAATCTGGAATTTGGAATCAGCCGGTTTCACCACTGTTGACGATCCAGGCAAACTATTCGCCTCGCTAATAGGCGACGACGTTCCGGGGAGGGCGTTGACTGTAGCCGTCGAGGGTTCAAGGGCGTTTCTGGTGGAGGTTCAGGCTCTAACTGCCAGAACTACATTTGGCTATCCCAAGCGTACCTCGCAAGGCATCGAGCTAAATCGGTTGAACGTCATTCTTGCCGTTCTGGAGAACCGATTGGGAGTACCGATGAGCCAGTACGATGTTTTTCTTAATGTGGTTGGCGGTTTCCAGGTAAAAGACCCGGGAGTTGATCTGGCGATCGCTGGGGCGCTGCTTAGTAGCTACCACAAAAAAGCCCCACCGGATAAACTAATATTACTCGGTGAAGTAGGGTTGCTGGGCGAGATTAGGCCGCCGCTACTACTTGAGAGGCGCCAGAAGGAAGCCAAACGACTTGGCTATCAAACTTGGGAGACGTCAGGTACTCTGCAAAAACTTCACCAATCGTTTCTCAAGTAACGGTGACGATACAAGAGGAACCGCTCGACTCATTTCCTGTCGTGTCAACCGACTTGACGGTAAATTGATACGAACCCGCTGAGAGGGAGCTAATCGTGCTGCTATTGCCGGGTGCGGTAACTTCCACGGTGCTGTGCAGGTCAAGTGAGGGAAAGAGGAAAACGTAGATTCGCAGCAGCTTTAAGTCGGCATCAGCTGGATTTACCCAAGACAGCGCGACGGCACCGCCGCCCAGTTGCGGCAGGCAAACTAAATTACTGACGTTACCCGGCGGCGTAGTATCGTTGCTAACTTTTATGGTGATGCTAGAGGTTGAGGTGGCGCCGGTTTTGCTGACGACCGTGGCGGTGATTGTGTGATCGCCGTTGGAGAGAGATGAGACGTTGTAGGAAACTCGGTACGGAGCGCTACTGTCACTGTTAATTCCCACCTGATCAACAGAGAAATCCACTCTCTTTACGCCGCTTGGGGCTGAGGCACTTGCTCTAATAGATATTGCCCCGGAAACTGTTTGCCCGTTACTGGGCGCCGTAATGCTAACGGAGGGCTGGCTACTACCAGCTCGGCAGTTTGCTGTGGGCGGCGGGTTATTGAAACCGTGGCTTCGTGCCCAGGCTAATACCGGTCCTTCCCAATTGGGGTAATCTGGACGTTCGGAGCGAATGCTAACGAATGTTTTCATTCTAGCCAAGCTATCGGGAATCGAACTGTCAGCCAGCAAGCCGTTCTCTTTGCAAACTCGCAATCGCAGGTGAACGTTGTCGTTTTCAGTCGGGATCTGCCAGCTAGCAAAAATATCTTTTACCCGTTCGCTACCGTCTACTGGCAGACGGTTGGAAAGTCGATCAACAACGACATCTCTGATTCCAGACGGCCGGGTGAAGTTCTTCACAGGCAGTCCTTTGTGGACTTTGGCCATGTAATCGTGCCAGATTGGGGCCGCCGCTAGGGATCCGCCAAAATTATTCATCGGGGTGTTGTCGTTATTACCAGCCCAAACGCCGGTGACGATTTGCGGCGTATAGCCAATAGTCCAGGCATCACGATACTCATCGGTGGTTCCGGTTTTTGTGGCGGCGGGTCGTCCGGGGAGGGTGAGGTTGCCTATAGAGAAGGCAAAAACGGGCATTTTGGCGTCCACGTCGCTAAGGATGCTGGTAATTTCATAAGCGATTTGCGGGTCGAGAACCTGACGTCCGGCGCGAGGATTCTCGTGCGAGTAAAGTTCTTTGCCCTTAGTGTCGGTGATCTTCAAGATGGGGGTGTTGGGCATCAGGACGCCTTGGTTAGCAAAAACGCCGTAGGCCGTAGTCAGGTCGACTAGCTTAACTTCGCCGCCGCCCAGCACCAGCGACAATCCGTAGCGATCTCGGTCGTTCAAAGTAGTAATCCCCATATCGTGGGCAGTCTCGAGAGCTTTATCAACCCCGATGAGGGAGAGGACTTTGACGGCGGGGATATTCAACGAGTTGCCGAGGGCTTTGCGGATAGAAATTGGCCCCCGAAAGCCGCCGTCGTAGTTTTGGGGAACGTACGAACCGAAATCTGTGCGTAGATCGAAAAGGTTAGAAGATGGGCTGAACTTTTCTTTAAACGCCGTGGCGTAAACGATCGGCTTGAAACTACTACCTGGCTGCCGGTCGGCCGTGGTGACGTTAAAGGCGCCGAACTGTTTTTGGAAATAGTCGACTGAGCCGACCATCGCTAGAATCTCACCTCGTTTCGGATCGATGCTTACCAAACCGGCGTTGGACGCTCCGCCCAGAGCAAGGTTCGGTTTGGATCGAGCCACAGCCGCTTCAGCAGCTAACTGTTTTTCCAAATCCAAGGTGGTAACAACTGTCAATCCGCCCTCTTCCACGCGTTGCTCGGCTAGTTGAGCGTCGCCCAGCTCTTCGGTGAAATACTTAACGAGCCACTCTTTAACGTAGAGGACAAAGTGCGGCGCGGTAATATCATCGCGCTTGGGGCCAACTTTAATTTTTGAGGCAGTGGCAGATTTTGCTTCTTTGTCGTTAATGTACCCTTGCTCGAGCATCAAGCCGATTATGTAGTTACGCCTGGCGAGTAGAGCATCGACATTTGAGCCGTAGGGCGACAGTGTCGTTGGGGCCTGCGGCAACGAGGCGAGCGTCGCCGCCTCGGCGATAGTCAGTTTGGCCGCACTTTTTCCAAAGTATGAACGAGCGGCCGCCTCGATACCGTAATTATTACCGCCGTACGGAATCTCATTCAAGTACATCGTCAGGATCTCGTCTTTGCTATAAAGGGCTTCCAGCTCGACGGCGAGAATCGCCTCTTTCGCCTTGCGGACCAGGCTGTGCTGGCTGGAGAGAAGGGCGTTTTTCACAAACTGCTGGGTGATGGTTGAGCCGCCACCGCGTCGGCCGCCAAAGACGACTGCTCGGGCGACGCCGCGTAGATAAATACCGTGGTGTTTGTAAAAATCTTTATCTTCAATAGCGATGGTAGCTTCGCGGACTACCTCCGGTATATCTTTGCTCTCGATGATGATGCGCTTCTTCTCGCCCGATATGGTGTAAAGCGGTTTCATATTGCGATCAAACAGGCGTGTTGAACCGGCCGAAGCAAGGTTACGGATTTTGCCTGGGGTCGGCAGGTCTTTAGCAAACCACGCAAAGAGGAATACGACAAAGAGAATGAACAGCCCGAACGCCCAGAGAGTGAATCTCAGTGCCCGACGCCAGGTGATTTTTGGTCGGCGTCGATTAAAAAGACGACGCTGTAGGCGTTTGATATCTAACGGGTTAGCAAAAGGGCTGCGAAATTTCGGTAAAGGCCAGGATAGTTTTATTTTTGCCATAATCTTTAGACTGATCTATTGTACAAAGATATAATGGGTGTAGCAATGAAGGAGTTAACACGAGATTTGTTATCGGTTGGGGTCGCAGAGCTTATCGATAAGACGAGCCTGGCAAAACGTTTAGCGAGCGGCAAGAAATTGATCGTTAAGTTTGGCGTCGATCCGACCAAACCCGACCTTCACTTCGGTCACGCGCTCAATCTTCACAAGCTACGACAGTTCCAAGAGCTTGGCCACGAGACGATCCTACTGATCGGTGATTTTACGACTAAAATCGGTGACCCTTCCGGTCGCAATAGCGCCCGACCAATTTTGACCGATCGTGAGATTAAATCCAATCTCAAAACCTATATTGAGCAAGCTAAACTAATTATTGATCCTAAAAAGACGAAGATTCGCTTTAACTCAGAGTGGCTCTCTAAGTACTCTTACGCTGATTTTATTCAAGTGGCCATGCAAATTAGCGTTCAAACACTGCTCGAGCGAGAGGATTTTTCCGCTAGGATGACAGGCGGTCACTCCTTGGCACTTCATGAGCTTTTTTACCCAGTTACTCAGGCCATCGACTCGGTGGTCATGAAGGCCGATGTGGAGATCGGTGGCTGGGATCAGCGTCTAAATATGCTGATGGGTCGTGAACTCCAGAAAAAGTCTGGCCAATTGCCTCAAGAAGTTGTGGCGATGAAAGCCTTGATTGGCTTAGACGGTGAGCAAAAGATGAGCAAATCTCTGGGTAATTACGTGGGGTTAGCCGAATCACCAGATCAAATGTTTGGCAAACTAATGAGTATTCCCGATAATCTTACGGACCAATACGCAGATTTAGTAGCATTTCTCGATCCAAACGAAATTAAAACCCTTCCAGAGCATCCACGAGACCGCAAACAGGAAGTTGCTAAGAAGATTATCGAACGTTATCATGGCGTCTCGGCGGCCAACCAAGCAGCGGAATCATTTAAAGAAACGTTCCAAAATCGCCGGGTGACCGATAATATCGCCGCCGAGCAGAGTTATAGCGAAGGAAAGGTGGCATTGATTCAAGCGGTTGTTGACGCAGTTGGGTGTAGCCGTTCGCACGCGGTGCGGTTAGTAGAGCAGGGGGCGATTGAATTAGATGGCGAGCGTCAGACAAGCCCAACCGAACAAATCGAACTCAGTAAGCAACGGTTGCTGAAGGTTGGTAAGCACACTTTTCGCCGCCTATCACGCCGACGTTAATTGCTTAATTCGGCTAATTTTTCCACAATATAAATATGAAGAAAGGTTTTACTCTTTTAGAGGCGTTGGTGGTGGTGGCTATAATTGGCATCTTAGCCAGCTTATCGATGTATGTATTTACTCAGGCCAGACGCGCCGCGCGCGATACGATCAGGAAATCTGATCTGACGTCGTTAAGTATTGCCTTTCGGGCTCGGCACGACGTCAAAACTTGCGATGACTTAAGCGACATCGGTTACTATCCTGGCCGGCCGATATTTGGTGGCAACCTCTCCCAGTGGCTACCGGTGACCGATCTTACCAACAACGTCAACGACTGCGGCGCTTTTAGCGAATTTATGACCACAATTCCGACCGATCCTACCCAAGGCGCAACCCATCCCTACGTCTTTAACCTATCTCAACAGCCACCAACAGGTGTAATTAAAGCCAAACACTTTAGGATTACTGCTCGTCTGGAGAAGACGTCCTCTTCCCAAGAGCTCGACGATTTTGCTAGAATGAGTACGATTTGGGTCAGTACCTACGGCGGCGTGTCTTACCCGGAAGGGTATAATTTCGTTATTGGCGACTAACCGCTACCTAAGTCACCAGCAGTTGCATAATTATAGGAGTATTAGTAGAAGTAAAATGGGTTTTGAATTCGGAATATCGTTTGTGAATGGAGGTATGAGATGATTTTTGGTGAGCTTCATCAAACTATACGTCAGGCGTATCGGAAAGCTTTTAGCGCCGAACCGCCACGTTTTGTAATTGAGCCGGCCCGTCACAAAATGTTCGGCGATTTTTCGTCGAACGTTGCCTTGCTCTGTGCTGCCCAACAAGGCGGTTCGGCGGTAGCGATCGCTCAAAAAATAGTCCAAGAGCTAGAAGGCTCAAAAATTTTTCGTAACGTCTCGGTAACTACGCCAGGATTCATTAATTTTACGATTACCGATAGCCATCTTTTGGAAGTAGTGGGCGAGATAATCCGTTATCCGGAAGCTTTTGGACGTAGTGATTTGGGCAAGGAAATTCGCGTCTTAATCGAGTTTGTCTCTGCTAATCCAACGGGTCCGCTGACGTTATCTAACGGACGGGAAGCGTTTGTTGGTGAAACAATTGCCCGAGTCCTGGAGCTCTACGGCTGTGCTGTGGCTCGCGAGTATTTCGTCAGCGATCGTGGCGACCAGATAACTTCTTTGGGGCACGCTGTGCTTAAAGACAAGCCATCAGAGTTTAAGGGTGCTTATATCAACGAACTATCTAAGCGGATTAAAGAAACCAAGCCAGACGAAGCGGGCGGCAAAGCCGCAGTGATGATTCTCGAGGAGTCGATAAAGCCCACGTTGAAAAAAGCTGGGATCGATTTTCGTCAGTTCTTTTCGGAAAGGTCACTTTACCAAACGGGGGTATTCAAGCGGACCCTAGAGCTACTGAAGGTTAAGGGGCTTGTTTACGAAGCCGAAGGAGCAACTTGGCTCTCAACAACCAGATACGGCGACAGCGAAGATCGGGTACTCATCTCGGCCGCTGGCGTGGAGACCTATTTTGCTTCTGACATTGCCTACCATTCCTTCAAACTGCAACGCGGTTACCACCGGCTGATAAATGTGTCGGGCGTCGAGGGCGCAACTTTTAGCAAGCAGTTGAATTTAGTGCTTGAGGGAGTTCTTCGAGGGGAGTACACCTGGGGTGGCCAAGTTGATTGGGCAATCACACAGCCGGTGAGCTTGGTGCAAAAGGGCCAAGCGGTCAAGCCGTCAAAACTTACCGGAACATATCTGACCCTACAAGAGGTTATCGAGGCGGTGGGATTAGATGTGGCGCGGTTTTTCTTAATCAGTCGCGATATCACGACGCCGCTAGAAATCGACCTAGACGTCGCGAAATCAAATTCGTTAAGCAACCCGGTATTTTATCTTCAATACGCTTACGCTCGCATATCTTCAATCTTCCGTGAGTACTCAAAAAATGGAGAGTTTGCCGTTCCCGAAACAATTGTCCTGACGCATCCAATTGAGCGACAGCTGTTACTGAGAATTTTGCAGTTTCCCGATTTAGTGGAAGAAGTTGTTGGAGATCTCATGGTGCACAAGTTGGCCAACTACGCCACCTTGCTGGCAACCGATCTCCACTCGTTCTATGAGAATTTGAAGATTGTCGGTGAACGGCCGGAGGTGACGCTGTCGCGTTTGGCAATCCTGAAGGCATCAAGTATTACGCTGAAGCGGGTGTTGGATCTTACCGGCATTAGCGCTCCATCGCGGATGATGCGCTCTCCTAAAGCTTGAAGTTAAAACTGAACAGTTGTTTATCGCTGGTGAACCAAAGCGTACTATTGGCTTTCCACGCAATCTCGTCGATCGGCTCGTCGAGGGCAAGATAGAATGTTTTGATAATTTTGTTGTGGCGCAGAACCAGAATTGTCCTCCCGTTACTGACATAAATATCGGTCGTGGTTTGGTCGGCCGTCAGACGTGATCTTGATGAGGCGTTTTTTATTTTGGCGTTGACGCTTCCGGATTGATTGTAGCGAAAGCTCTTTATACTGCCCGATTGTTCGAGGACGATCACCTCCCCGTTTATTGCCCAAGCAACGATCTTTTTCAGACCTAGCGTTGAGGCGTTCGAATATGAAGTGAGCGTATTCAAACTCTTAATGAATTTCGCGGCTTTGAAGATATTGCCGGTCGGAACGTCCAGTAGGTATAAATTGTCGGCAAAATTCAACAGTAACTTTTTTCCATTTGGCACACTCTGCGGCATCAACAAGGCGCGCGGCGTGATAGATTTTTTCTTCTTTAACCAAACGTTGCCGCTACTGTCGCCGAGAACCAGATCCTCGCCAAACCAGACAGCGCTCGTGCCACCGGTGATGTTTCGATTAAGCTCAATTTTTGCTAACAGTTTGTCTTTGTAACGCCAGACCGTTCCGCTTTGATCGATTAAAGTTAGTTGATCTTTTGTGGCACTCAATGAAACTGCGCTCGACGCCAGCTCGGCGGTCGGATCGCCTGGCTCAATCAAGGTGATTTTTGCTTCCGCCAGGGCCTTACTGAGCGACTTTTTTTCTACCTGGTCCAGTTTTTCGTAGCCAGCGACGGAGAAACGCTTCTCGAAATCTACTAAGCGACTTTCTTTTGGACTATCTTGAGTAAAATCCAACAGGGTCTTGGGCGCAGGACCGGTATCCAGACTTTTCTTCAATCGTTTTTCAACGAGTACTACCCCAAAGATGATAGCTACGACGAGGGCTAGGGCTGGTAGGGCAGTGAACCACTTCCAACCCAGGCGCAGACGAATGGACGGAGTCTTGGGCGGTCGGATTGTGCCCACTTTTAGCCAGTAACGACGAGTTATCGGTTCGGCCCGATGCAAGAGAAGCCGTAGTTTAGCCAGTATGGGCGAAATTTTGAAAGAAATTGGGGGGATTCGTAACTGTTTTGAAGCTTGTCGAACAACCGGCAGAAAAGATCGCTGATCTGGATTATTACTCGGAGAGAGTAGACAGCCCGATACCAACTCAAAGGAGCTGACAGGGAGGCTCTCTAGTCCAGCGAGTAAGGCGTCAGTGTTGCCGGAAGGGCGCCAAACCGAAGCGGGCAATTCGTCTATGAGGTCCTCTAAGTCTTGGGACCCAACAATTAGCCAGTCATCTTTGATAATTTTACCGCTGGAGATAGCGGTGAACTGGATTTTCCGCTTAGAAGTTGGCTTGAAAATTACATTTACTTTGCCATCGCGACAGAGCAGCGCTCGGCATTCCCCGGCGGCGGAAAAGTGGACAGTTTCGCCCTCCAAGACAGCCACAAAAATTGACAGCTCGGCGTCGGGCTTGTTGGCCAAACTATCAAGAAGCCCGTTCGCCGATTTGAGTGCGGTCTCAAAACGGGTGGAGCTCGACAGACCTTCGTTGCGTGAAAGATCGGTTTCGATCTTGTGGATAGCGGCCGCCACTTCTTCTCTCTCAGCCAACGGCAAGCCGACAATATCGAGGTAAGTGATCAAACCTCTCATAACCGTTGTTCGGGGAATTATTTCAACTTTTGCTACGACCGTTCTGTCGTTAGAGCCGGTCGGGCCGGGAAGCAAGATAAAGCTGTAGGGGAGTTGTTGATGCATAGAAACTTCTTAGTTCCTTTTAACACACTTACCCTTTCTAAGTAAAAATTGTCGGGGTGGCGGGACTTGAACCCACGGTCTCATGACCCCCAGCCATGCGCTTTACCAACTAAGCTACACCCCGATAAGTGTTAATTTTAGCTTTTGCCCGGGTTAAAACAAGTCAGCGCTATATTGAAAGAAAAAGTCGCGTCAGATACTCGGTTGCCGAGAGGAGATAATTTCCAAGAAAACCGATGACCAGGAAGATTGCCGCAAACAGAAAAAGGGGATTGGAGGCCAGCGCGTAATAGAGCCTCTCACTCATAAAAAGCCGCAAGATCCTCGAGCCGTCTAGCGGCGGAATGGGCAGAAGGTTGAAAAACATCAGGAAGAGATTGATCGAGATAGCAATAACTAGCATCCCCACGCCAACGTCTGGCAGATGAGTAAATTTTAATACTAGTGCTAGGAGAAGGGCAAAGATGAAATTACTCATCGGACCGGCGATAGCCGTTTGCAAACCGTGCCAGCGCGGGTTTTCGAAGTTCGACTCGTTAATTGGCACCGGCTTGCCCCAACCAAAAATAGGCAGCGTTGCCAGCCCGAGGGTATTGAGGGCAATTAAAACAACAAGGATTGTTGTGCCGATCGGATCCCAGTGGGCAGCTGGATTAATAGTTAGCCGCCCTTCATGTTTAGCTGTCGGGTCGCCAAACAAGTTGGCAATAAAAGCGTGAGCGAATTCATGAACAGACAAACTTATTAAGATTATCGCAATCAGCACGACCGTAAGTAACAGGCTGGACCCTTGAATAGCCATATTTTTCAGTATATGATTAATCAGTCGCAATTCAAGGCGATATTAAACAATGAAAAAAATCGATTCCTGCCAGCTATGCGGAAAATCACCTCAGGTTAGTTATAACCGCCCTAAATCTTTGCACCGGACTAGTCGTTTGGTAAAACCGAATTTACAGAAATTCGACGGCGTTTTGATCTGCTCACGCTGCCGAAGAACTTTGGCGAAGAAAACTCCAGCGAAAGCCTGAAGTTTTATTCGCAATCATCAAATAACCCAATCTCCGAATCACCGAAGGATTACTAAGTATCCGAATTTCCTAATAATCTATTCGATTATTAGATTATTTGAAGATTAGATGATTATTTAATCGCTTTGCTGTTTAAATTTAGACTGGTTGAAGAAACTTCTTTTCGAAACAATTTTTGCAGAAGATTTCTGTTTCCGGATTGTTGGGCTTGAACAGTACTTCACCTACCTGCTTGCACTGGGCGCAAGTAACCTTATAGTACTCAGCTTCAACTTTAGTCCGGTTTTTTAACCGACAGTCCTTACAACGAGCTGGCTTGTTGGTGAAACCTTTTTTGGAGAAAAACTCCTGTTCACCGGCGGTCCAAGTGAACTCTGCTGTGCAGTCCTTGCACTTCAATTTTTTGTCTTCAAAGATGGATGCCATCTGTTGGATGGTAACAGAGCGAGTAGCGAAAGACAAGCACTAAAGTGGTCTGGCTACTGAGGCGGAAAACGATTAATATTCCAAGCGATGCTTGAAAGTAAAGCCTACCTTGTTAGAGAGACGCTGAATAACCTGCTGGCTCGGTTGAAGAGCGTGGCTCAGATCGATCGGCTGACTATTGATGGTGCGACGATTAAAGTTGGTGAGCTACGTTTGATTATCGCGCAGGTTTCCCAACGGTCGTTGGGAGATAGGCGAGTGTTGATTATAGAGCGAGCCGAAGAGCTAGACGAGATCTGTCAGAGTACTTTACTAAAACTGCTTGAAGAACCGAACGAATCGTTGGCGATTTTCTTGCTTGTCTCCAACCCCTCAAAGCTTCTCCCGACGATTACTTCCCGGTTGCACCAACTCGACGCGGAAAGCTCTGCGGCCATCCTCCAGAACGGTGAACGGCTGCAATCGAGCCCGCAAGAATTAGAGAGGCAGCTGGCGGCCTGTTCGTCGCGTGAGACGTTAATCGAGTTACTATCTAGCGAGCTGGAGAGCCAGCGACACGAGCTGCTGAGTTCGTACAATGCTCAAGCGCCGCAGCGAATAGAGACTCTAACCAAGGTAATAACTCGGTTGAAAAATAACGCAAATTTGAAGCTGACAGTAGACTATCTGAGGTTAAACTGGCATTAATCGCTCGAAGCTGTAATAATTACCGCTCTTGCACTGGTTGGGCAGTTAATATAATAAGGAGACAATGCTTGCTCAAATAATTTTCTTTCTCGCCTTAGCCCTCCTCGTAGTTCTTATCCTTCGCCGCGCCAACTTGTCGGCGGCATGGATGGAACAGCTGGCATCTCTGGCAATACGGTTCGGCCAGTTACTAGTTAAATTCGGAGCAAAAACCGGCAACCTGGTCGCGCAACGCGCCCGTCGGGCAACTGGTTTCCAGCGTCTCGGGGACGATAGAGCCAAACCAGCCGAGGCAAAGATTCCCGCGAACGGTTTCTGGCAGGAAGAAAGTCTGGACGAAAAGCCAGAGCTCTTCTCCAATTTTGACGAAGGCGATGCTCTTTTCAAGGCTGAAAAATACCAAGAAGCAGAGCGTTTTTTCCTCAAGGCGGCCGCGGCCAAGCCGAGCGATCCGCGAATTTACGCCCGTCTTGGGGTGATCTATCTTCACGAGAAGAATTACAATGACGCGATCGAATCACTGAAAGTCGCGGTCAAGCTGGATAAGTACAATCCCGGCCGTCATTATAATTTGTCGCTCGCTTACTGGGGTAACAAGGACAAACAAAAGGCTATTGCCAGTGTTCGCGAAGCGATCTCACTCGACCCGGTGACAGCTAAATACCGCCAATTCCTTGAGCAACTGCTCGAAAGCAAGTAAGGCCTTCGGGCAGCGAACGGCTCGCAACGACTTTGTCGTTGCTAACGGCTGTCAGCTTTCAGCTAGTTCCGGGGCGTGATCTAATTTGCCGAGAGTTGATAGCTGTCAAATCAAGAGCTAAAATGACAGCTTTCGGCTAGATTGCCTAGACAAAGAATGGTAAAATTTGATGGTTAATGCCGCCTTAGCTCAGTGGTAGAGCAGTTGCTTTGTAAGCATCAGGTCGTCGGTCCGAATCCGACAGGCGGCTCGGCACATTATTATGGAAGATTTGCTGGGGTACTCAAGTGGTCAACGAGGGCAGACTGTAAATCTGCTGGCTCCGGCCTTCGTAGGTTCGAATCCTACCCCCAGCACTAATTCCAGTTTGGCACTTGTGCCAATGTGGAATTAGTATTGAGGGTCGAACCGCTGCCGCAAGGCAGGAGGTGCGCTAGCGACGAAGCGCAAGCGAAGGAGCTTTCCGGAGCCCGAAGGGCGGAGGCTTCCTACCCTCAGCACTTCTTGACCACCATTGACTACCAATAGAGCTTCGTACTAATATGTAGTAGGGTAACCAATATGATCCCAGAAGACTTACTAAAAGATCTCTACTACTCCAAGCGGAAGTCCTCCTTTGAGATTGGCGAGAGTCTTGGCTGTTCAGTACATAAAGTGAATTACTGGATGGACAAGTTTCAACTAGTGCGTCGTTCTCAATCGGAAGCAACTTATGTAAAGAAAAACCCGAACGGGGATCCTTTTGTACTGCGTAAGCCTGGTTCAGTAGATGAGGGCGTCTTATATGGACTCGGACTAGGACTCTATTGGGGGGAGGGGACAAAAGCGTCAACCTGTGCGATCAGGCTTGGGAACACCGACCCAGAATTGTTAGCGCAGTTCATTAACTTTTTGTGTCACTTTTATTCCCTGAAAAAGGATACTTTACATTTTAGTCTTCAGCTCTTCCACGACAATAATGTCAACGAATCATTGGATTTTTGGTGTAAATCACTTAGAATTGATAGGAGGCAATTCTCGAAGCCTGTTTTCTCGCCCTCCCAGTCAAAGGGGACTTATAAACGGAAGGCGCGGTATGGTGTGGTTACGGTACAATTCAATAACACCAAGCTTCGTAAGATTATTTCTCAACAGCTTGCCAAGATAGCTCAGTTGGTAGAGCACGTCATTGGTAATGACGAGGTCACGGGTTCGATCCCCGTTCTTGGCTCAGAAAGGTAAAATTAAATGGCAAAAAAATCAGCGCGCGAACAGATCAAAATGGAGTGCACAGTTTGTAAGACTTGTAATTACCACTCCGAAAAGAACAAAACCAACACCACCACTCGGGTGGAATTGAAGAAGTTCTGCAAGCTCTGCAAAAAAGTTCAACCGCACAAAGAAGGAAAGTAATCATCGCTGAAATCCGGGCAAACCGCAGTAAGAGCCGGTAGTTTGCTTGTATAAAATATTTTTATCTCTATGTTGCTAGTATTAGCAATCTTGCTACGTACATTGGCATATCAGCCAGTATAGGAGTTCATTTTGAGATTAAAAGCTACACTCGTTTCCATCTGTCCGACTGAGGCGGCTACGCAGGCCGGTAGGCCTTCGCTTACCCCCGAGCTATTGGCTGCCAGCGGTGCGCGATATTCCCGCAATAACGAAGGCTTGGATGCAATCTTGGCCAAAATCGACTGGAACAATCTGGACAAATCCGTGGACGGCATCTTCAGGATGATCGACTACGGACATCAAAGCATTACCGATATGTCGCCAGTGGCGATATTCATCGACGGCGCGTCGCAATACCTTGTCTATCTGCTCTGGGCCATTTGCCAAGTAGTGGGAGGGCAGGAGTCATCGACTCGGTTTATCCTGATGAATCGAGAGGGTTTGATCGATCCGCAAACGCTGGGGATTCCCGAAGAGCTTCGTGCCGAATGGTCCGAATACAATGAGCGTGCCTTCAGTGCTTACCATCAAGCCTTGGCTTGTTGGGAGCACCGACTCGATGAAACCCCGCAGCTTGCTCGCATCCCAACGAGTTTGCTAGAGGCGACTGACGATAAATCGATCGCCGCCGTAGCTCGGATGAAGCGGAACTACGGTTTCGATCGATCGCGCTACTTCGTGCCGACCGGCATGGGAACCAACGTCATGATGATCATGCCGGCGCGTGAATGGGCTAAGCTCTGTCGGTATCTCCACTCACATATGCTCTCTGAAGCCCAGCAGCTCGGCGCAATGATCATGGAAGAGCTCAACCTCGTCATCCCGCGCTTGTTGAAACATGCCGTCTACGATGACGAAACCGTGGATCAGATCTGGGACGAGTTTGATGAAGATCGGGAGAGTCTCGGTAATCCCAGTGATCTCCTGGAGGTCTACCCGACTCCTTATCTCGATATCATGCCTGCTCGAGGTACGACCGAGGAAGATGTCGTCAAGGCGCTCAAACATCACAATAATCGCTACGGTCCATTTGGTCGAGCGATTAGGAGGATGTCAGTCAGATACGGTGTCGACGCCGTTACCCTTGGAGAAATCCGGGACTTCAACCGGCATCGGACGGGCGAGAAGTTCTGCCCACAGACACCTCTTGGATTCTATTGTGCTCTCGACCAGTGTCAAGACGACCCGGAGACTCTGAAGATCATCACCGAGCTTCATGAAGTCGGTGTTTCATCTACCAGACAGGCAGCCAAGCTGCTCAAGGCCGGTGACCCGACCTATGCGTACTGGCTGTTGCTTGGGACGCAGTTCCCTTTCGAACAAACGACCACCGGCAACAAAGCCATCTACACTTGGGAGCTACGGACCGGTCCGGGCGCGCACTATCGCTACGCCGACCACTTCCGTTGCATCCTCGAACTCTGGTATCAGCAATATCCTCAAACAAGAGGGCTGATCAAGGAGGGCTTGGCCGAGCCGGAATAAGCCACGGCAACTATCGCACCCTTCGTGTCTCCGGACGCGAAGGGTGAATTTAATTAAAAAGCCCTTCGCAGGACAGGGGCGGTGATTAACCGCAGAAACAGCGCTCAACTTCTTATGGGGCATTTCGTTCCTATTTGCAAGACCAAGTTGAATGACCTACATTTGGAGGATGTTTCGTCTCGTCGCCGTTGTTGGTTTAACAGGTTCCGGTAAGTCAGAAGTAGTTAGTGAATTTGAAGGGGCTGGTTTCGCTAAGATTTATTTTGGTAGCCTAACTCTGGAGAAACTCAACGAAGAAAAGCTTGAAGTAAACGAAGCTAACGAGCGAATGATGCGCGAAAAATTGCGCGCCGAGCACGGCATGAGCGCCTATGCAAAATTGAATATTCCCAAAATCGAGGTCGAAATATCAAAAGGTGATGTGGTTATTGACGGCTTATACTCCTGGGAAGAATACACAGCTCTGAAAGAAAAGTTTCCTACGATGGAAGTTGTGGCCGTTTACTCTCCACCAGTTCTGCGCTACGAAAGACTTGCCAGCCGTCCCGTTCGTCCGCTCACCAATGCGGAAGCCCAAAGTCGTGACTCTGCCGAAATCGAAAATCTTCACAAAGCCGGGCCGATCGCGATGGCCGACTACACGATTAGTAACACCAGTACTGTTGTGGAGTTGAAAAATGCAGTACAACAGATTTTGAATGGCAACAACTAAAGACAAAAATAAAAGGGCGAGTTGGGACGAGTATTTCATGGCAATTGCCCGAGAGGTGGCTACTAGATCAACATGCGATCGTAAAAATGTTGGAGCGGTGCTGGTGCGCGACAAAATGATTCTTACCACCGGGTATAACGGTTCAATTCGTGGCTTGGCGCACTGCGACGAAGTTGGGCACGAGATCGTTAACGATCACTGCATCCGCACTGTGCACGCTGAAACAAATGCGATCGTTCAGGCCGCCCGCAACGGAGTTTCAATCGAAGGAGCTACACTCTACATTAACGCCAGCCCGTGCTGGGACTGCTTTAAACTACTGGCCAACGCCGGCATCAAAAAAATTGTCTTTGGCGAATTTTACCGCGAACAAAGAATTCACGATGTTTCGCTCGAGCTCGGCATCGCCCTGATCGACTTCTCGAAGAAGGTTTAGTAAACTTGACCATATAGGGGTGTAGCTCAGTTGGTAGAGCGCTTGTCTCCAAAACAAGAGGCCGCAGGTTCAATCCCTGTCACCCCTGCAAAATGTTTCAAGACGAGCCTTTTCTTGCTTACGCAAATAATTCTTACGGCTTTTGGAACGCGTCTCAGCAATTAGACGAGAACCGTCAC
This sequence comes from Candidatus Berkelbacteria bacterium RIFCSPLOWO2_01_FULL_50_28, assembly GCA_001774395.1. Taxonomy (GTDB): domain Bacteria; phylum Patescibacteriota; class UBA1384; order 2-12-FULL-50-11; family 2-12-FULL-50-11; genus 2-12-FULL-50-11. Next base: position 424,473 of record MEZX01000002.1, read on the forward strand.
GCGTATGGTCATATAGTTAGTTTCTGGAACTTGCTTTTCAGTCTAGAGTTGAGCCTAAAGGGTCTGATAATGAAAAACACTAAATCATTATTGATTGGGCACGAACTTAAGAACCTCAGGGTAAAGTGTGCAAATTACTTCAATTTTACTGAGCGTGAAAAAAAGGCCATCGACTTTTGGGATCCTTATTACTCTGGGTCGGGTGGATTCAAGTATCCTAACCCTAACTATGAGGCAAACTACTTTCCTCACGATTTTTCTATACTAAGTCGGCTAGTGCAGAGAATATTAGAGGAAGTCTATGGGGATAATGGACATTGGGAGTTTAAACTATCTAAAGAACTTGTTGGGTTAGAGCACATACCAGAATGAAGATTTATCTTATACGTCACGGAGAAACTACTGGAGATCTAGAGAACCGTTACGGCGGCGATTACGACGATTCACTAACTGAAGAAGGCTTAAAGCAGGCGGAACAACTCGCAGAAGAACTTAAGGACCTAGGTATCGAGGTAATCTACTCGAGTCCATTAACGCGAGCTCGACTTACTACAAGCAAACTATGCGACAAACATCGCTGTAAAGTAGTCACGCTTCCTGGGGTGAAGGAACGTAACTTTTACGGCATTCTGACCGGAATGACGAAGGAAGAAGCGTTTCAAAAACACGCTGATATAGTTCATTTGCTCGAAGACCGGAACAATACATTGCCGGGTGGCGATTCCTACGGGGATTTTAGCAGCCGAGTCGAAGAGGCCTGGGATCAAATTACAGACCCTACTTACGAAACAGCGGCTGTTGTGACACACGCTGGTCCCATTCGGTGTATTTTCCGTGACATACTAGGTAAGGGTGAATTAGGAAAAATTGGTGACTGTTCTTATGTTTATCTTTCCGACGAGTCAGGCGACTGGGAGATTATGAGTGCTAAAGGCGTTCAGCTTCAGTAATTCAATGAACGAAGTGAATGAACCCGGGTATAATCAGTACGCAGTGAACACCTAATGGAGTACAAATGAAACTTTTTCTCTCTTCTCTGGCTGTTCCTAAGTCCCAAACCGTTGAGTTCCTAAGCTTGGTTGGTAAGCCCGCAAGTGAAATACGGCTGGCACTAATTGAAAACGCTGCGGACGTCTACCCCGAAGAGCGGAAGAGTTTTATAGAGCGAGACCGCTCGATGCTAAAAGAAACCGGCGTACAAATTACCCGGGTCGACTTAAACAAGTTTAACGGCCCAGAGGAAGTAAGACAGGCGTTACAAGGATTCGATGTAATCTGGCTAGGCGGCGGCAATGCTTATTATCTTCGTTGGGTTTTGAAGAAATCCGGATTCGACCAAGTTATTAGGTCGCTACTCGAAAGTGGAACCGTTTACGGCGGGGGCAGTGCGGGGGCAATTGTAGCTGGACCAACTTTGAAGCATTTTGATCTTGCTGACGAACCAGAGAAAGCGCCGGAACTTATTGAAGGTGGCTTAAGTCTCACGGACAAGGTAATCATCCCTCATTGGGGCCATTCTAGATTTGGCGAACCTACCAGGCAAATTAAAGAACTCTTTTCGGACGGTGAATTTCAAACTATTGAGATAACAGACGAGCAGGCTGTGGTTATTAACGCTGACGAAGTCAAAATAATCCCAACCAATAATGGAAAGCCTGCGAAATGAACGAATCTGCGAAGAATTCTTTTCAGACTAGAAAAGCAAAGCCAAGTGATTTAGCTGCCATTAAATCTGGCCTAATCGATTCTTGGACAGAACATGCCAGACGCGAGCCCACGCTTCTGGACGAAGAACAGATGCGGAACGTTGGTGTCGAGTCATATTATAAAGACGCCTTCGAAAGCGATAAGACGTTCGTTTTTGTGGCAGAAGTTGACGGGAAATTCGCTGGCGTGCAAAGAGCTGACATTCAAGAAATCCCTCATTTCTATAAAGACAACAAGATTCTTTACCTAGATGATGCGTACGTCTCACCTGAATTTCGGGGCCAGGGAATTATTGGGGCTCTGATTAAGGAAGTCGAGAAAGTGGCTAAAGAGCGAGGAATAAAAAGAATTCAAACCCGGGTTTACACTTACAATAAGCCGATGCAGCGAGCCCTCGAAAAGCTGGGCTATCATATGCCGCACTCAAGTTGGGACAAGCTAGTTTAGCCACTCATGAAGATCTCCATCGTTCGAAGAAAAACAATAGCTATCGAGGAATTCGAAGGAACTGAATGGCCGATTGCCGATGTTGAGCACTACGGTAGGGATGATGTTGAGTTTAAGGCTAAACATTACTTCTTAAAGGCCGAACAAGACGGCACGATCTGGGGGATTTTGCAGATGAAAATCCGAGCCGGAGTTTGTACCGTCAGCGATGTTTTGGTCTCGCACGAAAAGCGCGGGCAGGGGATCGGCAAAAAGCTGATGCATGAAGCGGAAAAAATTGCCACGAAGCAAGGTGCCCACAAAATTTTCCTCATCACCGGCAGAGACTGGAAAGCGGCCGATTTTTACAAATCCCTTGGCTATAAAGTTACCGGCGAAAGGCAAAACGACCTAGCCCACGCTGACTTTATTGAATTCGCGAAGTTTCTCGGTTAGCTACTTTGAGTGATTGGTCCGTATCCCCCTTGAGCTCGGGGGCGAATATTTTCGTACGATGCCTGCCAATTATGTCTGAACGAATGTTGGGTTAGATTTCCGGCTTAAAAGCGGGTAGTAGATCTGGTTCAGGAAAATTCCAACATAGACGAGATTAATGATTACCAAATCTTGGCCGGTAAAGACAAAAATCAAGTTTACGGCGAAAGCTGAAGTCGTTAGAACTGACAATTGATGCAAGACATAGCCGTTACGATAGAGAATAACTGCCAGAGCAAAAAGCCAGAGCGGCAAAGTTACCGCCCAAGTGACGTTAAGGACTAAAGTTGTAACCAGAATCGTTACAAGAATCGCCACCGTGCTGAGAGTTTTTGCGATCGGTATTCCTAACACAACTGGCAAGGTCTGTTTGTTGATTTTGGCGTCATGTTTGACGTCACGGATATCACCGACCAAGCTGCGGGCAAAAATTAATGACACAATTGCCCCAGCCAGCCACCAAATCTCGCCCGTTAGCGGGGCGTTATAAAACGCAATTGCAAAGAGTAGGTAAGAGGCCTGAATCAAGCCGCGAACAAGGTTATTTATCTGCCCAAAGAATCGAACCCGTTCTTTCAATAGATAAGCGACGACGAAAACCGTTGAGATCACAACCCAAACTAAAGTGGTGTTGTTTCCTACGTAGCCAAGTACTACGGCGGTCAGTAAAGCGATTATAGCTGGAAAGACCGACATCGTTCCTCGTTCTTGATAGCCTTTCACGAGCTCCAGGAGGATATTATAGAAAGCCCAGAGTAGCAGGATAGCGGCGGCCAGATAGAAATCTTTTGTCTCGAAACCGAGCTGGTTGTTCACCCAGAACTTAGCTAGCCAACCCAGTAGAATAAAATCTACCCAAGAGTACGGTCGCAGGTTAAGTAGATAGTGTTTAAACATAGTGTTCTCGGTAAACTTCGTGGATCTGTTGATTTATCTCATCTAGATTATTAATAAAAACAACTTTCTTATCACGAAGAATCTCGTCGCTCTTGAGGGTCTTATAGCTTTGCGAATTGTTGGTGACAATGCGGGTCAGATTGCTCTTAATCATCCAGTCTCTCAACCAGTGGAGTTGGTCGTTCACAAAATAGACAAGTGGCTTGTTTTTGCCAGCGAACCAGCCGGTTTCAAATGAGCAGTCATTACCAAATTCCGGCAGAGCAAAACCGATATGAGCTTCTTGCATCGCATTTATATCAGTATTAACCACGGGCTGAGGAATTTTCGGGTGCTCGAGATTATAGGGATTATGGTGATGAGGAATAAATATCTCAATAGGAGCTTTAAAGTGTGAGCACACTTCTTCATTCCAGTCGTGCGCATCCTTGGAGATTCGAGCAATCAGGTAGAGTTTTGCTGTCTTTGGTTTCTTGGTGCCGAATAAACCCATATGGCAACTATAGTGTTTTTTGGAGTTATTGTTAAGGTACGAGCCATCTTAAATAGTTGAGCCCCAGTAACTTGGTAATTGCTTCAAAATGGTTCGGATCTACCCCGTATTCTAGTGAGAGGCTGTGGATTGTGTCGTGCAAGGGATACAACGTAAGAAACGGCTCGCCCGCATGAATTTCACCCGTTTTAGGGCTGTTGACGTCTGCATAATTGCCACGTATTGTAGATATAACAGAGTAAAAGGAGGGGATTTGGAAACTCAAGCGCGCCCCGAGGCGCCAAGACAAACAGGAGAGATCGCTTCGCTTGCCGCTGGTAAGCGGGTGATTGATACGTTCGGCAGTATCATCTTTTTTGTTGTGGTTATCGAGATTATCGTCTTGATCGGGCTCAATGCCTTCCAGCGTTCGCAAATTAGTGCGACTACAGAGAAACTCAACGGTAAGAAGGGCGAATTGGCTCAAGTTGCCAACCAAAAAATTAACACCCAAATCGAAGACGTTCTTAACGGCTACGAAGCCCTGGACAGCGCCTTAAGTAGCAAAGTTAAATGGAGTAATTTTTACGACAAGCTCGGCGCGGTAACCCCACGCAACATTTGGTTCTCCACGATATCTGTTAGCGAGGGTGGCACTTTTCGAGCCGATGGCTTTGCGCCGTCGCTCTCTGGGCTAGCCCGCGGTCTAGTGGCCTGGCAGAGCGGCAAAAATACACCGCTAAGTGACGTGGCTCTGGTAAGCAACGGTTTTGTGACCCAAGGAAGTTCAAGGTTGGTTGGTTTTTCCATTGCTGGCACGATTTCAACGGGGAGTCTAAATGAATAATAAACGTCGGTACGGTATTTTTCTGTTGCTCTTGGCTGTTGCCGGGTGGTTTATCGGCGTCCGACCGCAGATGGATCAGTTCAAGGAGCGATCGCTTAGTTACAAAGTTGTTCGGGAAGAGCATCAGTCTTACGTTCAACGTCTGAGTGATATCGAGAAAATCAAATCCAGCGGTGCCGCCATGGAAAAAAGTCTGGAAGCGTTCTACCTGGCCTTCCCGAGCTCGAGCCAAATTCCGGAAGTGTTGGTCATGATCGAATCACTGGCGGCGCGAAGCGGTATTGTACTTAATAGTTCGGTTATCGGTTCGGCCGATGGCAACCAAGTGCCGGTTTCGCTGGCTTTTAGCGGTAATCTTAAAACGATGAAGAAGTTTTTGACGGCAATTTATAATAATGTTCGAACGGCTTCTGTAAAATCCCAGACCGTTACTAGCGATGCCAGCGGTAACCTGAATGTGTCTCTACAATTGGGGCTGCTTTATTACGGAGGAGGCAAATAATGGGTAACCGATTTATGGATAGGGTAGAAACTTTTGTTGGAATCGGCCTGTTACTTTTAGTAATCCTAGGATTCATCCTGCTACTAGTGACCAACCTGCCAACTTCTTCCGACGTTGAAGCGAGAGCCAAATTGTTGAAACCTGTTCCGAGCGAAATCTTTGACGGCAGCAGCGAGATCAACCAGAAAATTCGCCGTCTGACGGTACCAAGCGGAGTGCCAGTTGAAGTTAGCGGTGGGTCACTCGGCAAAACCGATGTTTTCAAGGGCCGTTAATGCATGGCTCTAAACACTTTATCAGCAGTTCGTAGCCCAAGTCGCCGGCTTTTAGAGATTCTGGTTCGTAAAGGCCAACTCAAACCCGGCTTTGAAAGTATCATCGGTGGTAAGAGCTTGACCGAAGTGGAGCAGTACTTGCTTGAAAAAAAACTAGTTTCCACGGAGCTGCTCGCCAAAGCTTTTGGCGATCTATACGGTTTACCGTTCATCCGCCTTGTTGATCGGCCGATTGCGCCGAACACAATTCGGCTGCTACCTCTGGAAATAGCTAAACGCTATAGCGTCGTGGTTTATCGGCTTGATGGTCTCAATTTGTTTTTGGCAATTGGTGACCCGGCGCGTTTAGCGCAGAATGCGCCCCAGGTTCTGGTAGGTCTGCGACGGGAGCGGGGACTGAAAATAAACCTGGCCGTCACGTTGCCGGAAGACGTCGAAGCGGTTCTGAATAAACTGGATGACCAAGCGAAACCATTAATTCCGCCTGCTCCCGCACCTCCACCACAAGTGCAGGGACCAGAGACTCCACCACCGCCACCTCCCCCACCAGCCAAACACCTAGTAAAGCAAGTAGAGATGGTCGCCAAACCGATCGATCTAACTAGCCTAACTCTAAAGTCAGAGGATTTAAGAAAGATCCCGATCGACGTGGCCCGTCGCTACAAGATGCTGGTTTTCGAACAAGTACCCAAGCGTGGCGAGTACGAGCTACCGTTAATAAAACTTGCCGCGGTAAACCCGGAAGATCATCACGTCCGTGAAATAATTAACTACATCGAGGCTCGCAACAAGGTGCTGGTGGAACGCTACACGGTAAGTGTAGAAGGCTTTGAGACTGCGTTGAAGCAGTACACAGACCTCGACAAATCCATACCCAAAGTAGAGAAGGAGCAGCCCGTTATCCGTGAAGAAAAACCGGTTATACCGTTAGAACAACCGCCTTCTCCACCGCCAAGCTCACCAATCGAGATACCCACAGTGAAGACTGAAATTCCCCAGTCGACCTCAAAAGAATCTACCCAGCCTGACGAGCGCCCTTCAACGATGAAGTTTGACGAGGGAATCTCACTAAGCTCTGCCGATATCATCAGCCGGCCCAGTGCCAGCGACTCCCCGGAGGAGCTGAAGCGTCTCGCTCGAGAGCAAGAGTCCACTCTGGAAGATCAGGATCTCGACAAACTGCTTCAAGAACCAGTAACGTCGGTAGAGATTCTGGCTAAAGTTTTCCGCTCCGGTGTCATTCCGGAGATCGTTGCCGCGATGCTATTTCTGGGTATCCGCATGAAAGCGAGCGATGTTCATATCGAAGCTCAAGACAATATGGTTCGCTTGCGCTACCGAATTGACGGTATTTTGCACGACGTTATCCGCGTGCCCGGATTCTTGCTAGCGCCGCTTACTTCGCGCATCAAAATTCTTTCCAAGATGAAAATTGACGAGCAAAGAATTCCCCAAGACGGTCGGTTCGATGTCGTAATCGACCATCGCCAGGTGGATTTACGTGTTTCGACGCTACCGACGGTGCACGGCGAAAAAGTGGTGATGCGTCTTCTCGATAAATCGTCGGGTGTCTTAACGTTGGAGCAGCTCGGAGTAACGGGAAGCAACTTTGATAACCTGATTGCCAACATCAACAAGCCTTACGGTGTTATTCTCTCTACCGGCCCAACCGGATCCGGTAAGTCAACGACACTGTATGCGATTCTCTCCCGCATTAGTAAACCCGGCGTTAACATCATCACCCTGGAAGATCCGGTCGAGTACGAGCTGTCGGGAATTAACCAGTCGCAGGTTAAACCCCAGATTGGTTTTACTTTTGCGGAAGGGCTCAGATCGGTTTTGCGTCAAGACCCGAACGTTATCATGGTGGGGGAGATTCGCGATTTGGAAACAGCGGCCATGGCTACCCATGCGGCTTTAACAGGTCACCTCGTGCTTTCCACCCTTCACACCAACGATGCGGCCGGTGCCCTGCCACGACTTATCAACATGGGCGTTGAGCCGTTCCTTATTACTTCTTCGGTCAACGCTGTTATCGGTCAGAGATTAGTGCGCAAAGTGTGCGACAAATGCCGGGCTCGGACCACGATTCCGCCGGCAATCCTTACTTTCATCAAAAAAGAGCTTGCGGCCATTCCTTCCACCCAAATGCGCCACATCGACCTCGATCAGCTCGTTTTTTATCACGGTACAGGTTGCGCAGAATGTGATAATGGTTACTCCGGGCGGTTTGGAATTTTCGAAGTTCTGCCGATGAGCGATAAAATCGAGGAACTGGCGGTCCGCAAGGCGCCAACTTCGCAAATTAAGCATGCCGCAATCGCGGAGGGGATGATAACTATGACACAAGATGGTTTAATAAAGGCATTGAAGGGAATTACCACCGTTGACGAAGTTATCCGGGTGACGACGACGGAAATTAAGGAAGTTCCCGGCGTATGATTAGGGCAATGATCAAATCCTCAAATCAACAAATTTTCAAAGATTATCTAGTAAGCATCATTTTTGATGATTTGGTTATTTGGTTATTCGATGATTGGTTCCCTCGTCGCTGGGTGGAAACTTTACGAGATGGTCACAACAAACTATATTTAATGCAGGGGGGAGAATACTGATGGCTGAAGCAATGACAACCGAAATGAAGAAACTACTCGACCTGGCGATCGAGAAGTCAGCCAGTGACCTTCATATAACAGTTGGTGTATCGCCAATTCTGCGTATTGACGGAAAGATGCTGCCGTTGGTTGATATTGCGGTAGTTACTCCTGAAATCTCCGAGCGGCTACTGATGAGCATTATGACCGCCGAACAGATTGAGCGGCTGCATCAACGTCGAGAGCTCGACTTTTCGTTCGGTTACGGGAAGATGCGTTTTCGTACCAACGCCTTTTATCAAAAGGGAAATCTTTCCGCGGCTTTGCGGTTGATTCCTGTTCTTATCAAATCTATGGAGGAGCTTGGCGTGCCGCCAATTCTGGAGCGTTTTACCGAACCAAGCCAGGGGTTCGTTATTATTACTGGCCCAACTGGCCACGGGAAATCAACGACGCTCGCGGCCTTAATCCAATCGATTAACGAGAAACGGGCCGAGCACATTATTACCATTGAAGATCCGATCGAATATCTGTTCGAACACAAAAAGTCGATCGTGGAGCAGCGCGAAGTTGGGTCGGATACCAACTCGTTTGCTCGAGCGTTGCGCTCGGCCTTGCGCGAGGACCCGAACGTTATTCTGGTCGGCGAGATGCGCGATCTGGAAACTATCGAAGCCGCCCTCACGCTGGCTGAAACGGGGCACTTGGTTTTCACAACGCTCCACACCAACTCCGCGGCGCAGACCGCGGATCGTATCGTTGACGTTTTTCCGCCACATCAACAGCAGCAGGTACGAATGCAGTTGGCCAACGTCCTCTTGGGCGTTGTGAGCCAGCGGCTGCTACCGCGCGTTCAGGGCGGGCGAGTGCTAGCCACCGAGATAATGATGGCCAACTCAGCCGTTCGTAACACCATTCGCGAAGGCAAAACCCACCAGCTGCCAAATATCATTCAAACTTCAGCGTCCGAAGGAATGATTGCGCTCGACAAGGTTTTGGCCGAGCTCGTGAGCCGAGGCGAAATCACCATTGATACCGCGTTAGCCTGGGCGATCGATCCCAAAGCCTTTAAGATGATGGTGTACTAATGCTTCGCAAATTATCAATTTTCAGTTTTCAATTTCCAAACGAGGTCAAATGCTCAAATTTTGAAAATTGTTTAATTGAAAATTCAATAAAAATTATTAATTGTAAATTGATAACTTTCCGAGCTTTGCGAGGAGCTTGGTAATGGCCACAACGTACGATTTCTATTCGGCGGTTTTTCGTCGAGTTAGCACCAAAGAGAGATCGTTTGCCAGCCGACAGCTGGCGGTAATGCTCGAGTCGGGCCTGCCAATCTCTCAAGCTGTACGTTCGTTAACCGAACAAACAAGCAACCCAACGCTGCAGGCGGTAATGAGCCAGATCCTGACGGATTTGGAGAACGGCTACAAGTTTTCTGACGCCATAAAAAAGCACCCGAAAGTTTTTAACGGCGTGTATACTTCAGTCATCGCTGCTGGTGAAGCAACCGGCAAGCTTGATGTCACCATGAACCTGATGGCCGACGAACAAGAACGCGATCTAGGTTTCACCCGACGGATCATCGGAGCGCTACTTTACCCGGCGTTCATCGTTGCGGCAATGATCGTGGTGGGCATTGTAATGGTGACCAAAATTGTCCCAGCCCTGGAGCAGGTTTTCACCGAGTCGAACGCTGTACTGCCCTGGACGACGCGCACCGTCGTGGCCATTACCAATAGCCTAATTAATTACTGGTGGGTTTACATCGGAGTTATCGCCGTGTTGGTTTTTCTTGTCGCCCGCTATCTGGCCAGTAACGAAGGACGGCGATCCTTCAACGCCGTACTTTTAAAAGTTCCAGTGTTCGGCACTTTAATCCGAAACTTAGAGATGGCGCGTTTCACCCGTATTTTGGGGATGATGATGCAGGCTGGTGTTCCGATCATTCAGGCGATCGATTCGGTCTCGCAGGTGATGGAAAATGAACTTTACAAAGAGGCCTTAGCGCAAGTGGCACGTAACGTTGAACGCGGCGCGCCTATCTCACAGTCTTTAGTGCGCGACAAAATGTTCCCCACCATTGTCACCCAAATGGTCGCAGTCGGGGAGCAGACAGGACGGCTCGAAGCTGTGCTGCAGAAGCTGGCCTCATACTACGAGGAGGAAACCAACCAATCGATCAAAAATATCACCGCGCTGGTGGAGCCGGTCGTTTTTGTAATTGTCGGCTTGGGCGTGGCATTTCTGGTTTTTTCGATAATCGTGCCAATTTACGGCATTGCGAATATAATCAACTAATAAGGAGGAGGAAGAATGAAGACTTACATTAAACATGTTCGCACGTTCGCCGGGCATCAACACGGCGCAGGTTTTACTTTAATCGAGTTGCTGATGGTGATCGCCATCATTGGAATACTTGCTACATTAGCGATTGTTTCCGTCCAGGGGGCGCAGAAAAAAGCCAGGGACACTAAACTCAAAACCAATGGGAATGCTATTACTAAGGCGTTAGCTCAGTATGAAGTTGATAACAGTAAATATTATGTGAGTGCGACTAACACCACATTCAACATAAATAGTGGCGGTAACGAGCTAGACACCGCTCTCTCTCAATACGTTAAGAGTACGGTTTACTCCAGTGGCAATGCGGCAAAATATACAAGTCCGGCCGATGGTTCCTCTTTCGCTCAGGCTTGGCAGCTAGAATCTACTGGTGAGGCGCCGATTACCAGCGGACCAGGTGTGTACGCCACCAATGCGGGTAACCTCGCTGGAGCAGTAGATGCGGGCAATGGCACAAGCTCAAGCGCTCTAAGTTTTGACGGCACAAACGACTTTGCGAGCATACCTAATAACGCTGCCTTCAACCCAGCTGGCAACTTCACAGTCTCGTTCTGGGTTAAGCCTTCCGGGGCTCTGGTGAATGACGCTGGATTAGTTGAAAAATGGAGTGGGCTTGGGGCGTATCCGTTTGCTTTTCGCATAAATAGTGCCACTAGTAGCGTGAAATTCTTACGTTTTGACGGTGTGGCTACTACGGTTACCGCGACAGGAACGACGAATATTACCAGCGGTGGCAATAACGGATGGCATCACATTGTTGCGATAAAGAATGGAGCATCGGACTCGTTGATCATCAATAATGGTACGGCAGTGACGGCAGCGGACAATTTAATACCACCAACGAACGCCACGGCAATCTTTTTGGGTTCTCGGGGTGGTGCGAGTAACTTCTTCAAGGGGCAAATTGACGATCTGCGAGTTTATAATACCAATCTAACCACTGGTATTGGATCTCAAGTAGAGGCACTCTATAAACTGGGCTTAGGTACTTACGGCGCTAGCGGTATCGCTAACTTAGTGGGGTTATGGAGATTGGACGAAGGGCTAGGAACCACCATCGCTGACGGATCCACGACTGCTGTAAACGGGTCTCTAGCAGCCCCAACCGCCACTCCAACATGGGTAGCTGGAAACGCACCCCTAGGCTTCACAGGAATTGGTTCCTCACTAACCGGCCGCGCTTTTGTAACTTTCGGAATCCGTTAGTAGGCTTGACAGATTCTTGACAAGAGTGGGATGGGGGTTAATATTAGAGTTAATGGCTTTCACCAGTCGTGGATACGGAGGGGTGGTCGACGGAGGCTCAAATGATGGGCAAGCGAAAGCTTGCCATGACAGGCGTTCGCTTGCCGCTTGGTTGTTTAAAAGCAGCGGCAAAGCACGCTCATCATAAGAATAGGAGGAATAATGAAATTAAGAAAAATGAAGGGTTTTACCCTTATTGAACTGTTGGTCGTTATCGCGATCATCGGTATCCTAGCGGCGCTCGTTATTGTGTCGCTATCAGGTGCCCGAAATAAAGCAAACGACACGAAGTACAAGAGCAACCTGCGAACCCTCGCGGGTGCGGTAGAGCAGTACTCATTGGACCAGACCAACCCAGCTGATTATCCGGAAAATGCTGTATCCAACAATGGCGTTGACGAAGCTTTCACTGCGGCTCTCCTTGGAGCCGAGCTCAACGCGTATCTTGGTCAGGGCGGTACTTCTGCTGCTTGGGACTTTGGCACGCAGACAACGGGTTACGAAGAGGGTAGCACCAACGCCCCATCTGAAACATGGGCTAGCTATGTAAAGTTGCTTAATACCAACGACAGCAGCACCGGCGTTCTTGCCGTAACATCAGCGGGAACCGTAACCGTAAATAGTATTGTTATGAACCGACTCGGAAATGGTCTAGCGGTTAACGATAAGCTGTTCACGTTCTTCGGTCCGCAGTAGCCTGCATTCGATTCAAGATTAGAAACTAAGAAATCAGATCGATTAGATAGGAGCAAGAAAAGCCCCGAGAGGGGGCTTTTCTTGTTACCCCAATTTTTCTTCAACCCCCACAGGTTAAGGCCTGCCCTCTACCTGTACGTTAACTGGTAGAGGGCAGGCCTTCAGGGACGGTTTACATGTTTGAAATGCGGTGAATGAAAGGCTAATCTATTCTTATGGAGGCGATAATCGTTTTTATCTTTGGGTTGATCTTCGGCTCATTTCTGAATGTCGTTATTCTTCGTTTTGATGACTGGCTATCTATTCTGAAGGGTCGTTCGCAGTGCCCAAAGTGCAAAACGAACCTGGGGTGGTACGACCTGGTTCCGCTGGTCAGCTATATTACGTTGCGTGGCAAGTGTCGTTACTGCACCAAACCAATCTCCTGGCAATATCCAGTCGTGGAATTTGCCACGGCCGCCCTGCTTACATCGGGCTACGCCACAATTCTTGCTAACCCGGTTCTGCCCTTGTGGCAAGCCTGGGTGGAGGTGGCGCTCTTTGCTCTAATCCTCGGTGTGATATTGGTGATTTTCTTTCATGACTTGTACGAAATGATGATTCCCGAGGTCCTGTCATATATTCTGGTTATCGCGGCGCTAGCCTTCTCGTTGATCTACTATAATGACGCCCTAGGGACGCTTTACGCCGCTCTGACGGGCTTTTTGCCGATTGCCCTGCTCGTATTTGCTGGCGGCGGTAAATGGATGGGAGAGGGCGATATAAAGCTCTCTGCAGGTTTGGCGCTATTGGTTGGCTGGCCGTCGGCGGTGGCGTACCTAGCGTTCTCATTTATAGGTGGCGGACTCTTCGGTGTAGCAGCGATCGCGGCCGGTCGAGCGAAGCTGAAATCTGCTATTCCCTTTGCGCCGTTTCTAATTCTGGCGGCCTTTGTCACCTTCTTCTACGGACCACGAATCGTTGGCTGGTATCTGGGCATTTTGGGTTATGGCTACTATTAAGTCAGCAATTAGGCGGGGCTTTACGCTAATTGAACTTCTCCTCGTGATAGCTATTATCGGCTTACTTACTGGGCTACTTGTGCCTTCGGTTGAGCGCAGTATGTCAAAGAACCGCGTGGCTAATGACATCGAAGTTCTTCGCTCCAAGCTGGAGGAAGTTCGTCTGTTGGCTGGTTCGGCTCGTGACGCCGACGAAGCTTCCAGTGTTACCGAGCGGCCAGATACGGACAGAGCTGGCTACTACGGAATCTATTTCCCGCCAACCGATCAGCTGCTCGGCCAGAAGCATTTCTATGCGTTAATTCGTTTGTCTTGGCCGGTCAACGGCTGGGATCCGGCCGACCCGGGCAACACGGCGAAAAGGCGCTTTGACCCAAATACACCCGGCTACTGTACCCCAGGTCAGGCGGCGCAAGACGCTCGCAACGGCTCGGGCGACTGCCTCGTGGAACGAGTAAACCTATCTAGCGGCGTTACTTTCACCCTCTTGCCGTACATGTGGCGCAACCGCGTCATCGCTTACCGGGCTCCTAGCCAACAACTTGTTGAATTATTATGCGAGCGGCCTTGCGAGAACGGTGCCAACCATTGGCAGGAGAACCCGAGCGGTCCGAAGTTCGATCAAGCCGGAGTCAGCAACGCCAACGGTATCTATTTTGAGCTAAATTTCAGCCTCAAGACGGCAAGAGTGAAATATGCGCCTTATTCGGCTAAGCTAACTGTAGACTACTCACTATGAAGACATCTCCCCGAGCCTTTTCCCTGCTGGAAACTTTGATTGCCGCCGGGATTTTAATTATCGTCGTTAGCGCTATCACCGCGCTTTCAAACTCGCTGGTTGCCGGGACGGTTAACAGCTCCGATCGCGCCGTCACTAACCGTTGGGCCGCTGAAGCACTCGAGCTTACCAAGAAAATTCGTGACGACTCAGTGAAATCTAGTCAACCGATCTGGTTCTCTCAAGCGGAGAACATCAACAAGTACGGCTGGTACGTTCTGCAAAAAAATATGAGCACCCAACGCTGGGAGTTGAAAACTTCAACGCTACCCAGTGCGAACGCATTAACCACTTCTCAGGTGATTAATAACGCCGAACCGTTAACGGCTGATGTTTTAAAAGGCTATCGTCTGATTTGTGTTGAAGCCGTTGGCGCGGTATCGGATCGAAGCAACGAATTCGATCAAGACAGGATTTACTGCAATACTGACCAGTCAAACACCGTCATAAGTTCTGACGGTAATCGTAGCAACCTAGAAGCTCCTTGCGATGCCGCAGATGTATTTTGCGATCTAACAATGAATTCTGTTCAGAAAAATCACTTCGACCAAACAAAAATTATTCCCGCTGGTAGCGCCGTGAAAATCCGCGCTGTAGTACTCTGGCCAGATAAAGACGGCTTCAAAACCACTAGCATTTCAACGATGCTAACTAACTGGAAGACAAATGGTTATTAAAAAAAGCGGTTACACTCTGCTGGAAATGCTTGTGGCGGTAACCATATTTTCTGGGTTGCTGATAATAGTACTCGGATCGGTTGCCTCATCGAGCTCGTCGGCGGCGCGCACCTCAGTTCTACGAGAAAAAACAGAAGCCGCTCGTTCGCTTATCGACCAGGTTAGTAACGACTTTCGTTACATTTATACCGATACTAGCACTGGGGATACAAATGGCGGACCAACTTTTACGGGCTACTATTTTACAACTAATGGCATGGTGATGCTCCTGAAGTTTCCAAGCACTTCCAGTACCGAGTTTGTGCGCAAAGAGTACTCTGTTAAGACAATAGACAACCGTCTCACTTTAGCGGTTGATGAAAACCGCAGCTGCGAACTTCGGGGCAATAATAACAACGTCCACTGTGATCCCAACGGCCGAGCTGGAGAGCGCGACCTGCTCTCGGGGCAGTTTGCCCTTAACGGTGGAGCGACCGACTTTCTTAGTGATCTTAGTGGCTTAACAATTCCGGACGGTGCAGCCACCGAGCAAAACGGTTGGCTGAAGATCAACTTTACGGTCAAACCAATCGACTACGCACCGCTCAACTGTGAGAATTCCACCCAAGTGCCGGAGGGAACATGCTACGAGATTGCCACAACCTTAGTTCCAAACAATCAATAAAATGAAAAAAGGCAGCAGCCTAATCTTAGTGGCAATTATTATGGCCGGAATCATCGCGGTGGTTTTTGGCTCCTACCGTTTAGCACTGGTGCAATTCAACCAATCAACGCGTGATGAAGACAAGATGTTCGCCTACTACGCCGCGAATGCCGGTATTGAGGACGGGCTGATTCGTTTTCGCTACAACCGCGACGCCGAAACACCTGTAGATAAGTTTTCGCGGCTCAATCTAACTACTGGCCATCCTTACGGCGATACCGATCAACCGCTAAAACAGATGAACGATTACGAACCGACGGATCAGTATTACGACCTGCAGTTGAAGTTCAAGGTTGACGCGATCGGATTTGACGGCGTGGCCCCGGGCAGGCTGACTAAGGATAGTACCTTACAACTTTCGGGTTTCTCGTCGCAAAGTAACCCGTATTATTTACGCTATAAGTTCAGATTCTTGAATTCTTGCACAGGGGGAGTGGTGCAGATTCAACAGTTGCGTGAAACGCCGTCCGGTGCTCAAGTGCTTTACAGCCAAAAAACAATTCGCCAGACAGCAGGCGATACGTACGATTCTAAAGATGTAGAGAACATGCTTGTCGGTGCCGCGAACGAACTAACTAGTGTGTTCCGTCTGCGGAACTACAGCTGTCCGATCGACTTCTCCTTTCAGACCGTTACTGGTATCACCAACGAGGTTAAGGCGAATGTACAATTTGACGGCTTAAAAACCTATGCTATTTCAACTGGCTACTTCGCCGGAACGAAACGGACTCTTGTAGCCGAGATTGATCGACGATCAGGGCAGCTTATCTCAATTTACGACTTCAATTTATACGCCGGGCAAGGTTCAATCAGTCCGAATCCGTAGACAAAACCGGAGTCTTGAGGCATATTGAACCGACATGTTGACTATAACCGTGCACACCGATGGTGCCTCACGAGGTAACCCCGGCCCATCAGCTGTCGCTTATGTAATTCAAGGCGTAAATCAGGAACCAATAAAGTTTTCGCAGACGGTTGGAATTTTACCCAACAACCAAGCGGAGTACCGGGCGCTTATCTCTGCGCTCGAAAAGATGTTGGAAATAAACCCAAAAGATGCGGTGATCAGCTTTTTTGCCGATTCTGAGCTTATGGTACGTCAGATAAAAGGGGAGTATCGAGTGAAAAACGCCGGCATCGCCTCGCTCTATCATCAGGTTACCGACGGCTTGGACTCGCTTCGACGCGGGGGCAATAGCTACTCGTTTACGGCAATTCCCCGGGAAGAGAACAAAGAGGCCGACCGTCTCTGCAACAAGGCGCTTGATTCGGTTTAAATCAATGTGGCGACGACTTGCAAATCTGCCCATAGATTGGCTACTGTTGCTACTGCCAATTCTCCTGTCGGTAACCGGGATAGTGACGGTTTATACGATTACCTACAGCCAGGCAGGCGGTGATTTTGCTCCCGACCAAATAAAGTTTGCCTTAATTGGGCTGGTATTAATGCTGACACTGACGTTTTACGATTACCGTTTTTTGCGGAGCTACGGCGTCATATTCTACGTTCTGGGTTTGGCGTTACTTCTCACACTGTTACCGTTTATTGCCCCGAGCTTACCTTTTACGCTCAAGATATACGGCGCCTATCGCTGGTTGGATTTTGGAGCATTTCAACTCCAGCCGTCAGAGTTATTCAAGTTTATCGCAGCAGTGTTTGGTGCGGCAGTCTTGGCTAACTATATCGGACGGATAAACTGGAGGAGAGCCACTGCATTCATCGTCTTGGCACTCGTTCCTGTGCTACTGACCGCAGTTCAGCCAGATTTAGGTACGGCCTCAGTTCTATTTATTATATTTTTGGGCATATTCTTTGCGGCCCTACCGCCGGGGAAGATCGTCATCGCCCTTATCTTGGCAACTCTAGTTCTTGTGCCGATAGGTTGGAGTAACCTCCAGGGTTACCAGAAGCAACGAATTGAAACGTTCCTAAACCCAAGTGCTAGTCCGTCGGCTGAGGGGTATAACGTGCGGCAGTCTGTAATTGCGATTGGCTCAGGAGGATTGACCGGCCGAGGTTTTGGCCAAGGCTCACAAACCGCCCTTAGTTTTCTGCCGGTGGCTTATACCGACTTTGTCTTTGCCGGGTTCGCCGAAGCTACGGGACTTGTCGGTTCGTCGGTTCTGCTATTGTTATACGGTATTCTCATCTGGCGTATCATCATGATTGCCAGAGAAACAACGGACCCCTTCGCTCAGCTATTAGCTATTGGTTTTGCGAGCAAATTTCTGTTTCAAATGACTGTGCACGTCGGGATGAACATGGGGCTTCTCCCCGTAACTGGCATTCCGTTACCATTTATGTCTTACGGCGGTACCGCTCTTGTCATCGACTTGGCTGCGATCGGTATTCTGCAAAGCATACATATCAGGCACAAAAAGATTAATTTTAGGTAACAGCGTTTTCAAGGTTTGTTCGATTTGAGTGAATACCTCGTCCGCTTGCGGCGAGGATGAAAGCCTTCATTCGACGAACGCTCCTCGATCCAACCCAGTCGGCTTGCCGCGGGGTGCCGAGGGGTGTTTGATTTTTCAAACAAACAACCCTCAATCATACTGTTGACTTGCCGCGGGGTGCCGAGGGGTGTTTGATTTTTCAAACAAACAACCCTCAATCATACTGTTGACTTGCCGCGGGGTGCCGAGGGGTGTTTGATTTTTTCGGCTGAATGATGTACTATTTCCTCTGTTACATCATGGCAAACAAGATCGATAATTGGACAATAATTGAATTGGGCGGCAAGCAACATCTGGTGCGGCCCGGCAGCCGTGTGAGTGTAAACCGCTTAGATCGAGCGGAAGGGGATCTATTCGAGCTACCGAATATGCTTGATGGCAGCCCGGTCGCCGTGAAGGTTTTGAGTCACGAAAAGGGCGAAAAAATCCGTGGTCTGAAATTCAAAAACAAAGTTCACTACTTGCGTCATTACGGTCATCGGCAGCAACTTAGCATTGTTGAAGTCCTGCCCACGGCGCCGAAATCAGAGAAGGCTGCAACCGTAGCCAAAGCCACCAAGCCAAAAGTAACTCCAGTTAAGAATATCACGACCAAAAAAGTCAGCGTAAAGAAAAAGTGATGGTAAATCTTTCACCGGCTAAGTTTATTGGGACAACCGTTGAGGAGGGTAAAAAAGTTATCTGGCCGAACCGGGAGTTAGTTATACGCCACACTGTTATGGTTGTAGTGACGATTGGAATCGGGGTTTTAATATTCGCCGGAGTTGATTTTGGCTTTCAGAAGCTGGTACTATTAGCGATCAAATAATGGACAACGATAAAGACCTTAAAAACGATACACCGACCAACGATTTGGCAAACGCTGCCGAAACCGGGGTGAATCGTCAGGCCGGACAAGCGGGTTGGTATGTAATCCACACCTACGCTGGCTACGAAGACCAAGTAGCCGACAATATCAAACAGCGCACGACGAATCTGAAGATGCAGGATTTTATCTTTGACGTGATCGTACCGAAAGAAAAACAAATTGAAATTAAAAATGGCAAGCGCCGCACAGTAGAAAAGCGGAGTTTCCCCGGGTACGTCTTTGTGAATATGATTGTTACTGACGAGTCCTGGTACGTTGTCCGTAACACTCCTTCTGTAACTGGGTTCTTAGGTTCCGGCGTTCGTCCGACACCAATTCCGCAGTCGGAAGTGGATACTATTAAAGCTCGCATGGCTAAAGACGAGCCCGAACATAAGGTTGACCTCAAGACTGACGATTTGGTGCGCATTTCCGACGGCCCCCTAAAGGGTTACGAAGGAAAGGTCACCGAAGTTGATCCGGAAAAGGGCAAGATTAAAGTATCGGTCTCAATGTTCGGTCGTGAGACACCCGTGAACTTAGATTTTCTTCAAGTGAAGAAAATGTAAGTAATAACCAAATCACCAAATAATCCAATAATCAAAAGTAACTACTAATAAAAAATGGCTAAGAAAATAAAGACAATCGTAAAACTTCAAGCACAAGCAGGCAAGGCCACCCCGGCGCCACCAGTTGGTACCGCTCTCGGTCCGCACGGCATTGCGCTGATGGATTTCGTGACCCAATTCAACGAGCGGACGAAGCCGATGGGCGACACCGTCGTGCCGGTGGAAGTAACAATTTACGAAGATCGAACGTTTAGCTTTATCACCAAAACTCCGCCCGCTGCCAATCAGCTACTTAAAGCTGCCAAGATTGAAAAAGGTTCCGGGAATCCCAAAAAGGAAAAAGTCGGCAAGGTGTCCAAAGCCGACGTTCGCGCGATCGCCGAAAACAAAATGGACGACCTGAACGCCCGCACAATAGAGCAAGCCATGAAGATTGTCGAGGGCACCGCCCGCTCGATGGGCATTGAAGTCGAAAAGTAAAATGAGCCTATCTTTCTACATCGTGGCTTTGCTGATCATTGGAATGGTGCTTTGGGCTATCAATCGCAAGAAGAATAGTCGAGTTCTGTATTGGGCTTCGATTACTTGCTTTGTTTTTGATATATTTGGACTTCTCTTAGTGATCTTTCACATAGGTTCGTGATTTTTATTTTTGAGGATACGGAAAAAGCCACCGCTTACGCAGTGGCCTTTCCCTTAACCTCCCAAACGCTTGGCGACCTCCTTGTAGAATTGTGCGCGGTCATATTTTAAGCCGCGGGTGCCAAGCCATTTCGAAGTTCTAGAAATTTAGCATAATATGGGGAGGATGTCAAGAGTAAAATCGTGGTTTAAAGGCTCGAGCGTTGAGGACATCCTCTCGGTGGGTGATCTGGAGCCGATCGGGCCGATCAGCTGGCAGAAACTTTACCGAAGCTTCCCGAGTTTTGTGAATCTTCTTACTGCCCCAAAAAGCAAACTCTTGCAGGCCGGTCTTACCGATCACCAAGCAAATGTTCTGAGCCGTCGTCCGAAAAATCTTGAAGCGCAAAAGCATTTGCTAACAAGCAAGAGTATATCACTTCTCAGCATTGACGATAAAAACTATCCACCGTTATTGAGGGAGATTAACGATCCGCCGCTCTGGCTCTATTATCGAGGCGATGTCTCGGCACTCTCCACCACAACCCTCACGGTGGTCGGCACGCGCAAACCATCGCCGTACGCCCTGCAAGCGATAAAGAGATTGTTGCCTGACTTTGTGGTCAGTAACCTTACAATTGTCTCTGGGCTAGCATATGGCATAGATAAACAGGCGCATATGCTTTCTTTAGAAAATAACCATCCGACTGTCGCTGTGTTAGCTGGTGGGTTAGACTCAATTTACCCGGCCGATCACTCGCAATTAGCGCAAAAAATAATTGACGGCGGTGGAGTGTTAGTAAGTGAGTATCCGCCGCTCTCGCGTCCGCGTCCGGCGCGGTTTCCAGTGCGTAATCGCATTATCGCCGGACTGTCGCGACTCACAGTCGTTATCGAAGCGGCAATTAGATCCGGCTCGCTCACAACGGCCAAGTCTGCCCTCGACTATAACCGCGAAATTTTTGCCGTCCCGGCTGATATCTTGCGACGAGATGCAGACGGAACAAATTTCTTAATTAAGCACGGGGCGACGTTGTTGGATAATCCCAGTCAGATTGCTGAGTTTTACGGTTTCAAAGCCAATACACTTGACGACGTGGCAGTTGACAGCGCTAACGGTAAACTCTTAGACTTGATAATTAAGGCTCCTCTGTCGGTGGACACGTTAGTTGAACTAACCGGATCCCCAATCGAGGAAGTCTTAGGAATCCTGACCGAACTGGAAATCGGCGGTCAGGTTTTTCAGCCGCAAAATGGCTACTATCAGAGAAGAAAATAACCCAATAACCAAATCATCGAATAATCGAAACATGATAGAATCGCCAAATTACCAAACTTTGAACATTTCGTCATTCAAAAATTCTTTGAAGATTTGGATATTTGATGATTCGATAATTAATTTTTCAGATGTCTAAGAATTTAGTCATCGTTGAAAGCCCGGCCAAAGCCAGAACTATCAATCAGTATCTGGGCAGTGACTACGTAGTTAAAGCCTCATTTGGGCACATCCGTGATCTGCCAAAAACAAAGCTAGGCATTGAACCGGAGCACGATTTTGCCGTCCAGTACCAGGCAATTCCCAGAGCAAAGTCCGTGATTAAGGAGCTTCAAACAGAACTCTCCACAGCCGATGCGCTCTATCTGGCACCCGATCCTGATCGCGAAGGTGAGGCGATCGCCTGGCATCTGGTGGCTCAGCTCAAACCAAAGGTTCCCGTGCATCGCATCTCTTTTCACGAAATTACCAAGCCGGCAATTGAGGCGGCGATAAAAAATCCACGCGATATCTCGATCAATCTAGTTGATGCTCAACAAGCCAGGCGAATTCTTGACCGATTAGTTGGTTACAAATTGTCGCCGTTCTTGTGGAAAAAAGTTTATCGAGGGCTGTCGGCTGGTCGCGTGCAGTCAGTCGCCGTCCGGCTCATTGTTGAACGCGAGCGCGAAATTAAGGCGCATAAAGTTCGTGAATTCTGGACTATCGAAGCAGTGATGAAAACAAAAGACGGACTTGCCCACCGAAGCCCTCGCCTTGCCGAAGCCGTCGGCGAAGCGCAGGCCGGCGAAGGTGGAGAGTTCAAGGCCTATCTTGCCGACTCGAAAACCGCCGTCAAGGCCGAGTTTGGCAGTGACGCCGAAGCGCAAAAAGTTGTCCATCAAATCCAGAAGGCTTCACTCACGGTAACTTCGCTTGAAGTGACGCAGTCGCAGATTAAGCCTTCCGCTCCGCTCATCACATCAACTCTGCAACAAGCGGCGGCACGAGCGTTGAATTTTTCTGCCAAGCGAACGATGAAAATTGCCCAGGACCTTTACGAAGGAATTGACATCGGGGGCAAAGGAACGGTGGCTCTTATAACGTATATGCGAACTGATTCCTACCAGATGTCGCAGACTGCCAAAAAGGCAGGCAATGAGCTGATCGCCAAAAACTACGGCGCCAAGTACTTGCCTGAAACCGCCAACGTCTTCGGCCGTAAGGTGAAGGGTGCTCAAGAAGCACACGAGGCCATTCGCCCGACAGACTTTACGATTAAACCCGAGGATATCAAGGACAAAGTGAATCGTGATTATTACGGTCTTTACAAGCTAATTTGGCAGTCTGCGCTATCGTCGCTGATGAGCCCTTCCATTGTTGAATCCACCACAGCCGTTATTGACGGTGCAACTAAAAATCGCCTCATTGCTCGTGGCCGCAAGCTGCTGTTCGACGGCCACCTAAAATTGAATGCTAACAACGATGAGCGTTTTGAAGCCCTGCCAAAACTTACTAAGGGCGAAGGCGTGAAGGTGAAACAAATTTTGCCGGAGCAACACTTCACTGAACCGCCCGCTCGTTACTCAGAAGCTAGCCTTGTTAAAGAACTGGAAAAGCGGGGGATTGGGCGACCGTCCACTTACGCCCCAATAATGTCGACCATTGTTGATCGCGGTTACGTTCTGCGTCAAACCGGGCGCTTCGTGCCGCAAAGCGTGGCGGAGGTAGTGACAGATCTCTTGGTCGAAAACTTTCCGAAAATTGTCGACTACGATTTCACAGCCGAAATGGAAGACGACCTAGACGATATCGCCGAAGGCAGTAAAAAGATGGTGCCGGTGTTGCACGCATTTTACGATCCATTTGCCGCATTGTTGGAAGAAAAAACTAAGACCGTCAAAAAAAGTGAGATTACAGAAGAGGCGACCGACCAGAAATGTCCGAAATGCGCAAAACCGGTGGTCATAAAACTTGGCCGTTTCGGCAAGTTCTACTCCTGCACTGGTTTTCCGGAGTGTAAATACACCGCGCCGTACTTGGATGACAAGTTCAACAAGGAAGAAGAAAAGGAGCTGGCCCAAGAAGTAAAGGGTAAGTGTGAAAAATGTGGCGGAGAGTTAGTCCTAAAGCAAAGCCGGTTCGGCACATTTATTGGCTGCGCCAATTACCCAAAGTGCAAGTTCACCAAAAGCATCATCATCGGATCAGGGGTTAAATGCCCCGACTGCGGTAAAGAGATCATTCGCCGCTCGTCGCGCCGCGGCAAAGTTTTCTGGGGCTGTTCCGGCTATCCGAAATGTAAGAAGGCCTTCTGGGATGAGCCGTTAAACGAGAAGTGTCCTGATTGTGGCAACCTTCTCATCAATAAAAAATCCGGCATCGCGTGCAGCCAGTGCGACTTTACGAAGGAAGAAAAGGTTTCTTCCACGAAGTAGGATTTTAGGTATACTCCCATAGTAATGAAAAGCATTTTGCCAAAGTCCGTTGAGAAACTCTCCGAGGTCCTTGCCTCGCTTCCTGGCGTCGGCCCCAAAACCGCCAACCGTTTAACGTTCTATTTACTCGGTCGCAACGACGAGGAGCTGAAAAAATTCGGTGAGGCTTTTGGAACGCTTAAAGATAATCTCACCATTTGTTCGCAGTGTTTTATTGTTACAGAAACTGACCCGTGCCCAATCTGTGCCGATGACACGCGTGAGAGAACTAAGATGGCGGTAGTCGAGGAACCACTTGATGTTCTGGCGCTTGAGAAAGCCCATTTCAATGGGATATATCATGTTTTGGGCGGGCAGATTTCACCAATCAATAACGTCGGTCCAGAAGATCTGAAGATTAAAGAATTACTGGAGCGATTGACCACGGATGATTTCAAGGAAGTGATCTTGGCGATGGACCCGACGTTGGAAGGGGAAGCAACCGTAATGTATGTGGACGAGAAAATTGCCGAGGCTCGCCATGGAAGAAAAGGCGCCGCAAAGCTCATTGTTTCTCGCTTAGCTCGAGGACTTCCCGTGGGGGGAGACTTGGAGTACGCCGACGAACTAACACTCACTCGCGCCCTAGAAGGTCGGCGCAGCTACTCCTCGCCCGACTAAGTATCTTGTCATCTAATGTTCAAAACAATAAAGTAGACACAATGAAGCCAGATCACACCGAAGAATACATCTGCAACAACTGCGGTTACACCAGCCCGGTGGCTAATGATGCTTGTCCCGAATGCAAATCACCGATGGCAAAACTCGACGACGGCGAAGCCCACCGTGGCACTTCGACGCAAGAGGGCGATGAAGTGGACGACTCTCATTACAACAGTGACGGTATGGAATCGTTAGAAGCCTTACGGGCCAAGGAAGATAGCGAAGACGACCCTCCGTTTGACGACGCGTAATAAAGTATTTCTCAAGATTAAATAGTTGAATATTTTGTGGCAAACACTGCCACGCATTTATGGGTACAAAAAACGGGCCCGGCGTTGCCGCCAGGCCCAAGATGTTTCAACTTACCGCCCTTTCCTTCCACCTATGTGTTCGGTAGGAATCACGGTTTACGGTCAGTTGAGGGACCGTTAGTCCTTGCGCATCAGCTTGTCACCGTGACGAATGGTGGTGCTGTACGCCAGGGACTGCAATGCAGCCTCCTCAGCTAGCCTCGCTGCTTCAAGCACTTGCTCGTATGCAACTTGCGGCTGAGTGTGACGGATCCGTAGCTCGTTAAGCTTGTCCTGCTCGTCAAGCGTGAGACAACCGTTCGTTTCAAACGAGCGGTACAGATCTTGCACATCGGTGAGCCCATTTTGGTACGCGAGTTTCCTGAAGTCGCTCCAGTCTTGGGATCCGGGAAGCACGATCTCGATGAAGTTTCCCCAGGAGAGGATGGTGTTGCCACCAAACTCGTCTAGAGTTGCTTTCACATAACGCGGGAGTTCTTCGATGTTATCCAGAGTTAAGCCAGAGCCGATAACCATCGATGTTCGAATAAATATTCCATTGTCGCGAGCCAGCTGGAGCATCCGACGGTCGTTTGTGACCTGTTTGCCTAGTGCTCGCTTTGTCTCCTTATCCCAGCCGTCGATGCCAACGTAAGCGACCTTCACCCCTGTCTGGGGGAGAAGGGGAGCGGTGTGCTCGTTGATCGAGCCGGCCGTCAAATAGACGTACCGTCCAACCTCCGGCCCACCGTACTTCTTTTTCGCTTTGATGTAGCTTTCGAGCCACATCCGTTGAGCCGACCCCATCTCCGGGATCCACTGGTTGCTGACATCAAAGAGCCAGTTCGCTCCGTATTTCTCGACCAGCTCGCGTTCAATCGCGAAGTGATCTTCGAAGTTCCGGAAGCGCGCTATCCACTCAACCCCCTGCAGACTGCAGAAAGGGCAAGCGGCACCAACGGCATTGGCCCAGGCGCAACCGCGACACGACTCAGTGATGAGCATGCGCGGGGCAACCATCGGTCCAAAGTCGTAGTGACTCATCTCTGTTAACCGTTCAGGGAGGGCTAGCAAGTTGTCGTAGTGAGGCAAAGCGTAGTGATCCTCACGGGTCACCGGCTTGTATCCCTCTGCAAACTTCTTGCCGTTGAGAAGCAACTCGCCAAGCACCGCCTCAGCATCGCCCACACCGACGTGGTCGATGTAAGGCTGACTCAGGTACGCGCTCGGGCAGACCCGGACCAGCTGACCGCCCACACCCGTTCTCAGCTTGTCGCCGAAGTCCGCTTTCAACTGCCGAAGCAGATCAAGCGAACCGCAAGCGTTGTAGCTAAGCAACGTGCAAAAGATGACAGGCTCATCGCCGGCATCGAGCACCTCTTGGATGTGGTTGCGAAGGTAGTTGAGCAGCCAAGGCCGCTCTTCACCTTCCGCAACGTCGGAGCTAACGAACGTCTCGTCGATTGCCAAGCCGGGATACCCCAGCAAGTCGATGGTGACCTGGTTTAAGACAGCGACGCTGCCGTTAACCATCAAGAGCGTATCGAAGCGCTCTTCGTACGCGCGATCAGGGCGCGCGTGCACGTAGATCGGGCGAAGTGTCGCCATACCAACCAAGAATAACGGCCAAGCTCTTCGCCACATCGGGCCGTTCGGCCTAAATGTGATATTGAGCTGCTCTTTAGCTGGAACGCGTTTGAAGCAACCTGGGTGGGTGTTGGGTATAACGTCGCCAGATGCCCGCCACATGGCGAGACCAGGGTCGTTGTTCACGAACTCGTTGGTTGAAGCGTCGTAATGGATAAACTCCGCCGAGCCGTACATTTTGTACTCAGGGACAACGGTGTTCACCTGAAACAGGCTACACACCACAACAACTGCAAGAAGAATATGGAAAATGGTTCTCATGGCGGTAACCTCCGAAATCAAATTGTTTAGGGACAATTCCCTTTTAAGGCGTTGCCATACTATCATATCCTTGGTTAAAAGTCAACGGTTACGGGCTGAAAAACCAAATACCGAAAACCGGCAACTGCCAAAAATATCAATACCGAAAATTCTCCGATTCGCTCCGCGAACCTTCCGGAAGGGAGGCGAATATTCTCCATACCTCTGTGAGAAGCGTGCTGGGGTATGGGGTGTGGGGAGGTAGGGGCGGGCTTCAAGACTCCGAGCCCCTCCTCCCCACAATAATGTGTCTAAAGCCGTAGGCTTTATCAATCAAACTTTTTCCTGTAAAAATTAAGTAATGTTATCTCTCTACAGCACTCTTGAAGGCAAGAAGGAAGAGTTCAAGCCCATTACACCCAAAAAAGTGGGTATGTACGTCTGTGGGCCAACGGTTTACGATTACGGTCACTTGGGTCATGCCCGCACTTACCTGGCCTTCGACCTCTTGCATCGTTTGCTGCGTTACCAGGGTTACGAGGTAAACTACGTTCAGAATATCACCGATGTTGGACACCTGGTTAACGACAGCGAATCAGGGGTAGATAAGATAAAACAGAAGGCCCAGGAAACTGGCGAGAGTCCTGGCGACATTGTGCGACGTTATACCGAGGCCCATTTCAAGGACTTAAGGGATCTAAACATCTTACAGCCAACAACCTCTCCAAAAGCCTCCGAAAATATTAAAGAAATCATCGATTTTGTCGAAGTACTTCTGCATAAGAAATTCGCATATGTGACCGACCTGGGAAACGTCTACTTCTCGGTGGCCCGCAAATCTGATTACGGTAAACTTTCAAGGAGGGGAGTGGCAGAAATTCTTACCGGTACCAGGGTAGAATCGGCACAAGACAAGCGATCGTCAACTGATTTTGCGCTTTGGAAAGCGGCACCGCACGGCAATACCGAGATGACTTGGGAGTCGCCCTGGGGGCGTGGTTTCCCAGGCTGGCATATCGAGTGTTCGGCGATGAGCCAGAAATATTTAGGCGATACCTTTGATATTCACGGTGCGGCAGTTGAACACGTTTTTCCCCATCACGAAAACGAAATCGCCCAATCCGAGGCGGCCACCGATAAACCGATGGCTAACTACTGGGTTCACTCCGGAATGTTGACCATAAACGGCTCAAAGATGAGTAAATCGACCCGTAACACTGTTACCGTCCAAGACGCTTTAAAAACATATTCTTCTAACGAGATAAGGCTGGCAATGTATCTCACTCATTACCGAAAGCCTTTCGACTTTACCAAGCAAGCGATGCAACAAGGGGTAGCGCTCCGCGGCAAGCTATTTAGCGCCTATGCCAGTGATCTGCCAGAGAAAACTGCTCCAGAGGTGTTGGAAGAGGTGATAGCGGCTTTAGAGGACGATCTTGATAGCCCACGAGCTCTGCAGGTTTGGTCGGAAGGTGCACTCAAGTTCAACCGAGCCGATTCCGATCAGCTCTTTGCAATATTCGGTCTTTCCTATATAAGGATTGAAGAGATACCCAGAGCCAAGCAACTGGCCCAAGAGCGCGAGCAAGCCAGAAGCAGTAAGGATTTTCTGACGGCAGACAACCGTAAAGCAGAAATCGCACAGATGGGTTTCGAGGTTCTCGACGCCGAAGGCGGCACAGTTTACCTCCCGCATTAATTCCGTTTTTGACAACTGATAACTGGAAACTGAAAATTGTTCTCTGTCCCTTGACAGAGAAGGTGGCATATGCTAATATCCAGTCGTACGTTAAACGAGTATTAATTTTGTAAGCGCCGTCTCGGCTGGGATTTGGGAGAGCTGCCATTATGTCTTTCCCTTGTGGATTGACGGCAGTTTCCCTCCTTCCCTTTTCCTGGCTGAGACGGCGCTTACAATATGTATGAGACTCGCAAAACGCGTTTCGTTAACATTTGTAAGATGACTACTATTTCGCGCAGAGGTGCAAAATGAGAAAGTATGCAATCGGAATTCTGTTGGTCGTCATGCTGGGTGTTGCGCCTTTGGCGCAGGCCCAGCTACTGGAAGGGTTGGTCTGGGCTGCTGCAAGCAGTTTTGTCAACAACGCGCTGGCCAGGGGCCAGCAAAAGACGGTTTCGGCCGTCAAGGTCATGTGCGACATCCTCACCGAGGACGTCGACGGGAAGTTCTCGCCGACGCCGTTCGGTTGGGATCCTACCACTCAGACGTCGATCTTCATGGTCGACGGACTGGCGCTAAGGGTTGCCGCGTTCACAAACGGCCCGCCGCCCCACGGTTTGACCTATTACCTCAATGATGCGAAGCTCGCGTTTCGCAAGGTTGAGGGAGACAGAGGTGGCAAGGACGGCAAGGGACTCGGAGTGATCGGAGACTATCCGGTCATCAAGCCCAGCCAGATGAGATACGGGATCAACCAAATCAAGGTCTACGCCGGAGGGAAGCAGTGGGGCGACTGCACGTTCTGGCGATTACGGTCCGTTAAGGACGTTCTTGCTGCTATGGGGGACCCAGAGCTTCGCGAGAAGTTGTATGGTTTCGGCGGGGCAACCTACCCTTCGATGCCAACCTTGGTGACGCAGATGCCGGATGGTTCGCTTGCGACGTTTCATTCGAAAGAGGAAATGGAAGCGACGTTTGCCAAGCTGAATCAGCAGGGCATGCAGGGTGGAAGGTCAACTCCGCCGCAAGGCGGCAAGATCGATCCGCCGCAACCGCCCGCCGCAGGGCAGACGGTTGATGTCGCAACAACGGCCTCGCCGTTCACGGTGCAGACGCACCTGTACGATCTAGCCGAAACGCGCTTCGGTGACAAAGACGCGATCCGGCTGGACTTGGCCACGAAGGCGAGCCAAGCTGGAGCGTTCACTGGCGAAATCCTGTCAATTCCTTCGAAGAAAGGGCAGGCGGTCCTCATCAGGGCCGATAGTGAGTTCACTGCGGAGCTCGTTCGCCCTGACGGAACAATCGCAAGGAAGTACAACGTCGCGCCATTCGAATTCGGGGGCGTGACGCATTATTCAACTATCGTATTGCTGTCCAACGATGGCAAACCGATGTTGAATCAACTCACTCTGCGCTCGGGTAACGAGCGCCGCATCATCACGTTCACGAAGGAGGAACTACGATGAAACGACTCTGCATTTCGGCTCTCTTGACACTCGTCGCGGCGCTGGGCTTTGCCCAGTACACTCAGCTCGGTCGGGATCCAATGGTCCCCGGCGGGGTGACTCCAGAGCAGGCAGTTGCCAAGGGGCATCGTCTGTTCAACCTGCCAGTTGATACTCACTGCAGAATGGGCAGCGGCAGCGGCAAGTGGGTTAACGCTTTCTTGCCCAAGGGGTTGGCGATGGCGGTTCGGCCAGACGGTCGCGCCTATATCCTGTTCTGCGGCAACGACTCAGACATTCCGGTGGTTTTCGTGAAGGTCCCTGGACCAACCATCCAGCTGCCCGGAAAGCCGTACCCCGTTCCTGGACCAACCATTCAGCTGCCCGGAAAGCCGTTTCCCGTGCCCGGGCCGACGGAGTACGTTGATCGATGGTCACTGGTGCTGGCTCCCCAGCAGCAGTACATCGCGAACCTACCCTCGCCAACGGTGATCGCGCCGGTCCTGGGCGGAATCACCGCCGTCATCGGCGGCGGGACGAAGATCAACGTATCGAGCACGAATACGTTGGCCCAGTACCAGCAACAGGTCGCCGAAGCGGCGGCCGCAGCGGCCGCCGCAGCAGCGGCAGCAGCAGCTGCAGTCGGCGGCCACTAGCCGCCGAACGTATCCAACTGAGGAGGTGCGGGCCACAAGCCCCACCTCCTCACATCCCTTCTTGAACTAACAGTCGAATTGGTTTAAGAAGTAGATGTGGAAAATTAATAGAAAGGATAAATATGAAAGTATTTATAATCTCTTTGGCGACACTTGCGGCCGTGCTACTTATTAGCCCAGCCGTCCTTGCTTCCAGCTCTTCCAGCTCAAGCTCTTCGTCCGCTGCTGCTTCGGCAGCTGCTGGCGGATCGGCTGCGGCTTCGGGCTCGGCAGGGTCAAGTGCGTCCAGTGCGGGTGGTTCGGGTTCTAGCTCGTCCAGCTCTTCTGCGGCTTCGGCTGCGGCTGCTGCTGCGGCTTCGGGCTCAAACGGTAGCACGGGTAATACCGTGATCGTTAAGAAACAAGCTACCTGCAAGGCAGCTTCGGCTGCCGCGGCTGCTGCCGCTGCCGCTTCTGGAACAGGCGCCGATGTATCAACATCTGCTTCTGGTTCCGCTGCTGCCGCTGCTGCTGCTAGCGCTGTTGCGGTCTGCCCGGCTCGTACAGTTAAGGTTGCGAAAGTAACTAAAACTGTTACCGAGCTACCAGCAACCGGTGCCGAAACGGCACTATTGCCTGGCTTCGCGACTGCGTTTGCTTTCGCTCTTCGCAAGTATTCACTTGCTAAGCACGAGGCATCGCTTCTTGCTTAAGAAGCAGCTCTCTTGGCCTAACCGTCTTGAGGCTAAAAAACACCCTATTTGGGTGTTTTTTAGTTGCTCTTTTTACTTTAAGTACACCCGTCTAATGACTTTATTGTCCTATAGCACTAAAGTCATTAAGGTATTAGGTAATGAAAAAAATTGAGATTGATTTAGAAGCGCTTTTCGATGAGCTACCTTTGGGCCCTAAGTCTGGTGTCTTTTGGAAAGAGCGAAGTGTTCGTCTTGAACGCCGAGCCAAGGCTCGTCATCGAGCCGAAGAGAGGTCTGTGCCAAGGCCAGAACCACCAGATTTTATTAAGGCAATCATTCTACGACGAGCCCAGCTTAACATTTCCCAAGCGGGGTTGGCCCAAAAGCTCCACACCCATCAAGCCGTCATCTCTCGCCTCGAAACTGGACAAGGCAAGCACCGTTTGGAATTTCTGATCCGTGTTTATGCCGCATTAGGGTTGAAGTTAAAACTGAGCCTGGAGCTTCCTAATGACAGTAAAGTTATATAGCAATAACATCATAAGACCAACACTGGTCATTCTGGATTAATTACTGGTGAACAGGAGGGGGTAATGAGGTATGATTAACCGATGGAGTCAACTGAGCGTAAAGAAGAGCTACGGCGATTACTAAGAATTGACGCAAAGGAATCTCGCGTTAGCGAAATTGAAGTCCTAATGAAGGACGCGCATTTTTGGGATGATCACCGAGCAGCTGCTAAAGTTGCGCAGGAGCTAAAACACTTGAACGACTTCTTAGTCGAATTCGAGCTGGCGGAAAACGAAACAGAGCTTGAGAAACTGGAGCTGGAAATATTTTTCACCGGGCCGCACGATGAGGCATCGGCGTTTTTGGCCGTTCATTCCGGCTCCGGCGGGGTTGAAGCCCAAGATTGGGCGGAGATGCTACTGCGAATGTACGAACGCTGGGCGGAGGGGGAGGGCTACAAAACTGTACTCCTAGACGAAACTCGAGCCGATGAGGCGGGAATTAAATCTGCCACATTACAGATAGAGGGTTTTCGCGCCTACGGTCGTCTCAAGGGCGAGAACGGCGTTCACCGTTTGGTGAGGATCTCGCCGTTTGATGGTGACAAATCACGTCACACCTCGTTTGCGTTAGTGGAAGTGGTGCCGGAATTAGAAAAAAGCGAAGTCACGATTAGCCCCGACGAGATAAAGATCGACGTGTTTCGTTCTGGTGGCGCGGGCGGGCAGTCCGTTAACACTACAGACTCGGCCGTGCGTATCACCCACTTGGCCTCAAAAATTGTTGTCACCTGCCAGAACGAGCGATCACAATTGCAAAATAGGCTACAAGCTCTTAAAATACTTCAAGGTAAGTTGCAGCTGCTCTCCGACGAGAAACATCGTATCGCCAACGAAAACCTAAAAGGCGAGCCGGTGTTGGCAAGTTGGGGCAATCAGATTCGTTCCTATGTTTTGCAGCCGTACCAGCTCGTGAAAGATTTACGCAGCGGTTTTGAAACCACCGCGGTAGACAAAGTGTTGAATGGCGAGTTGAATAATTTTATCGAAGCATATGCGAAATATCTAGCAAGGAGTAAATAAATGGGATTACCACAGTTCGGACAGATGCGTGATATGTATCAAATGGCCAAAAAAGCCAAGCAGATGCAGAAGGAGCTGAAGAATCTGGAGATCGAGGCTAATTCGCCCGATGGACTTATTCATGTTGTCGTAAGCGGCGAAATGAAAGTCAGCTCCATTAATATTGCTGAAGAGCTACTGAGCCCCGATAAAAAGCGCGAGCTCGAAATGTCGCTCAAAGAAACAATCGTTCAAGCCATGAGCCGGGCGCAGAGCGAGTCGGCCGCGCGAATGCAGCCGCTACTGAAGGATATGAATTTCCCGGGAATGTGATGAAGGGCCAGAAGGTTAAGCTGGTTGTTTTTGTTCCGCCAACACACGTCGAAGCGGTTTTGCGGGCGATGGGGGATGCCGGTGCCGGAAAAATTGGGAATTACGATTACTGCACCTATTCCAGTGTTGGTGTGGGCAGATTTCTACCGAAAGAGGGTGCCAATCCAACCGTCGGTCAAGTCGGTAAGCTAGAAGAGGTTGAAGAGATAAAAATCGAAACTATCTGCGAGAAAAATCTTATCACAAAGGTGATTGAGGCGGTCAAGAAAGTTCACCCATATGAAGAAGCACCCTTCGATGTCTACCTGCTCTTGGAGGTGACGAAGCTATGATCGTCATTGTTGGATTGGGTAATCCTGGGCAGAAATACGATAAGAGTAGGCACAATTTGGGCTTTGTAACGATCGGGGCAACGACAAATAAGCTGGAGCTAGAATTAAAAAAGAGCAAGTTCACATCAACGATGTATGCGAGGGGTGACGATTTCGAACTAATAGCACCCTTAACATATGTCAATGAATCTGGTCTGGCGGTGGCGAAGGTTCAGCAGAAACATGGTGTGGACATCAACGATATCTGGGTTATTCACGACGATACTGAAATTCCGTTCGGCGAAGTTCGGGTCAAGCGAGGCGGCACCAGCGGTGGCCACAACGGCATCAAATCGATTGACGAGGCGATCGGGACGGATTATTGGCGCATTCGTGTTGGTGTTGGCCGACCAGAAAACCATGAGTACGATCTGGCAGATTACGTCCTGGCCGAGTTTAGTGCCGAAGAATCAAAACTTATTCCGGCTATCGTTGACCGAGTCAGTGACTTCCTGGTACAATCCATACACAACAAGGAATTATCAGCTCAAACATTTAATGCTAAAAATGAAGACAAATAACGATCCAGTAGCCGAAGAGAAACTAGCCGAACAAGAGTCGGAAGTGTTGGCGCACCACGGAACCGAACCTTCCGCGGAGGAAGCCGCGACTTCGCCCGACGAAGAAGCCCAAAAGTCGGCTGAGGTTGCCGAGATGACAGACACTGACGAAGTGATGCCGGCCGAAATTGCCGCTATCCACGAGGTGATTGAGCCTGAGTCCAAACTTGAACGAAAAAAGGCAAAGAAAGTCGAGCGTAAAACTGCTCGCGAATCAAAGCCGGAAAAATCTAAGTCTAAAAAAACCGGCCATCGTTCGGCAAAATATTTGGAAGCAAAGAAACTACTTGAAGCAGGTAAACTCTATCCGCTAACTGACGCCATCGAGTTAGTGAGAAAACTTTCGTTAAGCAAGTTTGACGGCGCGATCGAGCTTCATCTGCGCCTAACCGCCAAAAAAGCCAAAGGTTCAACTGAATCACAGCGAGGCATCTTTCATCTGCCTCACGGCACGGGCAAAGACAAAAAGATCGTGGTGTTGGACGAAAAAGCAATCGAAGAAATCGCCAAGACCAAAAAAATCAATTTTGATATTGCCATCGCTTCGCCAGAACTGATGCCGAAAGTTGCCAAAATTGCCAAGATTCTAGGGCCGCGTGGTTTGATGCCTGATCCAAAATCCGGCACTGTCACTAACGACCCGAAACACGTTATGGACGAGATTAGTTCTGGTAAGACGCAGTATCGCGTTGACGCTTCAAACAATGTTCACCAAACAATCGGCCGAGTCTCATGGGAAACCGACAAACTGACAGAAAATGCCAAAGTTGTTCTGGCCGTTTTTCCTAAAACTCGCCTAGCTTCGGCGCACCTCGGCGCCAGCATCGGTCCAGCAATTCCGCTTGAACTAAAGTAATGACGGCGCGCCTCGTCGGGCCCGTCGCGTTTCTGGCTTTGGTCGCAGTAGGTTTTTTGATGTTTGGTGCTAGTGATTCGACGGGCAACAAGCAGCTAACTCCCGCCGAAACCATCGCGCCTTATGCGACGAATGTTGCGATTCCCAACATTCAGATTACTGACGCGGCAGGCAAGGAAACTTGGCTGAATAAATTGCGTGGCCCGATCCTTATCACGCTCTGGAGCGGCGAATGTCCGGAGTGTAAAGAGGGGCTCAAAGATATTGAGACATTCGTAAAAGGGAACACCCAATTCAAAGTGATGCTTGTAAATCATCTCCAGAATCCCGAAACCGCCAATGCGGTGCTGAAAAAGAATAGTGTAACGTTGCCGACGTATTTCGATCACAACGGTGATGCGTTCCGCGCGCTCTCTGCAACCATGCCCGCCTCCTATTATATAATTGAGGGACGAATTCGCTACTTCTTCCCGGGTCGAATTTCCACCGAACATCTGCAAGCGCTGTTAACGCAGTAATAAAAAAACCGCGCCGGGAGCTTGGGGGCTCCAGGCGCGAAGGGGTGGGGTTGGTACTTATTCGTAAACGCATATTGTTTCACCTTGCCAGACGGCGTCCCAGAATCTCACACCCCTATGTCCGCTGTAGCGTTTCGAGGTCAAGAATTCGACCCCAAGTAAACCGGAGAGAATTTGCTTGGCGGCTTCGACGTCGGTAACTTCCATTTCGAGGATGGGGCAGGATCGTGTCTTCCCACGCCCAATGCTTTCTTCGCATTGCTCGGGAATCGCTTCGTTGAGAATCTTAGAGAAAGCTCTCTTTTCTTTCGGATTACACTCGAGCAGCTTGTCCAACGCCTCGAGCAAAGCGATAGACCGTTCGTGATATTGAAGACAGTCCCGACAGTCGTTGATCTGTGACCGTAATATCTGCATGTGCGCCCTCCCGCGAAAATTCGCTTGAGGCAATTATATTCTTTCCTCGGTTTCTATCAACCAGTGTTGACGGTCTAGTTAGTTTTTGCAATAATGTTTGAGCTACGAAGAAAGTAGGTGACCCCTTCGACTTCGCTCAGGGTAAACCCCGACAAGTTGAAGCAAGTCTTAATTTCCTACCGAGGGCAAAACGATTTAATCGTCCTTGCTTTGTGGGCGGTTTTTAAATTTTCGGAGAATTGGAAATTGAAAACTGCAAAATGAAAATTGTTAAATCCGGAGGATTTAAGATAATGCCAATACTACGAGCCCAAAAAGTTGATCTAGTCGCCAAGCTAACAGAGGAGTTGCAAAACTCCCGGGTAGCGCTGGTTTTTGCTTACACTGGTTTGAATATGTCGGCCAACGACAAGCTGCGCACGGCGGCTTTTGAAGCTGGCGCCAAGATCAAGATGATTTCAAATAATCTGTTGAGGCTGATCTTAAAAAACACCAAACGCGAGCTGGAAATTCCCGAAAAAACTTTAGCCTTGGCGTATGGATTTGAGGACGAAGTTGTCGCCGCCAAAACTTTGGTGGAATTTGCCAAAGAGACTGAAACGCTGGAAGTTTTGGGTGGGTGGATCGATGGTAATTTCTTCGACGCCTCGCAGATCAAAACCCTGTCCGCACTGCCAAACAAAGAAACTTTACAGGCGCAGCTGGTAGGCCGTTTGAATGGAATAATCGCTGGTTTGGCATATTCTTTGAACTTCCCGATTCAGAAGTTGGCGTTTGTTGTTGAAGCAGTCAAGAACGCCCAACCGGCAGCCGAAGTAAAGGTAGAGGAAAAACCAGTCGCAGAAGATCCCAAGGCAGAGGAGCCCTCTGAATCAGCGGAAACTCCTACTGAGGAATCAAAAGAAGAAACTAAAACCGAAGAAGTAGAGGTGTCGGACTTGTCCGACGGAGCTTTAGCGAAGTCGGAAGAAGTTAAAGAAGAAGATAAATAATATAGTAAAACCCATTATCGGTTAGAGCCGATAATGTAAAAGAAAGGAATAATATGGCAGATAAAGTAGACAAATTGATTGATCAGATTGCCGAGTTATCGGTAATGGAATTGAGTGAGTTAGTAAAAGCCGTTGAAGAGAAGTTCGGTGTTAGCGCTATGCCTGTCATGGCTGCTGGCGCTCCTGCTCCAGCCGCCGGTGGCGCTGCCGAAGCCGCCGAGGAAAAGAGTGAGTACAACGTTGTACTGACCGCTTCGGGCGAGCAGAAGATTGCCGTCATCAAGGCCGTTCGTGAGATTAAACAGGACTTGGGCTTGAAAGAAGCCAAGGATCTCGTTGACGCCGCTCCTAAAGAACTCGGTGTCATGAAGAAAGCCGACGCTGAAGAAGCGAAGAAAAAGCTCGAAGAAGCCGGCGCTACGGTTGAGCTAAAATAGCTCAACACGAGCAACCCCGAGCGTAGTCGAGGGGCGCGACTGTTGAATTGAAGTAATAATTCTTAAATTCTAAATGCGAGAGCCGCCCAACCGGGCGGTTTTTGCTAACCACCTAATATTTTTCTGATTTTTGGCAGAACGCGTTGATGGTTTGGCCAGGTTAAGGCCTCTTCGAGCTTGTCGAGTGTGTACCAACCGTGCTCTTCGTTGCCCTCTAAATAATGCACATCAGTATTAGGAATTTCGATCAAAAATGCCCATTCGGTTGAGAGTTTGTT
Source organism: Candidatus Berkelbacteria bacterium RIFCSPLOWO2_01_FULL_50_28 (assembly GCA_001774395.1). Taxonomy (GTDB): domain Bacteria; phylum Patescibacteriota; class UBA1384; order 2-12-FULL-50-11; family 2-12-FULL-50-11; genus 2-12-FULL-50-11. The sequence goes on from MEZX01000002.1 coordinate 461,995, forward strand.
TTGGGCTTTAAGATCTACTACTTCTTTATGATTCAGATTTGTTACCGAAATCGGTTCAACACCAAACTCTTCGACGGTTTCGCGCCGAGCAGCTTGCTCCAGGGTTTCGTCCGGAATATTGTCGCCGACGTGCCCACTCAAAACATTTTTGTAGCCGTCGTGATGATGCTGAACAAAGAACTCAATTCGCCCGTTATTGTTGCGGTAAGCGAACATTAAGATTTTGGTGACCTTTTTCATTGCAAACAGTATTACAAATTCAGTCGGTAGTTCCAACCGATTTGCAGTAAATCATGCTTGCTGTGTCGACATTTTGAGATGATTGCGCTAAACTAGCGCTGGAGGATTGAACATGACTTGTCGGTACTGCAAAAAAGATCCCAAGGCTTTCATGCTGATTCCTGAGGGCCTGGAAGCGGTTGACGTGAACCAGTCACCCTTTGCTTGTTTTGATTGTGCGATTAGGGAAGGCATTCTCTGCGTCAAGCACAATAGGGCTCATCAGTGTTTCGGCCTTGGTAAGCATGCTTGTTGGGGTTGTGTTGACGAGGCGCGCCAGCATCTGGCGCCGCACACTGAGCGGGTGTTGGCGCTAGTGTTGAAACTGCTGGAGAGGCTGCCGAAAGACCTTCGTGTGCAATTCTTTGAACAGGGGGCGATTGATGTTGCACCGGTCGGAGGAGGCAAAGGTCGCATCTGCTTTGAGTTCCTGGCGCGCGAGATCGCGATCAACAAACTCGATCCCGGCGAGTTCGTCAAAAAGTACTTTCTCGAGAACCGTGAGCAAGGCGAGATCTTCGCGCTTCTCAAGCCGTTTCCACGGCATGTCGGCGCCTAGCGCGCCACCACCCAAAAGCCGCATGGGGCCCGCCCCAGCGGCTTTTGAACTACAACTGATTGATCTCTAGCGCAAATAGCGGTAGTATTCTCTACGAAGTAGATCTTTCTGTCAGACCGTCGGTCTAATAGGAATTACCTCAAGTTCGGGCTCTAAGCCCGCGCAAATTTATTTTCGGGAGCAGTAACGTGAATGAACTATTTGATAGGGATATCTTGAGCGGTGAGCAGTTCACGCTCGATGAGATTCAGACAGTCATGGGCGTGGCGCATGATATGCGTCGGCGCGTAGCCCATGGCACTCATCTCGACAACTGTCACGGAAAAGTCCTCGCCTCGCTCTTCTTTGAGCCAAGCACGCGGACGCGGCTGTCGTTTGAGACGGCAATGTTGCGGCTCGGCGGCCAGGTGATCGGCTTCTCTTCGGCGGAGTCGACTTCTGTGAGCAAGGGCGAGACGCTATCAGACACGATTCAGATGGCGGATCAGTTCGCCAACGTAATTGCGATGCGCCATCCGCGAGTTGGATCGGCGCACGAGGCAGCGGCAGTCGCCGTGCGGCCGGTGATCAACGGCGGCGATGGAATTGGCCAGCACCCAACCCAGGCGCTTCTGGATCTGTTCACTCTCCAACAAGAACTTGGCGACTTTGACGGAAGGACGATCGCACTGGTCGGTGATCTGCGGCACGGTCGGACGGTCCACTCGGCGGTTGAGATATACAAGCATTTCAACTGTAGGCTGATCCTGGTTTCGCCTGAGCAGCTTATGCTTCAGCGTCCAATGGTGGAATCGCTGCACAAGAGTGGCGTGGCCGTCACAGAGACGACAGATCTGGAATCGGCGCTTTCCGCTTCTGACGCGGTCTACATGACCCGCATCCAGAAGGAACGCTTCGCTGATCCGAGTGAGTACGAAAAGGTGAAGGGCTGCTACGTGCTTAACCGCGAGCTGATCATGCGGACCAATTCGCGCATCGTTGTACTTCATCCGCTGCCGCGCGTGGACGAAATTTCCACCGACGTGGACGACCTGCCCGGCGCGGCGTACTTCCGCCAAGCCCAAAACGGGGTTTACGTGCGCATGGCGCTAATCGCGATGGTGCTCGGCAAGGCCTGACGCCAAGCTCGCTCGTCTCCCGCACAACCAAAAAGCCGCATGGGGCCCCTGCCCAGCGGCTTTTGAAAAATACTCAAAATCGAAAAATCAAATAAAAAAAGAAGTCCCGCATATTTGCGTATACGGGAACTTCTTTCCACACTTGCACCAAAAGGATGTATCTGCAGGCAACCTACGTTTCGCCTTCTTGAACGTCGCAAAACGCTCAACCATCACTCCAAACACATTTGCCTTGTGGAAGGACAGGGCTGTGTTTTTAACGATCTCACGATCTCGAACACAAGCGAACAATCACACACTACCTAACACTTATCGCTTTGATGCGCCTAACGAACGAACTACACCACGGAAGGACAGTATCCTATCCATGAGCCCATGAGGGCTATATTCAATATACGCCTTTTTTGCTATTTTTGGTCAAGCCCTAGCTCTAGCGCGGCACGCATTTTATTGCTAACGATTAAGTAAAGACTTAGATATGGGAAGGAGGTGAAGAAGATGGGAACGCATTATGTTTGCCGCGGTGAATGCAAAGCGGTTTCAGATGAAGAGGGGAGCTGCAGCAGTGATAGCTGCTCGATGCACGGTCAGAAGCTAGAGATCTGTCCTTGCACAGATGGCTCGCACAGTACTAGTCCGATGGAGATGGGCGCTGATGAAGCATAACGCCGTCAATGTTGTTGGCTGGTTAGGGGTGATTGCGATTGTCCTGGCTTACGGGCTCAATATTGCAGGAGTTGTCGCGGTTAGTTCCTACGTCTACCTGCTGCTAAATGGGCTCGGTGCAGTTGCTTTGATTTGGGAATCATCAACCAAAAAAGACTGGCAGTTGGTGGTGCTTAATATAGTTTGGGCTCTTATTGCCATTTACGGTGTGCTAAGTGCCCTCTAACTGGTAGAATAACCAAAATGAGCAAGTTGCAGACTGTTGTCTTTTTAGTGCGCCACGGCGAGACCGACCATTTTTATAGTGTTGATGAGAGTATAGATAAGCAACGGCAGCTAACCGGTCGTGGCCGAGCTCAAGCCACGGTAGTGGGTAAGTATCTGGCACAGTTTATGCCCGAGATAATTTACTCCAGTCCGCTGGAGCGTTGCCGTGAAACGGCCGCATTAATCGCCAAAGAAATAGGCGATCCCAAGATTGAGACAACGGCGAAACTCGCGGAAATATACTCTCCAGAACCGAGGAATGAAGCAGGGGAGAGGGGAGAGTCAATTTTTTCACGCATCTTGACCAAGCATGCTGGTGAACAGGTGGTTTGCGTGACCCACCAATATATTATCCGTTATGCTGTGGCTGATTTTCGACACTCGGAGTACGAACACATTCCATGTGATTCTGCCGACGTTTATCGCTTCGTTTTTGCCGGCAAGATTCTGGTTGAGGTCACCCACTTACGTCCGGCCCATGAAATTCACAGTTGATCATTCTCTGGCTGGTTCATTCGCGCGTACCGGAACGCTAGACACAGCGCACGGTAGGGTCGTTACCCCAGCTTTTATGCCAGTTGGTACGATGGGCGCCGTAAAAACCTTAGCGCCGTGGGAGCTGGAGGAGCTTGGCAGTGAAATTATTTTAGGAAACACGTACCATCTGCACTTGCGCCCGGGCGAAAACGTCATCCAAAAAACCGGCGGCCTGCAGAAGTGGACGGGTTGGAATAAGCCGATTCTAACCGATTCCGGTGGCTATCAGGCTTTTTCGCTCGGCAAGACCAAAGCCAACATGGCCAAAACCACCGATCGTGGTGTGCAATTTTATTCACATCTAGATGGTAAGAAGCTTTTCTTTACGCCCGAGAGTGTTATCGATATCCAACTTAAACTCGGTTCAGACATCGTGATGGTTTTAGACGACTGCGCGCCTTACCCTTCCACTACGGCGCGTCTTCAAGAAGGAGTGGCCAGAACAGGGGAGTGGGCGAAAAAATCGGTTGATTATTGGCAGCAGATTCACAACTTGGACCTGAAGGCCTGCCCTTCAGGGAAGATTTGCGGAAAGGCCTTGTTTGGAATCGTGCAGGGTGGTACGGACAAGAGCCTACGGCAACAATCGCTAAACGACATTCAGAGTTTGCCATTTGATGGTATTGCTATTGGCGGCGTGTCGGTGGGGGAGGGGAAGGAAAATATGCTCTCAGCGGTGGACTTTATCTCTTCTGACCTTGACCGTAACCGTCCGCACTACTTAATGGGGGTAGGTGAGCCAACGGACTTAATTAATATGGTTTATAGGGGTATCGACATGTTTGATTGCGTCTTACCAACCAGGCTCGCTCGGCACGGCTCGTTTTGGACCTCAGCAGATTTCAGGAGATACGACATATCTCTATCTGAGTTTACCAACGACTCGAAGCCGCTCGACCCTAACTGCAAGTGTAAATTCTGTCAGAAATTCAGCCGATCTTACCTGCGGCACTTATACGTCTCAGGAGAGATTCTGGCCCTGCGGGCACTGACTTATCACAATCTGTGGCTAGTTAACAGGTTGATGGACGATCTGCGCACGGCGATTCAAGACGGCAGTTACGAAGCACGTTTTGCTTCGTTTTTGCGCGGCGCTTGAGGTGTCTTTTCCTGGGACGTAGTGCTATATTTAAGCCATGGTGGAGGGAGGAAAGTTCGATCGTGGTGAACACGAAAGTGTTGGTGAACAGCCGTTACCAACAGAAGTTTCGCATTCCGTAGAACATCCTGCCCAACCTCAGGAACCGCAGATGTCACACTCCGTCCCAACTGGGCTTGAAAGTTTGCAAACCCAACAGCCTGATGCGTTAGGGGGTGAGCCAGCCAGTCCCGTCGAGTTCGATTCAGTTGTTGGCGCTGGCAAGTTAGAGACGGACGAGCTGCAGGGCGCGGTTGAAGGATTCATTTTTGCCAACAAACCAGAAGACAATGTTTGAAACCATGTCCACCCCAGCGGTTTATCTGATTATCGGGTTACTAGTTGGTTTGCCGCTAGTTTTAACTTTTGCAATCCGTTCTTGGCAGCGCCGCGATACCATGGAGGACGTGAAGAGCCTAGTAGCTCTGACGATTTCATTGCCCCGCGAGTCAACACGAAACCCTAACGAAGCCTCCGAAGCCCCGAAGGATTTTAAGGATCTGATCGCTCCGATGGAGCAGTTTCTCTCTTCATTAACAACAACAATTCACCAAAGGAGTTTTGTCGGTTGGCTGTTCTCCACACCGGCTCATGTTAGTCTTGAACTGTCAGCTGTCGGCGGAGTCTTGCAGTTTACAATCGTTTGTCCTAAACGAATTCGGACCATTGTCGAGCATCAAGTTCACAGTTTCTTTCCTCATGCTGAGATTTCTTACGGGGTCCCGCCGCAAGTCTTCAGCACCGAACATCAGTTCATTTCGGGGGTGGTTTTTGAGCAGGCAAAGAGTTTTGTCTTGCCGCTAAAAACCTATCGTTACTTGGAAGCCGACCCGCTAGGGGCAACCACAACCGCCATGACTAAACTTTCTGGTAACGGCTCGGCCGTTGTCCAGTTGCTAATCCGTCCGGTTAGTGATTCATGGCGGACGCATACCGCTGTGGCAACGCAACACGTCATGGATAACAAGCTTCATCTGGTTAACCGTAGTAAGTCGGGTCGTATGGTGGGAATCATTAGCGACGCGGTTCGCTCGCAACCGGCAGCCCCCCAATCAATGCGCCTATCGGCTATGCAAGAAGAAACGATGAAGGCCCTTCAGGAAAAAGGTGCCAAAACTGGTTTTGATACGGTGCTGAGAATTGTAGCCACCGGCGATTCCGAGGCTAATGCGGATCAAAACTTAAACATGCTTATTACTTCTTTTGGCCAGTTTTACGCACCGCAACTTAACTCACTCAAATATCGAAAAATTCCAAGCAAACAAATCGCTCGCGATTATCTACTGCGGCTATTCTTCAACGCTCCAAAGATGATCTTAAATGTTGAAGAGCTGGCCAGTATCATCCATTTTCCAAACCGTTCGCTCGAAACTCCGGGGATGAAATGGCTGACCGCGCGAACATTGCCCGCTCCGGCGAACTTACCGAAAGAGGGGGTAGTGATAGGAGAATCAATCTATCGCGGCGTGAAACAGTTAGTGCGCTTGAAGGGTGAAGATCGCAGGCGTCATTTGTTTATGATAGGGAAGACCGGTACGGGTAAAACTACCTTGTTTGAAACGATGATCGAGCAGGATATGATCGCCGGCAAGGGGATCTGTTTTATCGATCCGCTCGGCGACGGTATCGAAAATCTTCTGAAAAAAGTGCCGACCGAACGGGCAAAGGATGTTATCGTGTTTGATCCTTCCGACACGGCACATCCCATGGGACTGAACTTGCTGGAATGGCACCGACCAGAGGAGCGAGATTTCCTAATCCAAGAAGTTATTGAAATATTCTACAAACTGTTCGACCCGAATCGGACGGGAATCGTCGGGCCGCAGTGGGAGCACTGGGCACGTAACGCCGCCCTAACGGTTATGGGGAATCCGGGCGGCGGATCGCTAATCGACCTACCGCGGCTTTTTACAGATGACGCTTTTCGCACTGCGTCAGTGGCGAATGTTACAGACAATATCGTCCGAGCATTCTGGGAACAGCAGCTGGCTAAAACAGCCGATTTCCATAAGTCCGAAATGTACAATTACTTCATTTCTAAGTTCGGTCGGTTTATGACCAACGACTTAATGCGCAATATTATAGGCCAGCAAAAATCGTCCTTTGATTTTCGCGAGGTCATGGATTCGGGCAAAATTCTTTTCGTCAACTTGGCTAAGGGCAAAATTGGCGAGATAAACTCCAATCTACTTGGGCTAATAATCATCTCGAAACTGCAGGTGGCGGCGTTCAGCCGAGCCGATATTCCAGAAGAGCAGCGTAAGGATTTTTACTTGTACGTTGACGAGTTTCAGAACTTTACCACCGACACTTTCGCTACCATCTTAGCTGAGGCACGGAAGTATCGCTTGAATCTCAATATCACCAACCAGTACTTCGCCCAATTAACAGAACATATTCGTGACGCGGTAATCGGCAACGTGGGGACGCTGATTGCGTATCGTGTGGGAGCCGAGGATGCGGAGTTTCTGTCGAACGAGATGCCGGGGCTCTCCGTTGAGGATCTAACCAACCTTGATCGTTTTCAGATGTATGCTAAGCTTCTGGTTGACCTAACGCCCACCAAGCCATTCAGCGTTTCGGGCATCAAGAGCCAAAACGCTGGTTCGGTCGAGATGGCGCGGTGGCTAAAAACGGCCACGCAGCAGAAATTCGCAATGAAACCGGTTCAATTTAGCCTACCTACAGCGGCACCTTCTGACCAATGACTTTCTCTCTAATCAATTTTATTTTTATTGGAGTGTTTTTAGGTGGCACGTTTTATTTTTGGTGGCGAACTCACCGCATGCGAGCTGGCTTTGAGTGGACCGGATCGGATGAGATTGAGGCGGGTTACACGTTGCTGTCGATTTCGGTCCCCAAAAATAACGATCGCACGCCACTGGCGGCGGAGCAGATGTTTGCTGCGCTCCATGGCATTTTTCGCGAAGGTGCCGCCACCCAGCAGCAGCTAAGTTTTGAGATCGTCTCCAAAGCCAGAGTGATTACCTTTTATGTATTCGTCCCAACGGATTTAAAAACCTTCGTTTCTAGCCAAATATTCGCCCAATATCCGAATGTGGAGATAAACGAGGTTGAAGACGACAACGACTACGTCCAGCTTGCCGAGGATAGGGCCCTGGCGGCTACCGAGCTGGCATTCAAAAAACCCGCTCCAATGCCGATTAAGACCTTCGTCAATTTTGAAGTAGATCCGTTATCGGCTATCACAGGCGTCCTAAGCTCGGCCAGTGAACACGAGGAGATCTGGATTCAGATGATTATCCGTCCTTTGGATGATGAGTGGCAGAAACAAGGAGAGAAGATAATTAAAGATATCAAAGAACCGCCGCCGAAAACCGTTGGGGTCGTTTCACTCATTTGGAACGAGGTCAAAGCTTTGGGCAAAGAAGCTATTAAGGGTGTGATCATCGGTCCGAGCACCGAAGAGGCAAAGAAGGAAGAGAAGAAAAAAGACGACCTTCCGGGAACGGTTCAGCAAGCGATAAAAGGTGTTGAGGAGAAGATTACCAAGCTTGGATATGAATCAAATATTAGAATTCTTGCCGGCGCTCCTGATGAGCACGTTGCCCGAGCAAAATTGGAGCAAGTGGTGGGAGCTTTTAAACAATTTAATACCTTGAATATGAACTCGCTAACGTTCAAAGAGATAACCAACGACCGCGAGGCCTGGATGCTGTTCAAAAAACGTAGTTTTGGTGAAGGCGAGATGATTTTCAATATTACTGAGATAGCGTCGCTCTACCATTTTCCTTCCGAAACTGTCTCGACACCGACCATCGCTTGGGCGGGATCGAAAAAGGGAGAGCCACCGGCTAATCTACCGCTCGAGGGCACTGTGCCTGCCGATGAGCTAACAGTTTTCGGTCAAACGAACTTTCGTAACGAAGTAAAGAAATTCGGCATCAAGAAGAAGGATCGTCGCTTGCACATGTATATCATCGGTAAGACCGGTACCGGAAAGTCGACGTTAATGGAAAATATGATCATTGACGATATCAACGAAGGTCGAGGCATGGCGGTTGTTGATCCGCACGGCACACTTATTCAGCACGTGCTCGATTTTATTCCAGAGAGCCGAGTTCAGGATGTAATATATTTCAATCCAGCTGACCGCGAGTACCCCGTGGGCTTTAACCTGCTGGAGAACGTCGATCCGGAACAGAAAAATATCGTCGCTTCCGGCGTGGTGGGAATCTTGGAAAAGATCTTCGGCGAAGTTTCCTGGGGACCGCGGTTGGAGTACATTTTACGCAACGTCATTTTAGCTCTACTGGAATATCCGAATTCAACTTTCATGGGAATCATGCGCATCCTGACCGACAACGCTTATCGTCGGATGGTTCTTAATGAGGTCAAGGATCCGGTTATCCGCGACTTCTTTATTAACGAGTACGAAAAATACGAACCGAAATTTCGCACCGAAGCGATCGCACCGATTCAAAACAAAGTCGGTCAATTCTTGTCGGCCTCGACAATTCGCAATATTATTGGTCAACCAAAATCGACTGTTGATATTCGCAAAGTAATGGACGAGGGTAAGATTCTGTTGGCCGACTTATCGATTGGTAAAATCGGTGAGGACAACTCGGCACTCCTAGGGTCAATGTTAATCACAAAGATTCAGCTAGCAGCCATGGGACGTGTGGACATCCAAGAGGACAAGCGTAACGATTTCTACCTTTACGTCGACGAGTTTCAAAACTTTGCCACGGAGTCGTTCGCGACAATTCTTTCCGAGGCACGTAAGTATCGTCTCAATTTGGCAATGGCCAACCAATACACCGCCCAAATGCCAGAGAGCGTTTCAAACGCCGTTTTCGGAAATGTTGGCACAATGATAAGCTTTCGGGTTGGGGCACAAGACGCCGGACTGCTGGTGAAAGAATACGAGCCGATCTTTGATGCTAACGATCTGGTTAATTTAGATAATTTCCAAATCTATCTGAAGATGGCGATCGACGGGGTAACCGTTCCGGCCTTTTCCGCCGGCACACTACCACCAAAAGTCGAAAAGACTAATCTTGTGGACAGAATAGTCGAAAGCAGTCGTCGCCTTTACACCCGACCCGTTGAAGAAGTGGAGGACTATATTACCGAGTGGTCAACACCAATTAATCTTAGCGATCCCTCGAAGCAAACCTTGCCACAGCCGTATACAGAGATCAAAATTAAGAGCGATGCGTTTAATCAAATCCCAAATCCTAAATCCCAAATCCTAAGCCCTGAACAAAGTATGAAAGAGGGGAGTGCAGAAAGTCAAAAGCCTGAAGTAGGGTCGGGAATGCCGGAGGTGAAGGGGAGTGAGCAGCAAAATCAAGAGGAAGCACCCAAGATGATGCTGCCGCAGGGGATGAAGGTAGAGATTCTAAAGGATCGCTTTGACCGTCCCTGGTATGCGGTGGTGGCACCCATCGAACAAGAAGAAAACATTGACGATAAAGGCACACCAAGCAACGGGAGTGGGGGAGCGGGAGACGAGAATAATCTAATCACTTGGGAGCAGGCCGAGGTTCTGGGCGTGGAACCAGACCAATTAGAGCCAAATCTAGCCAAATCTGAGCCCGCCGTTGACGACTGGCAGCCCTTGGACGAAATCCGTTAATTTCCACTTCCCTATCGCTAGGGGAAATTGTCGTTAATAATATTTTTTTGTCGCTTCCCCCACCCGCTCGTTCCGGGGGAGAGTAGTGTGAATTGGTTAAATCGAGCTCTTCTCTTGGGCCTCCGGCTATAAAATGCTTATCAGGTTTGGTCTAACTCGCCCCTTTCACAACGTCGCACAAGTATCATTATACGACGTAAGATATAGTTCAGCTTCCTTGCCCTCCGGCCTTAACGTCGGTCTGTACCCCTAAACTCAAGCAGTCTTTTCGGCTCTACCCCCTGTCTTGTGCGTGTTTTCATGGTGATAGTTTAAGCTAAGAATATGTCTTTACTCAGTTAAAACAGAATCCACGGTTAAATCTGCGTTCTAAGGCCCGTAATATTTTTAGACGATTATTGTTACGTCTGGGCCTGTGTTTTTTTGATGCGGGTGGCAAAACGCTGCCATACAACAAGCAGTGGCGTGGCGGTAAATATCGATGAGTACGTTCCGATGACAACGCCAATTAGTAGCGTTAGCACGAACGGCCGGATCGTTTCGCCGCCAAGAATCGTGAGAGACGTTAGGGTTATAATCACAGTTATACTGGTAGCAAATGAACGGTTCAGGGTTTGGCGCAACGAACTGTCGGCGATCAGCTCAAAATCAGTTTCAGCAAGGGAAGAGTTTTTACTAGAATTTTCTCGTACTCGATCAAAGACAACAATAGTGTCGTGAACCGAGAACCCCATCACCGTTAACAGGGCAGTTATGAAAGAGGCATCGATCTCGTAATGAAAGAAATGGGCGAATATGGCAAACACCCCAATTGTTATAACTAGATCGTGAAGCAAGGCGACTACCGCGGTCAGGCCGAAGCGCCACGGTGAGCTTGGGGCTTTCAGTCCGCGGAAGGAGTAGGCCAGGTAGAGGACGATCAGTAGGGCTGCCAAGACCACAGCGATCACGGATTTTCTCGTTAGGTCCTTACTGACACTTGGTCCGACAGCTTCAAATTGTCGTTCGACAACCTTGCCAAACTTCTCTCCCAGTTGCTTAGTTATCTTCCGATGGTCGGCTTCACTTATCGGGAGCATCCGGATTAGATACGACTTCCCTTCTGATCTCGATAGGCTCAGCCCCTTAACTTCTTTAATCCCCACCAAGACGTCGCGGAGCTGGCTTTCAGATGGGTTCTTTGACATCGTTAGCTCCATTTGGGTTCCGCCGCGGAAGTCAATTCCGAGCGGTAACTTCCAAGCAATCAAACCCACAATTCCGGGTATCATTATCAGCACAGAAATAGTGAACCACCAGAATTTCTTTCTACCAAGTAGGCGGTAACGGTTCATACTTTTTCCAATCCCCTTCCCAAAACAGGGTTAATTGTTGCCAGGCGTAAAAATGCTCTCGAGACCGTGATTGAGCTAAAGAGTGAAATCGCTACCCCCAATGCCAATGTTAGAGCAAATCCCCTAACCAAACCTGTTGTAGTGAAGTACAGAATCGCGCAGGTAATTAACGTTGCCATATTTGAATCTCGAACTGATGGCCAAGCTCGTCGAAAGGCTTCTTCTAGAGCAATCTTCAGTGTTTTTCCAGAGGCTATTTCTTCTCTTAAGCGCTCGAATATTAAAATATTAGCATCAACGGCCATTCCGATCGAAAGAATAAATCCAGCAATTCCTGCGAGTGTTAGAGTGACCGGAATGAATTTGAAGAAAGCGACCGTTATTAAAGCGTAGCCCAAGAGAGCCAGGACGGCGATTAAGCCAGCTAAACGGTAGTTGATGATCATGAATAATGCGACCAGTACCAATCCAACTGCTCCTGCAACCAAACTTTCCTTTACCGATTCTGTCCCGAGCGTGGCGCCGATAGTGCGCTGCTCAATCAGTTCGATCGGGGCAGCCAACGCCCCGGCGTTTAGTAGGTTAACCAGCTCTTTGACCTGTTCTATTGTGAACTGCCCCGAGATTACCGCTTCACCGTTGGTGATGGGTTCATTGACGTTTGGTGAGGAGATAATTTCTTTATCTAAAAATATTGCTACCGGCTTGTTTACGTTCCGTTCGGTAATTTGTTTGAAGAGCTTTGTTCCGTCCGCATTAAATTTCAGACTCACTTGTGGGCTGTTGGTAGTTTGGTCGTAACTAACGGTTGCCTTACTAAGCTGTTTTCCGGTGAGACCCGTTGGAATCCACTTCTCTGTTTTTGAACTACTGTCTGGCTCGCGAAACTCCAACTGGGCAGTTTTGCCGATCAGGTCAATCGCTTCGCGGACATCCTTAATCCCCGGGAGCTCAACTATCATGGTGTGGGTCGATCCTATCTTGCCAGGTTGAATTAACGGCTCTGTCACGCCAGTGGAATTGACTCGTTTTTCAATAACTCCCCGAGTCGATTCGATTGCTTCGGACTGATCTTCGGAGGCGGTTTTAGAGAGATCGATCTTGTAGCGTAACCATACCCCCCCCTGCAAATCCAAACCTTGTCGTAGCTTTACGTCACGTTTTCCGATAGTTGTTGTAGTTGGCCAAGAGACGTAACCGCCTAGGCCGATAACCACCAAGATCAAAAACAATCCAACCCAGAAATTACGTCTCATTTTGAACACGTGAGTGTGAAAAAGAATAGTTCGTTATTCATAATGTCGCACAATAATTATTGATCATGGATGGGCTTCTCTATGTATTTCTACCCAGTTTTGTTGGTTTTGTCCAGGTCGATGCCGAGTTTCGTAAGTGTCGAATTGAAGTCAAGGGGTACCTTTGCAACTAGCGGTGGCTCGTGCGGAAGCACAAGACTGAAAGCGTGAAGCATCTGGCGGTTAATACCCAACTCCTTTGAGAGATTATCGGAGCGCTTATTTCCATATATTTTATCGCCCAAAATTGGATGATTGGCTGATTGCAGATGGACGCGAATTTGATGCGTCCGGCCGGTCACCGGATGGCATTCCACGAGCGAAACCTTTTCGCCCTGCCACTCCCCTACCGCGAGGCGTGTGTACATAGTAATTGCGGCGCGTGAACGATCTGACGGCAGGAGCACAACTTTTTGCCGGTCGTTTTTGTTGTCGCGCTCGATTGAAAGTTCGATCTCTCCCGTTGGTGGCGTCTCGCCGAGTACCAGTGCGAGGTAAGTTTTTTTAACCGCTCTCCCCTGCCATAGGTCTCTTAGCTCGGACTGGGCCTGTTCCGTTTTAGCAACGATCAGCGCTCCAGTGGTTTCCACGTCAAGTCGGTGTACAACAAAGACCGTTGTTGGCTTGAATGCCTCAACAACTGAAGGGTAGCGATCGGAAATTTCAACGCTGTAAAGCGCAGGCTTATTTATGGCGATATAACGGTCGGTTTCGTGAATTATTTCGAATTTTTTCATTGAAAGTTTTGGCGCCCACCCCTTCCGAATGGTTGGGGTGAGCGCGCTAGGCACTCGGTCACAGACGACCGTAGAGACCAAGTCGCTGACTACCGTAAAGCCTGTGGCGGCTTAATCGAGCCAGAGCCTCAGCGGAAAAGGCTTCAGCCTTCCTGGGGCGCGTCTCCCATAAAACTATTATATACCTATATTTCATCATAAAAAAAACCGGCCCCGGCCACACCTTGGACTGCTCCTTGATGCGACCGAGACCGACGGGTAGTGGTACACGTTTTGTTGGGGTTCAACCATTTCCGGACACTTGAGGTTTTGGTCTCTTGTGCCAGGTCTTCCGTGTGACCGTCCCAGTGCCGAGGTACGCTCTGCTTCATGTCCTCGACTGCATCGTCGTACCCTGGGTGGGTAGACGTGCTGCGCTAAGGTTTCATCCTTTCGCCTACAGCCAGTTGGCATTGGCTACTTCCGATGAAGCTCTCTCGACAAATCGAGGGGCGATGGATTTCTTGTATCTGAGCTTGCCGGGCCCAGAGCTTTAGCGAGGTGGATACGACGCTAACTCCCCGTGCCACCACAGGAGAGCTGTTGGTTCCATAACACGAAGGCACCGTGCCTAAGAGCTGTGAAACCGTCGCTTGCAGATGTCTTAGGTTCGCGTCAGATGGATCGGAGAACCCACCACACTCTTCCTCGCGGAAACGTGCTTTTGACGACTGAGAATAATTCTAATGCAGCAACGAATCGTTGTCAAGAGCCCTTGGCGAGACTTTCATTGTGGGCTACGCTGGCAAGCGTTATGTCAGGCAACGATTTTTTTCGTGAATTTACCAAACTGAATCCGGCTCAACAGAAAGCAGTGAAGTCTATTGAGGGCCCGATAATGGTTCTGGCCGGTCCGGGCACCGGTAAAACCCAGGTGGTGGCGATGCGGATTGCTAACATCTTGAACAAGACGCAGATCAGCGCCCGTAACATTTTGGCCCTCACTTTCACCGAAGCAGGGGTAACGGCTCTAAAACAACGCCTGGAAGCAATTATCGGACCAGATGCCTACCAGGTAACAATCAGCACTTTTCACGGATTTGCGAACGAAATAATAAACACCTTTCTCTACGTCTTTCCGCAGGTTTCTAGCGGCGAGAACCTAAGCGAGCTCGAGCAGTACCAAATTTTCGATCGGCTCATTGCTAAGAACGCCAAGCTGAAGGAGCTGCGCCCGCCGCGCGCCAGCGAGCGTCACGTTGCCGCAATCATCTCGACAATCAAACAACTCAAACAGGAAAATATCACCCCTACACAGCTCAAACTGCTCTGTCGGCAAGATTATCAGCAGTCACTTAAGGCCAAGTTATCGGCCGAAAAAACTGAAGCTCTCGCTATGATGCTCCGGCGTAATTTGGAGCTGGCAGAAATCTACCGCGACTACATTGCTTATTTGGGTCGTCACGGTCTGTACGACTACGAGGATATGATTTTGCTAGCCATTGAAGCGATGAGAACGCATAGCGAAGTAAAGAGCTACTTACAGGAGCGCTATCAGTACGTTTTGGTCGATGAGTACCAAGATACAAACAGCGCCCAGAATACATTAGTGGAGCTGTTGTGTGACTTCTTCGAATCGCCTAATTTCTTTGCTGTTGGTGATGACAAACAAGCGATTTATCGTTTTCAGGGAGCGTCAGTGGCAAATATGCTCCACTTTGCCAATAAGTATACAGACATCAAGACCGTTGTTTTGAAAGAAAATTATCGCAGCAGTGCGGCTGTACTGGAAAGCGCGACTAAATTAATTGAGCATAATCAGGCGCAGATAGCAAAATATCTCGATCTGAATCTCGAAGTTACGGCCGTTTCAAAAAAAACAAACATCCCCCAATTACTGGCGTTTCCTACCCATCAAACGCAGTACGAATGGATTATTCGCTCCATCCAACAACAGCTAACTAAGCGAGTCGTCACTGGGCTGAACGAGGTGGCGGTGCTTTTTAGAACGAACGGCGAAGTGGCCGAGTTTCGCTCTCTTGCCGTGCGACAAGGGCTGACCGTTGCTGGAGCAACCAACCTAAATCTCTTGCACGAACCTAAAGTAAAAGCTCTGCTCACCGTTCTTGGCGCCCTAAGTAAACCGGATGATCCGTCGACTCTCATCTTGGCGTTACGCTTTCTTAACGAAAAACTAACTTTGGTTGAAATCTCCCAAGCCGCTCGTGCCTATCGCGGCAGGTTAAGTCTGGCCGCATTAATGGAGCAGTCGGAGTTCCGCCAGGTAAAAGTGGCTGCGGACAAACTCTTTGCGCTTGAACAGCTGTCACTAAAAGTAAGTCTAGTCAGTCTGGTACTAGAGACGGTACTTGTCTTAGGGCTAGTCGACAGCCAAGAGCCTATCGGGAGCCTCGAGACTGTCGGCTCGTTTGTTGAACAAGTGAAAAAACTCGTGAATCGCCAGCCGACCCTTGGCTTGGATCGGTTGGTCGAGCATTTCGAACTTCTACGGCGTTATAAGCTAACGATTCCCATAACTCAGGCGATGCCGGAACGAACTAGCCTTTTTGTTGGAACTGTCCACAGCGCCAAAGGCTTGGAATTCAAAACCGTTTTTATGCCAAACGTCAGCGAGGATTCATGGCGTCTGCGTGCCAACCGCTCGATCGTTAAACTTCCTTCGGCAATTTCGGGACTCAAAGATTGGCAGGACGATCCCATCGACGACGAACGACGACTATTCTTCGTCGCTATGACTCGCACTTCCGGGGCGCTCTTTCTTACCTACTCCCAAACACGCGTTAATGGTAACCCTAATCTTCCTTGCCAGTTCGTCAGTGAGATAAATCTGGAGCCGAAAATAATCAAACCAAGTGAATCAGAAGTGCGTCAGGCGCTGACGCAGCCGTTCAATCGCGTCACAAGTTCCGTTCTGAAGCAACAAGAGCTGGAGTACGTTCGGGAACATATTCTTGCCACGCCGTTCTCGTTTACGCACTTCCAAAGTTATCTGGCCTGCCCGCGGCGTTATCTCTTACGCCATGTTCTGGGGTT
The DNA here is from genome assembly GCA_001774395.1 of Candidatus Berkelbacteria bacterium RIFCSPLOWO2_01_FULL_50_28. Classification (GTDB taxonomy): domain Bacteria; phylum Patescibacteriota; class UBA1384; order 2-12-FULL-50-11; family 2-12-FULL-50-11; genus 2-12-FULL-50-11. The sequence goes on from MEZX01000002.1 coordinate 478,563, forward strand.
ACCCGAGGCGCCGAATTATAATCTAATCTTCGGATCGGCTGTTCACAGGGCTCTGGAACTGATTGGGAAGCGCCAGATAGCGCAAAAGTCACTACCAAACAAAGACGTTCTAATTGGCTTTTTCCGAGAATCGGTGCGAGGTGATCTGCCAGAGGCTGAACTGACTTTAATGAAGGATCGAGGGGCGGCACTATTAGGCAATTATTTCGACAGTCGCCTCAGCGAATTTATGGCGCCAATAGCTGTAGAGTACAACTTTCAATCACACCACGTGCTGCTTGACGACATTTGGCTGACCGGTAAATTCGACCGCATTGAACCGATCGACCCAGTCGCAAAAACAGTCCGAGTGATCGATTTCAAAACTGGTTCTCGTCCAAAAACACGCGGGCAGATCGAGGGTACGACCAAAGATTCCGAGGGCGAAATTAAGCAGCAGCTCACTTTCTACGCTCTATTATCTCGGCTTGATCGTCAGTTTCCTTATCATGTGAGCGAGCTGACAGTTCGGTTCATCGATGACGCGGGTAAATTCTCCGAAGAATCGTTTAGCGTCGGGACGGAGGAAATATTGAAGTTGACGGCCCAGATTAAGGAAACGCACACAGAAATACTCACGCTAACGGATTTTCAGCACAACGAGATTAATGGTTTTGAGCGCGGCTGTGAGCTCTGCGCGTTGTTTTAATCTAGGGCTTTGTTGAGCGCCTCGACCAGAGTTCTTTTGCTTTGGGTGCCGACATATTGGACAACAACGTTGCCGTCTTTTTCCACGATGTAAGTTGGCATTGCGCCAACCTGGTACTGCTCAACCATCTTTTGGCTGGTCGGCTCGTCCACATTTACCTTGACGACCCGGACTTTACCAGCAAACTCGTGTTCTAATTCTTCAATAACCGGATGCATTATTTTACACGGTCCACACCAGGCGGCCCAGAAATCTAGCAGTGTGACATTTTCTTTCATATTCCCCCTTTAATTAGATATCGATAAACTTTCTCATCAAGTACGGGTAACTTAGTCGTCTCAAAATATGCGAATAATTTAAAGTAGCCAACGCTGAAAACCAGATCAGCTAGCAGCATGTTCTGCCAGAATGGAATTGCGGCGACGTAAGACTCGATTAGGCCCGCAAAAGTGGGCGGATAGAGAGTGCCTTGCGCCCAGACGCCGAAATTTGTGACAAGAAAAAAAATTGTGGAGCTCGCTAAGCCCAATACAATAATTCTGGGGGTGGATGGCTTCTTCGCCCAACGCTCCCCGAGAAATGTGATAATGAGGAGGCTCCCGTAAACGTAAGCCATCGTACCGTGGAAACCTAAAAATAGATCGGTCACAAACAACAGAGTTAACGGCAGAAGATAATTCCACGGTCGGCCAAACTTGGCGCCGCCGAAAAGCGCAGTTGCTCCAATTGGGGTGAAGTTCGGCGGGTGAGGTATCAGCCGCACCGCAACAGCGGCGATGCTCATCGCTAAGCCCGTGAGTCGCATTTTTTGCGTTGATTTCATGTTTTACCACCTTAGCTTACGTGGGGTTATAAAAAAAGAGGGGCCCCGTCATTGGCACGGGGACCCCAATTACCCGCCGAGGGCTTTGGGCGGGGGCTCTAGAGGCGCGGTTGGAAAGTCATTACCAGATTAGTACCGGAAACGCGGGAGGGGGCGACCGTTTCCGATACTAAACCCAGTAACGACTGTGGAGGGGTTGTCTAAAGTTCGTGTTCTTTCAGCAATATGTTAGCAATATTTGGTTCAGCGGTCAAGGGAAATTACGACGACTTTTTACCGTATTGCCAAATTTCTTCTGAATTGCCGGTAGAATAGTTGGCAAACCGCGCTGCTTGGAACAAAAAATCGGATAATCTGTTTATGTAACGCAGGATTTTTCCATTTGTACTGTCAAGGTGATTCAAGTTGCGCTCCGCTGTTCGAACGAAAGTTCTAGCCAAGTGTATCGAGGCGCCTGCTGCTGACCCCCCGGGAAGAATAAAATTAGCTAACGGCGGTAGCGCTTTGTCCCAGCGGTCTATTGTGCTTTCCATCTCACTGGTGCGTCTGTCAAGCCAGGAATCTTCCAACTTTTCGCCATCGGCAGCTGCCAATTGGGCGCCGATTGATAGCAAATCTCGTTGCACTTGGCGTAGCGCGTTGGGTAGCTCGGATTTGCCTGAAATAGCTGTGATCGCAACGCCGATTGAGGCGTTAGAGCTGTCAAGCGAGCCTAGAGTCTCAATTAACGGATCGTCTTTTCTGACCCTTCGCTTTCCGGGCAGTCCGGTTGTCCCGTCATCGCCTTTTTTTGTATAAATTGGCATTAAAATAATTTTCAATTTCTAATTTCCAATTTTCATTGAATTTTCAATGTCTTAATGTCAATGTTTGAAAATTGTCTCATTGAGAGTTAATTGCAAATTGAAAATTGAAGCTTGCAAATTTTAGCTACATCCCCCGGTTGTCGAGCCGCAAGACAAGCAGGTGTAGCATGTACCGGTTTTGAATGTCATCGAGCCGCAGTTCGGGCAGGCCGGAGCGTCCGAAGCAACCTCTTTGGCCAAGACAGCTTTTTCGGCAGCCTCAGCTTCTTCGACGGCATCCTCGTCATCTTCAAGTGTCGGTGGAACTTCGTTTACTTCAACTAAGGTCTGTTGCGACGAAGCGGCAGCGGAATCGCTAACCAGCCCCAGTTGGGCCTGGTCTTCCACGCTGAGGAACTTCAGTCCTATGTAACGGGCAATGTAGTCAACAATTGATTTGGCAAGACGGATTTGGGGGTTAGTGGTGAAGCCGTACGGGTCAAAACGGGAGTTAATAAACTTTCGCACAACCGTGGAAACCGGTACGCCGTACTGCAACATTATAGAGAGAGAGGTGGCAAAAGCGTCAACCAGTCCGGAAATTAGGCTCCCCTGCTTGGCCATGGTAATGAATACTTCACCCGGGGTACCGTCGTCGTAAATCCCAACGGTAATATAACCCTCGTGTCCAGCGATTTGGAATTTGTGGGTAATCGCGTGGCGTTCGTCGGGCAAACGTCGTCGGCGAGGCATATAAACGACTTTCGTTTCACTCTTGGTCTCTGGTTCGTCGGGTACCTCATCAGTTTCACGTTTTTTTGTATTTAACGGCTGGCTCAACTTCGAACCGTCCCGATATAGGGCGAGTGCTTTGACGCCCTGATGCCAAGACTGGATATAAACTTCCGTAACTTCTTCAACGGTGGCTTCGTGAGGCATATTGATGGTTTTGGAAATTGCACCGGAGATAAACGGCTGGACGGCCGCCATCATCCGAACGTGAGCCATGGGGGCGATGAAGCGAGTTCCACGGGCGCCGCATTTATTGGCGCAGTCGAAAACTTTTAGGTGCTCGTCTTTAAGAGATGGAGCGCCTTCAAGTGTCTGGGCGCCGCAAATAATCCCGTTGCTCTGGTTTATATCGGTTTCGCTGTAGCCAGCTTTCTTTAGCCATGAGAACCCGGGTTCCGTTGATTCTTCCTCGGATATCCCCAGCCGCTCGTAGGCAACGTTACCCAAAGTGTGACGGTTGAATGCGTGATTGATGTCGAAACTGCTGCCGAGGATTTTGGCTACCTCGTCGATCTCACTTTCGGTAAGACCCTTTTCCGACAGGCTGGTGCGATTGATTGGCGTAGATCCCTCTAGCGACCCCGTGCCTAAAACGTAAGTTAGAATACCTTGGCGTTGCGATTCATCATATCCAAGGTTAGCTAAGGCCTGTGAGACAGCGCTGTTAACGATCTTTACCGAACCGCCGCCGGCGAGTTTTTTGAATTTCACTACGGCAAAATCTGGTTCGACACCGGTGGTGTCGCAGTCCATCAAAAGCCCAATCGTTCCAGTTGGAGCGATAACGGTTGCTTGAGCGTTGCGATAACCAAATTGCTCGCCTAGGGCGACGGCTTCGTCCCAATCTTGTTTGGCGGCGGCGAGCAGATCTGTTGGACAGTGTCGCTCGTTCAGGGCGTACGCGGCGGACCGGTGCATTTGCATCACGTTTAACATTGGGGCCCGATTTTTAACAAATCCGGCGAACGGCCCCTTGACCGCCGAAATCTCGGCTGAAGTTTTGTAAGCGTGCCCGGTCATAATGGCCGAGAGCGCCCCGCCAATTGCCGTACCTTCGGGCGAGTCGTACGCAACGCCTTTGAGCATTAAGAGCGTGCCAAGGTTAGCAAAACCCAATCCTAGCGGTCGATAGTCGTGGGAGTTCTTGGCGAGAATTTCCGTAGGATAGCTGGAAAGATCGACCGCAATCTCTTGCGCAATAAACATAATCTTACAAGCGTGGCGATAGGCGGCGATATCGATGTTCCCTTTGTCGTCAGCAAACTTTACAAGGTTAATCGAGGCAAGGTTACAGGCTGAATCGTCAAGAAACATATACTCCGAACACGGGTTTGAGGCGTTTATTCGACCGGTATTTGGGCAAGTGTGCCACTTATTGATAATTGTATCGAACTGCACACCTGGGTCGGCGCACTGCCAGGCGGCCTTGGCGATTTTGTCCATTAAGTATTTGGCTTTGTAGGTTTTGTACGGCTCGTTAGACGTAACCGCTCGCGTAGTCCACTCCCCGTCACTTTCGTAAGAGCGCATGAACTCGTCGTTTAAGCGCACCGAGTTGTTAGAGTTTTGGCCGGAAACAGTGTGATAAGCTTCACCGTTAAAATCGGATGAATATCCGGCATCGATCAGCGTTTGGACCTTGCGCTCCTCTTGCACCTTCCAATCGATAAATTCTTCAATCTCTGGATGAGTGATATCGACGACGACCATCTTTGCGGCTCGCCGGGTTGTCCCGCCAGATTTAACGGCATCCGCCGCTCGGTCGAATACCCGAAGAAAGCTCATCATTCCACTGGACGTTCCGCCGCCGCTCAATCGCTCAAAACGGCTGCGAAGACGGGAAAAGTTGGCACCCGAGCCGGAGCCAAACTTAAAGATGCGCGACTCGGTTTTTATCAGCTCAAAAATATCACCAAGGCTATCCCCTACTGAGAGGATGAAGCAGGCCGAGCATTGCGGATTTCGATAACCGTTTTTTGTTTCCAAAACCTTCCCCTCCTTGAAGTCCCAATAGAAACTACCGTTTGTGCCCTCGATTTTGTATTGATGATAAAGTCCGCAGTTGAACCAAACTGGTGAGTTGAAAGCCGCTTTTTGGTTGATGAGGAGGAATTTTAACTCGTCTTCAAATGTAATTCGATCCTCGGGGGTGGCAAAGTAACCGAACTTCTCACCGAAGTCGGCCATGGTGTGGCTGATACGGTGAACCGCTTGCTTCGCGCTGGTTTCTCGTCCTTCAGGTGTTGGGACGCCGGCTTTGCGCAAATATTTGTATGCCAAAATGTCGGTTGCTAGTTGGCTCCAAGACGAAGGAACCTCGACATTGCTGATCTGAGCGATGATATTGCCGGATTCGTCGGCAATCGTCGTGGTGCGACGGTCGTACTGCAGTTGGCTAAATGGATCTTGACCCGGAGTGGTGAATCTTCTAGTTAGTTTTAGGCCTGTTTTGTGGTTTGGTTTGGCGCTGTTGGTGAGATCGACGGAAATCTCCACTGGTTTTAGAGCAATTTCCGCTGACTTGTCCTGCCCGCTCTTGTTGTTTTTTGCCATTCCACCCTCCCGCTAAAGTTAACCAAACGCTTATCCACAATTGCCAATGCAGCTAACAATGTCAAGGGCTGATTTTACGGGAAAGATACGGGAAATGTTCGGGGAGCAAGGCTTCCCTGAAGCCACACAAACTTTGTGGGGGTGAGGGGCTTAATTCCGAAGCAGCCCCTACACCCCCACGCCCCCTACCCTGCACGGTTCCCGCGGGGCATGGAGAAAAATTGCCGCGCTTCTGGAAGGATCACAGAGCGACTTGGCAATTTTTCGTGTATTGGTATAAAAAACTCCCGCCGTGCCGGGTGGCAGGGCGGGAGTGACTTCAACGGGGCTGTCGTTTGTCAGTCTGGTCAGCGTACCGAGAAGTGGAGCTTGGTTCGACCCACTTTCCAGAGATAGACCCAAGAGATCAGGCCTGTTCTGCCAGGTCTGTCTTTCAAGAGCTCGGAACTTCCCCTGAGATCGATACTGAGCATCCGGTACGGACCGTGCACGAACCTGAACAGTGCCCCCTCGAGACAGAGGGGCTCTATGTGCTCCGCAGATGCAGCGCCGATGGTCAGAACCTGGTCTGATGGAATCTCTGGAACCGGGGCCGACGGAGCGCCTGACTGGGCCCAGCAGTATGGATAGTCGCAATGTTCGGGATGCGGCGGCCACCATAGTGTAAAGCCCACACCACTTTCACTTTGGAACGTTATGGTTCTGCTTCTCCCAAACGTAAGGCTGTCCCCGTCGTATGGCTCCGAGGCATTGTAGTAAAGGAACTTCTCGATCGCGCTTCTCCACTCGTTACCACCGAAATCAAGATATATCGGGTGCTGGAAATGGATACGCGTAATCAGGGTTTGATTTGAAAGGTTCATCATGGTCTCCCATGGCTCGCACACGCACAGTGTCCTTGAACAACTCAAGGAGAGGTCATGCAGCGAATGCTGGAATTTTATCACCCGTGGATAAGAAGGTCAAGAAGTTTGAGCCGGAAGTGTCACTATTCAAACTCTTGACCTTCTTTATTGATATAAAAAAATATCCCGCCGTGCCGGGTGGCAGGGCGGGGTGGTGCTGACGGGGCGGGATCAGCGATACGAGGCGGCGATATGCAATGCCCGATCTTTGGCCGACTTCCAAAGGTATAGCACCTGAATGAAACTGCCATCGCACTGACTAGGTCTCAAGTCGGGGAAGTATATGACGAGCACTATTCTTGGGCCATGAACGAAGTCGAACAGTCTCGACTTAACCCCAGTATCACTGCAGCTAGGGTGTGAGACTAGCACTTCATGCGGCTCGATAGCAGGCCTCTCATCTCCGACGCTTCCGCGAGCGCAGACGGTTCCATTGCGATGATCCCACTCGATCCTCACCTGTGTACCCAAGGCCAGACTGAAGGTGAGGTTCTGACAGTCCCTTCTAGTCTCCCTGGCGGCCGTGAGCAAGAAGTCTGTGATCGCCTCTTTCCACAATCTACCGATTGCTTTGTTGTGGCCCCCAAATGAGGCGATGTACTCGACCTCGGTGCCATTTATGTCTTGGTACGGCATGGATCCCTCCAATGCATCGCACATTTTCAACGTCGCTAAACTATTCTTGCGAGAGAAATGCTACGAGTTGAAAGTAGTCTATCCTTGATAAACTAAAAGGTCAATGATTTAGCTCCCTTTCTCTAACGAGATGTGGAGAAAAAGCTTCGGGGGTTCGTCCATAAGCTGGGCTCCAGCGTCCCGGCTAAGCCACTCGCTTTTTCGAGCTATTGATACTGAAAACCGGCGACTGCCACAGCGATTTCGTCAGAAATCGGAGCATAGCGAGATCCTTCCGGTGGCGAGGAGCCGGCTTTCTCCACCCGCCTGGGGCGAGCGTGACAGGGTAAGGGGTGTGGGGACCTAGGGACGGTCTTCGCAATTCAAGTCCCTGGTCCCCACAAAAAAGCTGCAGGGGCCTGGCCCCTACAATAATACTTCCGACCGAGTCGACAAAAATCATTTCTAGTGAATTAGGCTATCGTAGTTTGCGTCTGATGAACGCGGGGACGTCGAGTTGCTCGTCTTCTGGCTCTTCAGCCTTCTTCTCAAAAGTCGAGCGTGAGCGGTCCGGTTCGTGTCTCATCGGTGGCTCGGCACTTTCTGGCTCAACGGTAAACGGCGAAGATTGCGCGGTTGGCAACGAGCCAAAAAACGGGATCGACGACGATGGTGCTGGTGCGTTTTGCATGTTTGGACTGTGCATCGGTCGCGTTCCGAAGCCGAGCGGTTCTTCACCGAGTGCTCGCCGTTTGGCGGGGGCTTTTATCATCTCCGACTCAAACCCAGTGGCGATGACCGTCACTTTTACTTCGCCGGACATCGCTTCGTCAACCGTCACACCAAAGATGATGTTGGCCTCAGGGTGCGCCGCCTCGGTGATGGCTTTGGAAGCCTCTTCAACTTCGTACATAGTCATATCGGTGCCACCGGTGACGTTGTAGAGAATTCCAAGCGCGCCATCGATGGAGAGCTCGAGGAGCGGTGAGTCGATAGCTTGACGAGCCGCCTCAATGGCCCGGTTTTCACCACCGGCTCGACCGATTCCCATCAGGGCTGAACCAGCATCTTTCATAATCGTTCGGACGTCAGCAAAGTCGACGTTAATAATCGCCGGGTTGACAATGATATCGGAAATGCCTTGAACTCCCTGGCGGAGGATGTCGTCAACGATGCCAAAGGCGTCGGTAAACGAGGTTTTTTTGTCGATCACTTGCAGTAGGCGGTCGTTAGGAATGGTAATTAGGGTGTCTACTTTGTCGCGCAGATCTTCGATGCCAAGTTCGGCAACTTTCTTGCGACGGAGGCCTTCAAAACTGAACGGTTTGGTAACCACACCAACCGTGAGCGCACCGAGTTCACGGGCGATCTGAGCTACCAACGGGGCGGCGCCTGTTCCGGTGCCGCCACCAGCGCCGCAGGTAACAAAAACCATATCGGCGCCCTTGAGCACCTCGTAAATTTCATCTTTATTTTCTTCGGCCGATTTGCGCCCAACTTCTGTGTCTGCTCCCGAACCTAAGCCCTTAGTTGTTTCTTTGCCGATCTGGACTTTTACCGGTGCCGGGTTGTTGGAAAGCGCCTGGGCATCAGTATTAATGGCGATAAACTCTACCCCTCGAACGCGGGCAGCGATCATGCGTGCCAGAGCGTTACCACCGGAGCCGCCTATGCCACACACTTTAATTGATGCGAAAGTCTCGAGGGCTTCTTTGTTCATGTTTTATTTTATGAGGTTATCTTAAATGATCTAATTACGCAAAGCTTTGGCACATTTTACGAGCTTTATTCCTACCGTGCAAAGTGCTGGAAGATCTTCCGCACTTTATCCCAAACCCCCCCTATTTTTCCTACATCAACCCGCCAAGGTGCGTGTGTTTGCTTGTTCTCGTCCACTGCCCAGAGAACTAGGCCAACGCAGCAAGAGTAAATCGGATTATCGATCTTGTCAAGCAAACCCGAAATTTGAGCCGTTGGATAGCCGATGGTTGCCGGTAAGCGGAGGCTATCACGAGCCAGTTCGGTTAAGCCCTCAATCTCTGATCCCCCACCTGTAAATATTACTCCAGCGGGTAGTTTCCCCTCTTTTCCCGTCTTGCTCAGCTCTTCTTTGAGCATCTGGAATATTTCTTCAACGCGAGCTTTGATAATAACGGCCACCTCTTTTCGTGACACTCGTTCGTCCTCGGCTGGGTCGATTACGGCCAAATTAATCGTTTCAGAGTCGCGGATTTTATCGGTTAGAACGGTGCCGTATTTCAATTTCAAAGTGTCTGCCACATCTAAATTGGTCCGCAAGCCGATAGCGATATCGTTGGTGATATGTAACGAGCCGATCGGTAAGCAACCGCAGTAGAGTAGCTCGCCTTCCTCGTAAACGGCGTACGATGTTGTGCCAGCGCCGATATCAACCACAATAACGCCTGAATCAAGCTGTTTTTTTGTAGTAATGGCTTTGGCGGTGGCCAGCGGCGCGAAAATTAAGCCGTCAATGTTAATGCCTGCTTGTTCGACGGCTCGAGTTAAATTACGAATTGCCGCGGTGGCGCCGCTAACAACGAGGGCTTGCACTTCAAGACGGATGCCGGTCATACCGGCTGGATCGCGTATCTCATCTTGGCCGTCAACGATAAAGTGATGAGCAAAAGTGTGAATGAGCTCGCGATTCTGAGGTAGGGCGACGGTTTTGGCCGCATCGATAACTCGATCGATGTCGTCTTGTTGGATCTCACCAGAGGCGCGGCCAACAGCGATTACTCCCTGGGCGGGCTGAGAAATTATGTGCGAGCCAGAAATTGATAGATAGGCATGAGTAACATTGATGCCCGCCATTCGCTCGGCTTCCTCCAAGGCATGTGATATAGAGCTAACTGTCTCCTCCAGGTCGATTACTATCCCCTTGCGCATGCCGTGATGGACCACGGAGGCCAGTCCCATTACCGACAGCACACCTTCGTTGATCGTGCCAATTACCACCGCCACCTTGGACGTGCCGATGTCTATCCCTGTAATAATATTGTCTTGAGTCATCAGCAAAATCCGCCTGATTTTGTAATTTCTAATTTCCAATTTCTAATTTTCCCTTCGATAAACTCAGGGCCCTGAGCGGAGTCGATGGGCATTGAATTTTTAATGACAGAATTTAAAATTAGAGCATTCGGCCTTAACTCAAAATTCAAAATTCTAAATTCAAAATTCCTTCTGTGTTTCATCGGTGGTGATACCCTAATAAGTGAAGTAGCCCGTGTCCGCAGAGCATCTCAATTTCTCTTTCGAGCGGAATTCCCGCTTCTGTAGCTTGACGCTCGGCCGTATCGGCTGAGACAGCAATTGAACCCAGCAACGGCTCATCGCGGGAAGTGTTGGGGTAGTTTTCAAAACTAAGAACGTCTGTTGGCTGGTCGATATGGCGAAACTTGGCGTTCAGCTCCTGAATTTGGGCGTCTGTAGTTATCATTACCTCTAAATTCACTCTACCAACCGTATTCAGGCGTAGCAAGATTGACGAGAGATGTTTTTTTATATCTTCCTCGTGAAGTCTAACTTTGGTCTGGTTCGACCACGTTAGTTCAAGCATTTTAGAGACCCGCGAGTTCTTTGGCAATTTTGGAAACTAACCCCATGTCGGCTTTGCCTTTGAGTTCGGCGGAGAGCCTACCCATCAGCTGACCGATATTTTCTTTTAGTTCTGGATGGTTGGCCAGAAAATCGGTGACTTTTTGACGAATTTCATCCTCGCGCATTTGAGCGGGCAGATATTTCTGCAGTGCATCCATTTCTTGCTGCTCTTGCTTGGCCAGTTCCGGCTTGTCGGCGATTTTATAAGACTCAATCGCCTCTTGGCGGCGCTTCACCTCTTTTTGAATAACACTGATAGTTTCTTCGTCCGATAGCTCGTGTTGGCGTTCGATTTTGACGTTCTGCAGAGCGCTTTTTAGGTAACGAAGCGTGTCGCGCAGAAATGCGTCTTTGGCTTTTGTGGCTTCCAGAAGATCACTTTCGATCTTGCTCAGAAGCGACATTAGTATCCCCGCTTTTCCTTGCGGCGGACGGCTTTGGTTTGGGCGACTTGGCGGCGTTTAAAGCGAGACGGCTTTTTCTCGAAGTATCGGCGCGCTTTAATTTCGGTTAAGAGATCTGATTGCTGAACCTCGCGAAAAAAGCGTCGTAGGACGACTTCGGTCGAGGGGGCAACGGTACTGCGCGGGGCAGAATGCATCATTATTGAGAATATTGTAACAAAAATATCGCCCAAGGTTAAGTGTCGCCTGCAAAACTGCAGATAATGACTCGAATAATTTGTATAATCTGTTAAAATTCCCTCAAGGTAATAGTGCCTTCGTTGCTTAAAAACTTGGGCTGTGGAAACAGCAGCTGCGGGCGGCAGTCACCTCGCTCAAATTCCTGACGCAGGAGTTAACCATGTACACAACACCAAATTTCGTTGTCGATGCTCTTCGGAGCATCACCGGCTCAGAGAATGCTCTGAGCATGTCGTCGATTCACTACTGCCCTACGGCAGAGAGCTGGAAGCAGGCTTTGGGATGCCTGATGGCTGACAGCAAGACAGCTGGTCGCCACTGGATCACACTGCATGCAATTCTCGGTCACGCGATCTATCCCGTATCCACAAAGAACTCTCGGGTCGCTCCGTTCGCGCTCATCTCATCTGAGGCGATCAAAGCTTACAGCTCGTTACTTGAGTCCAGCCCGCTGGCCCGGGCGACCCTGTTCTACGAGGCCGGTCGCAGTTCGCAGAACAAGGAGAGAATCGGCAAGGTCTTCGTCAACCACTGGTTGCAGGGACACCCCGAGTTCAAGGACCTCTGGGAGGACGTCGGTCGGAATCTCTACACGCTCGCTGATCTGGCAAAGTTGTTCAAGGCTTCGCGGAAGGATCTCATTCTGCCCGACGCCGAAAACATCACGATGCTAGCCGCCTGTCATCGCCTGACTACCGTTCCACCGAAAGATACTTGGGGCAGCTACGCCCTAGAACTCTTGCGGCTATCGCGGCAGCACCCTGGGTTCAAACAGGAGGCGGTGGTTCTTGCCGCTCGTCAGATGCAGAACGTGGCGAACTGTGAGGCGAAGGGCGGGGCAGTTGGAGAGCATACAAGTCAGTGGGCAACTCTGCTCGCGGCGGAACTGACGACGAACTTCGTCCAGTACGGGGAAGAGATCTGTAAGGCGGTACGAGGCGAGGCCAACGCCAACACTCCTTTCGGGTTCTTTCAAGTTAATCCCGGTGACTATCGCCCAGCACTTCGTAAACTGATCACCAGCGTGATCGGGAGGTTATCGCCAACGGAAATCAGCTGGATTGCTGATGGGCATTGGCACGACGACTATTGCGATGAGCAAGGAAAGCTTTGGGCGGCGCTCTGTGCTTACCCAGACAAGCTAAACTTTGACCAGCAAATTCGGGCCTTGGTTGAGGGCTTGCTCTCGATCGTTGTTCTGGACAGAACGCGAGTCCCGACGGGCAAAACAAATGGTCAGCAGGAGCACTACATGAAGAGGTGGTGGCTCCGATATCCGGAAGACGTTCGTTTTCGTGCCCTAGGTGTGTTGTTTGGCGAGAAGGATCGGCTAATGGTCAAAGTTCTAGACCAAAGGCTCTTCTGGGGCGTGGAAGACGACTACTGGCCAATGCTCGAGCGGCTTGCTCGCGCCGGCAAGATGCCAGCCTGGTGGGTCGTCAAAAACTCGTCCCGTGGCAATCTGGTTCAACACTGGATCAATAATCTTGGTGAACGCATGCTCTACTCGGGTCAAGCTGAGCTTGCTGAATTAATCATCAAGCAACATCTACGTGCCGGGAGGACACTGGCGGACCCCAAAGTTGCCAAACCACTGCTCGAGAATGGCTATCGTGTTACTGGTTCTACTGCTGAAGCCTGCAACCTGGCTGAAGCAATCTACGCCGACTCGTCACTTGCAGGTGTAGTGTGGGAGGACAAGCCCTGGTGGCGCGACGCCATTGCCAAGCACGCAGGGTTCAACGTGACGCTGATTACAACTTTTCTTGGGCTCAGTGAGGCCGAAGACGCTGAACTTCTCGCGTTTTTCTCGGCTCAGGAGAGAACTCTATGTCGGTTGGTCGAGTTTGCGATTGGCAGTGAGCACAAGCAACACGAGTTGGTTCCGAGGGCTCGCAAGCTACTCGAAATTGACATCGAGTTGGCGAAGCGCGCTCGTCTATTCGTGCTGGAAAAGGACCGGGGTTGGTTGCTGTTCAGCTGGCCGGAGGGCGCACAAGCACTCTTGACCGATGAGCAGATCCGGGAAGAGATTCTCACGAATCGAACCGGTGCTTTCTCTGTCGAGAAGTTCGGTGGCCTCTTTGTAGACGATCAAGCCGTAGACAGGCTTCGTGGCCGGCTACTGAAGGAGTTCGATGAGAAGATGGGTTCCGTCAAGCTTTGGGACCTGAGCTGGGCTAAGTGGGTGAAGGCATTTGGCTTTCAGACACAACAGCCCTTCGTCATTCGCCTTCAGTCGTTGATCGGTCGGACGCTGGAGGTCGCCCGAATCGTCGCCTAGTGTTGGTGAGGTTTCCATCAAATGCCGCGGGACTCGTTCTCGCGGCATTGTTCGATCAGTATTGTTAATATCCCTGCGGAGGTTTGGCAGTTGATTTAAGTTTATTTAGCTCTAGCTCGTTTATTTTTGCCATCGTCAGTGAAAGATAGCCGTCTAGTTCGTCTAGTTTGCCACCGCGTTTTGCTATTTCACTACGAATAAATTCCTCGGTTTTAGCAAAATCGTTTTTGAATTTGGTGTTGATATCTTTCCAGGCAACACCTTTAAGCGAAACTGCTACACGCTCATTGTAAGGCAATTTTTTCGTTGCCATAAGGAATGCGATCATCGGGTAACCGAGATAACCCCTCCAGTAAGAACCGTTGTCATTCGATGTAATCGAGTTCGTTTCGGGTTCGTAGACGACGTCGTAAAACTTTCCGCCAGACGAAGAGCGGACCTTGGCGTTATCGCCGTTGATTTCTAGTCGTTCATCAGCGACTGCTCCTAGCGCTTCGTATATTTTAATAACTGGCGGATTTTTCCATTTCATATCTCAAATTCTACTCCTGGTACCGGAAAAGTCGAGCAATCAGTTACGATATTTTTTGTGCAAATATTTAAATAATTCTCTGAATTCGTCTGGGTGATCGAGGTAATCGGGATATTTTGCGGCTAGAAGTGATTCCAGCTTGCGATAGTCTATATATTTAACTTCCGATACCTCTTCCTCTTGAAGTAGAAACGTGCTTGGATTAAAGTCTCCACTTACTAGGTATACATCATTGAATTCCCTATTAATGTAATCGTTGCGAACCTTTTTTTCCTGGGTGACAGTAAAGAGATGCCTGAAATCTTTATCTTCTAGATGCAGCCCCAGCTCTTCCTGAGCCTCGCGAATGGCGGCAGATATTGGTGTCTCACCGGCCGGAACGTGACCAGCGACAGATATATCCCACATATTTGGGGAAGTTTCTTTTTGAGGGGCTCGTTTTTGGAGCAACAATTCCTGTTTTGAGTTTATAATCCAAACGTGAGCCGACTTGTGCCAGAGTCCCCTTCTGTGAACTTCATCACGATGTAAAACCTTCCCCAATTTCTGCCCACTTTCGTCTAGAACGTCAAACCTTTCGTCGCTCATTTACTATTTGAAAATGCTGATTATTTTTTTACCGGCTTGTTTAGTGTGCCAGATTTTTTCCGGCAGCATTGTTGAGCCGCAGAAGTTTACAGATTCAACGTGGTTGTTTTTATCGAAAGTAAACTTTATTAGTTCGCTTGCCGAGTTATAGCCATTAGTTTTAGTCACCTTCAGGGTCTCATTATCGACAAAAGTAAGCTCCTCGGGGTTACTAAACGGTTTCCATCCTGGGTAAGCTGCTAATAGCTTTGCACCCACATGAACGATATCTGTCACACCCCATAAGCTGATGTACCGGCCGCAAAAGGGCTTGAATTTTACAGAGCTGCGACCTAGTTTGTCGTGTTCTTTGTAGTAGTCGAGAATAGAAAGTATTCCATAACCCACAGCGTCGAGATCACTCCCGAGACAGTTGGTTAATACCACTAGCATAAGGTCGTCTTCTGGATCGTATAGGGTCATCGTTAGCTGGCCCGGGAAACCACCGCTGTGGCCCCAGAGTCTCTTCTCGCCGTAGTATTCAACGGTCAGTCCTAGCCCGTATTCTTCACCATCCAAGCTGTTGTGAACTCGCCATTGCGTCCGTTGCATCTCTTTTTTCGACTCATCGCTCAGCAACTTGCCCGAACCCACTCGTAGAGCGCGATAAAAAGTGCATAGATCCTCAGCGTTGGAATAGAACCCCGTTGCCGGTGCTAAGGCGCCGGTGGATATGTTTTCGATTGGCAAACGGTTCTTGTGCGTATCTTTTCGACTGTAACCCGTAACGAGCTTATTTTCGATTTCGTTTGTGATGTCCGGGCCGGTGTTAGCTAACTTGAGCGGTTTAATGATGCTATCGCTGACAAATTTACTGTATGACTTACCTGAAACGGTCTCGATCAGTAGTCCCAAAATTCCGTAACCGATGTTGGAGTATTTCATCTGGGTGTTAGCATCTATTATTAAGTTCGCTTCCAAAACCAGTTTCTTGAGCTCCTCGTTGTTTGGGAAAGCTCCTTCCAGTTGCCAATAGTCTGCCAATGAACCGTCGCGGATTACACCAGCGCTATGTGACAGAACCTGGCGAATCGTAACTTTCTGCCAGCGCGAATCGGAATGTTTCTGCAAAAACGGCAAGTATTGGACGACGAAATCGTCGATTTTTAATTTACCTTGCTCGGCCAGCTGTAAGATGGCGGTTGCGGTGAAGCTTTTAGAATGGCTTGCGATGCGAAATATATGCTCCGGAGTCATAGACTCATGTTTCTCAGTACTGGCCTCGCCGTACGCTTTACCAAAAACTGTTTTGCCTTTGTGAGTTAAGGCCACGACAAATCCGGGAGTGTCGCCTTGTTGATAGCGGAAACTCAACCACGGTTTGATGTACTCAATCGCCTGTAGCAATACCTTGGGGTTCATTTGTTACATTTTACTCCTGGGCGCCCAAATGTCGAGGTGAAAATTAGATGTCGACTAACTTTGCGCTGTTCTTGTATTCTTCAAAATCTGCCACGAACCGAATAGTTTTCAAATCGGCGCGCTCAATAAACATTACTCCGTTCAAGTGGTCGATTTCGTGTTGAATAATTCGTGCTAATTTTCCGTCAAAACTGTTGATCTGCTCCTGGCCTTTTTCGTCCAAAAATCGTACTTCGATTTCAGCCGGTCGGATCACTTCCGCTACTAGCGGCAGGCTACTCAGGCACCCTTCCGGAAAAGTATTTTTACTCTTTGATTGCTTAATAATGACTGGATTTATGAATGGGATATACGCACCTTCCCAGTAGATTACGGTGAGTGATTTGGGGATTCCAACCTGCGGCGCCGCAATTGCCACTCCCCTACCAAGATTCTGGATCCTTTTGAGTGCTTTCTTAAGCTTCTGTATATCCTTGGCCGTTTCGCCGTTTTTTATCTCCTCACTGGAAATTTGCTTGGTTTTCAAGCGAAGTATGGGATCGCCTAGCCAGCGAATTTCTTTGGGAAATTTTGCCAATTCTCTCAGCTCCTCTTTCATATATTCGATTCTACTCCCGAACCAAGTGATCCGCCAGCTGGTAGAGTTGAGAGATTTGATTACTTTAGCTTTATGAGTAATTCCTCTGGAGAACTTATGAAATCGCGGAACAGAACGTTGCGGCAAAGTTCGCTGGGGTCTTTGGCGAAGGCATATATCGGCTTACTTAACGCGACTGCACAGCCGATCTCTAGAGTGGTACTAACCCCCGAGTAACCGTCCTTGTTGTAGATGTAGACGACGTCGGCCGTACGTATTTTTTGAAAATGGTCGTGGGTTAATCCGAGGACAACGAAGTTCTTATTTTTGGCCGACAGCTGATTCCAACCATCTTTTATCTCGTACAAGTATGGTTCGTAAACGATAACTCCGGCTTCTTTCAGCTTACGACCAAACTCTCTAATGTCTGTTTTGAATCTCCTGCTACCACACAATACAACCGACTTCATTCTCCTATAATTACACTGTAACTTTATGAATTGCAAAACCGATACCCCTTCCGCACGCATTTTATGACTCATATGTTATATGACAATAAAGTCATAAGATGCCTTAAGGTCGAATCAGTAGGAGGAGGTTTGTTGTTTGCCAGCAAAAGTTAAAGCTTTTTCTTGGCTAGCAACCAGGCCGGTTCGGGAATGAAGGTTATTTCGGGCCAGGCATCGATTTCGTGCTCGGTAAAGTCGTAGTACTTTTGGTAGGCTGTCTCAACACTGCCATGCATCGCATTCTTCCAATCGAAGCCGAGCTTGCCTGCTAGCTGCTGTATTTCGGATTCGGTTAGTGCTTCCAGCTCAACAAACGTCGGTATCCACGGCCAAGTATCGATAGTAATTTCGCACTTGCTGAGAGTCCACTTCTCTCTTTTAGTTTCCTGGTACGCTTTCTGAGCTAGGCCAATAGCTGTGAGTAGGTCGACGGTTTTTTCGAAATCCCCCACCGTAACTTCGATCTCTTTGGTGCCGTGAAGGGTACGATCATTCAACTGTTTGTAGGAAAAAGTGACTTTATCGCCTTCGTCGCGTACGCGAATCCAGCCGCCAATATCCTTCAAACGCGAGTCAGGATAATCAAACACACAGCGCCGCATCTGTCACTCGGGGTAAATCAACTTTGAACCCACATCTTTGAGCTTCTTTCGCAACTTATCAGCGTCAATATCTAAAAACTTTGCCTCAATCTCAGTTTGCATTAGTTTATTTTACTCTTCGACGATGAAATATCGAGCTAACTTTGAAGGAATTTGGCGACGATTTTAGCAAGTTCTGACTCTTTGCCGGTGAAGCAGTGGTCGGTTCGGGTGATCTGGACTGCTTGGGTGACAGGGTTGTTTTGTTTCAATAGCTGGAGGGCGTCGTTAGTTGGAATCACGGTATACTCGTCATTCTCGTTGTCACTGATCGCCACCAAAATTGGTGATTTGATGTTTGAGTACATCACCAGCTTGTCGTTGTGTCGCAAGGGCAAGGTCTTTGAAAGCTCCGAATTTGGCGAGAAAAAGTTCAGAAATGACTTGGCAGATTGCGGCAAAACCTTGCCGTGACAAATCCACTCGCCGGTGAGGAACACCTCCGGTTTGCCTTGGTCGACTAGTGACTGAGCTTCTTGGAGTAAATCGTGAAGTTTCTCGCCGTATGAGGTCTCTTCGTAGCCAAACGAGTCAGAAGGTCCGAGCAAAACAACTTTGGTGACCTTATATTTATGCTGGCCGCGGTCCATGTAGTAAACAACTTTCTCGCTTCCGAGGCTGTGGCCGGACAGGTAAATAATTTTGAACCCACGGGCAACGGCGAACTCAATCCAGGCATCAATGTCGAGCAAGCACTCTTCGAATATCTCTTCGCAGGCGCCGCCCATCTCCCAGCCTTTGAGGGCATTAGCACCGCGGTTGTTAGTGGCCAATGTGGCAACAGCACTTTTCTCAAGTTCGCTGGCAATCACTGGCAAGAAGTCTTCAATATAAAAGTTGCTGGCTGTGCCATGAATGTTTATCATTACCCTGTCGGTTAGCTGGCTTGGGGTTGTCAGTAACCCGTGCAGTATCTGGTTGTCGGATGTTTTTACTTTTACAATGTTTTCCATTTAGTTTTGGTTACTAAAACATTCTCCCTGACGGGGCGCCGCCGAGGAGGTGGAGGTGAACATGGTCGATTTCTTGGCCGGCATGTTTGCCAACATTAAAGATTAACCGATATCCCGTTTCTTTGACGCCAAGAATTTGGGCGATTTCTTCCGACCCCAAAAACATATCGTGCAGTTCTTCGGCGCGTAACTCTTCTGGCCGTTCAACATGACGCTTCGGCACTATCAAAACATGAACCGGCGCCTTCGGGTGAATATCCTTAAACGCCATGTAATGACTGGTTTCTAAAACCTTTTCGCACGGTAGGTTCCCTTCAATAATTTGGCAAAACAGGCACTTATCCATATCCTTTACATTAGTATATCTTTGACTATTTACCAAAACGCTCTTAGCTGCGTCATATATTATAATATATAAGAGAGCTAGAATATTTGTTTGTTTATTCCTTGGAAAAATACGCTTATAACCCTTGACTCAGGTATTGACTTCAGGTATACTGCGCCCTGCTTCTTGAGGAAGCTTTTTTAGTAGGTAGCGGTTCGTCGTTGCCTGCGAGCTGGGTAACCGGCGCGAAAGCGTAACTCAAGTTGTCAGAGTAAGAAATTATGAAATTGAAAGTTCTTCGCCGTTTGGCGAAGGCCAATCGAAGGTTCGTATTGAGCCTTAAAAACAAGGTGCTGAAGTTCAACAAACTCGCGTTACTATTTGTAATTGCGGCTCTGCTTATTCCTCACACCACTGGTGTTGAGGCGGCGCAGGACAGATCGGACAAACGAATCGTTTCGTCCGTGGCTGTAACCTACAAGGCGGATATCGTCACGACAAAGACAAAAAAAGTAAAAATCGTGGTCGAACCCGTCGAGCAGCAAGTGGTCAGTAAGCTAACGGTCGCTTCCGTCACAAGCGGCTCCCCTATCGCCGAGCTATCGAGCACTCAGAAGCGTGAGCTTGTGAAACGTGCCGCTAAGGCTTGGGGAGTAGACTGGAAGATTCTAGAAGCTGTCTGGCAAGTTGAATCGGGCAAGCAGTCGTATACTTACGTAAGTTCGTATGCGGGTGCCCAAGGACCGTGTCAGTTTATGTACGGTACTTGGCTGGGCTACGCCCAGGACGGTAACGGCGACGGTCGCCAGGACGTTTATAACGCCCAAGACTGTCTGTTCGGTTCCGCCAAATTGCTAGCTGCCAACGGTGCCGCTTCGGGTGACGTAACGCGAGCCCTGTTCGCTTACAACCACTCGTACGCTTATGTGGAGCTAGTGAAATCTATTGCTCGTTCAATTCGAGGTTAACGCCTTGATCTTCGACTTCAGTCGGAGTCAACAAAGAGTCCCGCCGAAAGGCGGGCTTTTTGTTAAGTAGTTGGTTTTGGTTTGGGCAAGGTTCGGGTAACTGAACCGTCTTGCGGAATTACCTCAACCCAAATCTTACCGCGATTGAGGCTGATCTCTTGGCCACCACCGTCGTAGAAACGGGTTCGGCCAGTGCTCTGATTCTTCTCCCAGATACCTTTGGTTAGCTTGCCATCCTCGAAAACCCAAGCAATTCCACTGCCGATGGTGCGCATAATCCACTCCGCTTCGTGGCCGTTGTCGGCGTACGTGCCACCGTACGAGTGACCAACCTGCATCACGACAACGGTTGCAGCCTTGATCTGCTTACCCGTCAGGCGGTCAAGGTGTTTCTCGCCCGCTAAGATTCGCGAGTAAGTGTTTGAGGTTTTGTTGTGGGTCCAATCAACTTGAAAATAAGGGCTGGAAAATTTGATGGTTACTTTCCCCCCGTCGGTAACAGTTTTCTCTGGGTCTTTGAATTTCCACGAGTCGTAGTCTGAAGTTTTGTCCCAGCCGCGTTGGCTGACGGAGTTTTTGAATATATCCTTGATGTTGGCAAAGAGCGTGTGTTCGGACGCGATCCCGGCAATTGGCTCACGCCAGTAAGTACCGTCGTTAGCGTGGGCGTAATCTTTAATGTTAAAGCCAAGAATATCGTTCATTGCCTTGGGCGAACCGCCAGCGTGGACGTAAACTCCGTCGTACTCGCGAAGGTAGCTAATAAAGTAACTTCGCGCCGAGCGAATCGGACCGGCTTTGACGGGAAGATTCTGCTGAAACAGCGCCATGAAACGAGTTATACCGCCCTCGGTAACAATTTCATAAACTACGTCGGCGTCTACCAGCCCTACTTGCGGACGGGCGTCTGTGGAGTTCTCAATCATCGCCGCAACAGGACGAAGGTTTGCTAGCTCTTTCTTCACTAGGACACCGTTAAGCAAACTTGGCGCAAAGTCGGATTTTGACCCGTATTTAACCTTTTCGTTAAATTCGTCGCCGAATTGCCAGGTTGACAGAAGCACTGCTAATAGCAGGATAACTAACGAAATAATTGATCCGTAAAGCACGCTACGAGAGCGCGTCTTGAAAAACTGTTTTATTCTTGTCCACATTCCCCTCCCAATAGTTTATTTACTCTTTAAGAAGAAACTTCTGAGCCAATTTCTTGGCACCTTCTTTGTCCTTCGGTTCCAGCGTACCGTCTAAGACTAAGTCGAGCAAGTACTGCTTTACTTCTTTCAGCCAAACTCCGGCGGGCCGGTTGTACAACGCCATCAGCTCGTAGCCGTCTAGCGGTGATTTGATCTTGGCAATCTCAGCTTGGGCTTCTAAGCTGCGGATGCGCTCTTGCATCTCGTCTCTCATCGATTGATATTTTGCCAGTTTGGTTTGATTTGCTCCAGTCGAATCAGCGGCCGCAAAAGTGAACAAATCGTCAAGTGTTTCTCCGGCATCACGCACAAACCGGCGCACTGCCCCGTCGGTCCAGTGGCCGTCGTTATTGGGAAGGCGCTGGTGAAGACGGACTAGTTTTGTTACCAGCGATATAAAATCGTTATCGTACTTGAGCCTACTTAAAACCGTACGCGTAGCTCGTGCCCCGAGGTTTTCATGGCCGTGAAAGCTATATTCAAAACCGTCTTTTCGACGAGTAAGCGGCTTGGCGATATCGTGTAACAATGCGCACCAGCGCAGGCCCAATTCGGCGGGGGTGTTGTCTAGCACTTGAAGAATATGTTCGTAAATATCTTTGTGTTCTTTCGGATCGAATTCAAGATCGATCGTTGGAATCAGTTCAGGCAAAATATAGGCCACTAGCCCGGTTTCAACTATCAACCGAATTCCGTGGCTTGGTTTGGGGGTAAGTAAAATTTTGTTTAATTCCGCGGCCACCCGTTCGGCAGACAGGATGGCAAAACGTTCTTTCTGCGTGCCGATCGACGAGAGAGTGCTTGGTTCTATATCAAAGCCTAGTTGGGTAGAAAAACGAATTGCTCGTAGCATGCGTAACGGATCCTCGCTAAAGCGGTCGTTGGCGTCACCAACTGATCTAATGATTTTATTTTTCAAGTCCGTGAGTCCCTCGAAAGGGTCCAGAAACTCATCCGTTGTAACATTGACGGCCATGGCGTTTATAGTGAAATCGCGTCGGGAGAGATCGTCTTTGATTGAAGTACCCCAAGTAACGGTTGGTTTACGGGAATTATCCTCATAACTTTCACCGCGAAAAGTAGTTATCTCAACTCTCTCTCCTTGGTAATTGGCTGTTACAGTGCCGAACCGTTTGCCGATTAAGCCGATCTGTTTTGCCTGGCAGGACCGTAAGATTTCTTCCGTTTCCTCGGGAGTGCTATTAGTGGCAAAATCCCATTCTTCGAACGATCGCTTTAGCTCAAGATCTCTGACGGCCCCGCCAACCAAAAATAGCTGCTTGCCTTGACCTTGAAATGCCCTCTCCAAAGTCTTGGGCCACTCCGGCAGATGAACGGTCATTAGAAAAAGGCGATTACAACGGTCCCAAAAATCATTAACAGAATTGTGAGCCAGATAACTACTTTCATCGATTCATCGATTAAAAACGACCATAGGGAGAATTTTCATAACGAGGATAGTTTTGCGGATAAATGTAACTGCGTCAAGGCGATTAGCCCAACGAAAGCAAGTAAGGTTGGGTACATCAGGCTGAAAGCAAAGACCGTGGAACCGATGTAGCAAATTGTTCCAAGTACGCTAATAAGTAGTAGCGAATTGAGAACTACCGCCGAACCAACCAACTGTCGCTTGAGTTTTGGTAGGTGTGAGTAGCGCGTTTGGACGGATTGTGTCCATGATAACTCGGTGTGATAAACCCTGCCGATGGCTAACAAGGATACAGCCAGTGCCAAGACGAGTTCGGCAATAAATGGCAGTGGGATAAAGCGGACAATCAGGGCATAAATTATGACGAGCGTTAGAAGCTCAAATTGCACAGCCTTATCCCGTGCCAGGATGATGGCTTGGGTAACGATCAAACTCCACCAAGTTGAGTGAGACTGGACCATCAGACGGTCCCGGGCAAAGAACTCCCAATAGGGACGTGATTTTTTGAAAGCCTCACTTTCCATACTTATTCCCCACAGGCCGCACAGCGTTACTACCGCGGACGGGATCAGTATAAGCAATCCAACTTCTGGGCTACTGAGATTCTGCAATAGCTCGCTGAAGCGCAATGTGAGCGTTGGTATACTCTGCCACAGCAAGACTACCGCCAGAATTGCTAAGGAGTTGGCAACGAGCAAGTTGACCCTTCGTAGAATTAACGTTCGGCCCCAGAATACAAATAAGAAAGATGCAAAGAGGAGTAAGGATAAGCCGATAACAACAATAAAGTCTTGTATCGGTAGAAGATTTCGAAGTCCAGCAGTAACGTAGTGGGCCAGCAGAACCGACACCATCAGCTGCAAGCCCAATATTCTGCCGATCAGATTGAGCGGTGCCAGAATCGCTGCAGTTAGACTCAGAACGGTCGCGGCAGCCATAAAACTTGCGGACGGGCCGGCAGTAATTAGGCCCAGTTTCCAAAGCATTGTCGCGCTGAAGACCGTCAAAGACAAAACAGCGCCGATCAGTACAGCGTCTGTGGTGCTGATGCAACGCCAGCGAGCGAGCAGCTTTTTAGCGATCATGGTCGTAAAGATGATTATAAATATCTTCCAAGCCACGTTTGCAGCCGAACTGCCGCGAAAGCTCAGTCGGTGTGCCGCAAGCAAGTAACGTCCCTTCACGCAAAAATACGACTCTGTCGGCGACTGTCGCGGCAAAACTCAGGTTGTTGGTAGCCAGCAGTAGGGATCGCCCGTTTTTCTTTAGTTGATGAATTTTGGCGACGAGGTGTTGCTGTAAGCCGAAGTCCAAAGATACCCCTGGCTCGTCCCAGACGATGTTTTGGGGGTTGTGAATGATACTAGCCATCAGAGCTACCTGCTCGATGACGGCTTCACCCATATAGCGAAGCGGGGTGTGAAGATATTCGCGGCAGTCGAACGTTTCCAGCAGCTCCTCCACTCGTTTGAAGCGTGATCGCGGCTCAACACCGTAAGCGGAACCGATCAGCTCGAGTTGCTCCATCCCGGTCAGATAAGGCTCTACTTCCCTTGGTCGGCCGACGTAACCCAAGTGCAGCAGAGCCGAGTCCTTCTCTTTGCTTAGGTCGAAATGCTGGACGATAATTTTTCCGTCAATAATATCGCCGTAACCAACGACCGATCTCAACAGACAAGATTTTCCAGAGCCCACCGGACCGACGACAGCAACAACCTCGCCCGATCCAACCGAAAGAGAAACGTTACTTAGTTTGGTTACACCGTCGAAAACCGTAAGATCACGAAGATCAAGCATGGCGCAGAAGATACAGTTTCGGATTGCTGTCGAGGTCGGTGAACTGGTCTAGCACCTCAAGCAGCTTCCCGGAAGTACTTCTGCCAAACGCGATCCCTTCGACGCGACAGCCCTTATTTTCCTTTAAATACGTTACTAACGGTGCAAAATCGCCGTCGCCAGTAACGAGGACGACAACGTCTAACCGATCAGCAATCTTGATGGCGTCAACAGCAATTCCCACATCCCAGTCCCCTTTTTTGGCTCCGCCCGCAAAAATTTGGATATCTTTTGAACAGATCTCGAGTCCGGCTTTAGATAGAGCATCAAAAAACCCTTGCTCCTTCGGGGCTTCGGATTTAATAACGTAAGCAAGGGATCGGATTATCTGTCTCTTCCCGATGGCTGTCTCGAGAATTTTGCCAAAATTTACGTAGCTTTCGTACATTGCTCGTGCCGAGTAGTACAAATTCTGAACGTCGATGAAAACACCAACTCTTTGTCCGTCGTAATTAATCATTGCTCTATCATAGCAACAAATAGTGGCAAGCCGGTAATTAGCGTCTGTTACTTCGTCAGGTAGACTAAAACATCGAAGCTGCCACCCATTGGGGTCTGTTCAATAGCTGACTCTGTGCCGATGAGGGCTGAAACGGTTTGGGCGTCAGACAGGTGACCAGTCGTATACCAAATTTGCGTTTCGGTGTAACTGAACTGGGAGGCTCCGCTGTCAACCGCGTTGTAGCCAAGTCGTCGTAACTTCTGGATTAGCTGATCGGACGGATCAGTCTTGGCGCCGTCACGGTAAACCCAGATAGCAGTTTTAGTCTTGGCCTGATCAGCGGCTGAGCCGTTCAGTTCGGTAGGGTTTCCAGCTTTATTGAGCGATTCGGTCTCATTTTCGGAGACGAATTTCCAGTATATGCCGCCCGCGGCCAAGATTAAACCAAGGAGTAGGACGATGAGCAGCCAATTTTTCGACTTATTTTGTGGCCCTTCGACGAGCTCACGGTTCGACCGTCCTGAGCTCACCGTCGAAGGAGGGTCACCCCGAGGGGACTCGAGGGGTGGCTCTTTGACTACGAGCTGTAATTTTATTGGGTTAATAGCGGGAGTACTGGTTTTTTGCCGACGAAAATCCATGTCGCGTGTCATATCTGCAGATTACCCGAACGGTGGTTGTTAGTCCAAGCGTGGAATGGGCTCAAGGCCGTCTTTTGGGGTATCTTCTTTGGGCGGGTTATTGACTGGTGTTGTTGGCGTTTTACCAAATCGCAAAACTATACGTCTCCTTTTGCGGTCGAGTGCTAGCTCGACGCCGTCACCCCTATTAACCTCTAGCGCGACAAGCCACTTTTTGGGGATTAAGAGGGCTAAAGAATAGCGGCCAAATAAGAATAATTTTCTTGTTGAATGTATTCGCATCTATAAAAGACATATACCAAAGTAATTCAAAAATCAAAAGTCAAATGCCAAAATGGTATAGTAACAACAGCGACTAACCAAAAAGCCGTGACAACACTAAGCGGTGGTTCATTTCCTGCCGGTAGTCGTAGCGTTGAACGCAAAACAACGCGACTCGTCCCTGGGTCCTCGCCAGACGCTCCTCTTGGCGGGGCCCCTCCCCTAGCCAAATTTGCGGATTACACCGCGAACTTTGCCTTGAATCGTAACTTTCTTTACTCGGATAGGTTGATAATTTCGGTTGGCTGGTTGTAGACGGATGTGGTCTTTCTCACGATAAAAACGCTTCAACGTGACATTGTCTTTGTCGATTAACGCCACGACTATATCGCCGTTGCGAGGCTGGTTGCACGGCTCAACTACTACAAAATCGCCGTCCAAGATGCCGTCGTCCATCATCGAGTCCCCTTTTACCTTCAGCGCAAAGACGTTCTTGCTCATCATATCGCGCGGAATCTCTAGTGTCTCGCTGGTGCGAATGGCTTCGATCGGTTTGCCGGCCTGAATAGCACCAAAAAGCGGAATGCTAAAACCGGAGAAAATTGAGTCGCCATTAACTTGGATTGGCTCAGTAGGTTTAAGGGCGCGATAGCCCGATTCGTCGCTAGAGAGGTAGCCTTTGAGCTTCAGGTTTTCAACATGTTCGGCCACGGTGGCAACCGACGAAAAACCGAAATGATCGGCGATCTCGCGATAGCTCGGCGCGTAACCGTTCACCTCTAAGTACTTCTCTATAAACTCTAGGATCACTTTTTGTTTCGGGGTTAAC
This sequence comes from Candidatus Berkelbacteria bacterium RIFCSPLOWO2_01_FULL_50_28, assembly GCA_001774395.1. Classification (GTDB taxonomy): domain Bacteria; phylum Patescibacteriota; class UBA1384; order 2-12-FULL-50-11; family 2-12-FULL-50-11; genus 2-12-FULL-50-11. Next base: position 505,395 of record MEZX01000002.1, read on the forward strand.
ATTTGGCCTCCTTTGAACTAACATACCGAACAAAGTCCGAAGTTGTCAAGTGTCGCTTTCATACTCGTTTGGTAAACGGGTTAATTTCCGTAATTTGCGGTAGGTATAATCGCTTATTTCTACCGTCGGGCAGTTTATGGATGCGTTTTTTAATCGCGGCCAGCGCTCCGCGAAAAACTGTAAATTCGCCGTAACGACGATTAAGTGAGTGAACTTGGCTATTCAGCGCTTCTTGGCGTTGCTCTTCAACAAAAAGTGGAGCGCTTAAATTCTCCCAACTAGTTAGATCGCTTACGGTTACAGCTACTAAACGAACTGGTTGGAGTGAGGATATTTCGTGGAGCAAATTTTCGGCGGCTAGATAAACGTCGTAACCGGAGCGTAGGAAACGTTTTTGGTTGCGGCTCTCATCGAAACCCGTGCGGTCACCAAAACGCAGGTATAGGCTGACTGTTTTGCCGGCTAAATTTTTCTGACGCATTCGAGCACCGACTCGTTCGCACAAAAGCAGTAGGACTTTTTTGACGTCGCTAGGGTTGGCGATATCTTGCGGCAAGGTGTACGAGTGGCCGATCGATTTTTCTTGGGGCAAGGATCGCCAGGAATGTAAAATGTTCGAATCACGGCCGTTACCGATATTATGAAGCCAGGTACCGGTGTATTCGCCAAAAGTTGCGGTTAACATCTCGCACGGCATAGACCCCAACTCGGCAATCGTGTTAATGCCCATACGGTTTAAACGTGGGTGCAGCCTGAAACCGATGCCGCAGAGCTCTTCAATCGGGGTAACGGCTGCAATTTTGGCAAAATCTTCCGGTCGAATGACGGTTAGGCCATCGGGCTTTTGCATCTCACTGGCGAGTTTAGCCAGTGTTTTGCCGTAAGAAATGCCCACAGAGCAGCTTACCCATTCCCCTATCTCGCGTCTAATGGCCTGTTTGAGGCGTTTAGCAATGATTATAGCCTCGTCCCAGCTCATATCGTCGTACAGGTCCAAAAACGCCTCGTCGATGGAAAAGATGTCTACTTTGGGCCCGAAGCGCTCCATAATATTGAAGATACGTTTGCTGGTGAAAATATAGCGGTCGTAATCGGCCTCGATGATAATAATTTTGGGGCACAAGCGCTTCGCTTCCCAGGAAGACATACCGGATTTGACGCCGAATTTTTTGGCCTCAATTGAAGCACCAGCCACAACCGTTCTTTCCCCTTTTCCCTTGCCAGCCACACCGATTGGTTTGCCGCGCAAACTGGGATAGGCCTGCTGTTCTAGCGTGGCAAAGTAAGAGTTGACGTCTAGATGAAGGATCTTCTTCATCTAGACAAATCCCAATATCCAAACTCTAAATCCCAAACAATAGCCAAATCCCAATTTTTCAAAGTTTTGAACATTACAATTTGGGTCATTGGAATTTGTTTAGGGATTGGATTATTTGGTTATTGGAATTTCGCGTCATCGATTTACGATGTCGCGTAGGTACCACTCGAGGGTGGTGGGGTTGAAGACGATCTGGTAGTCGTTGCCGGCGGCAGAAACTGCAAAGTGATAGAAGGACCGATTATTACTTTTTTCGATATGGAACAGGTTGGCTGTGTCAACTCGGTAGTTGCGATTCCGCCAGTTGAAAAAGTGAATAAGAATTTTGTGGGGCGCAAAACTAGCCAGGACACGAATCCGTTCCCCTACTTCTTGTTTGGTCTCTTCCATCTATTTTCACACTACCGAACAAAAACCGAAGTCGTCAACCCCGCACTATGTCAGCTGACAATTTTTTTTTCGCTTTGCTGGGTTTGCTATTTAGAATATGCTACAGATTCCAGGAAGATTCAGTGGAAGTTGAGAGTAAGAATTGGGAAAGCAAAGTTCAGCTGCAAAGTGCGGGGTAAGCCAGACAGTAGCACCCGAGTTGACAACGAGCGCAGTAACCTGTAAGATGGATGTTCTACCCATTTGGTAGAGGGAGGATACGTATGGCAGTAGTAGCAATCGACCCAGCGCTTTTGGCCGCGGATCGCGAGAAGGGACGCGACAGAAAACCGCGGCTTACCAAGCGCGAGATCGAGATTTTGAATCTCATTGCTCAGGGCCACAGCAGCAAGGAAGCTGCTGACGTGTTGTTCGTCTCTAAGCGAACCGTGGATTCCCATTTGGCGAATATCTACGATAAGCTGCAAGTGAACAACCGCGTTCAGGCCTATCGAGCAGCAACCAGGCTCGGGCTCATACCTTTTGAGCCTACATTCAGGAGCTACTAAGCTCCAAACACCCCGCCCAAGGATGGGTCGTCTCAATGGAGAGGCGGCCCGCTATCTTTATGTTTGGTTTTTGTTGGGGACAACTTTGGGGATATGTGGATAACCGAAAACTTTCCGAAATAACTTTGAAGATTGATTTTTATCTTTAACAGGAGTAAAGTGTGCTAACAGTACATTGGTAGTCACGACTTTGGAGGTCATATGGCCACAAGCAAGATTCTAGTTCATTCAAGTGCGTCGGATAAAGACGCGCATATTCCGGATGCGGTGACGAAAGCAGTTGCTCTGGCGCAACGGAGCGGCGTAAAAGCCGAAGCGGTTGAGAGCCTTCTGGAGATAAAGCGACGGCTGATGCTGCCATCTGACGATCCGCAGTGGGCCGCTGGGGCAATCTCGGCCGATAGAACGGCTAATGTGTTGGCCAGTACGCGCATCGACCCGATCATGATCATCAACCCAGCAACGGGGCAAGTTGAGAGACTGCGTTCTCCGCTGGCGGCTGTTCTGCCAACTGCGAAGAGAGGCTACAATTTCGTTCTCACTGACGCCGGGGCGTACATGAACACCGACTGGGGTCAAGTTGCGTTGGGGGCGTTGCTATGCGGCAGTCTGTGGAGAGTGCTACATGGCAAGAAATTTCCGCGCTACGGCGTTCTTGGGTACGGCGAAGAGTTCGACAAGCTGCCGGAAGACTTAAAACGTGTTTATGTTTTCCTGGCGAGCTTCCCGAACCGAACAGTCAAGGTTGTCGAGTCAAAGGAGGTTCTGGGCGGAGACAGTGTTGAGGTTCTTATCCCCCGGAACGGCGAGATCGGCAACGTCTTCCTGAAAACAGCGGAAGCAACCCTTGGGTGTTTTGGGACCATACTCAAAGAAGAACTGGGAGCCGATGTTCAAAGCAAGCTTGGAGCTGTCCTCAGCGCCCCGGCATTCCGTCGCGTCAAAGCACGGCTTTATCTTCCAGAGTCGCACGGAGCGTTGGTCTTGGGCTGCAGAGCGCCGGTGATGAAACACCACGGGCGAATGGATTCAGATGGTCTGCTTCTGGCAATTCTGCGACTCCACCGCATAATTCAGGACAACGTGCTGTCACGCGTTCGTGCGGATTTCTGGAACGAAATCGAACGCAGCCATCCAGAGCTGATCCCGAGATGAAAAAGCCAGGGATAATTCAAGGCCCCGAGACATTCGTGTCGAGGGGTTCTTTTTGTAATAAAAACGACCCCCGCCTGGCACGAAGCCCTGCGGGGGTCTGGAAGCGAACGCTATCGGCGGGAGATTCGACAGCCTCCGGGCAAAAGCCCTAGGGCAATTAGCTGTCGCTCCTCGCGGAGTTCGGCGTTTCTCGCGCCGACCTTGGCGATCTCCCGTCGCCGCCCTTCCTGGATTCCCGCCTCGTAGAGGCAGATCAGGAAGTGAAGGACGATCGCCAGCGCGAAGGTGGCCAATGCAACCAGGATCGCGCTTCCCTGGTACGATGCCCAGCGGTCGTTGAGATCGCCGGGACGTTCCGCCCCGTACTTATAGAGCAGGGCGAGAACTACCGCGACTGCGCCGACTCCGGCACAGAAATTTCTAATCGTTGACATCATGTCGGTGTGCACCTCATCCGTGTAGGATGAAAGAACCTTACCACAAATGGGTCAAAATGTCAAGAGAAGACGGTATTCTTTTATTTCACCAGGGAGAGCTTCTCGCCGCGGCGACGGACTTTGATTGGCGCTTTCTTTGATAACTTGCCGGTTAGAAGCATCTCTGAGAGCGGATCTTCGATGTATTCGGTAATTACCCGGCGCACCGGTCGAGCGCCGAACTCTGGGTCGAAGCCCTTCTCGGCTAAAAACTCCTTGGCGGACGGTTCAATTGTGATAGTGATGCCTTCTGGCAAGAGTCGGGCGGCCAGCTCGGCAGCTTGTTTTTCAACGATTTTGGTAACATCGGCTTTATTGAGCGGTCGAAACACGACAATTTTGTCGAGTCGATTGATAAACTCCGGTCGGAAATCTTTCTTCATTCGTTCCAGAATCTGGCTCTTGATCTCCTCGTAGCGCTGATCTAAGTCTGCCGAGGCGCCCCTGTTGAAACCGATGGCTTGCGTTTGATTCATCTCGGCCATACCTAAATTAGAGGTCATTATAATGATGGTATTGCGAAAGTTAACTCGTCTGCCTTTAGCATCGGTCAGGTAGCCGTCTTCCAATATCTGGAGAAGCATATTGAAAACATCGGGGTGAGCTTTTTCGATTTCATCGAGCAGCACTACAGAGTACGGCTGGCGTCTGATAGTTTCAGTAAGCTTGCCCGATTCCTCGAAACCGACGTACCCGGGCGGTGCACCAACCAGGCGGCTCAAGTTGTGCCGCTCCATAAACTCGCTCATATCAATTTTCACCAACGCCTCATCACGCCCGAATACCTCTCGGGCCAGGACGCGAGCCAGTTCGGTCTTTCCTACTCCCGTGGGTCCGAGGAATATAAACGAGCCGAGCGGTCGTTTTGGATCCGCTACCCCGGTGGCGGAGCGTTTAATTGAAGCGGTGATAGTTTTGATTGCTTCGCTTTGGCCGACGATCTGGGAACCCAAGGCAGCCTCCAGGTTCACTACTTTGATGCGATCATTTTGGGTTAGCGCCGTCACGGGGATGCCCGTCCACATTGAAACGATCTTGGCAACATCCTCTTTTGTTATCTCGCGGACGATGGTTCGCTTCGGCAATTTTTTCTTCAATCGTTCAACTTCCGATTCCAAACGCAATTCAAGCATTCGATACTCGGCGGCGGATTTATATTCGTATTTGTCAGCTGCTTTTTGACGCTGGCTGTTAGCGTAGCGTTTCCGTCGCTCCAGGGAGTTAATTTTACTAAAAGCCGTGAGCTGCTTTTCTTCAAGCTGAGTAGCGGCGGCAGCTTCATCGATCAGGTCGATGGCCTTATCGGGCAGGAAACGATCCGAGATATAACGCTTCGAAAGAACCGCCGCTGAATCGATCGCTTCATCAGTTATGACAACGTGATGGTGTTTTTCGTAAGCAGACTTCAGGCCGTGGATGATTTGAATAGTCTCTTCGACTGAAGGCTCATCAACGACAATGCGTTGCAGTCGTCGCTCTAGCGCCGGATCTTTTTCGATGTATTTGCGGTACTCATCGCTGGTGGTAGCCCCGATTAGCCGTAGGGCGCCCTTGGCCAGGCCAGGTTTAATGATGTTACTTAGATCCATCGAGCCTTCAGCTGAACCGGCCCCGACGATGGTGTGTAGCTCGTCGACGAAAAGAACAACGTTGCCCGCTTTTACAATTTCATCGATTAATTTTTTGGTTCGTTCCTCGAATTGCCCGCGGTACGTGGTGCCAGCGATCAGTTGTGCTAAGTCCAGGCTAACGACGCGCTTGTCTAAAAGGTATCTTGGCACGTCACCGTCAGCGATTTTTTGGGCTAAGCCTTCAATGATAGCCGTCTTCCCTACCCCAGGTTCACCAGTGAGAACAGGGTTGTTTTTATTGCGACGGACGAGGATTTGGATAATGCGTTGTAGCTCTTTCTCCCGACCGATCATCGGGTCGAGTTTCTTCTCGCGAGCTTGTTTCGTTAGGTCAGTTGTGAAAAATTCTAAAGCGCTCTTTCCGCGACCAGAGTTTCGGGGCGGGCTCTGTAGAGTGGGTCCGATAAAACCGTCAAGAGGTTCTGGCAACCCTGATAGGTCTTGGCCGTCCGCTTCGCTCGTCGGTGAGCTTTGCTCCAAATGCTCGTGGAGCTGATGTTCGAGCATCGTTGGCTCAACGCCCAGTTCAGCCAGAGCTTGCTTGGCGTGATTTTTGCTACCGCCGAGCAATGACAACAGCAAGTGTTCGGACTCAACTGAATGGGATTTGTACTTATCGGCGATGGCAAAAGCCGCTTTGAGAGTCTGCTTTAGCTCCGGGCTTACCCCACTTTTGGTTTTGAATTCTGATGGTCGGCTCTGTAACAAGAAGGAAATTCTCTGTGGATTGATCATCAGCTCTCGGAGAATCTCGAAAGAGATCGTTCCTGGAGTGCTGGAAAGTGAGAGCAACAAATGCTGAGTGTCGATCCCTGGTCCCATAGCGGCGGCGATCTGTTCGCAATCGTGAACGATCTTTAAAGCAGTTTCGCTAAAGCGGTTTTTGAAAATGTCGAATTCTTCTTTCATGATGTATTTTTAACGCAATAGTTGTTTCTTGTGATTGGTGCTGCGAGGCTGAAGTCGTGGCTCATAGTCGGCAGTATAACAGAGCTACCGGTAATTCTTTTGGTGAGAATTGCTAGTTTCACTTCTTGGTCTTTTTTGTTTTGGCGGAGGGTTTTTTCTTGGCGGCAGAGGTTTTTGGCTTGGAGATTTTGGCCTTTGTAACTTTCTTGCCGTCGGTTCCGGGCTTCGCGTCGGCAACGGAGTCGTCTTTGGTAGGCGCGGTAACAGTATTGCTATCGGCATCACGCGGGTCTCTTGCCGGTTTGGATCCGTCGTCCTTGACGATGTCGATCTCCCAACCCGTTAGCTTACTTGCCAAGCGGACGTTTTGACCGTTCTTGCCAATGGCCAGTGATAGCTGATCGTCAGGTACTTTAACAGAGGCAACATTTCTTTTCTTCTGAAGGGTAATCTTTTCAATCTTGGCTGGTGAAAGAGCGTTAGCAAGAAGCTGCTCGATAGTGTCGTTCCAAGAAATAATGTCGATTTTTTCTTCGCCAATCTCGGACAGCACAGCTTGAACACGTGTTCCCCGCTGGCCGACGCACGACCCCACTGGGTCGAGTCCGGGCATGGTGGATGTTACCGCCATTTTTGTCCGAGTTCCAGCTTCGCGCGAGATAGCCTTGATGGTGACGGTGCCGTTGGCCATCTCTGGAACTTCAAGATCGAAGAGCTTTTGAATGAAATCGGTGCTGGAGCGAGTTACGAGAACTCGCGGTCCGCGCGGCGTTTCTTCGACTGAGTAGACTAGAACTTTCAGTCGTTGGCCCGGGAAGTAATTCTGGTTGGGAATTTGGTCGGATGCGATCATCAGGCCGTTTAGTTTACCGATGTTCAAAATAACATTCGGCCCTTCAACCTGCTGGACATAGCCGTTGATAAGCTGTCCCTGTTTGTCTTTGTATTCGGCGTAAAGGATCTCTTTTTCGGCTTCGCGCAACCGCTGGGATATCACTTGCTTGGCGGTCTGGGCGGCAATTCGACCGAAGTCGCTGTGCGGCTCTAACTCGATTTTGATCACATCGCCAATCTTGGCGTTCTTCTTGTATTTTTTAGCGTCCGCGGGAGTCAGCTGGGCTTGAATATTTTCCGGCTCCGCCACGACCTCAAAAGTCTGCCACATCAGGAAACTGCCCGATTCTTCGTCAAGTTTGGCGATGATCTGCTCATCGTTTTGTCCGTAATCTTTACGGTAAGCGGCCGCAACGGCGGCTTCGATTGTTTCTAGAATTACTTCCTTAGGAAGCCCTCGTTCATCGGCTAGTTGATTAATTGCGGCTGCGAATGGGGATATGGCCATTAGCAAATTCCTCCGGAATTTGTAATTTCCAATTTCCAATTTCCAATTTCCAATAAATTTTCAATGTCGAAATTTAAAATTAGATAATTCGAGCTTGATTCGAAATTTGAAATTCGATATTTGAAATTGTTGTACATACTTTTATATATTCTCCTTACTTTTTTAAAAAAGCCAGGATCAAACCTGGTTGTTAATACTTTAACACACATTTTTAGGTAATTCAATCCGTTTTTGTGAAAATTGCCTTCAGGGGAAAGATAACTAGCGCTTTCCAGATACGGCCAAAGCGTCGGGGTTGAAGAATAAGGCGCCATAGCCACTCTAAATGTAAGGCACGTAAAACACGAGGAGCTCGTGGGGTCACACCGGCCAACATATCGAAAGTTCCGCCGATACCAACCAATATCTTAGCTCCCAATTCGTTCTTATGTTGGCCGATCCATTCTTCCTGTCTTGGAGCGCCGTAAGCCACTATAACAATATCGGCGCCGCTGTCTCTTATGTGTTTTAACACATACGGGTCGTCCGGGTCGGCGTGACTCGTGCCGGTAATTTTCAAACCAGGGTTTATTTGTTGGAGTCGTTCTCCCGCTTTATGGGCTATCCCCTCTTGGCCACCCAATAGAAAGATCGAGTGTCCATCTTTGGCGGCCAGATCACTTAGTTCACACACCAGATCGGAGCCAGGTGTAATAGCGCGCAGCGGAGTACCCAAAATGCGGCTGACCCAAACGACGTTTGTCGAGTCCGGTATCACCAAGTCGGCATTATTAATGATTTCTCGAAACTCGTGGTTTTTTTGGGCCTCAAGAATGAACTCGCCGTTGACGGTTACTATCTGACGTGGGCTACTTTGGTTCAAGGCATCTCGGCAAAAATCAGTTACATCAGACCAGTCGACGTTGTCAACTCGCACTCCCAAAATCCGCACAGATTTAGCCATTAGCAACCTGGCGGATAACCGTTAACGTCTCTTGAACAGTTTTGTCCCACGAATACATCTTAGCGCGTTTTATGCCTTTTTGGCGCAAATCGCTCGCCAAGGTTGTTGAATCAAGTATCTTGGCAAAGGTCGAGGCCCAACGGAGCGGGTTGTTCGGGGGTAGAAGGACGGCAGCGTCATCAACTATTTCCGGCAAACTTGAGCTGTTCGAACACACCACGGGTGTGCCAACGGAAAGGGCTTCCAGAACAACAAAAGCAAATCCGTCGTAACTGCTTGGGTAAGCAAAAAGCTTGGCGTGACGCAGATAGCGTAGCAGATCGTATTTAGGCACAAATCCCGGCATAAAGATCCTCGATGCCAGGCTCGGCTCGAGTGTGTTAACAAAATCAACTATTTTTTCGCTGCCAAAACCCATTTTCCCGATCATGACGAGTAGAATATCCTTCCTACTTTTGGCTAAAATGCAGAACGCTTCGATCAGGAGTCGAATGTTCTTCTTTTCTTCTATCGAGCCGGTGAAAAGTATGTACGGACTCGAAATTGGGGCGTTGCCGTAATTGCGCGTAGCGTTAAACAGCTCGCAGTTGTGGGCCATGGGGATAATATGAACCTTGGCCGAATTCGCTTTGTACTCTTTAATTATATTGCTTTTTGTTGACTGCGACGGCACGATGACGGCATCGGCCTTGGCGAGAGAAACTGAAGTGGAAAAATGTAAGTACCGACGATCAAACTTCGAGTAAGTTTTAGGGAAATAGCGATAAGCGATATCGTGAATCGTAACGACTGTTGGCAGGTTCGAGAGCAGTGGTACCACGTGCGACGGCACGAACAGCACATCCGGCTTCTCGCGGCGCAGCTCTCCAGCGAGCTGGATTTGCGACCATAATCGACGAGATGGCAGGACACGCCAGGTAATATTTTTGGCCTCTGGCCACTTTTCTTTAGGGAAATTGGGGGTGTAGAGGACGAATTTGTTTACCTTGTCGGCGGTAACTAACCGTCGGATTAGCTCGAACGAATAATTCTCTGTGCCAGAGCGAACCGTGCGAGTGGCTCTTGAAGCGTCAATACCAATAATCATCATTAATAATCGAATTATCCAATAACCGAATAACCAAAAGAATCACTAATCATCTAATAACGAATATTCTACGGCTTTGGTTATTTGGTAATTTTTCGATGATTATGCAATTTGATGATTTGGTAATTAACATTACCGTTTCGCCCAAAGGATGGAGCGCAGATATTCATCTAAGTGTTCGACGGCGATTGCCGTACCCTTAACAACGCAGAGGCGTGCCTCTTCCGCAACTTGGCACGAAACGCCAGTGACTTTTGTTAGAAGCTGGTCCAAGCCCCGGAGCTCAGCGCCGCCGCCGGTCATAATCATTCCCTTGTCCATAATATCGGCCGCCAATTCAGGGGGAGTTTTCTGGAGAACGGCTTTCACGGCGCCAATTATTTCCTGCAATTCGTCCTGCAGGGCGGCAGCAACATCAGATGAATTAACGATTACCGACTCTGGCAGGCCGGTTACTGAGTTCGAGCCGGACAACTCCATAGTAGAATCTTTCTTGCCAGGCAAGACTGTGCCGATCTTAATTTTCATCGCTTCAGCCGTCTGTTCGCCGATAATTAGTGAGTACTTTTTTCGAACGAAACTGATTATGGCCGAGTCCATCTTATTACCACCAACGCGAACCGAAGTTGAGGCAACGACATCTCCCAAAGAGATGACCGCTACTTCGGTTGTGCCGCCACCGATGTCAATAATCAAGTGACCTTCAGGAACCGCAATTGGAACATTTGCCCCTAGGGCGGCGGCAATGGGCTGTTTAATCAAATATGCATTTTTTGCTCCAGCTGCTATGCAGGCATCGGTTACCGCGCGACGTTCGGTGGAGGTAGCTCCAACTGGAATGGCAATCATAATATCGGGGCGTATCAGTCGTAGCCGTCCCGAAACTCGATTAATAAAGTAGCGCAACATCGCTTCGGTAATTTTGAAGCTGGCTATAACGCCATTTTTTAACGGTCGGGCGGCGATAATTGAATCTGGTGTTTTGCCGAGCATCTTTCGGGCTTCTTCACCAAAGGCCACGATCTTTTCGTCGGCAGCGTTAATTGCGGCGACGGCTGGTTCGTCGATCAGTATCCCCCGTCCTGGTACGTGGATGAGGATATTTGTGGTCCCAAGATCAATTGCTAAGCGTCTTATCATGGTTGATGTGTCAAAATGATTCTATCCTTCTTCGAGCCGTTATTAAAGGGTTTGCTCTACACAAAGCGCGGCGTTCGGTTAGAATGACAGTATGCGCGGCACGGACAGGAACACTTTAATCACTATGATGATCGGGCTACTGGGAATCGTAGCGTTTTTTATTCTTTCGTCAGCCGCGATTGTTTGGGCCAGCGGATTGCGATTCAACCCACAAACTTGGGGGTTTGAAAAAACCGTGCTGGTGGCAATAGAGGGTGACCTCAAAAGTGTGGCCATTAAAGTAAACAATCAGCTGATTAGCCGTTCGCTGCCGGTGCGTCTGCGCAATCTCCTTCCCGGACGATACGACGTGGAGATTTTTAAGCCGAAATTCCAGAGTTACCGTCGCGTTTTCCAGCTTAGCGAAAACCAGGTCGGGATTATCCGCGACCCGACCCTGATTGCTAGCTCGCCGCTGACAACCCCTTATCGACAGCGGATCTCCTATTCGGATGAAGTGAGGTTCGATTCTGGTCTTACGGAAACAAACAACGAACTTCGGGATCAGGGCGTTTTGGTCTCGCGCTTTTCTTCACCAGTAATTCAAGCGCACCGCTACAACAACGGCTATCTCTACCAGCTGGGCCGCCAGCTACGGCTCGCTTTTCCCGAAGAGGTGCAGGACTTTTTCGTTTACGACCTGAAGTCTGATCGCTACGCACCGCTCCGAGTTGAAGAGTCGACGTGGCAAATAATTGTCTTGGACGGCAAGCAAACCCAACTAATAAATCTCACCTTGCCTCGGTAGAATTTTAACGTGGCTTTGGTAAGCCCTTATTGCCAAGATACGGTTCAGTTGTTTGCCTGCCAGTAACTTCACCCCCCGTTAGGGCGCCAGTGACAACAATCCGTTTCCAAGTTGTGCCAACAGGATAGCAAGAAATTAACGTTACCGTGGCGCGTGGGGTAATATTTAACACCGATAGATCGTTAGCCGCGACGACTTTTACCTGTCGCACTGTGTACCGGTAGCGCTCGGTTCCGTAATAGAGCGTTATATTATCGCCTGGTTTTAGTTTGTCGAGCAGGGCAAATATTGTGTTGTATTTTCCTTTAGCCCAAGGGAAGTTGGACGAGTGGCCGAGAAGAACGACGTTCCCCCTTTGATTTGGCAGGGCCGTTCCTTCGTACTGAGCCACCCCGTTTTGCAGTGAAGTAAGGATAGCTGAATACGGGGCGCCGTAAACCACGGGGGCTTTAAGTTTTATCTTGTCGATAACGATTGTCGGAGCGTATTTCTTCGCCACCGGCACAATGGGCTCGACCTTTGCTACTGGCGCGACTGTATCAACCTGATATTTGGCTCGCAACCAAAACGCCGGACCGTTAATGAGTAGGAAAAAACCAAAATACACCAAGCCGATTACGACAACAACTTTAGCGGCTCGTTGCAGACGAAGTAAGCCACGACTGAAGGCGCTGTGTGGACGAAAAATTCGTTTAAGCTCTTCCTCGCCAAAAGTTACTGGTTTCATATGTGCCAGAGGTGGGAGTAGTCGGCCAACGGCCTCCTAATACTCCCTCATTTATTCAGTCGTAATCGATCTGGTTCGTTAGCCATTTGTGGGCAAGGTGGGAGTCGAACCCACATGAGCTTGCGCTCATAGCATTTTGAGTGCTACGTGTAAACCATTCCACCACTTGCCCATAAGCACACTAATTATAGGTTTTTTGAGTTGAAAAATCGAGGCTAACGAACTCGAGCGACGCCCTCGCGGATAATCTGTTTTTTGCCGTCACGAATGTCAATCACGGCCGATGGCGGATACTGCGGTAGACGTCCGGCGTCCAGCATGACGTCTGGCTGATAGATCTGCCCGTCAAACTGTCGGTGGATGTCTTCCAAAGAATAACTTGGATCAAGACCACCACGATTAGCGCTGGTGGCGGTGTACGGACTGTTTAGGAGGTTTGATAGGCTACGAGTTAGAACACTGTTGGGAATGCGTACACCAAGCGATGGACTGTCGAGCGGATACTCTGCCTTGGCGTGAAGGATGAATGTGAACGGTCCGGGAAGGTTTCGTTCAAGCGTTCGTTGTTCTTTGGGTCCAATTTCACCCCATTCCTTTATCTGTGCCATGTCTCGAAAGATACAGCTAATTTGTTTATCGAACGGGCGCTGCTTTATTTTGTAGAGTCTCACGACGGCCTCGGTATTGGCCGCGTTTGTCGCCAGGCCATAGCAAGAGTCACTGGGGAAAACGACAACTGCGCCAGCGGCGGTCATTCGAGCAGCATATTCAAGCGTGGCTTGGTCGGGATTCTGAATGTCGATCGGCAGTACTTTCATCGCTTCGCGAAGAAAACTCCTACGCTTCGTTTCGTCGTTAGCATTTGTCGCCATCTTACTCTTCAAAGCCAGATTTGTTAAGATATGAACAACAGTTAGCAGTCAGCTAACGGCTATCAGCTTTCGGCTTCCGGCTAAAAAGGAGCTGCAAGCCGCTTGCCGTCAAGCTGTTTGCTGGTTTATTTAAGGGCCGGTAGTTCATCGGTAGAACGCCTCATTCGCATTGAGGAAGTAGTGGGTTCAATTCCCATCCGGTCCACTGATTACATTTCGACCGTTCTCTGCGAAAACGTGATATATTATTACTCATGGATTTTGACTACACCACCACATCATCAAAGGATTTTGACCAGGCGGTTCAAGCGGTGCAAGATGAGGTTGTCAAAGCCGGGATGCGAGTCCTACATATTCACGATGTCCAGGAAACTCTTGGCAATAAAGGTTTTAAGAGAGAGCCGTTCAAAATCATTGAGTTTTGTAACGCCAAAGATGCTTACGATTTCTTGAAGATTGATATTAAAATTGGCCTCTGTTTGCCCTGCAAAATAAATGTCTATATTAAAGACGGCCCCGCCTCCGCCGAGGCTTCAGCGGGCAAGCAGACATTCATTTCGGCTATGCGTCCAATTATCCTGCCGCAGTTCTTTCCTGATGCCGACTTTGGCGAAAGACCAAAGGAAATAGATCAAATTATTCAAGGAATTGTTAACAACGCCAAGTAGCGGCCAGTTCTCGTGCCTTGCGATCGAGCAAGTGGGTTATTCATTTCATAATTACCTTCTCAAATCCACCCTCCCGTAGTTTCGATGCGTTGTTTGTTCCTTCTCCTTGAATCATCAAATTAATTTCGATATAAAACACTTAGTAAAGTGAACCTTCAGGAGAGTAGAGAATGAATCCGTACATTGGTATTACCGACTTCACGACTATCGGTCAGGTTAGGGAGATGATCAAACTGTTCAGATCGAATCAGCTGAGCGGTTTGAATCGGATGCTCCACGTTGGTGTGATGATGAGCTACAAGACACTCCACGGTATCCCAAGCAAGTGGCAAGCTGCTTTTCCCGCCAAGGAGAATATCGCCGCCATCTTTGGCCCGTCAATGGCCTATAACTGCCTGCACTACGCGGACTACGACAACAATCCCGATCTCTGGAAAAGCCTGGACAAGGCAATCTCCTTCGGGGGCTTGTACATCGACGCGCTGCAACTCGACATGGTCTGGCCCGATCCCGGACAGGTCGCGAACGGTGTTGATCTGTGCCGCAAGCCCATCGAAGTCATTCTCCAGATCGGCAAGAACGCTCTGGATGAAGTGGACAATGACCCGCGCGCAGTGGTCGGGAAACTGGCCGATTACGAAGGCGTGATTCATCGCGTCCTGCTGGACAAATCCATGGGAAAAGGTCTTGGCATGGATGCCGGTGCTCTCATCCCATTTGCTCGAGCGATAAGAGAAAGATTTCCGACACTCGGCATCGGAGCCGCGGGCGGGCTTGGACCGGAAACGATTCACCTGGTCGAGCCGCTCGTTCGAGAGTTCCCCGACTTGAGTATTGACGCTCAGGGGAGACTCCGCCCAAGTGGGAATGCTCTCGATCCGATCGACTGGAAGATGGCTGGGACCTATCTCACCAAGGCTCAACAGATCTTCGCCTGACGAGCCGCGAGTCCACCGCCCTACTTCTGCGGGAGTAGGGCCCTTTTCTTGCAAGACTTACTGCTTCTTGCTATTCCACATTTATCTTTCTATTGAAAATCCCCTCTCCGGTGAGCGAGAGGGGTTAGATTCGGGGGTTATCCGCGCGGGCTTTCCCGTAGACGCCTCGGAGCTGGGGAGGCATCTGCGCCTCAACCTGAAGGGCGTACCCTTTGATACCTTGATACAGTGCATCGTTATGCGCCTTACCGGCGCAGTGAAGGGCCATTCGCAGATGGCGAAGCTTCTTACGCGGGATGTACAGATCACCATCAATGATATGTACCCCGGGAAACCGGAGCGGTACGCCGTTGCGGTTTCCGTTACGAATCGCGACAGTTTTTCGTTCGTTCACCTTAAAGCCGCTTTTCTCTATGATCCGCCGAATCGCTGAATAAACCGGTCTGTCAACTTCATCATTTTCCCAAGAGAAAACAATGTTATCGACAAACCGTGTCACCACGCCACCGACGTTAGAGGCAAGATGCTCCAATCGGGCATCCATCCTTTGGCAGGCGAAGTTGAACAAGGCCGGAGAAGTTGGGGCTCCTTGAGGAAGCACTAACTTATAGTGAGGAAGTACCTCCTTATAGTCAGAATATATATCCACTAAATCACTGACGATTTCTAGAACAGCCAACTCCATCGGCAAGATATCCCATGGTTGCTTCCTCTGGCTGCACCATCTTTCGATAACCTCACCATTCGACGTCGTGTAATGGTGGTGGTAAGTCTGGATAAAACTACGGGTGAAGCTGGCTTGGTTGTAGGCATCTTTCAGGTCGAATCCAACCATGGAGCGAGCTTTACGATGCGGGAAAGCGTTTGACTCGATACCTCGCCCCGCCACACAACCGTGGGCAATGGGCGAGACGGGAAGACAGCTGAAGTATCTTTTCAGGATGGCTTGTTGGATTGTCACCAGCGGTTCATGGGGGACGTGGATGATTCGTGTTCCACCCCCGCTCTTTGGTTGAGCGTAAGAGCCGTAAAACGCAGCGGCTCCGTATTCTAGCACCAAGAACAGCTGGTCAGGAGGCAGGTCGAGACGTCGCGCCAGCTTGCGGCCGGCGGCGTATTGGCGACCGGTCAAAGTAGGCATAGTGCGTCTCCTTGATTTGTTAAGGTGGGGGCCACTCGACCCCCGGACTGGCTACTCGGCTTCAAGCGAGTCGGCAGGACCGCCGCGCGCAATGACATGTACTGTTCTCTCGTCAGACTTCTGACAAGCGAGGCGCGTGTGAAGGCTACTTATCACGTTTAGCTCGGCTTTCTTCTGAGGCCAAACATTACGCGTGACAGTAATTCCTTAACCGTTTGCCTATATCTAGCCAGGCTACCAGCAAACTACCAGAGGAAAGATTAATTATCAATATATTATTGGACAAGTCATTTTCTGGTCCACTTCTCAAATTCGCCCTCTCGTAGTACGCTAATATCAATGGCAGAGGGGCAGATTGTTGTAGTAGACGAGGGTAAGATGCTGGAACGAATTCTTGAATTCCCCAGCCAGTTGGAGCAGTCCTGGGCCGATTTGTGGACGAAAGAGCTCCCCCTGGACCCGACTACGATTCACCAGGTGATAATCTGCGGCATGGGAGGATCTGGCATTGCTGGGGTAATTGCGAAAAGCCTTTTTCAGGATTCGGCCACGATTCCTATTGCCTTCTGGCATGACTACGGTTTACCGATGTACGCTGGGCCTAACACCCTGGTGCTGGCGGTCAGCGACTCTGGTGATACGGAAGAAACCTTAGATTCCTTAAGAAAAGCGTTCGAACGAAAATGTCAGATTGTGGTGATTTCTCGCGGCGGCAAAGACAAAGAAGTGGCCCAGAATAACAACATTCAGTTCGTCGAGGTAAAAATAGATGCCCCTCCCCGAGCGGCTCTTGGTTACCTTTTGGGCTCGGTTCTCGCCGTCTTGACGAAAGCTAAGCTAATTAATCTTACTGAACAAGCTTACTTTCTGGCTTTAGGAGAGCTGAAGAATGCCATTTCCCAAAAAACTTTTCCCGCCAAGGCGGAAGAGCTAAGTATTAGTCTGAATAATAAGGTGCCGCTTATTTTAGCATCTGAGCCGTTAAGCGGTGTCGCCAAGAGGTGGCAAAATCAGTTCAACGAAAACTCGAAAACATTTGCCGTCTTTCAGGAGCTGCCAGAGGCGTGTCATAACGTGATCCAAGGGTTAGATTTCGCCATTGACGAGAAGATAATCGTGTTGAATCTGGTTTCAAATTACGGCTTTTCACGCAATGTTGCTCGCGGCAAGATCTTGCAACAACTCTTTTCCACCAAGGAGATTCCGTTTGTACCGCTCACAATACGGTCCGGTTCGGCGCTGGCCGAGCAGTTCTTGTTCAGCCATTTCGGCGATTTGCTTTCCTACTATCTAGCGGGCGTTAACGGTGTCGATCCAACTCCCGTGGAAGATATCGACAAGTTCAAGGAAGGATTAATGAAGTTGTAATGCCAAAGATTTCACGAGTTTGGGGACAGGTGATCCACGATTCCAGGGGCGACGATTTCAAGCAGCTTTGCTGCGAAGAATTCAGTTGGGTGAGGTTGGACTAAGATGGCAAAGATTTCACGAGTTTGGGGACAGGTGATCCACGACTCTAGGGGCGACGACACCGTCCAGGCTTCGGTTCAAGACGAACGAGGTCTTATCGCTTCATCCGCCGTTCCGGCAGGAGCTTCCAAGGGAAAGTTCGAAGCCGCGACAGTTGAACCAGCCGCGGCGGTTAGTAACATCAACGAAATTATCGGCCATGCGCTGGTAAATCGCGACCCAGCCGATCAAGCAGGCATAGATCGCTTCATGATAGAGCTTGACGGAACGTCAAATAAATCTCACTTGGGGGCTAACGCGATCTTGGGAGTTTCGATGGCAATAACCCGGTTGGCTGCTCTCGAGCAGCAGCTCCCCCTGTACCGCTATATCGGCAAACTCAACAATCGTAACGAATTCCATATTCCCATACCGATGATGAATATGATAAATGGCGGCAAACACGCCAACAATAATTTAGATATTCAAGAATTTATGGTCGTACCAGATCGCGTTACTGGTTACCATAACCAGCTCTCCGCCGGAAAGATGATTTTTAGCACCCTTGGCACTATTTTGCGCGAAGACCATCTCTCAGTGGCCAACGGTGACGAGGGTGGTTACGCTCCAAATTTGGATACCAACGAGATGGCGCTCGATTATTTAATGCGGGCCATTAAACAATCTGGCTACCAACCTTGGGATGAAGTTTCGCTGGCACTGGACGTCGCCGCAAGTAGCCTACCACCAACTTTCGAAGTTACCCCGAGTCGTTTCTTAGGGATATTACGTGATTTCCCCATCCTTTCCCTGGAGGACCCGTTTGATGAGGAGGACTGGGAGAACTGGGTGAAGTTCTTGTCACAGATGGAACAATCTAACTCCAGCACAAAAAAACTTATGCTGGTGGGTGACGACCTGTTCGTGACGAACCAAGAAAGACTGCGTAAAGGCATCGAGATGAAAGCGGCCAACGCTATTCTGGTCAAATTAAATCAAATCGGAACCGTCACTGAAACTCTTGAGGTTTCCGAAATGGCCAAGGACGCTGGTTTTATGACAATCGTTTCCCATCGTTCAGGCGAAACTCTTGACGATTTCATCGCAGATTTTTCTGTTGGAACCGGTGCCCAATTCATTAAAACTGGCGCTCCAAACGATACGCATCAAGAGCGGATGACCAAGTACCGCCGTTTGCTGACGATTGAGCAAGAGTTAGCAGCGTAAATGTCACCGCGGCCCAAACCTGTAGTCCTAGCGGTAATTGACGGCTGGGGAGTTGCACCAACCTGGGGCGGCAACGCTATCGCCCTGGCCCAAACGCCGTTCTACAACGAAGTGAAGAAAGTATTTCCCAACACAACTCTAGCGGCTTCCGGAGACGCCGTTGGCTTGCCGGCCAAATTCCATGGGAATTCTGAGGTGGGACATCTAAACATCGGCACGGGACAGGTTGTGCAACAGTCGTTGCCGGCCATCACCACAGCAATCAGTGACAATAGTTTCTTTTCCAATCCCGCACTGGTAAACGCTTTCCAACGTATCAATAATACTGATAATTCGGTCCACATCATGGGATTGGCATCTGACGGCGGAATTCACAGTCACATCGACCATCTCTTCGCGCTGCTAGATATGGCGAAACACTGCGGCGTCAAGGATGTCTGTATCCACGTCATCACCGATGGTCGTGATACTTCGCCGTTTGTTTCCCAACAGTTCTGCGCTCTAATTGATCAGAAAATTGCCGAGGTGGGTATCGGGCGCATTTGTACTGTTTCTGGACGTTACTACGCTATGGATCGTGATAATCGCTGGGATAGAATTGAAAAAACGTATCGTGCTATTACCGAGGGCGTTGGTCTGGAGGCGCGCACGCCCGAGGCTGCCATTGCGTCTGCCTATCGAGACGGATTCTCCGACGAATTTATCGTCCCAACCGTCATCAGAGGTGAAGGCAACAGCTTTCGACCGTTGTCTGATGGGGATTCGCTTATCTTTTTTAATTTTCGTGGCGATCGAGCGCGAGAAATAACCCAAGCTTTCGTACGACCAAATTTTAAGGAATTTGAGCGAAAAGTGACTATCAGTAGCCTGTATTTTGTTGGATTTACTTTCTACCAAGAGGGATTGCCGATCCAAGTCGCTTTTCACCCACGGGATGTGAAGTACCCGCTGGCACGGATACTGTCTGACGCTGGCTTAAAACAGTTGCACGTCGCTGAATCAGAAAAATACGCCCACGTAACGTACTTTTTCAACGGTGGGAGAGAAGAGTCGTATCCGCGTGAGGATCGAATCGTTGTACCTTCTCCAAAAGTTTCGAGCTACGATCAGACCCCTGCTATGTCGACAACAGAAATCACAGAAACCGTTATCAGCCACATCACTAATTATGACTTCATCCTGCTTAATTACGCCTGTCCAGATATGATAGGACACACGGGAAATCTGCGAGCGGCCATCCAGGCGGTTGAAGCGGTAGACAAAAGCATGGCGGAGATATTTAAGACAATTCAAGAGCATGACGGGGTGTTCATTATCACCGCCGATCACGGCAACGTTGAACAGATGGTTAACCCCAAAACTGGAGAGCCCGACACTGAGCACACAGGCCACCCGGTGCCGTTCATTGTGGCCAACGACACTCAGGTAACCGCTCTAAGAAGTGGGGGCAAACTATCTGACGTCGCGCCAACTATCCTGCAGATTATGGGGATTGCAGCTCCTGATGAGATGGAAGGTAAAAGCCTGATTACCTCTCCCACTCCGACTTCGCCAGTAACCACTGCTCCCGTCTAACCTGCTGTTGTCTAGGCAACCAAACCTACAAAAGGTAAAATGTTAAAGGTAACAAAAGTGAATATTGTCTTGTAAATTGAAAATTGTTACTTGAGAACTCCGCCTTCGGCGGCAAGGGCCGTTAGCTCATTTGGTAGAGCGCATCCATGGCATGGATGAGGTGACCGGTTCGATCCCGGTACGGTCCACAACAGAAAACGAAGTGCTTCGTTGTGGGACGGGAGGGAATGAGCGTAGCGAGTATCCCGGTACGGTCCACAGAAAACCAGTCTTTCAGCTCAGTACAACACACAAATACCGCTGTGAAGCGGTACTGTGTCTCATCGAGCTCGATGAAATTACATAGAAGGTGCGTCTGACTTCGACCCCTTCATGAAGGCGCTTATCAAGCTCCAAAGAGCCGCAAGGCCAACAATGATGTAGACGATCTGGGCGAAAGTATCACCCAACTTCGCGACGAAGTTCCACTCTGCGTTGATACCAATCAAACCCCAGTTTAGACCACCTACAAACAGGAAGAACCACACTACCCAATCAAATCCTTTCATTCCTCTCACCTCCTTCCCCAACTCATATTATTACTATGACATAATTACGTCGCCTGGCTAGGTTTTTGTCAACCCCTCAACGCCGTTCTGGGTTGACCTTGGGCATTCGAAAGGTCAAGAGCCGTTGCCCAACTGCCCCCTCAAGAGCTAACATAGGACAGATGGGTTATAACCACAAGGACATTGAGCACAGGTGGCGTCCTAAATTCGACGCTGCAAAGCTTTCAACCTGCGACCTCTCAAGCGGTGAGCCGTTCTACTGCTTGGATATGTTCCCCTACCCTTCTGGCGATGGTCTGCATGTCGGTCATTGGCGTGGGTACACTTTAAGTGATTTTTACGTTCGTTATTGGAGTCTTAAGGGTAAAAATGTCTTGCACCCGATGGGTTTCGATGCGTTTGGCCTACCGGCTGAAAACGCGGCAATCAAAAGTAAAACTCATCCCAAGAAATTTACCGATCGTGCAATAGAGACATTTAAAACTCAGCTGAACGCTCTGGGGGCGCTTTACGACTGGAAGAAGCAAGTAAACACCAGCTCTCCTGACTATTACCGCTGGACTCAGTGGTTGTTTCTGCAGTTTTTCAAGCACGGACTGGCTGAGAAAAGACAAGCTTTAGTTAACTGGTGTCCGAAAGACCAAACAGTACTGGCCAACGAGCAAGTCGTGGGCGGCTGTTGCGAACGCTGCGGCAGTAAGGTTACCAAAAAAAGCTTGTCGCAGTGGTATTTGAAAATAACTGATTTTACCGAGAGCCTTTTATCGGGGCTTGATACTCTTGATTGGCCAGAGCACGTCAAAGCCCTGCAGCGAAACTGGATCGGCCGATCAGACGGCGCAACCGTTAAGTTTCATACTGAACACGGCCCGATTGAAGTTTTCACCACCAGGTTGGACACAATTTATGGGGTAAGCGCGATCCTCTTGGCGCCGGAGCATTCCTTAGTCGAAAAACTTACAAAGGCGGCGCAGGAGAAGACAGTTCAGAGCTATCTCCAGGAAACCTTATCGAAGTCAGACCTGGACCGGCAGATGGAAGATCAAACAAAAACGGGCGTTTTTACCGGATCGACTGCCATTCACCCATTTTCAAAGCAGGAGCTACCGATTTGGGTAGCTGACTACGTACTGCCGTCGTACGGTACCGGTGCGGTAATGCTTGTGCCCGCCCACGACAAACGAGACCACGAGTTCGCCACCGCGCACAATCTGCCGATTCTGTCTGTGATTGAGCCCGAGTTTATCGACAACAAAGAGCCAAGCAACGTCAGAGAGGACCTGCCTTTTGTTGAACGAGATGGGATTGTCGCGATTGTAAAACACTGGTCCGAAGATAAATATCTGGGCTTAAAGTGGAAAAAAGTAGCCTGGGGAACTTGGATTACTGGAGGCATTGAGAAGGGCCAGTCACCCGAAGAAGCAGCAACATCTGAAATCCTTGAGGAAGTTGGTTATAATAAACTTCGGCTAGTGAAAAATTTAGGCAGACTACACTCAAAATTCTATCACGGACCTAAGAGCGAGAATCGTTCACTGCACGGGCACTGTCTCTATTTCGAGCTCACCAGCGACGAAATGGCTCAAATTTCAGACGAAGAGGTTGGCAAACACGAACCAATTTGGCTATCAAAGGGCGAGGTGGAACAGTTCATGACAGCTGATGCTCACAAGTGGGCTTGGAGACAGCTTCAGGACGACCCCGCGCTGTATGAAGGCAGCGGTTACCTTACTAACTCCGGTAGGTACGACGGTCTAAGTAGTGATCTTGCGGCCAAAAAGATTGCTGATGATTTGGCCATCCGCGGTATCGGAGGGCAAACAGTTAGCTATCATCTCCGTGACTGGTTAGTTTCTCGCCAGCGCTACTGGGGCTGTCCAATACCGATCGTCTACGACCCCAAAGGATACCCGCACGCCGTAAAAGATGAGTATCTTCCGCTCTTGCTGCCGACCGACGTTGATTTTCAACCTGGAGGTGAGAGTCCGATCGCTCGATCAAAGGAGTACGCCAAGAGGGCCGAAAAGTTTTACAGTAAAGGTTGGCACTTCGATACAGACACGCTCGACACCTTTGTTGACTCGTCCTGGTACTATTTGCGTTATCTCTCCCCACGAGACGACCAACAGGCCTTCGATAAGTCCAGGGTGAAAAAATGGTTGCCGGTTGACTTATACATCGGCGGTATCGAACACGCCGTGCTTCACCTACTTTATTCAAGGTTCGTCTTTCAGTTTTTGTCTAAGTTTGGCTATGTCGACGTCAAGACAAACGAGCCGTTTAAAAAATTATTCAATATTGGCATGGTCACGCTTCATGGCGCAAAAATGAGCAAAAGTAAGGGTAACGTCATCTCGCCCGACCCGTTAATCGACGCTTACGGTACGGACGCTCTGCGCGGTTACGAGCTGTTCCTGGGACCGGTGGAGAACGATGCGGAGTGGAGCGGGAACGGTATTAATGGAATTCACCGATTTTTAATTAAACTCGAAAAGCTCTCAACTTTAGTTCATCCAACCGCTATTGAGTCACAGCGTCAGCGATTCGACGAGTATCTCGACACTATAAATAAAATGATTCAGGATTTTCGCTTAAATACCGTCATTTCTGAAGGTATGAAACTCATCAATACACTGGGCTCAAAGGTCATCGATGCGGAAGTTTGGCGACGATTTTTGGTGACTATTTCGCCTATGTACCCGTATCTCTCGCAAGAGCTCTACGCTAGTTCATCGCAAAAGGGGCTGATTATCGAGCAAGAAAAATGGCCGGAGAAATTCCACGTTGCTCATAAAGTCCAAGTGATTAAAGTGCTTTTCAACCAAAAATTTGTTGGCTCGCTTGAAGCAGATAAGTCGTTCTCAGAAACTAATATCTTGGAGCTGATCAGTCATTCACCCGCCATAGCGGCAAAAATCAATAAAGGTAAATTTAGTCGAACCATCTACAAACCAGGTGAGCTGATCAACCTGATCCCCTAGTGGCAATTAAGGCAGAAGATTGCTAAAATAGTAGCATGGCTGAGCCAAAGAAAAAGCTTTCCAGGACAAGAACCCATCTGCGACGATCAAAGTATGCAGTCGAGAGCGCTAGCGTTACCCGATGCTCGCATTGCGGCGAAGTAACGCTGCCTCACAACGTCTGCCGCTCTTGCGGGCACTATCGCGGCGTCCCAGTGAAACCCGAACGTCCTAAAGAACGCATCGTTGTTGACCCCTCTAAGTAATGTCGGTTAACCGCCATCTCTCACGCACGGTTGCTATGCAATCGCTTTACGAGTGGGATTTTCACCAAGAAAAACCAATTCTGGAGATCAGTGAGAGAGTAATGGGACCTGTAGAGAAGGACATCGACGTGGAATATTTGAATCGGGTCGTCGAAGGCACGATGAAGAATCTCAAACTAATCGATAGTTTAATCGAACAGGCGGCACCGGAATGGCCGCTGGAACAGATTTCAGTTATAGACAAGAGTATCTTACGTTTAGCCAGTTACGAGCTGCTGAAGGACAAAGACATCCCTCCCAAAGTCGCTATCAACGAGGCGGTTGAGATCGCCAAAACTTTCGGTGGCGAGAACTCCTCTAAATTCATTAACGGTGTCTTGGGCACGCTGTATCGCCAGTCGGATCGATATGTTGAAGAAACTGAAGAAGCGGAAACCGATGAGGCCGAAACTGAAAATAATGACAAAACCAGTTGAAGAAGTTGAGAAAGCAGTTGACGTTAACTTTACCGACAAAGCGCTTTTGCGCCAAGCTTTTATTCATCGCTCGTACATCAACGAGACCAAAGAGCCGTCGCTTGAACATAACGAGCGACTCGAATTTCTCGGCGACGCTGTGCTGGAGCTGGTCGTAACAGAATATCTGTACAAGAACTTCTCCAACCCCGAGGGCGAGTTAACGAATTGGCGCAGTTCAATTGTTAAGGGTGAAGTTTTAGCCAAAGTTGCTCTGGAGTTAAACCTCGGTGATTACCTGCTACTCAGTAAGGGTGAAGAGCACTCTGGAGGCAGAACGCGTAGCTTGATTTTGGCAAATACTGTCGAAGCGTTTATCGGTGCAATTTATCTGGATAAAGGCTACGATGCGTCATCAGATTTTATTGCTAAATACTTGATTAGTTTACTCCCAGAGATTATTGAAAAAAACCTTCATATAGATCCTAAGTCGCGCTTGCAAGAAATTGTGCAAGAGAAACATAGTCGCGCCCCGGAATACCGTGTAATGAACGAGGCTGGGCCTGATCACGCTAAGGAATTTACTGTCGGTGTCTACGCCAGCGATAAACTGCTCGCCAAAGGAACGGGTTCTTCTAAGCAACGAGCGGAGCAGTCGGCCGCCAATGAAGCCTTGAAGTTAGTTCAGTAGTTTTACTTTCGTATTCACAAAACAAAACGGGCCATTTACGACCCGCTTTGTTATTCCTACAGGATTGTTACTTTTTCAATTCGTCGCGAAGCTTCTTAATGAAGTCACTCATATGATTCTGCCCGCCCAGACCTACAGACAGGCCAAATGCAATGGCAATCATCGAGACCACGCCGATGAACATTATAACCGTGAACTCGCGCGGTACACCCAGCGCAAACAGCGCCATGATGCCGATGAAAATATACAGCGTCCAACGCACTGTCATTTCGGTTGTCTTGGCAATTGTTAGGCCAAAGGACTCAACCGATGCTCGCGTTAAGCGAGATATAACTTCCGTGAACTGGCTTCCAAAAACCAAGAGCAAGGAAACGCCAAGCACGACAGGGATATAGGCAAGGATTCCTTCAACGAAACCTTCGACCCCATTCACCTTCAGAACAATCGATGCCGGTACAAGCGCTGTAAGAATGGTTACCCATTTTACAAACGTTCCAACGATGTCGGAGACATCACTGCGCAGCTTCGCTCGTTTGAGCACGGCGGTAAAACCGCTACTGTCAGACAAACTCTGCAGGCGAACTGCCTTCAAAATTTGCACAACAATGTACTGCAATACCCAGGCCACAATCACTCCGACAAGAACAATTACAATCGCCCCAATAATATTGGGTGCGAAATCACTTATCCTATCCCACAGAGACTGTAATGCGTCGCGCGTTTCAGTCCCCCAAAGATCCAATGCAGTCTGATTCATACAACTCCTTTCTACTACTTTTTGTAAAATTCTCTATTTACTTATTTATCGAGAATTCCTTATTACTATACTTACTAGCCCCTTTGTCAATAGGTACGAAACGGATTAGTACGTTTGGCGAGCTATCGAGCTTCTGGCCCAGATGAATAGTTTCCTCATTTCTGATGCGGAAGCGGTAATTGAATACTCGTCCGTGTTCAGGATTACGCCGATGTAAGTATGGCCGTTCATTTCAAGCGCCGAGACCAAACTGTGGCCAGCCGCGTACGTAAAACCAGTTTTAATCCCCAAAACTCCAGGTAGATAATATCCGCTATCGGGCAGTATGAGTCGGTTAGAGCTTTCGATTTCGTGGCGATACTCGCCGTTCAGTGAGGAAATAGTCGCATGTCGTTGGCCAACGATTCCAGAGAGCAGTGGATTTTCAAGTAGCAGCCGAGCGATTTGACTTAGCTCGAAAGCGGTCGAACGGCCATTGTCATCAAGCCCAGCCGGATCGAAAAACTTAGTCTTTTTCAGCCCATGATCCAAGACGTAATTGTTCATTTTTGCGACGAACGGTTTAATATCACCGTTTTTTTGTGAGTACGCCTCAGCGATAGCATACGTAGCGTCGTTACCAGACGCGATAAGTGCGCCCCGTAAGAGACTAAGAACCGACAGCTTCTCACCCGGTAGGAGACCCACATTGGAATCTGGAACGCTAGTGGAGTGATTTGTTACCACAACTTCGTCGTCTGGACTCATTAATTGGAGGGCCGTCAGCGCCGTAACCATTTTTGTGGTGGAGGCGACCGGCAGGCTCAAGTTCTGATTTTTAGCGCTGATCACCTCGTTGGTATCCGCGTCGAGTAGTAAAAAAGCCTTAGCGAAAACGTACGGCTCGCCCGCATACGATCGTAGCACCGGGTAGTCGTCAAAGTTTCCAATTGCGGTTGAGAAGCTGTTGTTCGCAGAGGAGATAAGTTGTTTCGTGCTTGCGATTGGTGTGATTACTACGGCAGGAGAGGTAGCAATTACTAGTAGAAACGCCAATGCGGCAAGTTTGGCGCCTTTACTTAGATTTCTTGGTTTTGGGTGAAGGAATATCATCAATTACTAGTTTCAAGCCAAGCTCAAGCAGCTGGTGGCTATCGACGGCTGAGGGGCTGTCCATCATCAGGTCTCTGCCGTCGCCCGACTTTGGGAAAGCTATGACTTCACGAATTGAGGTTTGCCGTAATAAGACGGAAATTAGACGGTCAAGTCCAGAAGCAAAACCGCCGTGCGGCGGGACCCCGTAACTAAAAGCCTCCAAAAGGTGACCAAAGTTACGCTGGATCTCGGTTTTGTCGTGCCCCAGGAACGCGAAAACTCTCTCTTGAATCTCCGGTTGGTGGATTCTAATACTTCCCCCCGCAACTTCGACACCATTTAACGCTAAATCGTACTGTTGCGCTAAAGCGTGTGCGGGATCTTTTTCAAATTTAGCTTGCCACTCAAGTGTCGGAGCGGTGAACGGGTGGTGGACTGCTCCCCAGCGCTTATCCCCCGCTTTCCATTCAAATAACGGAAAGTCGACTATAAAAGCAAAGGCTAGCTCGTCTTCATTACTTATGTCTTTGCGTAGATCCGGACGATCAGTGCCGTACTTTTTCATTGAATCGGCATAGGTAATCCGGGGAAATTCCGTAAATGTCAGAACTTTTTCCGGAAAGTTTGTTTTGACCATTTCCTTGTACATTTCTTCGATTAAGCTCAGAACCTCTTCTTGGGATGTAAAGCTGATCTCGACGTCAAGCTGTGAAAATTCTGGCTGTCGATCAATTCTAGAGTCTTCATCTCGAAAACAGCGAACAATCTGGAAGTACCGCTCAATTCCGGCAACCATCAACAGCTGCTTATACTGTTGTGGAGACTGCGGCAGAGCGTAAAATTTACCCGGGTCGATTCGGGCTGGCACCAAATAGTCCCGTGCCCCCTCGGGGGTAGATTTAGAGATGTACGGCGTTTCTACTTCGGTGAAATCCCTATTGGATAGATAGTTTCGCAAAAACTGGTTCATCTGATGGCGCATTCGCAGGTTGTAAGCCATCCTTTCGGAGCGTAAATCCAGATAGCGGTATTTAAGCCGAGTTTCTTCTTTGACGGTGAGATCGTTCAGCGGCAGGGGTAGGTTTGAGGCAAGTGATTCAATAGTAAGTGATTCAACTCGTACCTCCACTGTGCCGCTAATAACGTTTGGATTCGTCAGCGACTCGGGACGTTTCACCACCTCACCAACTATCGATACGACTGATTCTACTGTTAGTTGGCTGGCCTGTTGCATTATTTCGCCTGTGAAAACTAGCTGCGTAATTCCTTTATGATCACGCAGATCGATAAACATCACTTTGGCGTGAGCACGGATGGTTTGAGCCCAACCGCTCATTAGCACTTTTTTGCCGACGTGTGCGCTCACGCCACCACTAAGAACGCGCTTTAAGTTATCCATTCCACCTAGAGTATCTCAAAAGATAGCTTTGGGGAAAGCCCCTCGAGGAGCGCGCTGAAGAGATTATTCGCCTCGCTATCGGTTAGAGTGCGGTCAATATTCTGAAAAACAATTCGATAAGTCACAGACTTTTTTTGCGGCGTTTCTTCGTGACGGTACTCGTCCGTTAGTTCAGCAAACAGAACTCCGTCGGCGCTGTCGAAATAATTCAGAGCAATTAGGTTGTCGACGTCCGTATCAACCGCAAGGGTTACATCACGCACGACCGGTGGGAACTTACTAATTGGTCGGTACTGCGGCAACGGAGAAATCCGGGCAGGCGTAATTGGAGACGGCAGTTTCACTTTGGCCATCGAGCTCTCCCAAAAGACGACCCTGTCATGCTTAATACCAAACTCCCTCAGGTCGTCAGGGCGAAAAGGTTTAAATTCAACCTGTCGACCAAGTAGCGTCGACATCTTCGTCGCTTCTGCGGCTAAAGCCCGCTCTTTGAGTCCCGATAGTACGATAGCGAGATGTTGATCTTCCTTGGGGGTGAATACCTGACCGATTTCGTAGAGGTAGAGCCTTCCAATAAACGGATTTTTTGCGACAACGCCCGCTAGCGGTTCGGCTAAATTAGAGCGAAGATACTTCAGCTCATTGCTCGTGGCGTTTGAAATACCCAACGCACCCTTTCGAGCAAATGTGCCGGTCAGCATTTCGGTGTAACTGGCGCGAGACAGTTTACGCTTTAGCTCCAAAATCTGTTGATACTGACTAGTTGGCGCGGACTTTTTCGAGAGAGCAACGTCTGGCAGGTTATCGTAGCCGCGTAGTCGAATAATCTCGTCGGCAATATCAGCACTGATGCCAATATCATTTCGCCAGGAGGGTACGGTGATGGTGTTTTTGACTAGAACAAAACCGATTGTTGCGAGACGCTTCATATCGTCAGACGTTGGCTCAAACCCAAGTAAGCGTTTGATCTGGTTCGGTTCATACGCTACCGTTTTCGGGCTATGTCCACGCCCCGTAAAGGACTGGAGACCGTCGAGAGAAATTGAGGGGCAGTACTTTGTGGCAAGGTAGAAGAAGCGCCGCAGTGCTAACTCCCCTGATGCAGCATCAACACCCCGAACATATTTTGAAGAGGCATCGGTAGTAACTCCCGTCAGGCGGGAATTTTTCCTGACGCTAGAAGCTGAGAATGCCGCAGCTTGAACAATTACTGAGGAAGTATTCTTACTGACCGCTGAATTCTTAGCGCCCATGACGCCGGCCAAATCAACGACCGTTTTTTCAGAGCGTTGAATTAACTCACCGCCCTGCAAGGAGACACTGCGGCCGTCAAGAAGTGTAACCGTTTCACCGGACTCGGCCCGATCAACCACTAAGCCGGCGGCTATTTTCTCTCTATCGAAAACATGGAGCGGCAAGCCGACCTCGTAAGCCACAAGGTTTGAAATATCAATCAAAAGGTCTTTGCTCTGGAGGCCAATTATTGTAAGACGTTTTTTCAACTCTGCTGGCGTGTCGGACGCAACGTAGCCAGACAGCCCGAGCAACTCATCGCTAAGGATATCGTCTTTTGCTCCATCGCTGACGGTAAGTTCTAGTAAGTGCTTCGAAGGCAACTCGTCGCTCGTTTCAGGCAGTTTGAGCTGCAGACTCATCGCTCCCGCCAGCTCACGAGCGATGCCCAGTAGTGACAGACAGTCCCCTCTGTTAGCAGTTATGGAAACGTTGATTATCTCTTTGGTAACTGGTTCCGCCTCAAAGCCAAGCGTCGCCAGACGATCAATGGTTTGGTCGACCCCGTCTGAGAAATGCGGCAAGTACTCCTTCAGCCAACTTAAGCTGACTAACATTTGAACTGCCCCGAGTAACGGTAGTCGCCGGAAAGGTTAAGTCGGGCGTCCTCAACGTCGCTTACAAGATTCAACAGACGTTCTATGCCAACTCCGAATGCCCAGCCGGTGTATTTTGATTGATCGACGTTCATCGCCGCCAACACGTTGGGGTGAATCATCCCAGCGCCAAGAACTTCAACAAATTTTCCGCGGTGAAAAAGATCCAGCTCGATTCCAGGCTCAACGAACGGGAAGTAACTCGGACGAACCCTAAAACGCATCCGGCCGCCCATAAGATGGTTAAGCATTCCCTTTAGTGTCGTAATTAGCTGTTCCATATTAGCGTTCTCGTCGAGAACGAAACCTTCCAGTTGGTTGAAAGTATGATTATGCGTTGAGTCGGTTGATTCGTTCCGAAATACTCGCCCGGGGACCAACGCTCTAATCGGAGCCTGGCGATGATCCATAATTCGCAGTTGCATCGGTGAGGTGTGGGTACGTAGCAACAAGCCGCTCGTTAGGAAAAAGGTGTCGTGCTCCTCTCGAACAGGGTGATCTGCTGGAATGTTCAAGCGATCGAAATTATTCGCTTCGGTTTCAACTTCTGGACCTTCAAAAACCTCAAAGCCATATACCGTGAAGTACTCGATCAACCGCTCCAAGACAACAGTAATTGGGTGAGGATGGCCGCTAATCATTCCAAGTGAACTTGCGTCTTAACAGAACTTCGCCGGTGAAAGTAGCAACAATAATTATCGCCAGTGTCGCCGCGTTTAGAAGGTCAACCGATTTCAACATTAATATAATTACGGCCGCGAGACTGGTTAAAAATGCCCAGCGTAACGCCGCAACTGTCCGGCTCCAGGGCGGTAGCGTCTCGCTTTGTTTGTATTGAACAAGATAGAAGGTGAAGAAGATTAGCCCAAAAACCGAGAAAAAGAGTGAAGCGTAAAACATTACTAGCACCGTTGTGGTGTCGGGCGTCATGTTGAAAATAACAGTTATCAATAGCCCTAAGGCAAACAATAGGATTGTAAAAATGGAGAAGATTAAGCTCTTAGTTCTCATTGTTTTTTGTCGTTGACTGAGGCGTCATCGAATAGTTCATCAAGATGCGAGATATAGTTATCATCGCAGATGAATTCCAGTTTCGGCACGAAGCGCATACTGACGTATTTTGTCAATTCATTGTTGATATCTTTCTTGCGAGACTGCATATCGATCATAACTTGAGGATTCGACCGTATCCAAACTTTACCGTGCCGCATCGACGGGTCGATAAGGACGTCAGCGACGGTAATCAACTCTCGCGGCCACAGCTTTAAGACCACTTTGGAGAGGGCTTTAGTATAGGACGCGTTAATCTTTTCCAGTTTTTTTGCTTGCACCTCTGCATTTTCCCTGGAAAGAAGGTTTTGAGCAAGTCGCTATTATTATGAGATATTACATCCGCTAACCTGTTGACACCCCAGGGGTGTAAGTTGGTCCTAGTTAAGGTAGTTTTTCCAGTAGCTATAGAGCTCGGCCGTCGCAAAAAGGTCACGAGCGTTGTAACGGGCAATTTCTTCGTATTTTCCAGAGTTGAAGTAGCTCGTTACTTTAGAACCATCAATCTCGTCGTCTTTTGGCGTTGTAATGCCA
The DNA here is from genome assembly GCA_001774395.1 of Candidatus Berkelbacteria bacterium RIFCSPLOWO2_01_FULL_50_28. Taxonomy (GTDB): domain Bacteria; phylum Patescibacteriota; class UBA1384; order 2-12-FULL-50-11; family 2-12-FULL-50-11; genus 2-12-FULL-50-11. The sequence continues at coordinate 537,341 of MEZX01000002.1, forward strand.
AACGCTTGGCAAGCCATATGCAAGCCCGCGCCGGACGGGTAGCGGGCGCTCCCGTAGTAGGAAAGTTGGTCGAATAAATCGATGTGTTTGGCGTCGAAAGCTTGAGCATTCAAGTAGCGATTGCGCATTAAGTCTTTGGTTGGTTTTATCTTATTGATGGCGCTACGAATGAACAGAAACGGGATATCAAACATCCGTCCGTTGAACGTTACAAATTCCTGATACTTGGCAGCGAGCTGGTAAAATTTAGCAATAATGTCCTGTTCGGAGCAGCTCTGAAACTTTATGCCATTCTCTTCAAAGGCGGCAATGTCCTTTTTTCGGGATTGAAAGTAGACGCCGCCCTTAAGCGTTTGGGTGTCTAAGGCGCCCAGGGCAACGATTTCGGCGGTGTAGGGCGAAAGAGACATGTTGGCTTCGGCCCACTCTTCATCGCTCTGCCCGGAAGTTTTAGCTTTCGCGGAAAATAGATGTTGGGTTTGCGCATCAAAACTCCCCCAGGCTTTACCTGAACTCTCAATATCGATTACTAAAGCCATACCGTTAGTTAAGCACCAAATAATGAAATTACCAAATCAACGACAATTTTAGTAAGTATTCGATGCGAACAGCTCCTAATTTGCTCATATATTATAATATATGAGCAAGTTAGGTTGATGCTTTTGACAGGCAAGAAAACAGAAGTAGAAGTAATTCCAGCAGTGCTTTATACTAATTTTAATGAGCTGGTTTAAGCGAACTGAAGAGCCGAAGTCTACCGTATTGGTCACTGGGTGTGGGTTTAAGCCTGTTGGTCATGTCTACAAATACAAAAACCAGCCGTCTCACAACCCGATCGAGATTGACGGTGTCGAACACAAAATGAACATCGGTACCGCAACTGCCTGCCGCCTTGCAAGAGGGGGGGGTGGAAGTCATTATGGTTTCTCGGACCGAAGAAAATCTCGAGAAAATTAAAGCCGGTTTAGTTAAGCTCGGGTGCAACCCAGAACTTGTTTCATATATTGCTGCGGACATTACTACTAACGAAGGAACTGACCATTTAGTCAGTTCGCTCCCACAAGATAAAAATATCTATTGGGTTCAATCTATTGGAATGGGTGGCGGCAGCTACAAAGTGCCAAACGACAATATCTATCTGCCATTTGAACATATTTCACCAGAACTAATTGAGGCGGAGATGAAGATCGTCACTGCAACACATATGTTGATGCTTAAAATGGTCCCTATTTTTAGAAAACAAATACATGGCGGGTACAAATCTAAAATAGTTGTGGTCACCTCGATGTCCGGCGAACGTGGCTATCACTTTGGGGCAACACATGTAGCCGCAAAACACGCGATTGTTGGGTACGTAAAAGGAATTGAGAAGGAGCTTCGGGATGAAGGTATTGAGATTTACGATGTGCGTCCGGGTGGAGTTGACACCGGAATGTATGACAACCCTCATACAAAAAAAGCTGTTGAGGAGATTGGTCAACGAGACAAAATGTGGGGAACTTTCGAACCCTACTATGCACACCCACTCTGGGTAGCTGAAGCGATCTACGACGACCTGTTTGGCGGTAATCCCCAGAAAATCAGAAAGATACTCGGTCCTCACCAGAATTAGATTCGGTGGCCTGGATCTAACGTTTCGCCCACTGCGGAGCTTTTCGGGCCACAGCACCAGAGAGTACTTGGTGCTGGACTGCGAAAGGCAAAAGGCAACTCTCTATCGTTTGGCCCATTGAGGCGCCTTCCTTGCTTTTTTCAGCCCTGGTTTTTTGCGCTCTTTGATGCGAGCGTCGCGTGTTAAGAATCCTGCTTTTCGCAGTGCTTGCTTGAAGTCTGGGTTTAGCTCAACAAGGGCTCGAGCTGTACCCATAGCAACGGCGTCAACAGTTGAAGTAAACCCGCCACCTCGAGCTACCACTTCAACATCTAGCTGGCCGCTCTTGCCAACGGTTTCGAAGACACGTTTGAGTTTGAGCGGTTGTTCGCCTTGTTTGCCGTTAAGTATAAAGCGTCCGTCGCCTGCTAAGACCCTAACCTGGGCAACAGCCGTTTTTCGTCTGCCTACGCCCGTAAAATATTTGTTTCTAGCCGTTACTGTCATTTTTAAAGGTTAATCTTTTCATCCAGTGCTGTCGTAGTCGATTCTTCGGTAGCATATTTCTAACCGCCAGTGTAATCACTCTGTCAGGGTGCTTTTCGAGCATAGTTTCGAGCGTTATCTCTTTCAAATTGCCCGGGTAGCCCGAGTGGCGATAGTAAGTCTTTTGAGCAAGTTTTTTGCCGGTGACCTTGATAGCCTTAGCGTTAGCGATAATTACGGCGTCGCCGCAATCTTGGTGGTAAACGAAGCTACTCTTATGTCGGCCTCGCAGGAGTGTGGCGATTTTTGTCGCAAGGCGACCGAGAATCTGATCGGTAGCATCCAATTTATGTGTTTGACGTTCAATCGTCGTCATTTCTTCGCCTTAGTTTTAGCTTCTTTAGTAGCTGGCGTTTTTGGTGCAACTACGGGCTTGGCGCTCTTCAGTAAGGCAACAACGGCCATTTCCGCCGAATCTCCGCTACGAAAACCAGCCGAAATAGAGCGTAAATAGTTGCTATCTTCTGGGGAAAAACGAGGCAAGATGTCTTCGAAAAGTTTTTTAACGGCGTTTTTATCTAAAAGTAACTGATGAGCAAGTTTCTGAGCGTTGAGTCCCCCAACTTTAGTGCGCGTTAGAAAGCGATTAGCGAACGGTAGTAAGGCCTTTGCTTTTGCGCGAGTAGTTGTTATTGCTTCGTACAACAGCAGCGAGGTCAGCTGGTTTCGCAACATCGTCTGTTTGTAGTCGCTCTGACTGCGCAGTACTCGCTCCATAGTTGGGCGTTAAGCCTTCTTGGCTTTCTTAGGTGCCTTGGCTTTGTCGGGAGTAGATTTCTTGGTCTTAGGAGCGTCATCAGTAGAATCCACTTCGTCATCCACAACCGAATTGGCGGCAGATTCAGCTTTTGAAGAAGAATCTCCGGCCAGAACAGAGAAGTGATCAACAAGTATGGCCGCCGACTGTTGCAGGGCAACTTGTGAGCTAATAGAGCCATCGGTCGCTATTTCGAAAACCAACTTATCGAAGTTAGTCATTTTTCCAACACGGGTATTCTCGGTGCGGAAGTTGACTTTAATGACAGGCGAGAAAGCAGCGTCCAAGGAGATAACGCCGATCGGCATCTTTTCCTCTTTACGCATTTCCGTTGAAACGTAACCGCGGCCGCGTTCGACAGTTGCCTCAAGCAATAGCTTCCCATCCTTCACGAGCTCAGCGATATGCAAGCCTTTGTTTACAATTCTCACTCCGGTTGGACACTTAAAGTCGGCTCCAGTTACTTTTTTTGGTCCTTTAACATCAAGAATTATTGTCTGAACATCCTCACCGTCGAACTCAAATCGAAGTTGCTTCAAGTTCAAAATAATATCAACAACGTCCTCAATAACCCCCTTGACGGTTGAGAATTCGTGATCCACACCGTCTATTCGAATTGAAGTAATTGCCGCTCCAGGCAAACACGACAAGAGAACCCGACGCAAAGCGTTGCCCATCGTCAGGCCAAAGCCTGGGCTCAACGGCTCAATAACAAAAACTGCTCCGTCGGCGGCGGTACTCTCTTCCTTCAACTGCATTAGTGAAACTTCTTCTAACTTATAATCCATTGTTTATTTGACCTCCAGGTCTTAACATTATAGCGTGCGGCTTCGTCGCGCGCTACATTGTTGACTCATATCAACAATTATATCCTTTTCACTCTTAATTATCAAGGTTTACTCGCCACGTCTGTAAGTGAGGCTAACGAGAGTAGAACTCAACTATTTTCTGCGTGTCGAATTCAAGAGGTAGCTCCTCTGCGCTCGGGAAACTTTCCACTGTAACCTTCAGTGTTTTCTTGTCTGTTTTCAGCCAGCTTGTCTGTGAGATGTCTTGTCTCAGATTTAGATCCTTGGCTGACACGGGCTCAATAACGTCACCAACGGTCACCAGAATTGAGGCAACATTGATGCGACGGCCGTTTAGCTTAAAGTGACGATGCGAAATGAGCTGTCGGGCTTGGGCGCGCGATTGCACTAAGCCAGCTCGAAAGACAACGTTATCAATTCGGCGTTCCAGCAGGGTCAGCAAGCTGTTGCCAGTTTGGGCCTTATCTTTTGCAGCCTGATTGAAATAACGTCGAAACTGTTTTTCTCGTAGTCCGTACGCAATGCGTGCTTTCTGTTTCTCCTGCAGCTGTGTACCGTATTCGGTAACTTTTCGCTTTCTTGATCCTGTGGGGGCCATTAAACTCTCCTTGCTTTCTTGGCTCGAGTTCCGTTATGCGGCAACGGAGTGATATCTCTAACGCTTAGTACTTTTATTCCAGAGCCGATTATTGCCCTCAAGGCCGCGTCTCGACCGTTACCAGCACCGGAAACCGTTACTTCGGCCGTTTCTGGTTTGTAGGGTTCGAGCTTCTCCAGCAAGAGCTTCATTGCAGTTGTGGCAGCGTATGGGGTTCCTTTTTTGGTTCCCTTAAAGCCTGACTGTCCTGAAGAAGTCCAGGAGATTACTTTGCCGCTCGGCAGGGCGTTAGCTGTGATGATAGTGTTATTGAAAGAAGACGAAACAGATAAACGGATATTCGGAATTGGCTGAAAAGTCTGCTTTGCCGATGTTTTTGTTGTTTTTTTGGTTGCCATGTTTAAATAGTAATCAATGATTAAGCATCAATAACCAAATCTGATTGTTATTCTGGTATTGGTTATTAGGATATTTTTGATTCTTTCGCAAAGCGAATTCAGAGCGAAGCGACAGATTGGTGATTGGATATAGGTTATTCATAAGATTATGTCTTTTCGGCTGACTTCTTACGTCCCGAACCTACTGTTACTCTTTTACCCCGTTTTGTCCGGGCATTGGTTTTTGTTCTTTGACCGCGAGCGGGAAGACGTCGTGTGTGACGTGAGCCGCGATAGCTTCCGATTTCCTTCAGGCGACGGACGTTTTGGTTTACCTGTTGACGTAAGTCACCTTCAACCGTAAAATCTTTCTCCACAACCTCACGTAGTTTATCTATCTGCTGGGGTGTTAGTTCACTGAATTTAGGATTGTGCGTCAGCTGTTGGCTCTTCAGTATCTTGGCTGCTAGAGTTGGGCCAATTCCGTAAACATAGCCAAGCCCGATAACAAGTCTTTTATTCTCTGGGATGTTGATTCCGGCAATTCTTGGCATCAGCAATTTCCTCCAGAAATTGTAATTTTCAATTTTAAATTTTCAATTTTCAATAAATTATTAATGTTTGAATTCAAAACTAAATCATTCAACATTGACTCGAAATTTGAAATTCGAAATTTGAAATTCATTTAGCCCTGTCTCTGCTTATGGCGAGGATTTGAACAGATTACCCTCAATACCCCCTTGCGGCGGATTATTTTGCATTTCAGGCATCTCGGTTTCACTCCAACGTGTACTTTCATTATTTATGTTAGACGGCGGACGATACGACCTTTGGTCAGGTCATAAAGGCTAAACTCTACCGAAACTCGATCCCCCGGGAGTATTTTGATCCTATGCTTGCGAATCTTGCCAGAAACGTAACCAAGCACAGCCTGCCCGTTGTCGAGCGTTATGCGAAATTGCGTGTTAGGCAAGGATTCATCCACCAAGCCTTCGAGCGCAATTACCCCTTCTTTTTCCGACATCTGTTCATAATTCTACTCCAGGGAGGGCTACCTAGTCAACACTATCGGCCCCGAGGCACTTATATAGACCGAGTCTTCCCAATGAGCGGCCATCACTTTCGGGCTAGCAACGATGCTCCAGTCGTCGTCAGCGATGCTTAATTTTACCGGAGAGGCAGCGACAATCGGCTCGATGGCCAGCGTCATACCCTCCGTTAGCACGGCTCCAGTGTCTCTTTTACCAAAATTAGGAACATTCGGCGCTTCCTGTAATGTTTTACCAACCCCGTGTCCGGTAAGTTCGCGAACAACAGAAAAGTTAGCGTCTTCAACAATTTTTTGAATCGCGTTCCCCAGATCCCCTGTTCTTGTCCCGGGCCGACAGAGGCTAATTGCCTTGTCTAAAGCTCGCTTCGTCGTTTTAATTAGCTGCTGGCTAGAGGTGGTTGCTCGCCCAATCTCGTAGCTACGGGCGCAGTCGACTATCCAACCATCAACCTTTACTCCCAAATCAACAGATAAGACATCTCCGTTCCTAAGTGCGTAGTCGAAGGGGATGCCGTGAACGACCGTTGAATTTACTGATAAGCAGCTAGTTGCCGGATACCCTTTGTAGCCTTTGAAAGCGCTCTCACCGCCAGATGTGGTTATCGCTGCTGCTATCTGATTTTCTATTTCAAGCAAATTCAGACCCGGGCGTAGACTGCGGGCGACATCGAGATGAATTCGAGCGGCAATCTTCCCGGCCTTGATTTGGCTGTCCTGCTTAGCCATCTAACAAATGAGCAAGAACCGCATTAATTTCAGAGGTAACCGCGTCTCGATCTGGTTCGCCATTGATCTTAATGAGCGAAAAGTTCTCTTTGAAATAAGACAATATTGGTTCAGTGCGTTCGTGATAAACCCGCAAACGCTTCTCTACGATTTCTGGACGGTCATCGTCACGAACTGTTTCTTTTCCATCAACAACCGACACCCGTTTGCTCAAACGCAGCTTTGCTGTTTCATCTGAAATTACAATATTGACGCCTACCACTTTCCAGCCATATTTCTCGGCAAGTTGTTTAAGAATTGGACCCTGCGTGATCGTACGAGGAAATCCGTCAAAAACAAAGCCTGTGGCGCTACTGTTATCCTCAACAAAGCGCTCAACGATAACAGCTATGTTTTCGTCGGTAAGTAAGTTTCCGGTTTTCAAAAAATCTCGTAAATGTTCATCTTTTAGCGCCAGCCCCCGTAATATTTCGCCAGATTCAAAACGGGTAAAACCCAAGCGCTTAGCCAATCGTTCGGCCTGAGTACTTTTCCCCGAACCTTGCGCTCCTATTACTACGAAAACCTGTTTACTCATTGTCTCTACTCTCAATATACAGGATCGCCCAAATACCTCTGGCGCCTTTTTCTTTGGGTTGGATTAAGCCAATATTGGTTTTATGGAGGTCCGACTTTACTTGAATGAGGGCCGTCCCCCGGCTTTGGTCCTGTTCCAGAACCGAAAAATCATCGCTCTCAGTTACTCCAAAGTAGGTTAAGGCTTCCTTTTTGACGACTTTAACCGGGTCGAGGTAGACGCTCTCGTCTCCGCTTTGGACCGCGCGGTTCAGTTCGCTTGCTTTACTGCCGTCAACTCTGAACTCCAAACGAAAGTAGTCAGTCTCATTACTCAGTTTGGGAATCGCCAGGCTCGTTCCTTGCTGGATTGAATTTTCGTTGCTGATGTTATTGGCTCGTTTAATAAGCCTCCAGTCCATCTTCATCTTATTCCCGATCGTGAATAGCCCTTCCAGCGGTTTTACAACATAAACGTTGGCGGGATAGCTTAAACGGCCGCGTGGTGTGGCCGGGCGAGTTAGCTTGTCAACAATTTTCCCCTGGTCGCTGGAAGTAACGGCTGGGACATCAGCCAAAAAAGTACTGTCAGCAGTACTGCGCTTTGTCTCGGTGCTTGTTTGGGAACGATAGTAGTAAGTGGCGGCGGCCAGAAATCCTATCAGGACCACCAGAGTTGCTAAGAACGCGGGCGGAATTTTCATCAGACAATATCGTACTTACGCATTGAGAGCTGTCCGGAGAGCTGACGATTGGTGTCGATGACAACTGATACAACGATGATAATACTTGTACCTCCGATAACCAGGGTCGAGATGTCCACAACATTCTGAACAATTAGCGGCACGACAGAAATCACCCCAAGGAAGAGCGCTCCAATGGCCGTCAGACGGCTCAAAGTGTAACGAATGAATTCAGCGGTTTCCCTCCCCGGACGAACTCCAGGAATAAAGCCACCTTGTTTCTGTAAGTTTTCGCTGACTTCTTCAGGGTGAAAGATGATAAACGTGTAGAAGAACGTAAATACAACCACCAACACGAAGTAGACAAGAGCGTAATAGAGATCTTGGCCGGTAAATGACGTGATGGCGTTCCCGATATTTACTAGGGTCTGGGATTGGGCGGTAGTCAAAAAACGAGCGATTATCGTCGGAAAAGTAATAAAGCTAAGCGCGAAGATGATCGGGATTACGCCAGCTGTATTTACCTTGATTGGTAAGTAAGAGTCCACTTGCGACCCTTTTCCGGGAGATATCACGCGCCTCGGATAAGTGATCGGCAATTTCCGTTCCGCATCGTTCATTATCACAATGAGTACGACTGTCGCTAAGGCAATTACCATGAATATAATCAGGCTCGAGAAATTGCCTCCCTGGACAGCCGTGGCAGTGTTGGCAATCTGTTGCGGAATTCCAGCCACTATTCCTAACGCAATAATCATCGAGATACCGTTACCGATCCCCCGCTCAGAGATTAGTTCGCCGAGCCACATTACAAAAATACTGGTTGCAGTAATTGTTAACAGGGTAACAATTACGCCGCCCGTGTCCATGTTCGTTAAGACGTTCTGACTCTTTAACAGGGCTATCGTTCCGTAACCTTGAATAATGGCCATCGGAATCGTTAAGTACCGGCTGTATTGGTTCAAGCGCTCTCGCCCGTTGCTACCCTCTTTATGGATTTCTTCCCAAGCAGGGATGACCTTGGTTAGAAGCTGGACAACAATCGAAGCCGTGATATACGGCCCAACGCCCATCAGATCAATTGAGAGATTCGAAAGCGATCCACCGGTGAATATCCCCAGCACGCCGAACACTTGATTCTGAGATTGGTTGAGGAAGTTATCTAGCTGTAGTCTGTCGATAGCTGGAAGTGGAATGTGCGCAATCAAACGGATGAAGACGAGGGTAGCTAGGGTAAAGAAAATCTTCCCACGCAGATCCCGGCTCCTCCAAATCTGCAGTAGCGTTTCCCGCATGGGCTCAAGCCTCAGCGAGACTCTGAGAGGTTTTTACGCCATCGAACTTAACTTTGACCACCAGTTGCTCCCTCTTAATTATTTTTACCCCTGCTTTTATATCTTTGGCACGAAGTATTTTTTTTGCAACTAAAGTTTCGCAACTGACGATCTCGTCATCTTTGTAAAAGCGATTTATCGTCGAAGTGGTCACCGCAGCGGGTTTTTTAACCAAGTGCGTAAAGCCACGCTTTTTGGGCAGACGACGGAATAACGGGGTCTGGCCGCCTTCAAACCAGGCTTTAACTTTACGTCCAGCGCCGGCTCTGGCGTTTTGGCCTTTAGTTCCTCTTCCGGCGGTTTTGCCTCCACCAGCAGCTATCCCGCGTCCAACGCGCGCGCGGCCTCTATTTTTTCCTGAACGAAAAACGTCAGTTAGGCTCATGATTTTTTAGTTTTAACTCCAACTGATTGAAGTGCCAGCATAGTTGCCATGGCGGCGTTTAAGGCGTTGCTACTGCCTAAAGTTTTACTAACGATATTCCGAACGCCCGCCAGCTCACAAACAGCACGGACGGCTCCGCCAGCAATAATGGAATGACCTTGCTTAGCTGGTTTTAAGAGAACCTTAGTTGTGCCGTAGGTGACGCATACTTCGTGCGCGATAGTTCCGTCGATAAGGTTAATATCGATAGCGGATTTTTCTGCTCGTCGTTTGGCTTTGGCAATCGCACTTTGCACATCGTTGCCTTTTTCCATTGCCAAACCAACTCGTCCGTGACGATTCCCCACAACCACTAGAGCACGGAAACGGATTCGGCGACCGCCTTTAACAGTTCTTGAAATACGATTGATGGCGATTGTTTGTTCTGCCAAAGCGTCATCATTTGGTACCGTATAGCCCACTGTCGCCCGTTTGTCGGTCGGTGTTGTAATCATTAGAAATCCAGTCCTTCTTTACGAGCCGCTTCGGCAAGTTCTTTTACAGCGCCCATATAGGCGTAACGGCCTCGGTCGTAGACGACACATTTTATCTTCTTTGTTTTTGCCACTTTCGCGATCTCGGTTCCAACAGAAACGGCTTTCTTGGTTAAAGAGCCCAAGTGCGAGCGTGAATCTGCGGCAATCAGCGTCTTACCAATGCTATCGTCGATTATTTGAGCATAAATTTCCTGTAAGCTGCGAAATACTCGCAACCGTGGTCTAGCTGCGCTGCCCGTAATTCTGCGAAAGTAAGATTTAGATTTCATTAGGCTCCTGTCTTAACTGCTTTACCGGCTTTTAGACGCACAATTTCTCCTGCATAGCGGATTCCCTTGCCTTTGTACGGCTCTGGAGAACGAACTTTTCGAATATTAGCCGCAAATTCACCGAGCTGAATTTTGTTGTACGAGTTAAGAACGATGGTATTTTTCTCTACCCGAGCCGAAATAGCCTCTGGAACGACCAACTTAACTGGGTGAGTGTAACCAACTAGAAGTGTCAGTGTACCGTCCTCGATACTGGCGCGGTAGCCGATGCCAATCAGGTCCAAGCGCTTTTCAAAACCTTTACTCACCCCAATTACGGCGTTTTCTAAGAGCTTGCGAACAGTGCCGTGCAACTCGCGGCTCGATCTGCTCTCGTTAACGCGAGTAACCGCAAGAATACCATCCGTGTTTTTCACCTGGATACCGTGCGGAATTGCAACTTCCAGCTCTCCAAGTGACCCCTTGATGACCATCTTTTTGTCCTGGATCTCAACCGTGACGTCTGACTCTAGTTTTAACTGCTTGATGCCAATTCGTGACATTACCAAACCTCACAGATTAATTCACCGCCAACTTTTTGTTTGCGCGCCTGATTGCCGGAAAGAACACCCTTGGGTGTTGAGATTACAATCAAGCCTAGGCCAGTTCGGGGACGTGGTATGGCGCTACTCTTTACGTAACGACGAATTCCTGGTTTGCTAAGGCGCTTGATATGAATTATCGGTTGAGCTGTATTTAGCCGCACCTCGCAGTGATCTTCGGTAGTACTGGTTTTTATAACGAAACCTTCTTCCTCAAGCACCTTTAAGACGGCCGTAACTGCCCGGCTAGGTTTAACCATTACCAGTTCTTTACTGGCCATGGTCGCATTACGTAACCGAGTTAGTAGGTCTGATAGTGTGTCAGTCATTTTACCAAGAAGCCTTTCTAACACCTGGGATTTCGCCAATTGAAGCGCGTTCGCGAAAGCAAATCCGACAGATACCAAACTTGCGCAAAAATCCGCGAGGACGGCCACACAAAGCGCACCGATTAACCACTCGGGTTTTGAATTTCTCCACTTTGCCTATCATGAATCGTTTGCTTGCCATATTAACCTGTTAACTTTAACTTAATTTCATCGGAAAACCAAGCTCCTTAAGAAGCTTGAAAGATTTTTCGGCCGTTGAATTGGTAATAGTGATTGTTATCCCAACACCAAACGGCTTATCGATCGCTTCGTGCCCGAGCTCGGCGAACGGCTGCTGATCGCGAAAACCAATGGTTAAACTGCCCTGTTGGTCAAAATTCAACTGGTCTATGCCCTTGAAGTCTCGAATTCGTGGCAAGGTAACGTTAATAAGTCTGTTAAGAAAGTCCGTCATCTTTTGACCTCGCAAGGTAACTTTATAGCCAACCACCTCTCCTTCGCGCACTTTAAACCCAGCGATCGATTTACGAGATTGGGTGCTCATAGGCTTCTGACCAGAAATAATGCCAAGAGCGCTGTCGATGTAGGCAACCATGTCCTTATTGGTTCGATACTTACCAATTCCGGACCCGATAGTTACTTTGGTGATTTTTGGCAGTGCCATTACTGACTTCACGCCAAACTCCGTTTTAAGAGCGGCCGACTTCTTGGTGTAACTCTCTCGAAAATCAATCATCGATTTGCTCCGCAAATCTCAGAAAACTCACAAAATAGCATTTTGCTATTAATCATTTTTCTTTATCTCAATTGGTTCATTTGAAAGCTTGCTAAACCTAATCTTTTTCTTACCTTCGAATCGCCAGCCCACTCGGGTCGGTTTGGCACGCGATGGGTCAAGAAGCATAACATTTGAAGCGTGAAGCGGTAGTGACTTGTCGATAATGCCGCCCTGCGGGTTCTTTGCTGAACGTTTTAGGTGTTTTTTTACTACATTGATACCGGCAATCACGAGACGATTCTTCTTTGGTAAAACTCGTTCCACAACACCGGTCTTGCCGCGGTCTTTGCCAGCAATAACCAATACTTTATCGCCCTTTAGAACTCGCATCTTAAACAACCTCCTTAGCCAAGGAAATAATTTTGTTAAATCCTTTGTCTCGAAGTTCTCTGGCGATCGGACCAAACACTCGCGTTGCTCGTGGGGACATATCCGGGTTAATAATGACAGCTGCGTTTTCGTCGAAACGAATGGTCGAGCCGTCCGATCGACGTAAGGGCTTGGCCTGACGAACAATTACCGCCTTCACGATTTCACTCGCCTTTACCTGACCACGTGGTAAGGCTACTTTTACCGTTGCCACAATAATGTCACCGATTTGGGCGGCATCGCTCTTTCCCTGGTGAATCACCTTAATAACCCCCAAAGATCGAGCACCAGAATTGTCAGCTACTTTAACGCGGCTTAGTGACTGCAACATTTATTTCTTTCCCTTGGTCGCTAGCGGCGTCTCGCAGACAACCCACGACTTATGACGGCTGATTGGCTTCGTTGTAGTAATTTGCACGTCGTCCCCCAGTTTGGCTACATCATTTGGGTTATGAACCAGGTAACGACGGGTCTTGCGGTATCTCTTGCCAAAAATCCGGTGAACTTTCCACACCGGTATCTCCACAACAATAGTTTGGCTCATAGCGTCGGATACCACTTTTCCACTCAGAATCTTTTTCATTATTTCTCAGTTATATTTGCCGTTACTTTCTCGTCTAGAATTGAGTGCAACTGGGCAATTTCTTTGCGCACTCGCTCAATGGCGCGAAAATTCTTCAGCTTTCCCAACACACGTTCTTGTCGCTGTTCCAGCAAAGTTTTGCGTGACTGGTTTATCTTAGCAGCTAACTGGCTGGCTGTTAAGAGACGAGCTTGGCGTAAAAACTCAGTTTTCTTTGACATTACTGAATCCCCGCACGAACAAATTTACTTTTCAAAGGAAGCTTTCGGGCGGCTAGGCGCATTGCCTCAGCGGCGGTTGGCTCGTCAACTCCAGAAATTTCAAAAATTATCACACCCGGTTTCACGACTGCAACAAAATGATCGAGCGCGCCCTTGCCACCGCCCATACCTACTTCAGCTGCCTTTTTCGTAATTGGCTTATGAGGAAATGTTCGAATCCAAACCTTGCCGCCGCGCTTAATGTAGCGCGTGATTGCTCGACGAGCAGATTCGATCTGACGTGAGGTTAACCAGCCCCGATCCAATGACTTCAGCGCAAATTCACCAAAGTCTACGTTGCAACCGCGCGTTGCCACACCGGCATAACTACCCTTACGAACCTTACGATGTTTGAGTTTCTTGGGCAGTAACATCTTAGGCTTCCTCCGCTTCTTTCCGGATGCCGCGGTTAACCCAAACCTTGACGCCAATAACGCCGTAAGATGTTCGAGCGTGGTAGACGCAAAAATCAATGTCCATATTGAAACGCGACAGCGGAATGGAGCCCTCAAGGAATTTTTCGTTTCTGGCAATTTCTGCGCCGTTGAGCCGTCCAGAAACAAGGATCTTTATGCCTTTAGCGCCGCGAGCCATTGTTTTCTCCAAAGCTTGTCTGCAAGCCCGGCGATAAGCTACCCGACGCTCGATCTGACTTCCGATATTCTGGGCTACCAAAGTTGCTGAAAGCTCAGGCAGACGATCTTCCACGATATCAAGGCGAACGGTAGGAATATTTGCAGGGTAAAATGTCCGTTGGAGTAGCGCTTTTAAGTCGTTAATCCCTTGACCGCCACGACCGATAACCAGACCCGGCTTGCTCGTAACGATTTCGATAGTCAACTTATCGCGGGAACGGATAATTGTAACGTTGCGCACCCCCGCTGTGGCAAGCTTCACTTTAATAAAATCGCGCATTTTCAGATCGTCAATTAGGTAGCGACGATACTGTCGACCGCCGAACCACTTGCTCTGCCAATCGGCACTCAACGGCAGTCTGTTACTTAACGGATTAATTTTTTGTGCCATTATAAATTCTCCTTCGGCTGAGTTTCCCCAGCGTCAGCGCTGTGTTCCTTGCTATTCTTCTTCTTGGCAGCAACCACTTTTTTCATTTCTTCCTGTGGTTTGGCCTCTTCCACCGAAACAGTCAGGTGCGCCAAATGTTTTTCGTAGCGGTTTGATCGTCCTTTAGCGTTAGGGCGCATTCGTTTAATTTTTGGTCCTGGCGTGGCAAAGAGCTCACTGATCTGCAGTTTTTCTTCCACCAGCTGTTTGCTCGTAGCGGCTGACTTGGCCATTTTGAAAAGTTTGTTCAGCATTTTAGCGCTATCTTGCTTCATAGTTGAGGTCGTATCGATTGCTTGGGCCAGATTCTTACCAGCAAAAGCGCGAGTTAGTGGTTGGAACTTGCGGGCGCTATGACGTTGATAACGAAGCTTGACGGTTACTCTCATTTTTGTGGGGCTTTAGCCGTAGAGGTGGAAGCTTGTTCCTTAGCCATCTTTCCACCGTGAACCTTGAACGTGCGTGTCGGAGAAAACTCGCCCAAGCGATGGCCGACCATATCTTCCGTAACTTTTACTTCAATAAATTTGCGGCCGTTGTGCACGCCGAAGGTGTACGCGATCATCTCGGGGAAAATCACCGAACGACGAGACCACGTCTTAATAACTGTTCCGCTACTGCCGGCCAGTTTTTTAACTTTTTCCAATAACTTCGGGTCGCAAAACGGACCCTTTTTAAGTGATCGTGACATTATCTTTTCTTTTCTCTCCGGCTAATAATGAACTTGCTGGTACGACGATTGCGTCGCGTTCTTGCTCCAAGCGCTGGCTTACCCCATGGCGTTTTCGGATGCTTCAAACCAATTGGGTTTACACCCTCACCACCACCGTGCGGGTGAGAAACTGGGTTCATTGCTTTTCCACGCACGGTTGGTCGAAAGCCCATGTGACGCATTCGTCCAGCTTTAGCAATTCGCACACGGTTATGAGTGGGGTTTGAAACCCTTCCGACCGACGCCATGCATTCTAACAAAACTTTCCGTATCTCGGAAGAAGGAAGCTTAATGTAAGCGTACTTTCCTTCTTTGGCACTCAAGATTGCCCACGAACCGGCGCTTCGAATCATCTGTCCGCCACGGCCTGGTTGAAGCTCGACATTGTGAATCTCCTGCCCAGGCGGGATATCGGCCAGTTTGTATCTCGATCCGACTACAGGCTTCTTTGAGGTGCCCGAAGTCAATTTCGAACCAGCTTTTACACCCTCAGGTGCTAAGACGTAGCGTTTGCTTTTGTCCGGCATCTCAATAAGAGCAATAAAAGCACTACGATTCGGGTCGTATTCAAGCCCCAAAACTGTCGCCGAACCTTCGAAAGGTAGAAACTTACTGTCTATCAAGCGATAGAGACGCTTTACTCCACCGCCACGGTGTCGAACAGAAATTCGCCCGGCCGCGTCACGTCCGCTATGCTTTTTGAGTGCGATTGTGAGTGATTTAACGGGTCGGACTTTCGAAAGAGTACCGAAATCGCCAAAACTCATCTTTCGCCGCGCAGGAGATGTCGGTTTTACTAATCTTGGCATTACAACTCGCCTCCGGCGTGTAATAACCAATCACCAAATAATCCAATAACCAAAGATTCGGATAACAACGACTGATCAAAAACAGTGCATAGGTTATTCGTTCGGTGATTTGATGATTTTTCGATCATTTGAAGATTCGATGATTCAATCATTTGCTTTCTTTCTTTTCTTCTTTCGGTTTTGGTAGCTCGAACCCTGGCAGGTGTTGCTTCGACGCCAGTTGAACGTAAGCATGGCTACGTCGGGCACGGGTACCAATGTGCCGCTTAAAGCTCACTTTTTTGGCCGGAAGATTAACCACTCGGACTGAAGTTGCATCCACGTTGAAAAGTTGTTTCAGTTGGCTTTTGATCGATGGCTTGCTTGTACCGGGCTCAATTTGAAATACATACAGCCCCGAGCCAGTAAAGGTGGCTGATTTTTCCGTTAAAAGTGGTTTAATTATCGCCATCTGATTTCTCCTTAATTTTCTTTGAAGCGGTTTTGGGTTTTGACTTTGCTTTTACGGTGGTAGGAAAATACTTAGCTAAAACTTTACTCTCGAAAACAAACTTTGTGGCTGAAACTAAGTCTAGCAACGACACACCAGATGAATTAATGGTTCGAACGCCTGGGATGTTGGCGGTGGCCAAGATTAGCTCTGGTTCGGTTTTTTCTGTAATTAACAGCACTTTCTCGCCATCTAACCCAAGATCCGTCAACATCTTAATTGCCAGCTTGGTCTTTGGTTCCTTCAACGCGAGACTGTCTTGGGTGCTGATGCTCTTGCTTTCCTGAAGCATTTCCAGCGCTGCCTTGAACGCGGCTTGGTTCATTCTCTTTGGTAGCTTCAAGCGTCCGTTGTCTTTGGAGAGCGGACCGAATGTGATGCCGCCACCGATCCAAATGGGGCTACGTCGCGAGCCGGCTCGGGCCCGTCCGGTGCCTTTTTGTTTCCACGGTTTGGCACCGCCGCCGCGTACTTCACCGCGCGTTTTGGTGTGAGATGATCCTCGATATTGAACCGACTGTTTAGCAATAATTGCTTGTTTAATTAATTTAATTTTTGTCATTTCTCTCCAAACTCCGAACAATTACTTTCGATCTCTTCGCTCCCGGTACCGCCCCCGAAACTATAAGTAAGCCATTCTCTAGATCAACGGAGACTACTTTATTTCCACGAACGGTCAGGTTTACCGCGCCCATATGACCGGCCATCTTTTTGCCTTTCAAAACACGCTGCGGTTGCTGTGCACCGATCGAACCTGGTCGGCGCTGGTGTGAGTGCCCGTGACTGGCGGGCCAACCGGCGAACCCGTGTCGCTTTACCACACCTGCAAATCCCTTACCTTTAGTAACACCAGAAATCGCCACGAACTCGCCTGTTGAGAATGAATCGACGCCCACCTTATCTTCCGGCGCCTCAAGTCCTTTGAACGTATGCAGCCAAATGCCTCGTTTTGATTCAAGAATCTCAGCGATTTTGCGCTGAGCCTTGTTTGTTTTGCCTTTGTCGACTTGTCCGAGAGTAGTAAATTCGTCCTTACGGTCAATAACCTGTGACGGTTCGGCCTTGATTACAGTAACGCCAATTAGACGACCTGAATCGTCCCAAACTTGAGTCATCCCAACTTTGTGGCCTAATATTGCTCTCATATTGTGCGTTAACCCAAATCTCTCGGGCAAACATTGTTATTATTTTCTCAGAACAACCCTGGTGAGTCAAGTGGTTGGAGAGTTATCCCTTGAATTTCACTACTGATATTGTAAATTGAGCGTGGAACTTGCCACTCACCCTGTGAGCTAAGAGCCTAGAGGGAGAAGCGACGGACCAAGTTCCAAAACACCGCCGGCTGTTTGTCGCATGTGCGAGACAGCCGGACCATTTTGAGTTGAAAGTATCTGACCGTGAGTTACAATGTTCCTGTGCGCGTCAAGCCGGGCACGTCTCTCGCGACATTAGGGACAAGTTCCTCGGGGCTCTAAGTCTTCAGGCCCCGAACATCTCCGGAGCCCCTCCGCCGTCGCGAGCGGAGGTTTTTTCTTTACCCGCCGTAAACCCTGGAACTTGAACGCTGTTCGCTTTCACCGGTGTCCGTGATAACGTAATATGTTCATGGGTTTGATATCAACTATAAATCTATGCTTTACTAAACTTAGTTAACAAAAAGAATCCATCAAGAGAGTAGATAAGGGAACAGGCCCGTGTAAGCTACCGACAACCTGCTGTGAGAGTAATCGAACAGTAAGGTGCCAACACCTGCCGCCAAAAAGCGGAATGATGAGTCACACACTCCCATTCTGGGAGTTTTTTAATAAAAAAGGAGGAAAAATGATTATATCCAACTGGCAGACGGCGGAATCGGTAACAGAGGGTCATCCAGATAAAATTTGTGACCAGATCTCGGATGCCATACTGGACGCGTATCTTGAACAAGATCCGATGTCGCGCGTGGCGGTTGAATCGGCTGGCGGGCACGGAGAGCTCTTTATTTTTGGTGAAGTTACCTCGAAAGCTACAGTCGATCATGCCGCTATCGCCCGAAAAGTGTATCAGGAGATTGGTTATAACGAACCACTAAAGATCACTGTCAACGTGGTTGCGCAATCGCCTGACATTGCCATGGGTGTCGACACGGGCGGCGCCGGCGACCAAGGTATGATGTACGGCTACGCCACCAACGAGACTAGCTCTTTTCTCCCCAAGCCCCTCGACTTATCTCATAAACTCGCGAAACGGTTAACGGACCTGCGTCGTAACGATAAACGTTTTAGCTGGTTGCGGCCGGACGGGAAAACCCAGGTTACAACGAAAAATGGCGTCGTAAAGACGGTTGTTGTATCTACTCAACACACTCCCGACATCAAGACTGAGAAACTGCGCCAATTGATTCTGAAAGAGCTCATTTCGCCTATTGTTGGTAAAATTGCGCCCGAGCATTGTCTGATAAATCCGACCGGTCATTTCGTTCTGGGCGGCTTTGAAGCTGACACCGGGTTAACTGGTCGTAAGATTATGGTTGATACCTACGGCGGACTAGCCCCACAAGGCGGCGGCGCGTTTAGCGGTAAAGACCCTACAAAAGTTGACCGCTCGGCGGCTTACATGGCTCGCTACTTGGCAAAAAATATTGTCACTTCCGGCCATGCCAACAAATGCTTGGTAAGTTTTTCTTACGCCATTGGCTATGATCAACCCGTTATGGTCGAATGTTGGACGGACACTAGTTACGACGGCCGCAAGTGGATCGTCAAAAATTTCGACCTATCCCCCGCTGGGATAATCAAATTTCTCGACCTGCGTCGCCCGATCTACCGCCAAACTGCCGCTTACGGTCACTTTGGCAATAATCAGTTTCCCTGGGAGAAATAAAAGAACAGCTTGGTCGACTTAGCGACGAAGCTGTTTGCGATGGTACTTCTCGAACTCTGCCCTTACTGAGCTGTACTTTCCCCACGAGGACCAGTAGACCAAGTCATTCAACTCCAAGACTACTCTCATCCTGGAAAGAGCAGCAATCAGTTGATTTGATTCAAAATCGGTTAGCCCACCGTTATTGAACACGGCGACTAAGTAGAAGGAGTCTTTCTCAACGATGTCCACTGCTCCCCATGTTCCGTCAATGATCGGTTCGTCTAGGAGTGTCGCGGCGACTATAATCTGGCGATCGTTGATCAGCGAAGATATCCCGAGCTCTTCTGTAAATCCTCTGAGGTACTTCATAAACTGCATACTGACCGATTCAGAGTAAAGCCTAGACTCTCGAGGATAGAGCATCCAGTACTCTAGCCAAGCCAGAACCTCCAGGTTTCCTGCTTTCAGGCGTTGCGACGTTGTGTCGATGGTTTTTAAAACCATCTGCTGGTTGTTATAACTCATCGAATCCTCCGATACGCTAGCAGACGC
Source organism: Candidatus Berkelbacteria bacterium RIFCSPLOWO2_01_FULL_50_28 (assembly GCA_001774395.1). GTDB lineage: Bacteria > Patescibacteriota > UBA1384 > 2-12-FULL-50-11 > 2-12-FULL-50-11 > 2-12-FULL-50-11. The sequence continues at coordinate 556,930 of MEZX01000002.1, forward strand.
TAGATTAGAACATTCTAGGCCTTAAGCTAGGAGAATCACCCCCCCCTTAACCCTTAGGAATGGGGTCAGCCGCCCCGAAGGGCGGCGAGGTTAGCGATCTTTCTCAAGCCAGTGTGCCGCCGCGTCAACATCGCCGTTAAACGCTATGCCCGCAATAGCTTCGAGACTCGTTAGGTCCTCCTGAGGATCCTGAACGGCTGGCACACTTCGGCCAGCAGGTTTTGTGCACCGACACTGCCCACAAACACTACAGACATAAGACAGGTCGTGCTCGCACCTCCGGTCGAAGCGACTGTCGATCTGCGCTCCGGCGCAGACCTTACGATTCCAACAGTGGTAGACATACCATGTTCGACTGCATTCGGAGCACGTTGCGATACAGCGCACTCCCCCACGGGTGTAATGCAGTCCTGCCGTCGCGCCGCATACGCAAATATCGGGAGAAAGACGAATGGTTTTTGTTTGATCCAAGTTGAGCAAACTCCTTATTCGAAGTACATAGTAGATTCATCCGCAGATCAATCGGCTATGCGGTAATTCTACTGCGTTTCGAGATAGTTATCAATGACTCTGCTACTGTTTCTAAGCGAACAAATTCCGATTTGTTTGAACCTCAATTGTCTTTTGCTTGGCGTTGGCGCCGCGCTTGATCGAGAACAAACTTTTGGCCAAATGCAGACGACCCGCTAGTAGCTCGATCACTGCCGCGTTGGCTTTGCCCTGAACGGGCGGAGCGGTTGTCGAAACGGTATAGTGAGTCGCATCAATCTGCTCAACAATGTTTTTACTAGAATTAGGCTTAACCTGCACAAATATTTTCATACCAAGTGCAGAGTCTCAGCGTTACTTGTCGTTTTTGGCGACGAATTGCTTGATGGCGTCGAAGTTCTCCACAATCAGCTTGGCTTTCTTGACCCCAAACTGAAACGGAAACTTGTCTTCTTCATCATTCTTCAACACAATCATCGCGTTTCCCTTAAATTCTGACTCTTCTACAATTGACATTAATCTACCTCCTCTAGTTTGCTTGTTTACTACAATACATCATCCACTTCGATCCTGTAGAACAGGAACAGCTAAGAACCGTAAGTAGCAAAATATATTCCTTTTTGGTGCAAACCGTAGTACATATACCAAGTTGATCCGAATTTGGCATAAACTGGGTCACCTGGGGTAGGAGTCGGGAATTTGTTCATGGAAGTGGCTTCGGCCAGTGCAAATACCTTTTCAGGAGCGCTGAACGTCCCGGTAGAAAACTTTGACCAATAAACACCAGTGTAACTCCAGAAAGACAACTTAATTGTGCCATCCTCCCAAACGAATAGCTCCGGACCATCGGCTAGCCCGTAGAGAGTACTGTTACGGCTATCGACTGCTAGGCCCTTCTTAGTCCATTTTAAACCATCAGGAGAAGTGGCCCATAGAAATAATTGGGTATTCTGGTTTGGCACTTTTTCACCGACATAGGCCGTGTTGATGGTGCCACGATAGACCATCACGTATGTACCGTCGTTCTGGATAATTGTCGTCGGAGCAGCAACATTGTCGAAAACGAGACTCAAATCATTTAACTTATCGATTCGAGTGCCGCTTTCGTCAGTCCAAGTTAGCCCGTCCGTCGAGACAGCGCTTTTAATGACACCGCCGTTTTGGAAGTACATGCGAAAGGTTTTGTCCGGTAGGATTATAACATCTGGAAACGTTGCCATCGTGCGTCGAATCCCCGACTCCTGCGTCCAGGTAACACCATCGGATGACAGCGATGAGTACATCTCTAAGTTATTGCCTGGCACTTCGGGTTCTATTGAGTAGTACATCCGCTTTTGCCCGTTTGCCAAAGCTACAATATCGGCGTCAGCATAATTACCGGCAACCGCCGCCTTACCTGCGGTCCAAGTACCAGTTTTAGCTGGTGTTGCAGTTGTAGTATCCGTTTGGTTGGTTGACGCTGGCGCAGCTATCTCTTTGTTCTTCTGTGCGAAAAAGACCCCGATTCCAATGCCAATCACGAGCAGTACACCGATAATAATCCAAATAGTTCTATTCATTAATATAAGCGTACTACTAACAAGACATTTAGCAAAAGGCCGCCCTACTGGACGGCTTTTGCGTTTAGTTCGTTGTATCTTTACGTTTTTATCTCAATATCCACACCAGCCGGAAGATCGAGATTCATAAGCGCGTCGAGCGTTTTTGGGTTTGGGTCCAGAACATCAATGATGCGTTTGTGAATACGAATTTCAAACTGCTCACGAGCGTCCTTGTGGACGAAAGTTGAGCGGTTGACTGTGACCAACGACTTTTCTGTTGGCAACGGGATAGGACCGGCCACGACGGCACCGGTCCTTTCCGCTGTATCTATGATCTTTTTGGCACTACGATCAATGACTCGGTAGTCATAAGCCTTCAGCTTTATCCGAATGGATGTTTTTGCTTGTTCGCGCTTGGTACTTGTTGCCATTTAATCGTAAGGTGCAGATTCGATTACTTAATTATTTTGGTGACGACACCGGCGCCGACGGTTTTGCCGCCTTCGCGGATAGCGAAGCGTAGCTTCTCTTCCATGGCAATTGGCTGGATCAGTTTGATCTTGAAGGTGGTGGTGTCGCCTGGGACAACCATTTCCATACCTTCCGGTAGTTCAACTTCACCTGTAACGTCTGTCGTTCGGAAGTAGAACTGCGGCTTGTAGCCTTTGGTGAACGGTGTGTGACGGCCGCCCTCTTCTTTTTTGAGGATGTAGCACTCGGCTTCAAACTCGGTGTGCGGCGTCACAGAACCTGGTTTGCAGATAACTTGGCCGCGTTCGATGTCGGCGCGCTCTAAGCCACGGACCAACAGTCCAATGTTGTCGCCAGCCTGGCCGGAGTCCAACATTTTGCGGAACATTTCAACGCCAGTGACGACGGTTTTCTTGGTGGCGTGTAAGCCAACAACTTCGACATCCTCACCAACCTTGACAGTTCCTCGCTCAACTCGGCCAGTTGCAACGGTGCCACGGCCTTTGATCGAGAAGACATCTTCAACTGGCATCAAGAAAGGTTTGTCGGTTTCGCGAACTGGGTCGGGAACGTAGGTGTCGAGAGCTTCAATCAAATCGTTGATCGATTTTTCGGCTTCGGGGTCACCTTCAAGTGCCTTAAGAGCAGACCCCTTAATAATCGGGGTGTCTTTACCTGGATAATCGTATTTATTCAAGAGATCACGAACCTCTTCTTCAACCAACTCAAGCAACTCCTTGTCGGTGACTTGGTCGCACTTGTTCAGATAGACTACGACATACGGCACACCAACCTGTTTGGCTAGCAAGATATGTTCGCGGGTCTGCGGCATTGGGCCGTCTGGTGCGGACACAACCAAGATGGCGGCGTCCATCTGGGCGGCGCCGGTGATCATGTTCTTAACGTAGTCGGCGTGACCCGGACAATCGACATGAGCGTAATGACGCTTGTCGGACTCGTACTCGACGTGATAAGTCGCGATAGTAATACCGCGCTGTTTCTCTTCTGGGGCGTTATCGATCTGATCAACGGCCCGTTTCTCGGCCTTGCCCGACTTCGCGAGCACGTTGGTGATCGCGGCAGTCAAGGTAGTTTTACCATGATCGACGTGGCCAATTGTGCCAACGTTGACGTGGAGTTTATTTCGTTCAAATTTTTCTGCCATTTTCTCTTTCTCCCTTTCCTTAACTTATTAGTAACTTTAATTGATTGTAACAAAAGACGAAGTCAATTGTAACCTAATGGCCCCTCGAGCGTCAAGGGAGCGAATCGTAAGAGTCACGGGGTGACTTTTTTACTCTCAGATGTCGGACTCGAAATCTGGCCCCGGAAAGTCAAATAACTTAATTGATATATAACTTTATTGTTATAAGATGTCTGTAGCAACCGTCTCTATCAGAAGCAGAAACGAGATGAATTGGATTGACTTTTTATTCGTTCAAGCCCATAATGACTCCAAATCTTAGGATTTTAGGAGGCGGTATGAAAAAGTTTGCGTGCGGTTTGGCAACCGGGGCCGTTGTGGTTAGGTTAGCCCCCGAGCTTTCTATTGTGTGTGTGTTGATCTATTTGGCAATTACTCTTATGGAGATGAATCGCAGTCTGAGTAAGCCAGACGACACCAAGATTCACTAACGTTCAATGATTTCGCATCTGGCCAAAGCGCATCCGCGCCGAGGCCTTTTGCTTTTGTCTAGAAATATAGTGCAAAAGCGAGTGGTTTAGCGGTTTACAATACTGAAAATTTGCCGATTCGCTCCGCGAACCTTCCGGAAGGGAGGCAAATTTTCACCACCCGCCTGGGGCGAGCGTGCGGGGTAGGGGTTGTAGGGGCCTAGGGGGTGCCTCGCAACTAACCCCCTGGCCCCTACAGAAATTGGTTCGAGGCCTTGGCCTGGAAAATATATGGACTACTCCCCACAAAGAAATGCGGCTCATAGCCGCACAAGCTTTCTGCGTTTGAAATACGATTTTATTCTTCTACAACAGCCTTCGCCGTAGGCGACTTGCCGATGATGCCTTCGGCGATGTTGCGCGGCACTTCTTCGTAGTGGTCAAATTCCATGGTGTAGGCGGCGCGACCTTGACTCATGCCGCGAAGTTCGGTGATATAGCCAAACATTTCGCTCAAAGGTACCTGAGCGTCAACCACCTTGGAGTTACCGCGAGTTTCAGACCCCTGCACTCGGCCGCGGCGACTATTCAAATCCCCTACCACCGAACCAAAGAACTCGTCCGGCGAAGTCACTTCGACTTTCATAACTGGCTCGAGCAATACGGGACCCGCTTTTTTGACGCCATCGCGCATTGCCATCGCTCCTGCCACCTGGAAGGCAACATCGCTAGAGTCAACATCGTGATACGAACCATCAACAAGAGTTACCTTCAGATCTACCAGCGGATAACCGGCGATGACTCCCTTGGAGACAACGTCTTTGATGCCTTTTTCAACCGAGGGAATGAACTCACGCGGAATCGTTCCACCAAATATTTTATTAACAAATTCGAAGCCGACGCCGCGTTCTTGCGGTTCGATCGTAATCCAAACATGACCGTACTGGCCGCGGCCGCCGGTCTGTTTGATGTACTTACCCTCTTGTTTGACAGCTTTTGTAATCGCTTCTTTGAACGCAACCTGCGGAGCGCCTTTGTCGGCCTCAACGTTGAATTCGCGTCGCATTCGATCGACGATAATGTCGAGATGAAGCTCGCCCATTCCCTCGATCAGCGTTTGATTGGATGTAGGGTCTTGGCTCAAGCGCAGAGTTGGGTCTTCAGCAGCCAAGCGCATTAAGGCTGCCCCCATTTTTTCTTGATCGGCTTTGGTCTTGGGCTCGATGGACATCTTAATAACAGGTTCGGGCGCGATAATGCGTTCTAAAATTATCGGCGATTTTTCGTCGCATAGAGTATCGCCAGTAGTAGTACTTTTTAGGCCAACGGCGGCAGCGATATCACCGGTGTAAACTTCGTTAACATCTTCGCGCGAGTTGGCGTGCAAGCGAACAATTCGGCCAACGCGTTCTTTCTCGCCTTTCGAACTATTCAAAATGTATGAGCCAGCCGTTAGTTTTCCGGCGTAAACGCGAAAGAAGGTTAAATTGCCAACAAACGGGTCGGTAGCAACTTTGAAAGCCAACGCCGTGAACGGCTCGTCGTCCGAGACAGCTCGCTCTAGCTCTTTTTCATGATCTTTAATGTCCGTGCCTTTGACGGCTTCAACGTCAAGCGGCGAAGGTAGGTAATCGACAACTGCATCAAGTAGCGGTTGAACGCCTTTATTTTTCAGAGCGGAACCGGCTAAGACTGGAAAAACTTTTACGTCGATGACGGCTTTACGTAAAGCGGCTTTAAGCTCTGCTTCGGATAGCTTCGTGCCTTCAAAATATTTGTGCATCAGCGCGTCGTCGGTTTCAGCAATCTGCTCGATCAATTGGTGGCGATACTTTTCAACCTCATCCTTCATATCGGCTGGTACATCTTCGATAGTCGCTTCTTTGCCCAGGTCGTCGGATTTCCAAACAATAGCTTTGTTCTTAATTAAATCGACAACACCCACAAGATTTTCCTCCTCGCCAATCGGTAGCTGGAGAACTGCAACTTTAGCACCTAAACGATCCTGAATAGTTTTGATGACATACTTAAAGTCGGCGCCAATTCGATCGAGCTTATTAACAAAACAAATTCTGGGCACTTTATATTTATCGGCCTGACGCCAAACCGTTTCACTTTGTGCTTCCACTCCTGCAACACCGTCAAAAACCGTCACTGCGCCGTCCAAAACGCGCAAAGAGCGCTGAACTTCAATTGTAAAATCAATATGGCCCGGGGTATCGATAATGTTGATGTTGTGCTCTTTCCAAAAGGCGGTCGTGGCAGCAGCGGTAATGGTAATCCCCCGCTCTTGCTCCTGCTCCATCCAGTCCATAACCGCGGCGCCTTCATGGACTTCGCCCATTTTGTAGGTTTTTCCGGTGTAGAAAAGAATCCGTTCAGAAACGGTCGTTTTACCGGCATCAATGTGGGCAATGATCCCAATATTGCGAATTTTCTCTAAAGGATAGGTTCTAGCCATTGTCTTTTTCGACTTGTCTAATTCTTTTTAAAATCAAACTGGCAAACGCTTGCTGTCCGAACATAATTCCAACAATAATACCGCCCATGGTAGCAATGATCACTTCTTTAGAGTTGCCAAGCCAGACAAAAACAACCAGAAGAATAGCTAACGGAATAAGCTTCAGCCAGTAAGAGCTCTTAACTTTAGCCAAAAAAATCGCTATCCGTTCCACGGTCATCTTAATACCGTGCGAAGTGGGCAAAGGCCCGGTTGGCTTCGGCCATCTTGTGCAAATCTTCGCGTTTTTTCATGACCGCACCGGTGCTGTCGAGAATGTTTTTCATCTCGTTATACAGGGCATCGGCCATTGGCTTACCTTTTACCGCCCGCGCCGCCGCAAGTAACCACCGCATCACAAGGATAACTTTACGAGCCGGACGAACTTCCATCGGAACTTGATAATTCGCACCACCAACACGACGAGAGCGTACCTCTAAAATTGGAGAGGCCTTTTCGACGATTTCCCGCAATAAAAATGGGACTTCAACCTTGCGCTCGGCTGCCAGTTTTTCCAACGCGGCGTAAACAATTGTTTGAGCGGTTTCCTTTTTACCGCCGATCATCACCTTGTTTACCAGTTTCGAGAGCATCGGATCCTGATACTTTGGCTCTAGAGTAAAATGAGGCTTTTTGAAGCTAGAACGTCCTCTCATCGGGTAACCTTTCGGTTAATCACCGAATCATCGAATAATCGAATCATCAAAAAATCTTCAAACGATCTAAGGACGGATTTTGGTTGATTAGGTAATTTAATCATTTTTTGGTTATTTGGTGATTTGAATATTATTTTGGTTTCTTTGCGCCGTACTTTGAGCGGCCCTGGTTACGATTCTCCACGCCCTCGGCGTTGAGCACCCCCCGAACGATATGGTACTTTACACCCGGTAAGTCTTTAACACGACCGCCGCGAATAAGAACCAGCGCGTGTTCTTGTAGATTATGTTTGATACCTGGAATATAGGCCGTAACTTCTTGGCCGCTCGTCAGACGGACCCGTGCAATTTTACGCAGAGCCGAGTTTGGCTTTTTCGGCGTCATGGTTGAAACCTTAATACAAACTCCTCGCATAAACGGCCGCCCCTTAACGAAAATTACTGGTCGGTTCTTCTGGCTGTTGAAGCCACGATGAAGCGCCGGCGCTTTACTCTTGGCGACAGTTCGCTTTCTCCCACTTTTTATCAACTGGCTAATCGTAGGCATTTTAGGATGCCTCCGTCTTTCTATTTTTGCTATTTATCTTTTGGGGTAGAAACATGGTTGGCATAGAAGATAATTCTACTCCTTAGGATCCTTCAGTTCAACCGTAGGCGCCACTTCTTCGACAGGTTCGACCTTAGCCTTAAACCCGGTCCCAGCAGGAATCAGTTTACCGATGATGACGTTTTCCTTTAGACCCTTAAGTGAATCCACCTGCCCTTGAATTGCAGCTTTGATCAAGACACTAGTTGTCTCTTGGAACGAGGCGGCCGACAGGAATGAGTTGGTATTCAAGGAGGCGCGAGTGATTCCGAGAACGATCTGCTCGTATTCGATCGCTGTCCGTTTGTCGGTTTTGAGCTGTTCGTTTAGTCGTTGGGCTTCAAGCTTGTCGACAATCTGGCCGGCCAGCAATGTTGAATCGCCACCGTTTACAATTCTAACCTTACCGAACATTGCGCGAGCGATGATCTCAATATGCTTCTCGTTCACGGCGGCGCCGTGCGAGGCATAAATCATTTGAACTTCTTTGATAATGTATTCGCGAGTTTTGTCCAAACCACGTAGCTTGAGTGATTGAGCCAGGTCAAGATGACCATCGGTTAAACGCTGCCCAAGCTTGACTACATCGTTATTTTTAACTATCACGCTCAGCTCTGCAGGTATGATATAGCTGGCAGTTACGGGTTCGTGGGCGACAATTGTGATATTTTTGCCGCTCAGACGTACCTTACCGGCGATGTTAACGCGGATTGCCTTTTTATCAACTGCTGTGGCCACAGCCTGTTTAGCCTTAACTGAATCGTTATTCTTTACCGCGAACTGATAGCCTTCTTCCAACTCGAACGATTCCTTTTGGATCTCGTCGGAAATGACGTCAACGTAGAGACGATCGCGCGTTTCGTGGATGGAGACGGTACCTTCAACCTCGGACACGATAGCTGGATTATGCGGCGGCCGAGCTTCGAAAATCTCCTCAACACGTGGCAAACCTGACGTGATATCGCCAACTGAGACGCCTCCCATATGGAACGTTTTCATCGTCAGCTGGGTGCCTGGCTCACCAATTGCTTGAGCGGCCATAATACCAACAGCTGTGCCGATTTTTACAAGGTTTCCGGTGGCAAGATCGCGACCGTAGCACTTCTGACAAACACCGAGTTTGGCGGCGCAGTGTAAGTTAGAACGGACTTTCACTTCAGAAAGTTGGGCCTCAACGATCTGGGCTGACTTCTCCTCATCAATCTCGGCACCGGCTTTAGCAATTACTTTACCGCCCTTTGCCTTAATCGTCTCGCCTGAAGTTTTGCCGAGCAAGCGCTCTTCGTAAGTCTCGCCGTACTGTTCGGATTCACTTTGTTTGACCGTCAGGAACGTCTTCGTGCCGCAGTCGTTCTCCGAAATCACCATGTCTTGGGCGACGTCCACTAATCTACGGGTTAGATAACCGGCATCGGCCGTTTTAAGCGAGGTGTCAGATTTACCCTTTCGCGAGCCGTGAGTAGAAATGAAGTATTCAAGCACCGAAAGTCCTTCTTTATAGTTATGGACGATAGGAACCTCAATAATTTCACCGGCCGGGTTAACAACCAAGCCTTTCATACCGGAGAGCTGGGTCATCTGGTTGGCCGAACCGCGAGCACCAGAAGAAACCATGGTCCAGATTGAATCAGATTCCTTCATACTCTTCATAACTTCGGCCTGAATTTTATTCCGGACTTCCGTCCATTTCTCGATTGAAAGTTTGCGACGCTCAGGTTCAGATATAAGACCCTTTCGATAACGTTTTGTAATTTCGTCAATCGCTTCTTCGCCCTCTTTGATAAGCTGATTTTTTGTCGCAGGGACTTTGATATCGGAAATCGACATTGTCATACCCGATCTTTCAGCAAATTTGAAACCAAGCGCCATCAACTCGTCAGCGATACGCGATGTTTCTGGACCGCCGTACACCTTAAAGATGTTGCGAATAATTTTCTTCAGGGCTCTGGTGTCGAGCGACTCGTTAACGTAAGCATGCCCCTTGGGAAAAATGGTATTGATCATTGCTCGGCCAACGGTGGTATCAATTCGCGCTCCGTCGCGACGAAGTTGAATTTTAGCTTGAGGATGAAGCTCACCTCGCTGATAAGAAAGTGTCACCTCATCGACGCCGGCAAATGCTTTGCCTTCACCCAGCACGCCCTCAGCTTCGTTCGTCAGATAGAACAAACCAAAAACGATATCGAGTCGCGGCGCTGGCAGCGGTTCGCCGGACGCTGGTTTAAGAAGGTTGTTGACTGAAAGCATTAGCTCCTCGGCTTCGTGACGGGCCTGAGCCGAAAGCGGCACGTGAACAGCCATTTGATCACCATCGAAGTCAGCGTTATAGGCAGCACAAACTAGCGGATGGAGCTGAATAGCCTTACCCTCGATCAGAATCGGGTGAAAAGCTTGAATTCCAAGACGGTGCAGTGTGGGAGCACGGTTCAGCAGGACGTGAGATCCTTTAGTAACCGCCTCAAGAATCTCCCATACTTCTGGAGTTTGGCGGTCAATTAAACGTGAAGCATTCTTGACGTTATGAACGTAGCCTTCGCTTATCAGTTTCGAGATCACAAAAGGCTTGAATAGTTCGAGAGCCATTACCTTTGGCAGACCGCATTGATCGAGTTTTAAGTTTGGACCAACAACGATTACGGAACGACCGGAGTAATCAACACGCTTACCCAGCAAGTTCTGGCGGAAACGTCCTTGTTTGCCACGCAACATATCAGAAAGACTTCTGGGCTGACGTCCGGCGCCGACCGTTTGGCCTTTGCGAGCCGAGTTGTCGATCAAAGCATCAACCGCTTCTTGCAACATCCGTTTCTCGTTGCGAACAATTACATCCGGCGCACCTTGGTTCATAAGCCGTTTCAAACGGTTATTACGATTCAAAACCCTGCGGTAGAGATCGTTAAGATCGCTTGAGGCAAACCTACCGCCATCGAGCTGCACCATCGGACGCAAGTCCGGTGGCAGGACAGGAAGCTTCAGAAGGATAAGCCACTCAGGCTTCACTCCAGCCAATTTCATATCGGTTAGAACGCGCAGACGCTTCATGAGCCGGCGATAGGTATTTGGTAAAACGGTGTTGGCGAGAGCCCGGATAGCTTTAATCTCGTCATCAAGATTTATCTTCTTTAATAGCTCTAGAACAGCCTCGGCGCCGATCGCTACTTTCAGGATATTACCAAAGCGCAGACTCAGCTCGTGGTATTTTCCTTCAGGGAGAACTAGCTTGGGAGCTAAGGAGGTAAGGTCGGACTTGGTTGATTTATAGTTAATTTCCAACTGCTCCAAACGTTCCGGTGAATCCTTCAATAATTCTTTAGCGGCTTTGTATTCTAGCTCCAGCTGGGCTAGTGCTTCAGATCGGAGCGTGTCGTCAACATGGGTAACGACGAAACTGGCGAAGTAAATCACTCTCTCTAAATCACTGACTGAGATATCGAGAACGGTGCCTAAAATATAAGGAACACCGCGGACGTACCAGATGTGGGCAACCGGCACGGCCAATTCGATATGACCCATTCGTTCCCGGCGTACCGAGGCGCGAGTGACTTCCACGCCACATTTATCGCAGATGACGCCTTTGTAACGAATGCGCTTGTATTTGCCGCAGTAACACTCCCAATCTTTAGTGGGGCCAAAAATTCGCTCGTCGAACAAACCATCGCGCTCCGGCTTCTGGGTACGGTAGTTGATAGTTTCCGGCTTCAGGACTTCGCCGTAGCTCCATCGATCCATATCTTCCGGACCAGCCACGCGCAATCTCAGCCCCTCAAAGTTCAAAAGATTAAACTCTGACTTTTCCACTTTTGTGTTTAGCTTTAGCTCTGGCATTTAACTATTCTCCTTCTGTTGCTTTTCAGCGGCTACCTGACCTTCCTGGCTTTCAACCAGATCTGCATCTTCTTCGGCAGTTGCCGCTACCGGCACCTTACCAAGAGCTGTTTCTAGCTTGAACCTGTCTTTCTCCAGCTCCTCCAGTCGTTCACGGTTTTCAATTACTTCAACGTTAAGTCCAAGGCTCTCAAGCTCGCGGACCAACACTGCAAACGAAGCGGGGACTTGGGGTTTCTGGATCTCCTCGCCGCGAATAATAGCTTCATAGGCTTTAGCCCGACCGATAACATCGTCGGATTTGATTGTTAGCATCTCTTGCAAAGTGTGAGCGGCGCCGTAGGCTTCGAGCGCCCACACTTCCATCTCACCAAATCGCTGACCGCCAAATTGGGCTTTACCGCCAAGCGGCTGCTGTGTAACCATCGAGTACGGCCCAGTTGAACGAGCGTGCATCTTGTCGTCAACAAGGTGAATTAGCTTGAGCATGTATTTAGTGCCAACGGTGGTTTCTTGATCGTAATCTGAGCCACTTCGACCGTCCCGGAGCTGAATTTTTCCGGAGACCGGCAGGTTCGCTTTGACGAGTTCTTTTTCGATATCTTCGACAGGAACGCCGTAGAAGGCTGGAGTAGCAACAGTGTAATGTAATTTCTTCGCCGCCCATCCAAGATGCGTTTCCAGAATCTGGCCCAAGTTCATACGTGAGATAACGCCAAGAGGGTTTAGGATGATGTCAATCGGGGTGCCGTCTGGCAAGAAAGGCATGTCCGCTTCCGGAAGGACAACCGATATCACACCTTTGTTGCCGTGTCGTCCGGCCATTTTATCGCCGACGGTAATCTTGCGCAGCTGGGCAACTGAAACTTCTATCTGTTGGTAAACGCCAGCCGGCAGCTCGTCGCCTTTGTCTTTTGAGAATATCTTAACGCCAACAATTCGGCCGCGTTCGCCGTGGGGCAGTCGTAATGATGTATCTTTGACGTCTTTGGCTTTCTCACCGAATATTGCTCGAAGAAGCTTTTCTTCAGCGGTAAGCTCGGTTTCGCCTTTGGGTGTAATCTTTCCAACCAAAATGTCGCCGGGGTTAGCGTCGGCACCGATACGGACGACTCCCTGTTCATCGAGGTTTGCCAGGGCTTCATCGCCGACGTTTGGAATATCGCGAGTAATAAGCTCGGGCCCAAGTTTAGTGTCGCGCACTTCGCACGAGTACTTTTCAATGTGAACTGAAGTAAAGCGATCCTTTTTAACTAACCGCTCGGAGATAATAATGGCGTCCTCGTAGTTGTAACCGCCCCAGCTCATATAGGCAACCGTCACGTTCTGACCGATTGCGAGTTCGCCTTGTTCGGACGCGGACGAGTCGGCAATTACCTGGCCTGTTTTTATCTTGTCGCCCTCTCGAACGATCGGTCGTTGATTGATACAGGTTGATTGGTTTGAACGAACAAATTTTGAGAGCGTGTAGACGTTCTCTTTACTGCCGGATTTCACGACGATTTTTTCACCGTCAACATAAGTGGCCACGCCGTCGCGCTCCGCCACGATCAGCTGACCGGAATCTTTCACGGCACCTTCAAGGCCTGTGCCGATAATTGGTGCCTGCGACTTAATTAGCGGAACTGCTTGACGTTGCATATTCGAACCCATCGAAGCTCGCGTTGCATCGTCGTGCTCAACAAAAGGAATTAAAGCCGAGGAGATCGACACTGTCTGTTGCGGTGAAACATCGATATAATCGATTTTCGATACCGATTCGAAGGCCGGCTCACCACCGCGTCGGACAACAACCTTGTTGCCGAGAACGTTGCCGTGATCGTCGACAGTGGTAGAGAACGGCGCCATAACGTATTTCTCTTCCTCGTACGAACCTAGGTAATCCACGCGTCCGGTAACTTTGGCTTTGCCGTTTTTTACTTCAACTTTTCGAAACGGTGTTTCGATGAAACCGTATTCATTAACACGAGCGTTAGCGGCGAGATATCCAACAAGTCCGATGTTCTGACCTTCAGGAGTTGTAATTGGGCAGATGCGGCCGTAGTGAGATCGGTGAACGTCTCGAACATCAAAGCCAGCGTGTTCACGCGAAAGTCCGCCCGGGCCGGTAGCAGAAAGAGTGCGCTTGTGCTCAAGCTCGGCCAGCGGATTGGTTTGGTTCATAAATTGACTCATCTGAGAGCTGGCGAAGAACTCTTGCATAATCGCCGCCACAGGGCGGGAGTTAATGAGAGAGATGGGGTTAACATCGTCCGGATCCGCCACTTGGCTCATCCGATCTTTGATGATTCTTTCCATGCGCAGTAGTCCAACACGTATCCGGTCACGGACCAGTTCGCCGACGGCTCGAACACGACGATTCTTCAGGTTGTCGACGTCATCAGGTTCAGCGGCCGGATTATTATTCAAGCGGATAACTTCCTTAATTGTTTCAATTATATCTTCAAGTCGTAGAACGCGGTTTTTTGCGGTGACGGGTACGGTCATATCTAGTCGTTGATTTATTTTGTAACGGCCGACACGACCTAGGTCGTAACGTTTGTTATTGAAAAAGATCGCCTGAATAAACTGTTCGGCGGTCTCAGGGGTCACCAGGTCTCCTGGCCGAATACGCTTATAAACTTCGACAACGGCGTCTTCGTAGGTTTTAGCAGGGTCGCGAGCAAGCGTCGCGTCGATATAGCGATGATCGGGATTAACATCAACCGACCGGAACTGAGACATAATCTGTTTGTCGTCGAGGTTCCCTAAGGCCCGTAAAAAGGTCGTAATAGGAATACGTCGTTTGCGATCAACTTTTACAGAGATCACATCGCGAGAGTTGGTTTCAAATTCCAGCCAAGCGCCGCGATTTGGAATGATTTTAGCACCAAAAAGCCGACGGCCGGAGATTTCTTCGCTCCCAAACAACACCCCAAAACTCCGTACGATCTGCGAAACAACCACGCGTTCCACGCCGTTAATGATAAAAGTTCCGCGGTCGGTCATCAAAGGGAAGTCACCCAAGAACACCTCACCACCTCTTGATTTGTTGGTTAGCTTGTTGGTTAGCTTAATCTCACAGCGCAACGGCGCTTTAAAGGTTAAGTTCTTGTGCTTTGCTGTACTCTCGTCGTATTTGGGCTCGTCCAAAACATACTTCCCAAACTCCAAAGAAAAGAGCTTCCCGGTAAAATCTTCTACCGGCGAAACCTCATCAAGTAATTCTCTAATGCCTTCATTAAACAGCCAGTCATAACTCTTCAATTGCAGCTCAATCAAATTGGACAATTCCCCCGTTTGCTTCAATTGCCGAAAATACTTACGCAATATAGCCTCCTTTATTGTTCGTTAATTCACTGACAGCAAAACACGCTCCATATGGAGCGAATCATCGGCTGACGTTTGTCGCTTCGTTATTTTCACCTATGATCCCCAACTAACTTGGGGTAAATGTACAGTGTAAATCAGCCCTTGTCAAGTGCTTCAACAATAGCTTCTTTCAACTCGCTGATTCCGGTGTTCTGCTCCGCACTTATCAGTATGCTATCAGGGAAATCTTTATTCAAGGCCGTAACCTGTTCTTCGTTCAACAGATCCATCTTGTTGAGGATAACGATGCGCGGCAGATCCAATAGTTTCACATCGTAAGACTTAATCTCGTCCAATATTACCTTCTCGCTTAACTTCGGGCTCTCTAGTGAGGCGTCTATTACATGGACGATCAACCGAACCCTGGAACTATGACGCAAGAATTCTGTCCCCAACCCTTTGCCTAAATGGGCGTCCTTGATTAGTCCGGGCAAATCAACCAGCGTAACTTTTTGTCCGTTAATTGTTGCTACTCCTAGTACTGGCTCGACCGTCGAAAATTTATAAGCTCCGATCCTACCAGAAACCCCACAGAGCGCTTTCAAGAGTGACGACTTCCCGGCGTTCGGCTCACCAACAATTGCCACGTCGGCAACCAAACGTAGCTCTAGTCTGACCTGCAGCTTCTGTCCCGGAATTCCCGAAGTAAACTCGAAAGGGTTTTGGTGAGTGGCACTGACAAAATGCACATTCCCTTTGCCACCAATCCCGCCAAGGGCAAGCACTATTCTCATATCGGTCTTGGTAAAATCTGCCAGCTGGTGATTGAAGATGGTATCAGTAACCACAGTGCCAGTGGGCACGATGAGTTCAAGCACGGCGCCGTCGTGGCCCTTTCTTTTTTTTCTGGCACCTTTCTGCCCGTCCTCGGCTTTAAATTGTTTACGATAACGAAAGTCGGCCAGGGTGTCGGTGTTATTGCTCGAGATAAAGGCGATGTCACCGCCCTTCCCGCCGTCCCCTCCATCAGGGCCGCCTTTTTCTTCGCCCTTCTCTCGCCGCCACGATACCACGCCGTCACCGCCATTTCCGGCTTTCAACTCTAATTCAACAGTGTCCACAAGCATTTTATGATTTAGCGCCAAATACTATCTGTAGGATATCTCGTAACAAACCCGGAGGATTGGCTGCTAAGTCGGCATCGTAGTCTATAGAGTAGCTGTGGGTTAAGGGCACTCGGCTTGGTAGATCGATCGAGCTTCTTGCTACGAAGATCCCCTTGACATCACCCTCGTAAGCATCGCCAAAGGTTATTGAACCACCCAGGGCAACGTAGGCCCCGCATTCAACCGTCTCGGTATGGTTTGCTGGTGTCTCGAACGTAATCGTGCCCGAGGCAATTATTGCCAACTTTGCCTTCGTGCAACCGATATCCCCTCGAACTGTTACGTTTCCATCGACAACTATCGAACCGATACCATCAAACTGAACTGAGTTGTTGAGCGTCAGATTACCTGCGACTTTCCAAACTTTTCCCTCAGGGGGAGTTGAGTAGGTTGATCGCTGCAGGTTCAAAGGATCGTTGGTGGCAGAATTGAGATGCCAAACAGCTCCCGTGTAATTTCCTCCAACAGCCGTGCCGGCGGCAAAACCTTTATCAAAAGATGCTTGAAGAATTGATCGAACCGACGACCAATTGATTTCGCTACTAGAGTAGTTAGGCAGTTTTGCTGGATTGCCTCGAATGTTAATACTTCCGCCAACCACCACGGCGCTATCGCTAATTTCGAAATCAGCTATTTCCCCTGGAGCAAGGACATTTCCTCCGACCCTAATATCTGCCACCGAGATTTTTTCCCGCATCGGCGGACCTAATGAGATCGGTAATGGCGCTCCATTTTCTAATATCTCTGGTACCTCCACGATCACGTCAGTATTGAAACATATATACTCTTGCAGACCCCCGGCACATTCGCCGCTCCCTAGATACACATTTTCGTGGGCTCCTGACTGCTCGAGGTAGGAGCCAATATTAGCGATGTCGCTCCCGGAAGCCGATGGAACAAGCGTCAGCCGATAGTTATATTCCTCCTCTCTACTGTCAAATCCAGTGATCGTGACCTCATAATATTTGCCCCGATTATCCCCGTCACCTTGATCTTTAAGGATAATATTGGCAACGTAGTCATTCGGGCCACTCTGGTGAACCTCGACAGGATTGTTGGAGTCAGATAGATCAAAACGCCATTTTTCGTCCTCAAACAAAAGCTGGTCGGGTTTAAAGATCAGCCTCGGCGGGAGTTTTATGGTGATTTTTGGCACAAAAACATTGGGACTGCATTCGCCGAAACACATCACTCGAGCGGCACGAGGGAGCTCTCCGTATGTGTCAGGACTTCCGCGCGGCATAAACCATAACCCCAGACCAGCATAAACCGAGTTGCCGGCTTTTTGTAAAGTTTCAACAGGCGAGATTCCGGTTCTTGATTTCTTAACACATCGGGAGTTACTGCATGATGGACGAGTTATCTTATATATACCTGGCTTGTTATTCTTTACCCCGACAAAAAACAATGTTTCAACGCCACTGATTGTGTTAACCACTATGCTATTTGAGTAGCCCCCACCGACGCTGGTGATTTTCGTCCACGTCCAACTACTCGGAGCTGATGTTGGGTTTTCCACCCTAAACAGTCCATCGCCCGTGACGTTGAGAAACAGTTTCCCCTGCCATAAGACGGAACCACTAACATATGACTGGCTACTAGACGCCTGAGGGACTGTTAGGGTATTCCAGTTTGTACCATTAGAGGAGTACATAAGCTTGGTGGCTGTGTTAGTCACACTGGAATTGTAGACACTAGCAAAGAGGATATCGTTATTCACAAACATATAGAAAACCCCTTCATTATTTCGGTTCCCCGAGCCTCCAGTCACCACTTTTTTCCAGGCAGTACTTGTAGGAGTCCAGCTGTTAGGGTTATTCGCGGCGCCGTGATGTTGCCATATTTGAAACCCTAAACTTTGAGCGGTTGGGGTTACTTTTCGAGCAAAGTTGCCATGACTAAACGTTGCTGCATAAATATCCCCCTTGAAGAGTGCTGTGGAAAAAAATCTCTGTGCGAGGCGCCAGTTTGTCACGTTAATATTTTGCCAGTAATTATAATCACGAGCTATCTCGGTTGGAGCGTAACAACCGCCAGGAAATTGTGGCCAGCGCGTTTGCAGGCAACTTGGAGAACTTGGTTGAACCCAGTTGGCTTGAGCGTTAACTGCTGCACCGTCTGCCTGATAACTTGGAACAGTTGAAGTAGTCATTTCGGGTGGTGGGGAAGCTGGTGGATACCCAGTATAGTCAAAGGCTGTTGATGAGGACCCACTACTACATCTGGTTCCCCCAAATTCGACCGGCCTGCCTTGGACAGGGTCAGGATTTCCCCAAGTGTTGAAACAGGCTCTGCCGTTATAGATGTACGAGTTAAGAACCGAGAGCTGTGTCGGTCCTGGCAAACCGGCTGGACGCATTCCAAGCGAGCTGACAGGTTTCCAGTTATCTCCTAAGCCCTCAGTGTAGCTAAACTTTCCCTGGAAGCGGAAAAACTGACTCGGCAGAACATCGCCCGTGTCAGCGTTGCGACGCAACTCAAGTGGCACGTCGGAAGTCTGCTGATCACAAGGCTCAGTCGGGTGATAGCTGTCATAACAAGGCGACTGTGAGCTGTCGGTTAAACTGTTAATTAGACGAACAGCTGGTGTAGCGCGGTCAACTTGCGCGGCAGATAAATTTACCAGTGTCGGATTATGATACCCCACTCCAATAGGTGAAATTTTGTCTCGGCGAATGATAGCACCACTAACTACCCCCGCAATAAGCGCGAGAGTAAGAAACGTTATGCCAATCAATTCCGGATTCCGTTTCAGCATTTAGGATTTAATATAGCTTATCATTTGCAGGAGTTCCCGGAAAAGAATGGTTGGGTCGTTAGCAAACTGGGCGTCGTAATCGATTATATAAGGACCCGTTAGCTCTTCTGGATTTGGAAGTTTTATTGAATCGCCAGCGACAAATATACCCCTTAGCGTCCCACTTTTTGCCGGTTGAAGATTAAAGTTAATGTTCTTCTCGCCACCAATCGCCACGAATGCGCCGCAGTTAACAACATCAGTATTAATACTGACCGAACCGTTCACCAGAAAAGCCAACCTCGTTACATTACCAATCTGATTAGAGCACAGAATTTCTCCGTTAAGACTCAAATCCCCGTTCACAACAATCGTCCCTGAGCCGGTGAAGCTAATATCGCCAAGGACGAGGCCGGATGCGGAGTACCAGAGCTTGCCTTCAGGTGGTGCTGAGAAAGAGTTGGCCGTACCCGACGGCGACCGACTGCTGGAATTGAGGTTCCAGTAGCCTTGAATTTTGCGGGTCTGTAAATGAGTCCCGCCGATACCCCTTTTATATAGGTCCTTAATATCTTGGTTAACGCTGTTCCAGTTTAGTTTCGAGCTACCCAGCAAGTACTGCTCCAGTTCTACTCCTTCACCCTGAACATTGATACTGCCACCCAGTGCAATAGCGTTATCGTCAATAATAAAATTATCGAGGCTATCTGCAGCAGCAACGTTCCCTTGAACAAATATCCCCTTAAGAGCAATTGTTTCAAACATCGTCACGGGAGACGGGCTGTTTCGTGGGGCACGTATGGTGCTTATAGTCTTCAAACAAAGGTGTGAACTGGCGCCATTCACAACGCATCCGGCCGCGGTTAGTGCCGAGGTAGCAGAGGAGTGATTTTTCAGGTAGCTAGCGAGCTGTTCGATGTTTGATTTGCTGGTAGATTCATTAAAGGTTAAACGCCAATCGGCTAGAGGTGGTTTGTCCTTTCTAAACCCTGTGATTGATAAGGAGATATACGCCCCATCAGTTCCTCGATCAACGATCCGGGTTCTTACACCGTATTGCTCTGAGCCACTAATCTTCACGAACTCTTCGTTCTGAGAATTGTAACTGTAGTTATTGCCGGCAAAGCGCAAATTTCTGGGTACGTATATTAGTAAGGGCGGCAACTCCACTGTTAGACGCGGCATAAGCCAAATTAAATTGCCCGCTGGGGGCGGAGCGTAGGCGGTAGCAGTCGAGCTAAATGCCAGGCTCAACAGCAAAGTAAGAAGCAATCTTATAGGGTTAATCATTAATCTCGATACTCTAATTTACCCTGAAATCTCGGTAACTTTACCGAACTATCAGCTGTTCGTTTTAAGCTAAGCGTTGAGCTATCATACTGCGGCAGCGTTTGATCGTTTGGATCGTTGGGCAGGGGATTCAACAGACTATCGTGATCGGTAATACTCCAGATAAGCACAGGGTTCCCACTACCCGATCCTGTAGTTGGTGACTTCAAATTCCTCCTTAAACCAACACCAACGCTTAGTACTATAATTGCGATAATTATACCGATGCCGATAACCTCAGCTTTGCTTGTTGACCCTTCGGGGTTCCATTTGAAGAGTTTTCTCATCATTGAGGCTTCATCGTAGCAAAACAAGGTATACTCAACCACTTGACAGGCAGGCAACCGGTGCAGATAGTGATAAGAGAGCATATGAAAAAAGTATTTATTTACGTTTCGAGCAGAGTATTAGCAGGCTTACTGTTGGGAATCGCTGGATTGGCTCTAACACTCTCGTCTCCCGCCAGTAATCCACAGGGTACAAACGCAGCCGATACCGATAGCTACAATACCAAATGGACAGCAACAAAGCTGATCACTGTTTGTTGTTGGGACTATCGCGGTGCTAGTCTTACCACAAACACCCACGAGATAGCCATCGGTGTTTCGGCTTGGCATGTTGAAGGTAAGCTCAACGACGAATTGGCATTCACCGAAGACTGGAAAGCCCCGGCAGTTGGCGCGAAAGTTACCCGTTATAATGCAACCAGCACTCACTCTCCTTGGCCATCAAACAGCGGTTTCAACCCTACGAAATGGTTGCTCGCAACCTATCACACAATCGGAGTTGGGGCAGACGATAGGGCAAACGGTGCCGGAAGAAATGCTACTGTTTTCGCCGAAAAAACACCTGGTGAGATTAACTACGCCATTCCCTCACAGAACAACTCCGGCTACCCAATTCTTTCCGGAAACGGTGCCCAAACATGCACAAGAGACAATACCAGATCTTTTCGCTGCCGTATTTCCACCGGAAGCTACGGTTGGCTTGATAATATCGGTGACAAGGGTGCCAACCTTGGCCAACAAGAAATCATGGGTGGTGGACTTTTCATGCCTCTCGAGTGGACGGTAACCGGCACGCTGTACTAAGATAGGCTAATGCAAAAAAGGCTGGAAAAGCTATCATCAGCGATACTTTTGATCGGTGCATTGATTTTTATTAGTGGTCTGGCTACCAGAGTTGGGTCACAACCAATCCCGCAGAGAAGTCGAACCCTCTCTAGTCTTACAGCAAGGAATGAGGCAATTAGAAATGCTGCGAGCAAGGGCCAGAGGAGCTACGCTTTCAAGACCAACTTCATTCCCGGCATCGGCTTTCTAACCGACCCCCAAGCGTATAAAGATAGCTGGACCAACAGCGTCGGTCTCAGAGCACGCTCGGACTAACTCGGTCACTTGTTCTCGAGTTTCACGCTAACGGCCGAAGGCAGAAAACTAACTATGCCAATCCCGTCGGGCAGTTCGAACAACTCTGCTGAAATATTAATGGAGTACGTTCCGGCTGATTTGAATGTGCTTAAATCCAGGTTTAGTTTAATAGAGGAATCTTTGAGCGCGTCCAGAATATTTACCCCTCCCGAAACTATCAAACCAATTGAAGAGGGAGTAACGGCGGTAACTTTTAGCGAAGGGCTGACCCCAACGTAGCTAATCTGCGGCGCCGTAGTCTTTGTAGAAAGCGTTTGAGCAATCGAAAGTGTCACCTTTACTGATTCGATATCGTCATCTAACGTTACACCAGATGGCAGATCAAGTTTGACAGTCACGGTGCTATCGTCTTCAAGTCCGGCAACTGATATCGCTGCGGTCGGGATCTCACTGATATCCGCTAAGAACACAGCCTTGCCCGAAATAGGGACGACTGCCGGCTCAACGGTAACCGAACGAACCCAAAAACCTGTCGCTGGAGCACCGATCAACGTTGGTTTAATGCCAACTGTTTTATGGCTGCCCGCCTTGATCAGATCGACTTTCAGCCGAAGTTGAGCGGGTTCGAATGTGAGGCTCGGAATAATTTCTGCACTTGGCGTTAAGGCGACGGGATCAACTAATGTATTGATAGGTGCGGTCTGACCATCCAACTCAAACGGTGCCACCGCTTGGGTGACGTCCTCAATAACAGATTTCGGTCCGGAAACCTCTAACTTGTTCGGTGTGATTTTCGGCGTCCCAGGCACAAGATCATTGCCAGCCCGGCCGGAGAATTTTGCTACCACTGTCACCGTCTTCCGAATCACCGGCTCCACCGCCACGATCACGCTGGCGGGCTTCAGGCGAATTATTTCGACCCCCGAAATTTTACTTGTAACTGTAATAGGCAGATCAAGCGTACCTTCAGCTCGGTTACCAACATCCACAACAGCCGAAAAGTCGTTTGGGCTAAGCGTTACCCATTGGTCACGCGAAGCTGAAACAATCACCTTAACCCCGGTGAGGCTACCAAAGTTAGCCGACGTCCCTCGAGCTAAATTCACCGCCTGCACCGATACGGCCTGAGGTAGCTCGCCAACTTTTGAACTAACGCCATTGGCAATAGCCACCGTCAGCAGGGAAAATACCAGGCTGACCAGAGCTAGTGTTGCCCCATTAAAATGCGGTGGCGAGAACGGAAGCGTTTGATTTTTCGGCCCGAACAAGGCAGCCCATCTTTGATGAAAAAACAGCGGCAGACCGACGATAAACATCGCTAGCATCAGTTGAGCAAACAAGTGCAAGCCAGGTAAGAAAAGCAGGGCCGACGCAATTAAGAGCAGTCCCAACCCAAGCACCGCTGAAAAGTACCGAAAACCGCGCTGACTGTTGAACGGCCGTAAGATCAGAAAAACCAAAACCGTTAGCACCACCAGATCGAAGGCAAAGTAAAGCCAGCGGCTGGAGTTTGTCAGCCCGAACTGTAAATACCCTTCCCAAATTGATCTAAAGAATTCTATTGGTCCGCCTCCTTAGATAATGTAGCGCTTTTTAGCACGCGAGCCAATTATTTGTAGCTAAAATACTGTCGAAACTTATTGACTCTCATCCAGATAACTGGTAAAGTTCACCAGCAATCTCAAATTGCATTTTTGCACCAGGAAAAATAGATGAATTACTCGACACTCTTCTGTAATGTGTTAATCACGCTCCTGTTTGTCGGCACCTGCTTCTTGGCCGAGTATATGACCTGCGTCAATGATCCGCTTGACGATGCCCGTGCAACCCCAGAAACGTCTGACGCGGATCGCAAACCGTTGGTAGTAAGATGGTGGTATGCGCCAATCATAATCCTTGCGGCTTTTGGCGCTTCGTACGTTCCCTCGACCGGATGGATGAATGTTATTGCTGTTGTTGTCTCAGCTGCAAGCCTCGCATTCATGGCATGTAACAAGGCTGCGATACACGGCAAAATGCAGGGTCTTGTCACAGCCACCTTCACATCCCTTGTGTGTTGGATGTGGCTTGGTTACTCACGCGCACCGATGGGTTGGTTGGTGATTAACCTCACAACCATACTGGTCATGATTTTCGTTCTCTCCGAATATGCTCAGCACTTTCGGTGGCCGATTATCCGAATAGCTTTGGTGTCCCTGACAATCTTCGACGTTATTTCGGTCTTCGTGACCGGACACATGATCGATATTGCCGCCGCAAGCATGAAGGCTGGCTTCCCTGGTCTCGTCTACTTTCCGGACTTCCACACCTGGAAACCAATTATGATACTAGGGGCGGGCGACATCGTTTTCCCTGGAACACTCATGATCCTTGCCATCACGACTGGATACGAGACAAAGAGATGGCTGCCGATGTGGGGCACTTTGGCCGGCTTTATCGCTGGACAGATGATCTGCACGCTGGTGCTCATACTTTTCCACTCGGCCCAACCGGCGATGCTCTATCTCGTCCCAGGAGTCCTGATTGGATACAGAGCAGCCGTGGCCTTGATCCCCCACGAGCACCAAGCAGAGTTCCTGAGCTGAACTTCTCCCTGGTGCAAGACGTTTCTGCCTCCCCTAACCCGGGAGGCCTTTTTATACAACAAATTGTCAAACCAAAAATGATCTAACACTTGGTTATTCGATTCTTTCGCAACGCGAATTCAGAGCGAAGCGGTAGATTTGGTTATTTGGTTATTTTTTGACGCTACTTATCTACCTTGGTCTCGGAAAAATGCAGAACATCGCCAACCTCAGCCTGCGCCGAAAGTTCAAAGAGTGACAAGCCGCATTGAGAGCCTTTCTCCACCTCGTCAGTCTCAATCTTCCCAAGTTGGAGTCCCTCAACCTTGCCCGTCCCGACCTCTTCTTTCTGGCGAAGAATTTTGATGTCAGAGCCCTTCTTGACGATTCCTTCCGCAACTTCGCCACCAACGATCTGGGTATCTTTTTTGCCAGAGAACACCGCCAGAACCTTCAGCCGCCCAAGCTCAACGGTGGTGTAGGTGGGCGAGGCAATCTTTTTCAAAGTTTCGGTTAGGTACTCTAATATTTCGTAAATTACCCACGATTCTTTTATTTCCACCTCATCGCGGCGAGCCAACTCGCTCACTCTTTTGGGCGGGGTCGAACGAAATGCGATAATTGTCGCCCCCGATGCCTTAGCCAAATTCACATCGTTCTCGTTTGTCGCTCCGATCCCACTGGAAACAATTTCCACGGTCGCATCTTTGATCTGAAGTTTTTTAATTGAATCTTCCAAAGCAGCCAGCGATCCTCCGACATCGGCTTTCAGCACTATCGGTACGACATTTTCCGATTCGCCCGCTTGACGCCTTTGGCCAGCATTCAGACCGGCCGTCATAGACTTGGCGACTTTTTCGTTCGGCACTGCCTGCAAGGCTTCGCCAAAAACGGGAACATCCTTGAGTCCGGAAATCAAAACCGGTACCGCTGGTCCGGCAGCAGCAATCTTTTTTCCGCGATCGTCGTCCATCGTCCGAATCCGACCGTAGGTTTTACCAATTACGACCACCTGCCCCGGTCGAAGCGTGCCGTTGTAAACTAGTACGCGAGCAACTGCCCCAAGTTGTTTGTCAAGGTTCGCCTCAATAACAATACCTTGCGGGGAAGTCTCCGGGTCGGCCCTTAACTCTTGTAAGTCGGTTGTCAGAACAATCAATTCCAGAAGCTGCGGTACGCCCTCGCCCGTTTTGGATGACACCGGTACGACAACAGTTTTACCTCCCCAGTCTTCAGGGGCAAGGTCGTGTTCAACCAGCTGTTTCTTTGCTCTGTCGAGATCAGCACCTGGTGTATCCGTTTTTGTTATGGCTACTAATATGGGAACGCCGGCTGCTCGGGCGAATTTCAAAGCCTCTAGTGTTTGCGGCTTGACTCCGTCGTCAGCAGCCACCACTAAAACCACCAAATCCGTGATACTGGCCCCATGACTACGCAAGGCTGAAAATGCTTCGTGGCCAGGGGTATCGATGAACGTGACTTTACGTTTTTTCCCGTCGCTCATCTTATGTTCAATTTGATAAGCGCTGATGTGTTGAGTGATGCCTCCGGCTTCGCCTGCGGCAACGTTGGCCGAACGGATGTAATCGAGCAAGGAAGTTTTACCGTGATCGACATGACCCATAATCGTCACAATCGGTGGACGGATGTAGTCTCCAGAGGTAGAAGTGATCTTTTTTTGCGACGCAATCTCTTCTTCTGGTTTGGCCTGAAAGCCAAATTCCTCCGCCACGAGGGCCGCTGAATCAAAATCTACCGATTGGTTGATGCTGGCCATTACCCCGCCCGAAATTAGCTTACCGATGACCGCGGTTGGCTCGGCGCCCAACAAGACTGCGAGACTTCGCACCGAAATCTCTTCTGGAATGGCAATAAGTTTCTTATCGCTCACTTCGTCGCTCATTTTGAATCCTGTTCGTCATCTTCAATCACTTCCTGCACGGCATTGTTTAATACTGCCAAAGAGCTGACCGTATCGCCCTTATCTGGGCGGATCAGGATTACCCCCGAAGCGTGACGCGACAGCTTCTTGACCGACGAGGCGCTGATTCGAATTATCTGTCCACCGGTGGTGGCAATGACGATATCAGTCGCTTCTGAATCAAGAACCACCGACGAGGCTAACTCCCCAGTTTTAGTGTTGAGTTTGGCAATTCGTATTCCACTGCCGCCGCGACGTTGGTTACGGAACTCTTTCATTGATACTTTTTTGCCGACGCCGTTTTGGGAGATCACACAAATGGCCTCGCTGGTTTCGGCGATAACTTCAGTTTCAATCACCTTGTCGTTGCCTTTAAGTCGAATACCGCGGACTCCGCCAGCGCTACGGCCCATCGGTCGCGCTTCGGACTCGTTGTAAACAATCACCTGAGCGTTGCGCGTGATTTGGGCGATCTCGTCCGAGCCGCTGGTTAGCTTCACCCATTTCAGTTGGTCACCTTTTTTCAGTCCCATGGCAACGACACCGGATTTCCGCACGTTTTTGAACATTTCTACCTTCACTCTTTTAACTGCGCCGTTTTGGGTGGCAAAGAAGAAGAAACTACCCTCTTGCTTATCCTGCGAGGCGGAGATGTTGATGATAGTTGTCACCTTTTCATCTGGTAGAACGCGGATCAGATTTGGCAGTGCCACGCCCTTGCTCTGACGGCTGGAAGCGGGAATTTCGTACGCCTTGCAGGTAAAAACTCGCCCAAGGTTGGTAAAGAAGAAGATATCGTCATGCGTCGAGCCGAAGACAATCTGTTCAACAGCGTCGTCGTCACGCGTCGTCATTCCGATGACACCCTTACCGCCACGACCTTGGCTCTTGTAGGCACTGGAGGCTAAGCGCTTAACGTAATTGCCGCTCGTAAGTGTGATAATGACAGGTTCAATTGGAATTAAATCCAAGGCCGTTAACTGGCCCAGCGCCTCCGGCCGAATCTCAGTTCGTCGTTCTTCGCCAAATTTTTCTTTTATTTCGGCTAACTCTTGTTTGATAATTGTCTGAACACGCGCTGGCTTAGAGAGAATATCTTCCAAATCGGCGATAAGCTTCAAGACCTCTTCGTACTCGTCGTAAATCTTCTGGCGCTCAAGGTTGGCCAGTTGCGATAGACGCATGTCCAAAATGGCGTTAGCCTGTAGCTCGCTTAGCTTGTAGGTTTCCATCAAGCCCTTCTTGGCCGCGTCACGATCGGCCGAATTACGAATTAGGGCGATAATAGCGTCAAGGTGATCGAGGGCAATTTTCAACCCTTCTAAGATGTGAGCCCGGGCTTTGGCAATCTTTAGTTCAAACTCGGTCCGGCGAGTGATTACCGTCACACGATGGGCCAAAAATTCGCTCAAAATTTCACTGACGTTTAGGAGCTTGGGCTGTAACCCATCGATAAGTGCCACCATATTGTAGTGGACGACGGTTTGCAGCTCGGTTAACTCGTAAAGTTGGTTGAGGATTTTTGAGGCAATAGCGCCAAGTTTTAGCTCGATTACCACGCGGACGCCGTGCTCGCGGTCCGACTCGTCTCTAATATCCGACAAGCCCTCGAGCCGTTTGGATTTTACCAAATCGGCAATGTGAGTGATAAAGTTGGCCTTGTTTGTTTGGTAGGGCAGTTCGCTAACGATAATGCGACTCCGGTTCTTTTCCTCTTCTATTTCCGCTCTGCCACGCACAACTACTCTGCCCCGACCGGTCGAGAGCGCCTCACGCATCTCGGCAGCGTTATAGGCAATTGCTCCGGTGGGAAAGTCCGGCCCCTTCACTATGTCTAGTAGTTCATCGAGCTCGGCGTCCGGCTTTTCGAGCAACACTACCAAGGCGTCAATTATTTCATTTAAATTATGCGGGGGAATATTAGTCGCCATGCCAACTGCGATGCCTTGGCTGCCGTTAACAAGCAAGTTCGGCAAACGAGTCGGTAGGACCATCGGCTCGCTTTGCGTGCCGTCGTAGTTCTCTTGCCAATCCACCGTTTCTTTGTCGATATCAAGCAACATTGTTTCGGCGGCGGCAGCCATTCGCGCTTCGGTGTAACGCATGGCGGCCGGCGGGTCGCCGTCCATCGAACCGAAGTTTCCTTGGCCGTTAATTAGCGGCAACCGTAAGCTCCACCACTGCGCCATTCGCGCCATGGCGTCGTAAATCGCGGAGTCGCCGTGAGGGTGAAACAGACCCATAACTTGTCCGACGATTTTGGCGGACTTCTGGTGTTTGGCACCGGCCGACAGACCCATCTCGCGCATTACATAAAGAATACGACGTTGCACAGGCTTCAGTCCGTCACGAATGTCCGGCAGAGCTCGAGCAACTATGACCGACATCGCGTAATCCAAATACGACTCGGACATCTCCTGATGAATTGAGCGCGGTTTGATCACCCCGAAGTTAGTTTTTTCAGGAAGTGATTCGGGATCGGGTTGTATTATTTTTTCGTCTGCCATCACTTCAATCCTCCGGATTGAACAATTATCAATTTATAATTATCAATTATCAAACCTCCCAATTTGAAATATTTTGAAAACTGAAAATTGAAAATTGAAAACTGCATCAGGTGTCCAAATTTTTAACCGATGAAGCCCTGTTCTGAATAAATCGTTTTCTGGGCAGAACATCCTCGCCCATCAAATCGGAGAATATCTCATCGGCTTTCTCGGCGTCTTCAATAGTTACCTGGAGTAAAATACGGTTTTCGGGGTTTAGGGTGGTTTCCCACAACTGCTCTGGGTTCATCTCTCCCAAGCCCTTGTAGCGCTGAACGTTGAGACCAGGCAGAGTGCCTTTGTTCTCACCCTTCAACTTCGCCAACACTTCATCACGTTCGGCTTCACTATGGACGTAGGTAATTTTGTTTTTGTATTTAATGCCAAACAGTGGCGGTTGAGCTATATAAAGGTAGCCTTGCTCGATGATTTCCTGGTAGTGACGGTAGAAGAACGTTAGTAATAATGTACGAATGTGCGCCCCGTCAACATCGGCGTCCGTCATGATAACAATGAAGTGATATCGGAGCTTGCTGATATTCTTGTCTTCCGCCACCCCCGCCCCCAAGGCAACAATTAACGACTTAATTTCTTCGTTAGTGAGCATTTTGTCTAGTCTGGCTCGCTCCACGTTCAGCAGCTTGCCGCGCAGCGGCAGTACAGCTTGAAACTTTCGGTCGCGGCCGGATTTGGCTGAACCACCAGCTGAAATTCCCTCTACTATATATATCTCCGACTTGGCCGGATCGCGCTCAGAGCAGTCGGCAAGCTTGCCCGGCAGCGTCATGCCTTCCAGTGCGCCTTTGCGAATTACCGCTTCACGGGCAGCGCGGGCAGCAAGACGAGCTTTGGCCGAAAGAGAAATCTTTTCAATTATGGCCCGACCGTCAGCTGGATGTTCTTCCAAATAGCGCTCTAAGCCTTGATTGACGGCGGTCTCCACGAACCCGCGCATCGTTGGCGTACCGAGCTTTGATTTGGTCTGACCTTCAAATTCCGGATCGGGCAGTTTAACCGAAACGATCGCCGTTAAACCCTCCCGAATGTCGTCACCCACAAGAGATATGTCGTTTTTCTCACCGCCAAGTTTCTTGGCATAGTCGGTGATTATTCGCGTAATTGCCGAGCGAAAACCCGTCAAGTGCGTGCCACCTTCGATGGTATGAATGTTATTGGCAAACGTAAAGACGTGCTCGTTATAATCGTCGACGTAGGTAAGTGCTACCTCGATCTGGCAGCTATTAATATCCTTAGATATGTAGATCGGTTTTTCTACCAGAGTCTTTTTGTGTCGCACCAAATGCGAACAGTAAGCAGCAATTCCGCCCTCGAAGTGAAAATTGTAGCTAGCCGGGTACTGTTTATCCTCAGCCGCCATTTCTGCCTCGGCCCGCTCGTCCTTAATAGCGATGAAAATGCCTTTGGTTAAGTAGGCTTGCTGGCGGATATGGTCAAAGATAGTTTTGCGCGAAAAAATAATTGTGGGGAAAATCTGACTGTCTGGTTTGAAAGTAATGCGTGTTCCCTTTTTGTCGGTTGTGCCTGTAACTTTCGCCGCATAGCGCGGTTTACCGCGGTCGAATTCCTGCGTATAAATGTTACCGTCCTTGAATACCTCGGCTTTCAGTTCTTCCGATAGGGCGTTAACCACCGAAACACCGACGCCGTGCAAACCGCCGGAAACTTTGTAGCCCTCGCCACCAAATTTACCGCCTGCGTGCAACTTAGTTAGGACCGTTTCGAGCGCCGAAACCTTAGTCGTAGCGTGCATATCTACCGGAATACCGCGACCGTTATCTTCCACGGAGACTGTCCCGTCCGCGTTCAAATCGATCAAGACCCGGTCGGCGTGGCCGGCCATCGCTTCGTCGATCGCGTTGTCGAACACCTCCCAAATCAGATGATGGAGTCCCTCGATGCCAGTTCCGCCAATGTACATTCCGGGTCGCTTTCGAACCGGCTCTAGTCCTTCTAGAACAGTAATTTGTTTGGCAGAATATTCAGCGCTCATTACTACTATTCTATCTTAAAATGTACCAGTTATCAACTGTGTAGTCGGCCCCAAATTGCTGGCCAATCGCCGGAAAACTAAGCCTAATGAGAAGTCTGAGATTCAACAATCTGCTTAATTTTTTCTTTGAATATTTTTGCGTCAAATTGTAGTGCTACAGCGCGGATTTTTTCCGGATTGTACTTTTTCACGTCGAAGTTTTTGAGCACAGCAACTAACGATTCAACCGTCTGTTCCTGGAAGAATTCGCCGGTCACGCCCGGCAGAACGGATTCCAAAGCTCCGCCCGCCGCGTATGCAATCACCGGACGGCCGGAGGCCATCGACTCGAGTGGCGTGATGCCCGCATCCTCAAGCTGCGGATGAATAAGTGCGATGCAGTTTGCGTATAGGCCGGCGAGCTCCGGGTCGGGTACGCGCCCGACAAACTCCACCGTTGGACCGGCAAGCTTTTTCAGCTCGTCTAGATGCGAGCCACCACCCACAACTTTCAATTTCAAGCCCAACTTCGTTGCCGCCAAAATAGCTAAATCTGTTCGTTTGTATGGCTCGGTGCGGCCGAGAACCAAAAAGTAGTCACCCGTTTTGTCGGCTATTTCAAACATCGATGTGTCAACTGGTGGAAAGAATACTGTATCCGCCGTGCGACCGTAGTACTTTTTCGTTTCCGCGGCAATAAAATGCGAATTGGCGATCAGATAGTCCGGCCGTTTGCTTGCTTGCAAATCCCATTTCCGAACTTGTTCGGTGATGGCTCGAACAACGGGCCGCCCAATAAATGGCAACGGTATCGAAGCGTTGGCTAGATACTCATCTCTATCGCGAGTCAGGTAGCGAGTGGGGGTGTGCAAATAGCAAACGTGTTTAGTTGGCGGTTTGGTAATAACGCCTTTTTCAAACGACGAGCAGTCCGAAAGCACAACGTCAAAATCGCTAAAGTTAAACGACTCAATCGCTTTTGGCAGAAACGGCAAGTAGTATTTTCTGCCCGCTGGCATGCCCGGCCAGTCTTGCAAAAAGCTTGGGATGATTATTCTACCCGGCAGAAACTCGTCGATCAGTTTCTGATCTTTAGCTAGCAAATAAATCGGCGCTTCAGGCCAAATTTCACTGAATGTTTTTAAAACTCGTTCCGCCCCACCCCATTGGGTAAAAAAGCCGTGGACCAACGCAATTTTCATAACCATATTATCTCAGAATTACGCCATTTAACCAGAAAATCCGCCCATTCGGGCGGACTCTCCGTAAGCTTTATGCGTACGCAACAAGCTTTACTTTGCCTTTCTCAACATTGGGAGACCTGTGCGAGCGTTCTCCATAACTTCATAACCTGCTGGGACGGCGTCCATCGCGCCTTCACGCACGTCTTGCGCAAAGTAGAAGATCTTCTGCAGTCGGCCACCGCGTAGGGTGACTTCGCGACCGTGGAGGTAGTATGTCTTACCAGACTTTTTTGAAACTGTGCTAAATGCCATATTTCTCACCTCCTTCCCCAAGTTTCTTAATTGCTATTTTGTCTCACGGCCTAACCTGACCGTACCTGATATACATTACTAACTACCCTGAAGTAACCTGTCAAGCCCTATTTAACCTAGCGTCTACACCCGCGGGGTGTAATATGGTATTAGATTGTAAGAAATGCCTACTATCAGAAAGAACTCATTAGTTTCGGGACAGACATACCATATCTACACGCGAAGCATTGCCGGCTTTGAGATTTTTCGATCCCGCGAAGATTTTGAGAGGCTTGTTGTAGGAATGAACTACTACAACTGCTCATCCTCAAGACAAAGATTTTCTACGTATCTGGAGTTGTCCGCGGAGGCGAAACAGCGAGTCGACGAATCACTCGGTGAGAGCGAACTGGTACAGCTAATAGCATACTGTGTCATGCCAACACACATTCACCTGATCGTGAAACAGTTGGAAGATAATGGCATCTCAAGGTTCATGAACAACACCCTGAACAGCTTTACCCGGTATTTTAACCTTTCTCACCAACGTCGAGGACCGCTCTGGGAATCAAGATTTAAGAACGTTCTGGTCGACAATGACGAGCAGCTTCTACATCTAACGAGATACGTTCATCTGAACCCCACATCTGCAGAATTAGTAACTAGTCCCGAGGACTGGGAATTCTCCTCTTACCGCCTCTACATAGATTCACAAAATATCCAGACATTTTGTCGCTGGCGAGAATTGATCGACATTCGGCCTGAGGAGTACAGAAAATTCGCAAGAAGTCGCATTGCCTATCAGCGTAGCTTGTCACAAATAAAACAGCTTCTGATCGACGGCTACACCGGTTGACCATATTACACCCCGCGGGTGTAATATGGTTTAGAGATGTTAGTTTTGTTCGAAGTATAAAAAAGCCCGAGGCGGCCGTGATTGCTTTCGCCAACTGGCGGAGCAACAGCGGACGCGCTCGGGCTTGGTCAACTTCGTTCATCAAGTTCGATGCCAAACTCACGAAGCCGATTGCGGATTTCCCAATAGCTCACTGACGAGAAGGCCTTGATCATCTTCAGCTGGGACTCTGACAGCCCGGCGATTCCCCGGAGTGTCTCAACCTCTGCGCTGAGCAGGGCCGTCATTGCCTTCTTGGAAAATCCGAGCATCTGGATCGGCAAGTCGGGAATTACCCGCCCTGAGCCAAGCATAGCGTTCCGCGCCCTCTTTCTACTTGCCAGCAGCCTCCTCAGCATCTCGAGCTCCTTCTCTAGGTACTCGATATTGACGCCCAAGATAGCGCCAAGCTGCCCAGGATACACCAAATCCTCACGACCCTCTAATATTAACTTCATGTTCACAACCCTCCTGTAGGTTACACGCAGATTCTAGCACAGTTCACCTTACAAGTCAAGGGAGATACGAGTGATCTTCGGGTATAATGCAAAGCCATGAAATTTGAGTTAGCAACCGACATGAAACCGGCCGGCGATCAGCCAAAAGCAATTAAGTCGTTGGTGAAAGGGATTAAAAAAGGACTGAAACATCAGGTACTTTTGGGCGTGACTGGCTCGGGAAAAACTTTCACCGCCGCTAATGTTATCGTTCAAGTTCAGAAACCAACCCTAGTGATCGCCCATAATAAAACCCTGGCAGCCCAACTTACAAGCGAGTTTCGGCATTTCTTCCCTAAAAACGCCGTTGAGTATTTCGTTAGTTACTACGACTACTACCAACCCGAGGCGTACATGCCCAACTCCGATACATATATAGAAAAGGAAGCCCAGATCAACGACGAGATCGATCGCTTGCGTCACGCCGCTACCCAGGCCGTCCTCTCGCGTCGGGACGTGATTATCGTCGCTTCGGTTTCCTGCATTTACGGCCTCGGCTCAGCCGAAGAGTACCAAAAGGCAACTTTAGTTCTAACGAAAGGTGAAAAAGTAGATCGTGATGCGATTTTGGCCAAGCTCGTCTTCTTGCAGTACCAACGGAATGATGTTGAACTGGCCCGCGGCGATTTCCGAGCCCGAGGTGAGATTATTGAAGTAATGCCGTCGAATGCTACTACTTTAATTCGCATCAAACTTGATGGCGACAGTATCACCGACATTCAGGAACTTGATCACGTTACCGGCGGCGTTACAGCTACACCGCGCTTTGTGGTAATTTACCCGTCGCGACATTTTGTGACCCCGCCAGAGCAAATTAAAGGAGCGTTGAAGTCGATCGAGACCGAGTTGAAAGACCGGCTCAAAGTACTGGAGAAAGAGAATAAGGGCATCGAGGCCGATCGCCTGACTCGCCGCACTCTATACGACATGGAGATGATTCGCGAAGTCGGTTACTGCAACGGCATTGAAAACTACTCCCGCCACTTTGACGGACGCGCCCCCGGCGCCACTCCCAATACATTACTGAACTATTTTCCGGAGGACTTCCTAACTATTATCGACGAATCGCACGTCACCGTGCCGCAGATCGGTGGCATGTTCAACGGCGACAAAGCGCGCAAAGAGGTATTAGTCGACTACGGTTTCCGCCTGCCCTCAGCCAAAGACAACCGTCCCTTGCGTTTTGCTGAGTTTGAAAAAAAAGTTGGTCAGACTGTTTACACCTCAGCCACACCGGGCAACTACGAACTTGAGAAAACTGAACAGACCGTCGAGCAAGTTATTCGGCCAACGGGCCTCGTCGACCCGGAAATTATCATCCGTCCGCTGGATAACCAAGTGGGTGATCTGATGGAACGGGCCAAAGAGCGCGTTAAACGCGAACAACGAGTTTTGATCACAACTCTCACCAAAAAGATGGCTGAAGATCTGACCGATTACTTTACCGAGCAAGGCATCCGCGTTCGTTATCTACACTCTGGCATTGAAACATTGGAACGTATTGAAATATTGCGTGAACTGCGCAAAGGCACGTTTGATGTATTGGTCGGTGTCAACCTCCTGCGCGAAGGTTTGGATCTGCCAGAAGTCTCGCTCGTGGGGATTCTTGATGCCGATAAAGAAGGCTTTTTGCGCTCAGATCGGTCGTTAATTCAAACCATCGGCCGTGCCGCCCGCAATGTTCAGGGCCAGGTTGTCCTGTACGCCGATATCATGACCGGATCACTGACGCGGGCGATCGATGAAACTAACCGCCGGCGAGAGATTCAAGTAGCGCACAACAAAAAACACGGCATCACCCCAACGACTATTTCCAAAGAGATCACTTCGATTGTTGAGCAGGAGTTGGCGGAGTCGGTTGGCTTGGACAAGATCGAAACACAGCTGGCCAAGAGCAACATCGAATCGCTGATTAAAGACAAAGAGCGCAGTATGAAACTCGCCGCTCAGGAGCTGCAGTTCGAACTGGCCGCCATTCTGCGCGATGAAGTGATTAAGCTCAAAAAAATGCAGAAGGAGCGCCAAAAGACGGCCTCCTCTCTTGACTTTGAGACCAAATCAGGGTAGAATAGTCGCACGCTCTAAGAGCGAAGGAGGCCTTAAATGCCCCCGTGCGTTGCCCGGGATGTCCGTAGGCTGCAGGCTGTTTCAGCGCTGCTAGTCGGACTCCCCCAGACTCCACAGATCGCATTCGCCCGTCAGCAAGTGGACGAGCTGATTCTCGACCTCAGTGGCGAGTGCGTCAACGTTGCCACGATGGCGATGTGTTACGTCAACATGAGCGAAGTGCTCGTCAGTTTGAGCCAGTTTGCACCTGGCAACGAGGCAGCGTCCTCGATCATCCGCCGGGAGTTCTTTCGGCAGCAAGAAGTCAGGCACTAGCCCGTCATTCAAAGGGCCGCCAAGCGAAAGCGCGGTGGCCCTTTCTTTTGCTTGACTTTTTCACCTAGCCATTGCAGGATGAAGCCAAGAAGGAGGAAAAAACAATGACCGAAACTGAAGATTTTGAAGCCCATGGAATGCATATTGAGGAAGTGCCCGTTGAAGCAATACCAGAGATCCCTACAGAGGGCAGTGGTTTTCAGCGCTTTGCCGAACAAGCCACGAGAGAGTTGGGAAGAAAAGATCTTGACTACGGTAAAGTTGCCCAGGAGCTGATGGCAAAAGGGGTTATGCCCGGAACAGGAGCATTTGTTAGAGGCATTCTGGATGCGCTACATATAGAAGATGACAAAGCGCGTGATTTCATCGTCAATGGCCTGATGAGTGATGCTCGCGAGCGTTCTGATGAAAGTCGTCCCGAAATGGAGGAAGCTCTCGGTAAAATTGCAGACCACGAAAACCCGGATAAATAAAGCAAAGTAACTTAGCGGTCCTCACTTTCGGGATTTGTCTGGTACAATTGGGTTTATGCCCAAAGAGGATGTGATTTTTGTTAAAGGTGCGCGCGAGCACCCACGCACCAAACTTTCCAGCAAAACGGACTTCGTCCTGTTATTGCGTGGAGCGGTTGATGCGGGGCAAGTAATCCTAAGATGACCGATCAAGACAGAATATTCGTCAAGGGAGCTCGAGAGCATAATTTAAAAAATATTGACTTAGAGATTCCGCGCAACAAGCTCGTTGTCTTTACCGGACTCTCTGGGTCCGGCAAGTCGTCGTTAGCATTCGACACGATTTATGCCGAAGGACAACGCCGCTACATGGAATCGCTCTCAAGTTACGCTCGACAATTTTTGGGTCAGATGGAAAAACCCGATGTTGATTACATTGAAGGACTCTCTCCCGCCATCTCTATCGACCAAAAAACTGTTTCCCACAACCCGCGCTCAACAGTTGGCACTGTGACCGAAATTCACGACTACCTGCGCTTGCTTTTCGCCCGCATCGGCGTCCCGTACTGCCCCGCTTGTGGCCGAGTAATCTCCCGCCAAACAGTCGATCAGATGGTTGACTTAATAGGTACGCTACCAGAAGGCACCCGAATTACTGTGATGGCGCCGGTGGTGCGCGGTCGCAAGGGCGAGTACAACCAGCTTTTGGCCGATCTGCACCGCGGTGGTTTTGGGTCAGTGCGCGTGAACGGCGAGATCTACTCACTCTCCGACTCGATCAAAATGGATCGTTACAAAGCCCATAACATCGAGGTAATAATTGACCGCCTGACGGCCGGCATATCTTCACGCCAACGCCTTACTGACGCTCTAGAAACTGGCCTCAAACTTAGCAAGGGGTTGGTAATAATTTCCCAAGAGCATAAGAACGATGAGCTGCTGCTTAGTGAAGATCTATCGTGCCCGTACGACGGCTTTTCCCTCGGCGAAATTAGCCCGCGTTCATTTTCTTTCAACTCGCCGTACGGTGCCTGCGCCGATTGCCACGGCCTGGGCTACAAAAAAGAAATTTCAGAGGAGCTGATTATTCCCGATAAAACGAAAACCATTGTCGAAGGCGGCATTATGCCTTGGACGTTTTCAGCCGTAAACTACTACGGAATACTATTAAAAAATGCCGCCGAGCATTTTAATCTTTCGATTGACACGCCGATTAAAGACTTGGATGAAGATCAACTGAAGAAAGTGCTTTACGGTACCGGCACACCGTTCCAAATGCGCTTGCGTTACTATTCGGCCGGCGTTGCCCACCACTTCCATGTTGGTTTTAAGGGGCTCATTGCTCATCTTGAATCGCGCTATCGCGAGACGGACTCGGAAATGGTACGAGAACAAATAGAAAGATATATGCTAACCTCACCGTGCAACTCCTGCCAGGGCGCTCGTTTGAACAAGGAGGCGTTACTGGTACGGCTGGGCCACCCTTCGACTCCCGATGGTCGCTCAGGGTCTACGAAAAATATCGCCGAAGTTTCTGCCCTAACAATAGACCGAGCAAGAAAGTATTTTGATGAACTAAAACTAAACAAGCGCGAATCTGCAATTGCCGGCAAAGTCATTGATGAAATTCGAAGCCGACTGGAGTTTTTAGGTAAAGTTGGCTTGGATTATCTAACGCTTGATCGCTCTGCCACAACGCTGGCCGGTGGCGAGAGTCAACGAATTCGCTTGGCCTCACAGATCGGTTCGGCGTTAGTCGGGATACTTTATGTGCTGGACGAGCCAACTATCGGCTTGCATCCCACCGACAACGCCCGCCTCATCGAAACCCTGGTACGGCTGCGCGATTTGGGCAACTCGGTAATTGTCGTCGAACACGACGAAGAAACAATTCGACACGCTGATTTTGTAGTAGACATCGGGCCCGGCGCCGGAGAGCACGGCGGTGAGATTGTGGCCAGCGGTACATTAGCCGAAGTATTGACTAACAAAAATTCCATAACCGCCCCGTATCTAACTGGTGAAAAAACATTAGTCGTGCCCTCCCGTCGTGAAATTGCCAAAGGCCATCAGTATCTAACCGTTCACAAAGCCAGCGAGAACAACTTAAAAAATATTTCCGTCAACTTCCCCCTTGGCCGCTTCATCGCGGTCACGGGCGTGTCTGGATCTGGCAAGTCCACACTTATCACTGAAGTACTATGCAAAGCGGTCAGCCAGAAACTGGGGTATCAAACAGATAAACCGGGCCGCCATCAAGACGTCACTGGCACACAATTTTTAGACAAGATAATTGAAATTGATCAGTCCCCCATCGGCCGAACACCGCGTTCAAATCCTGCCACCTACACCAAAACTTTTGATCCGATTCGCCAGCTCTTTGCCGCCACTCCCGCCGCTCGCAGTCGCGGTTATAAGCCTGGTCGATTTTCTTTTAATGTCATTGGGGGCCGTTGCGAGAACTGCCAAGGCGACGGTCAGATCAAAATTGAGATGAATTTCTTGCCTGACGTTTACGTTACCTGCGACGTTTGCAAAGGCAGCCGCTATAATCGCGAAACTTTGGAGGTTTTGTGGAAGGGTAAAAATGTTTCGCAGGTGCTGAATATGACCGTCGAAGAGAGCTTGGAATTTTTCGCCAACATTCCCACGATCGCGTCGAAATTGAAGACTATGATGGAAGTTGGCTTGGGCTACGTCCGTTTGGGCCAGCCAGCAACCACGCTATCTGGCGGTGAAGCTCAACGAATTAAACTTGCAGCGGAGCTGGCCAAGCGCGACACTGGCCATACACTATATATATTGGACGAGCCAACCACTGGCTTGCACTTCGCCGATGTTGAGCGGTTGCTCATTGTCTTGCAAAAACTAGTTGATCGCGGCAACACAATAATTGTCATCGAGCATAATATGGATGTCGTAAAATCGGCTGATTGGTTGATCGATCTTGGACCTGGCGGTGGCGAGAAAGGCGGCGAAGTTATCGCTAAAGGTACGCCAGAAGAAGTTAGTCAGAATAAAGATTCTCTGACCGGGCAGGTCTTAGAGCCGGTTCTGTTTGGAAAAACTAAAAAATAAAGAAGCGCGGCCCGGGCTTTGCGCCCGAACCGCTGATGAAGGAATCGCTATTTGGCCGCGTTGCGGCGCCAGTGCCCGCGTGACAGGTACTGTTCGAGTACGTGCCAGAGACGGCGCTGCGCCTTATGCGATACATACGGTCGAAATGTCTTGAGTTTTTTCATTCCACTCCCTCGATGCTTGCCTTCCCGATCAATGATCTTTTCGAGATTGCACTCTAGTATTCTACACCTTTTGGGGTGCAGAGCGGCAAACACCCTCCATTTCGGGTGCGCCACGTTTGACGAGAATATGTTCTCCCGCCTCCCGAGGGCTTCCAGCCCTCCTTTAAGTCCGCAAAAGTTAAATGTGCAAATTAATTTTTTTGCGGACTTGAAGGAGGGCTCCTCACTCACAAGTGTTGGCTGATGAGCAATATAGTAATTCTAATGTACGTGGGCGATTCTATCACACAACCCCTGTTGCGTCAAGGGAATTGACCTAAATTTTTCGCTCGACTTCGGTTATACTAACCGCAATGGAAAAACCCAAGAATCTGCCGAGAGACCCTGGTGTTTACTTATTCAAAGACGAGCACGAAAAAGTGCTTTACGTTGGCAAAGCCAAAAACCTGAAAAGTCGGGTTGGTAGTTACTTCAGTAAAGGTGACGACCCTTCGACTTCGCTCAGGGTAAATCGACCATGGATAGCGGTGATGATGGGGGTGATACAGGAAGTTGAGACAATCGTCGTTAACAACGAGATCGAAGCGCTTATCTTGGAAGCAACTCTTATCAACGAGCACCAGCCCAAATTCAATATAAAACTAATGGACGACAAAGCTTACCCGTTCATAAAGTTAACAACAAAAGAGCGGTTTCCAAGGCTACAGGTTGTCCGGCAACGAACGAAAGACGGCGCGCAGTACTTCGGCCCGTATCTTTCCTCTTGGTCGGCAAACTTAGCCTGCCAGTTCCTACGGCGAGTGTACGGGGTACATTTGGCTAGTAAGCCACTGCCTACCGGCCAAGACCGGCCGTGTTTAAATTGCCAGCTCGAGGGTAATAGCTGTCCTATGGCTGATCAGATTTCACCAGAAGCATATGCTAAACAGGTTAATACTACCGTCGAATTTCTCGAGGGAAAACGGAAAAATATCATCCGAGATATCGAGCAGCGCATGCAGCAGGCTGCAGAAAATGAGAGCTTCGAACTTGCCGGTAAACTGCGCGATCAGCTAAAGGCTGTTTGGCACGTTACTTCGAGCCAAAAAGTTGTTGGTTCTACCCAAGAAAGTTTCGATGCGATCGGTACAGCCATTACCGGTAACAGATCCGTGGTAACTGTTGTACACGTGAGAAATGGCGAATTTATCGGTCAGAAGAATATTCCTTTTAGTTCGCTTCAACCAATTACGCAAGCTGAGCTAATTCGCCAGTGTTTAATCGAAATTTACAGATATCTCGTTGACATCCCCCCTTTAGTAGCGCTACCAGTAACCATTGAAGATCAAGGGTTAATTTCAACCTGGTTGAGCCAGCAGCAAGGATATCGAATTGAGCTGCGCGTTCCGGAGCGCGGAGAGAAAGTTGATTTTATTGCCCTGGCCAACAAAAATGCTCAGTCAAAGCTGGAGTCGATGCTACTGAAGACTGAAGGTACCGACTTTTCTTCACTTATCGGGCTAAAAGAGCTGCTTTGCCTAGCTGAGCTGCCCGAACGCATTGAAGCGGTGGATATATCAAACCTCGGCACTAGCGAGCCGGTCGGCGCCACGGTTTGTTTTATTAACGGTCAGCCAGATAAAAACGAGTATCGTCGCTACAAGATCAAAACCGTTGAGGGTCAGAACGACTTTGCGATGATTCAAGAAGTTGTTACTCGCCGTTTCTCCGACACTTCTCGCCCGCTCCCAGATTTGTTTGTTGTAGATGGTGGGCCAGAGCAGCTACGTTATACCTTTGAAGGTATAAGACTAGCGGGCCGAAGTCCAAAAATGGTAATTGCGCTAGCGAAGAAGCCCGACAGAATATACTTGCCCGGAAGAAAAAAACCAATCACCGCTCCACGTGGCAGCAAGGGACTGCTAATGCTCGGGCGAATCCGTGACGAAGTTCACCGCTACGTCATCGGTTTTCACAGGCAACGCCAGCGAAAAAAATCTCTCGGAAAGCCTTGACTGGCCTTCGCAATAGTAGTAATATCTTCTCACTTGGCCCTCGAGCCAAGACCCCAATGATGGGGAGGTGAACAACAAATGGAGATTCGGAATCGCGGCTCGACCACCGTCACTAACATGGGTGGTAATTCCTTCAGCACGATCAACACGTTCCACGACGGCGCCATGATCCCGCTCGACGCGGGCAGCAGCGGGCACAACGTGCCCGACGGCTAGGTCGCCGGCGCGAACAACTGGCTTTCGCAGCGACATCTAGCCGTGAGAATCGGCAGACGGCTGCGAAACCACTTCACGGAACAATTGACCCGGCGGCAACTAACCTTGCACGCCGGCGCGACTCACTCGAAGCCCCTCTTGGCGAACCTGCCGAGCGGGGCCCTTTTTTATTTCTTCCTATTTAACCCAACGGCCAAACCGGTTGCCGAAGGCCAGAATATTCAAACCAATTAGAATAAAGAAGATACCAACGAATATGCCAACCAAGTCGGGCTTGGCAATGACCAATACTCCAAAGGCAACT
The DNA here is from genome assembly GCA_001774395.1 of Candidatus Berkelbacteria bacterium RIFCSPLOWO2_01_FULL_50_28. Classification (GTDB taxonomy): domain Bacteria; phylum Patescibacteriota; class UBA1384; order 2-12-FULL-50-11; family 2-12-FULL-50-11; genus 2-12-FULL-50-11. The sequence continues at coordinate 598,983 of MEZX01000002.1, forward strand.
GCGATGAGGCCAAACATTTGCATTGTGTTCATAGCGATATTGTAGCAGAAAGCCCCTTCGTAAATATCATATGGGCTTTTAGAATGCTCTGGATTAGAGAACAACGACTTGTCCGTGGGGGTTTCCGTGTTACAATTGCCTCGGCTTTGTTCTTTTCAGTCTCGTCCTTGACACAGGAGGTGTAAAGGCATGAATAACGGTATCAGACCCGTCAAACTTTTCTCGACAACTGGCTCTTCGGAGTTCACCGACCGCGTGTTTATACAGCTGAAGAAGCGTTCCGCCAATGATGGAAAGGCGCTTTACGGCTGTAGCCGGGGTAGCTCGGCAGTCGACCGATTCTCGAACGACAACATGCAGATCACAGTTGACGACGTTCGCGGCTCGTTTGCAGTGATCATCGCCACGCAAACGCTGCCCGTCAGCGACACGATCATGGAGCTCCTACTCCTACTGCATGCTCTGAAGAACTCTCGCACCGAGGATCTTCTGCTTGTTCTTCCCTACATGCCCTACTCCAGGTCGGACAAGAAGAATCAGCCGCGGATCTCGTCCGGCGGGGTACTAATACCGAGGATTTTAACCACGGTTCTGGGTGTGAAGAGAACCTTGTTGCTCGACCCCCACTCGCCGAACTCATTGCACTACTTCGAGCAAGGAGATTCGCCTTGCGCCGATGTGATCACGGCTGTGCCACTACTTGTCGACCACTTATCTCGAGCCGTGTTGGAGTGGGGCTGGGATCCGTCACTACTGACGGTTGTTTTCGCCGACAACGGCGCGGCAACTCGTTTCGGCAACGTTCCCAGGTTATTGGGGGCCGATCGTGCCTACATCGACAAAAGTCGTCCTGACCACTCCGAGAACCCGCTCACCAAGGCGATCGTCGGTGATGTTGATGGTCGCTACTGCATCATCTTCGACGACGAAGCTCTAACAGGTGGGACAGCGGCCAAGGACGCCGGGATCGTGGCTGCAAACGGTGCCAAGGCAATCGCGATGGCGGCGATCCACGCGCCGCTCGAACATAAGAATGGTCCAGAAGCGGCGGTTCAGCTACTTCTAGATTCCCCGATTGGGCAATTCGTCTTCACCGATACCGTGCCTTGCCAGCATAAGGTTGCCGGGCACAGTGACCGTTTCACCGTTCTTTCAGTAGCACCGCTGCTGGCGGAGGCGATCAGCCGGATCGTTACGGGCGAGTCACTCACTGCGCTCTACCAGATGGATATGGTAGACAAATACCGGAGTTGAAAACTCCAATTCCTGCTCCTGCGGGCCGCAAGGCCCGCAGAACTATTTTCGTAAGGACTTCAAAACCTCAATATTCTGCTTATCGGGTCCGGTGTTCTCAAACCCAGGGACTTCTAGATAGCCTGCAGTATCTCCCCAGCGTTCGTCGTTAAGGATATATCCAAATGACTCTTTACCCAAGAATCCTTCGCCGATGTTTTCGTGGCGGTCACGTTTAGCGCCAAGATCAAACTTTGAATCGTTGAAATGCCAGCAGAAAACTTTATCGAGTCCGATTAGGCGGTCAACATCTTTGACATATGCAACGTAGCCGTCCTTTGTTTTTATGTCGTAACCCGCTGCAAAGGCGTGACAAGTGTCTAGGCAAACTGCAACGCGGTTTTTGTCGCTTGATACGTCAATCAGCCATGCCAGATCTTCTAGCTTGCCGCCCATCGTTGAGCCGGCCGAGTTCTCGTAGACCAACATCGTATTTTCCGGCGTGCCGGCGAGAACTTCCGTAATTGTGTCCTGGATTTGTTTTTTGTGCAGGATTTCGCCGTTGTTGTAGTTCCCCGGATGGAAAATTGTCCCAACCACCCCGATCTTGGCTGCTAAAGTCAGGGTTTCAATTAGAGCCTGTTTTGTTTTGGCCAAGTTCTCTGGACTATCAGCTGCCAAGTTTGTTAGGTATATGCCATGAAAGATAACTTGCTTGAAGTTTTTCGGCCACTCATTTTTGAACCACGCGCAGTCATCATCGCTCCAGCCGCGGATTTTCCATTGCAGAGGTGCCGACGGAAAAATCTGCAACGCTTCCGCGTCGATCTCTAGCCCTTTGCTGATCGCGTTTTTCAATCCACCAGCGGTAGAAACATGAGCACCAATAAACATAGATGAATCTTAACTGAAAGACCTTAAGGCTTCCAGCTCTTGATTGAAGATTGGATTATCCCTATAATTGTCGGGTAATCCAGCACGAGGAGGCTTGGAAATGATCATTAGTATTGACTCGTCGAAAGCAGACGACCATGTTTCATCACTTGGCAACAGCCTCTCGATCAAGTTCCGCAATGAGGGCTACCTAGCCGAAGTTCTTGCTGACCCCACTGGGTCGGACAACACTAAGTCGGGACTCCCATCGACGATCGAATCGCTTCGCAGAAAATCCGGAATGGATCCGGTTACTTCGTACTTGCTGCTCCTGGCCGCTCGCAGCTCGATGCTTGACCACATCGAAGGAGTCAGGCAAGAGAAAGTCATTATCTTGCTCGGCGGTCCGCTGAAATGGCGGCAAGATGAGGACGACATTCTCGACGCTCTTGGTGACAGTAAACGCCAAATCGGATGGTTGTTTAGAGCTTGGAACGACCTTGCTCAGCCGGTCTGGCCCGACCTGTGCGTGCACCTAATCTCGTCTAACAGAGATAGGTATGTCAACTTCAATACGATCTGCCGCCCCGCAACCATCCTGGAATGCGGAACAGACGATCTCGAAGACTTGATGGTTCGGGTGTTCAAGTGGGTGCTAGAAGAGCAACACCAACCCGCCAGGACTTAGGTCGCCAGAGCAATTCTTGAACCGCCGCTGGTTACTCAGCGGTGGTTTATTTATACCCCTAACTCGACGAAATGTTTTTCAATTACCGACCAGTCGAGATTCTCAAAAAATTTATCAATGTAATCTCGGCGCATAATTCCAAAATCTATAAAGTAGGCGTGTTCGTAGACATCCAGCGCCACCAGCGGCGTGCAGTTCCAGACTGGATAGGTGTTTTGGGTATCGCCAATGAAGTTGAATAACCTCTCCATTTTCCAATCCCAAGCTAACCAGGCCCAACCGCGACCGCCCATGCCCGTGGCTTTCAGATCTTTCTGCCAAGCTTCGAAACTACCGAAATCTTTTTCGATTTGCGCCAGCAGTTTGCCAGATGGTTTACCACCTTCACCCCCGAGATGTTCAAAATAGATCTCGTGGTTTTTAATACCGTTCAGCGCAAAAGACAGCTCGACTTTGAGTGCCCTGACATCGCTGAAGGTTGGGTTGGCAGATTCCAAATCAACTTTCTGCAACTTTTCATCAATCTCGTTGAACTTTTTAACATAGCTTTCGTAGAGCTTGTAGTGCTCGGTCATCGTCCGCTCACTTATGCCGTTCAATTCTTTAATACTTTCGAATTTCTTTGCTTCGTACATTTACCTCCTTAATATTGACTATTTACTAGCTTAGCATTAAACTGCCATTAAATTGCTCTTTCTACCGAACGAGCGGGAGGATCGCTTGAATAATGACACACCGCGTGGCGACACGGAAAACGGTTGGAACCCGGTTGTTGCCCAAGGCCCGGGTGAGCCAACCTTGCCGATAGGGATTGGTTCGATGATCGATCTACCCAAAACCATCGCCGAGATCTACGACGACGAGGACCGACCCAATGACACATCGTCGAACGATCCAAGCGGCTGGCAGATGGCCACTGTACTCGTCGCAATGGCCGTACTTCTCTGGCTGGCCAACCTCAATGGTTGTGCGTTTACGTCCGGATAGGTTACCGCGACCCACACTCCAAAGCTTCCCGTCAAACGGAAGCTCGCTTTTTTAGCCGAGCAACTTCTGAGGTAATAAAACGGCAGTCAGCCGCTGTTGTGGCCCGGCCAAGAGAAATCCTTACGGTGCGATTCATCTCCTCAGCAGACAGACCGATACTAGTTAAAACATGGGAGTCATTGAGCGATTTTGAGCTGCAGGCCGAACCAGCAGATACAGCCACACCTGCGCGATCCAGCCAAGCGACGAGATTAGTTTCCGTGGTTGGTATAATTGCCGACAGATGGTTAGGCAGCCGTAGCCCATGCAATACGTTTATGCGACAGCCGATTTCGCTTAATTTTGCTTGTAAACTATCGCGTAGCTGCCCAATTTGCTTGCAATCCTCGGATCTGCGCTTGGCAGTCATCTCGCAAGCTTTGGCTAGCCCAATAATTCCAGGGACGTTCTCCGTACCGCTACGCAGAGATTGCTGCTGACCACCGCCGTATAAAATTGGAAAGATGTTGACCCCTTTGCGCACATACAAAACGGCGATGCCCTTTGGCCCGTACATTTTTGAGCCGTTGAAGGATAGTAAATCAACGCCGAGTTTTTCGACATCTAGATCCAAAAATGCCGCCGCCTGGCAAGCGTCGGTGTGGAAATACGCACCGTGTTTTTTGGTGATTTTGGAGAGCTCGGCGATATTTTGAATGACGCCGATTTCTGAATTAGCTAAATGAATCGAGACTAGGACAGTCTCTTTCGTCAGCGCTTTTTTGAGTTCGTCGACTTCAACCAAACCGTCCTTGGTCACCGGCAGATAGGTCATTTCCCAGCCGTCTTTGGCCAGCGCTCGACAGGCGTTTAAGACGCTGGGGTGTTCGATAGAGGAGGTAATTATATGTTGACCACTATTTTTGTTGGCCTTGGCCACGCCGATGATGGCTAGATTATTACTTTCCGTCCCACCGCTAGTGAAAATTATTTCCTCCGGCTTGGAGTTTAGGAATTTAGCAATCGTTTGCGTCGATGTGATTATCGCATTATCAGCCGCGCGCCCAAAACTATGAACGCTCGATGCATTACCAAAAATTTCCGTCTGATACGGATCCATCGCATGTACAACGCGAGGATCAGTCGGAGTAGCGGCAGCATAGTCAGCATAAACTCGTTTCATATATGGGCAAATTCTACCAGAGAAATCGTTACAGATATAGCCACAGGTGCTTGACGTTCGTCGTAAGAATCATATAATTACCGTTATCCACCAAGAAAGAGCAGGAGAATTACCGTGTCTATTTCGAACCCGGCGCCTAGCGCCACTAAGTACCTTTCAGTTGATGGCAATGTGGCTAATCTCATCCGCGAGCGGGGATACGTGATTAGCGGGGGTCATTTCGATATCGGGGGTGGCTTCCACAGCGAAAGCTGGGTCTACAAAGACCCAATGCTCGCTGACCCGCAAGTGCTTAAGGAACTCTGCCGGCCCATGGCATTTAAGCTCAGGAGCATGGAGTTTGAGCATGAAATGGAGAGAATTGACGCATTTGCCGGACGAGCCAATGGAGGCCTGGTTATCGCCTCCCAGTTGAGCGTGCACGCCAGAACGAGGACGGAGTGTTACTTCGCCGAGGAAACCCACCTCGGGCTCAAGTTTCGGCCGAGCTTCTCGGAGGCTCTCAAGGGAAAACGCGTGGTCGTCGCGGGTGTGGTCATCACTACCGGACGAACGATCAGGGAAGTGGCTGACGAAGTCCGAAGACAAGGCGGCGAGGTTGTTGGAGCGGTGGCTTGGTTCAGACGGACGTTGACCGGCCCAGGCGACCTTGGTAACGTTCCGTTCGTCCTAACGCTGAACCGCGACTGTCTGCAGACCTGGGCCGAACAGACTTGCCCACTTTGTGAGCAAGGCACGCCGCTCAGCAATGAGCACGGCATCCACCTACCAGACAGGTTCTGCTGATCCCAGAACCAGTAGTCCCAAGCCCCTCCCACCCAGGAGGGGAATTAATTACCCCTAAACACTTTCCGTAGACAGAACGGCGACCTCGGTTTTTCCGCGAAGTGTATTCTGAAAACGGTTGGCCTCGGCCACTGAGCCCAGAATTTTACCGTAATGCATCGGAATAGTTAGATCGGCCTCAATCATCTCAGCCGCCTTAATCGCCTCTTCTAGCGTCATCACAAACGTTCCGGAGATCGGCAGAAAAGCGACATCAATTTTTTTGACTGACTCCATCTCCGGAATCATATCGGTGTCGCCGGCATGGTAAAAGCGCACATTTTTCGAGCCATCAACGGGAATCTCCACCACAAATCCTACGCCGCCCAATTCTTTGGGATGAAACACTTCGGTTGGGGTGCGAAATTTATCGATGTTGTAGGCGGGAATCGCCCAGTAAGTTACCTTGTCGTCTTTTATCTTTTCCTCACCTGCATAAGTTACCCACTGACTGCCGAATTCCTTCAGCTCTTCTTCGCAACAAGCTGGGGCAACGATTTTGGTTTTAGGGCCGAGAAGTTTACGAATCGAAGATGCGTCACAGTGATCGAAGTGGGAGTGCGAAACGAAGATGTAATCTACTGGAGCAACTTCGCCCTTCACGTCATACGGGTCAAAGGCGAAACTAATGTTCTGTTCCTCGTTCTCAACCAAAAAACCGTCGTGACAGAGTGCGGTAATCTTAAAATTTTTGTAGTTCGTTTCGCGCATTATTTCCCCACGATTAGCGCTAATTCAACCAGACGGCAGGAGTAACCATATTCGTTATCGTACCACGCAACGACCTTGACCATGTCGCCGTCAACGACTTTGGTAAGTTCCAAATCGACAATGGCCGATGCTGAATTGCCAACGATGTCGCTGGAGACAATAGGTTTATCGGTAACTTCCAGAATGCCGCGAAAGCGTGGTTCTTTGGCCGCTTCGCTCAACGCTTCGTTGACCTCCTCAACTGTCGTTTTCTTTTTGACGATAAATGTGATGTCGGACAGCGAGCCGACCGGCGTTGGAACACGGATTGCCAGGCCATCGAATAAGCCCTTCAGTTCGGGAATGACTTCGGTGGTGGAAAGAGCGGCACCGGTGGTGGTGGGGACGATGTTTTCCGCCGCAGCACGGGCTCGTCGTAGATCTTTGTGCGGTCCGTCCTGCAGATTCTGGTCAGCCGTGTAGGAATGGATGGTTGTCATCATCGCCTTCAATACGCCAAACTCGCGATTAATGACGGCCACCACCGGCGTAATGCAATTGGTGGTACAGGATGCGTTGGAAATAATCGGGTCATCGGATTTTATATCGCCTTCGTTGACGGAAATAATATGAGTCGACATTGATCCTTTCGGCGGTGCCGAGATAATCACCCGCTTGGCACCGGCGGTAATATGACCCATGGCCGTTTCTTTTTCGGTAAAAAACCCTGTGCATTCCAACACGACATCGACTTCCAAATCTTTCCACGGCAATTTGGTCGGGTCTTTTTCGGCAAAGCTAGGAACCTTTTCGCCGTTGATAATTAAATGCTCACCGTCGGCATCAGCGGAGATTTCGCCCGACCATGTGCCGTAATTAGAATCGTACTTAAATAAATGCGCAAGTGTAGCGTCGTCGGTTAGGTCGTTGACTGCCACCAATTTCGCGTCTTTCTTCTCCAATAAAATCTTGGCCGCTGTCCGCCCAATCCGCCCAAAACCATTGATGGCGATGTTCATCTTTACCACCATACCACGCCTAAAAACTACCAGCAAAACCCTTGACTTTTCAGGGTAGGTGTGGTAGACTCCACCCATAACGTTTGGGTGCGACATAGCCAGCCCCCGAGCGCACTGCCAAGCGGCAGAAGCGGCGGGGGCTTTCACATACCCCAAGATTTTTGCAAACCCAACCTGAAGGGCTGTCCTTCTTCTGTACGGCGACAGGTAGAGGACAGGCCTTTACCTGTAAACTTTTTGTCATTGACGACCGATTTTTAAGTTACTATGGTGGTAGAAATGCTAGAGAAATCTGACTTACAACAAATTAGGGAGGTAATTTCCGAAGAGATTGCTCCGGTCAAAAAGAGTCTACACAGACTCGAAGTTGAGTCCAGAAAAACACGGAAAGATATCAATATGATAATTGGCGTGTTTGACGTAAAGGACAAAGAGCTCGAGACGAGAATCGAACGACTCGAAACGAAGGTTGGAATCGTCAACTAGGCCTTGTCGCTACTGCCGAACAAGCGGATGTGTTTGATAACTTCGTCGCGGATTTCGTCGCGCGAGGGGGCAAGCTCTTCGCGCGGGTCATAGATATCTGCATCCTTAAGTGTTCGGCGCAGTTCGCGGGTGAAGGCCAAGCGCAGATCGGTATCGATATTAATTTTGCAAATTCCTAAACTAATCGCCTCGCGAACAACTTTTTCGTCCGTACTAGACGCGCCGTGCAGAACTAACGGCACGTCAACGGCCTTATTTATTTCAGCGAGTAGCTCTAAATCTAGCTTTTCGTGTGGCAGCGGCTTGCCATGCGTAGAGCCAATCGATACCGCAAAGGCGTCAACGTTAGTTTCACGCACAAATTGAGCGGCGCGTTTCGGATCGGTAAAATGACCGCGATTGCCATCGACATAGTCTTCCCGCCCTCCGATTTGATCTTCTTCTGCTTCAACGGTCGCGCCAAGATGGTGGGCCTTAGAGACAAACTCTTTCACGAACTCAATTCGCTCATCTTTGGGCATTTTCGAGACATCAAGCATGACCGAGCTGAAACCAATTTTGAGCGAATCTTCGACCATAGGAAAATTTCGACCGTGATCAAAGTGAATACAAACAGGCACAACTGCCCGGTCGGCCAAAGTTTTGGCAACAGCAAAGGCTAAATCTAAGCCCATATAGTCAATGGTTTTTTCGCTAACTTGTAAAATAACCGGAGACTTTTCTTCCTCGCCGGCTTCAATAATTGCCATCGCCGATTCGAGCGTGGTCATATTGTAACCACCGACGGCATAGTGCTCGCGATCAGCTTTCTGCAGCATTGAACGCAAATTAACTAGCATGGTAAGTAATTTTCAATTTACAATTTCTAATTTCCATTGAATTTCCAATGTTCCAATGTTTGAAAATTGATTCATTGAGAATTGATTGAAAATTGATAAATGAAAATTGATAATTCGTGTTCATTTTCTTTTGATTACTCTCTCCACTGCCTCAATAATGTGTTGGGTCGTCAGGCCGTAATGTTCCATCAACTCCTCCGGTTTGCCGGATTCGCCGAAAGTATCTTTGATGCCAACCCGTTCCAGTGGCACCGGGTAACTTTCAGCCAGAACTTCCGCAACCGCCCCGCCAAGACCGCCGGCAATTTGGTGCTCCTCGGCTGTGACGATCGCTCCAGATTCCTTGGCCGCTTCGATTATTGCTTTGATATCGATCGGTTTTATGGTGTGAAGATTAATTACGCCAACCGACAATTTGCCGTCGAGTTTCTGGGCGGCTTCCAGCGCGAACGCTACCATCTGACCGCAAGCAATTATCGTTACATCGCTTCCCGCCAGGATTTGAGTAGCTCGCCCCAAAACAAACGGTGTTTCGTCAGTGGTCATAACAGGGGTTTTCTCGCGACCGAAGCGAATGTAGGACGGCCCGATGTGTTTGGCTAAGGCGATTGTGGCTTTTTTGGTTTCGATGGAATCCGCTGGCACAACGACCGTCATGTTTGGCAGGACTCGGGTGATCGCAATATCTTCCAAAGCCTGATGGGTAGCGCCATCCGGACCGACGGAAATACCTGCATGCGCCCCGACTACTTTAACGTTGGCTTTTGAATAGCATATGCTAACTCTTACTTGATCCCAATTCCGACCCGGTGAAAAGACCGCGTAAGAAGTTATGAACGGGATTTTCCCACTTAGAGCGAGCCCTGCCGCGACTCCAGCCATATTCTGCTCGGCTACGCCCATCTCAATAAATCTCTCGGGAAAGTTTTCAGCAAATTTCTCAACCCTGGTGCTTTCTTTGAGATCACCCGTAAGCACAACGACGTCACCGTTCGTTTTTCCAAGACATACCAAACCTTCACCAAAACCGTCTCGCGGCGCGATTTGTTGTGTGAAATCCATGCTAATCGGTACCAAATACTTCATTACTCGTGCTCACTCTTTATTTTACCGCGAAGGGTGCGAAGCTCGTGTAACGCTAACTTGGCTTCACCGCTCTTGGGCGTTTTGCCGTGCCAGTGATAGTCGTTTTCCATGAAATCCACGCCCTTGCCAGGGATAGTGTGGGCAATAATTACCGTCGGTTTTTCAAACACGGCTTTAGCGTGACGGAGACAACCGATAATATCCTCGAAATTATGGCCATCCATTTCCAGGACGTGCCACCCGAAAGCCTGATATTTTTCAACTATTGGTTCAAGTGGCATCACGTCTTCGGTGAAACCATCAATTTGAATATTATTGCGGTCGATAATCGCCGTCAGATTGTGAAGATTATACTTGCCGGCAAACATCGCCGCTTCCCATACTTGACCTTCGTTTTGCTCGCCGTCCGACATCACACAATAAACGCGCCACTTGCTAGCATCCAGTTTGGCAGCATATGCCATGCCGCAGGCCTGGCTTAATCCTTGGCCGAGCGGACCGGAGGTATTTTCAATGCCCGGTAGTGCCAAGTTGTGCGGGTGGCCTTGCAAGCGAGAACCAAATTTTCGTAGTGTTTTCAGCTCTTCTCGGCGGAAAAATCCGCGATGAGCAAGCACAGTATATAGAACAGGGCAGATGTGTCCGCAAGACAATACTAGTCGATCGCGTTCAGCCCAGTCTGGTTTTTCGGGGTCAATTTTAAGGATGTTAAAATAAAGAGCAGTGAAAACATCAGTCATGCCTAAAGGCCCCGCCGAGTGTCCCGAGCCAGCTTCAACAAGCATATCAATGATATCGGCCCGAATATCTGTCGCCTTTAGTTCGAGTTGTTTTGTGTTCATTTAACCGCTTCTAACAGTTCCCGATAGCTTTCCTGCCAATCGTGATTGTCGTAAATACCAGAAGAAGCAATAAAGTAATTTGCGCCGGCAGATTTCAGTTTGGCGACATTGGACGCGTTCACTCCACCATCTACCGAAATTATTGAATGATGGTCGAAGGCACGAAAATACGACACCGCGCTAACGGTCTGTGGCAGCTGCGGTTGGCCAGTTTTACCTGGAGTAACCCCCATTATTTGGATGTAATTGCTCACCCGCAGAAGTGGCTTGGAGGTAGCTAAATCAGTATCGGGGTTAACAGCAAAACCGAGTAGAATATCGAGCCTTCGGGCATCTCGCTCTAGTGATTCAATGTCAAACTCAGATTCAACGTGGACAATTGCCCGCGTAACTTTTTTTGCCTTAAGCGCCGAAAAGCAGGACTGCGGACTGCGAACCATCAAGTGCGCCTCGCTGTAACCCAAATCGAGCTCTGGCCACTCTTCGATCGGCAGGGTATGCCCTTTCACAAAATCATTATCTACCACATCAACGTGGATAGACTGTGTTGTGGCACGAGCAAATTCCAATCTTGCCAAGAAGCTTTCCTCGCTCAGAACTAAACACCCAGGCAAGATTAAACTTTTGCTACGCATCCAACTGTTTAACCCGCCGTTTATAGCGGTCCAGGTGGCTAAACGTCGTCGAAAGAAAAGTGGAAACGATCTCCCAAGCATCTTCATTAGTAATCAGCCTTGCCGGTAAGCAGGCGATGTTAGCGTCTTCTTCTTCCCTGGAGCGACGTGCAACTGCTCTTCCCCAGAGCAGTGCCGCCCGAACACCCTTATGACGGTTTGCGGCAATTGACACCCCAACCCCGCTGCCGCAGATTAATATGCCCTTACCACCGGTCTTAATCACTTCCTTGGCAACTCTGTTAGCCACTGCCGGATAATCGTCCTGTTCCGTTGAGAAAGTCCCAAAATCTTCGAAGGCCACCCCACGTGCGGCCATCTTGCTTCGAATAAACTCCTTCATATTGTATCCAGCGTGATCGGCGGCAATATAGAGCATCTCAGCTAATGACTAGCGATATTAACTGGATCGCCAGAAGTCATTCCTTCGATGTTCGCGATTGTGGTATCAAGAATATTCTTCAGTGACTCTTTAGAGTTGAAGGCGTTGTGGGGTGTGAGCAGAACTTTCGGGTGACTCATTAATTTATGGTTAGCCAAGGCTGTCTGGTATTCATGCAGCTTGAAATACGGCGAGAAGAACTCCTTCTCTTCCTTTAGTAACCCTTCGTCTTCCAAAACATCGATGCCGGCCTGAGAAACAATGCCTGATTCTAAGGCTTCGAGTAAAGCATCAACGTCGACTAGACCGCCGCGAGCGGTATTGAGTAGCACCACCCCGCGCTTCATTTGAGAGAACTGCTCCGAAGATAGCATATGCTGATTTTCGGGAGTGAGCGGAACATGAAGGGTGATTACATCACTGGCGTGGAAAAGCTGTGGCAAAGAAACATATTCCATCCCGTACTTTTCTGTTAGTTCTGGATTGGGTTTGGGATCGAATCCCAGTAGTCGCATATTCAAACCGAAAGCGATCCGTGTAACGTGAGCCCCAATTTTGCCAGTGCCAACGACGCCAAGCGTTTTACCCATAAGGTCCCAGCCCGACAGCCCGGCGTATTCGTAGACTCCCTCTCTGGTACGTTCAACTGAGGGCACAATATTACGCGACATGGCTAACAATAGAGCCATCGTGTGTTCGGCAACAGTATTGGGGCCGTAAGCCGGAACGTTGCTGACAGTGATATGATGACTCGCGGCAAACGGCAGGCTAATGTGGTCCGTCCCCACCGACATTGTCGCAATACCTTTGAGCTGCGGTAGCTTTTCCAGAGTTTTCTCTGAAAGATCTGAGTAGATAAACGTCACCAAATACTGGGCCTTCTCGGCCTCGTGAATGTTTTCGTGGGTCAAACGGTGCGGAAAGAATTCCAGCCTAACCTTGTCGCCGAGCTTATCTTTTATGTATTCCTGTTCCCACGGCTCGGTCTCAAAAAACGTAACTGTTTTCCCCTCCATTAACTCTAAATTAGCTTAATTATGACTATAAAGGAAGCGTGACTTCTCGAGTGAGAAATCACGCTCTTTGGTCTTAGGGGGCAGTTGCCCTCCCTTCGTTGAGTCCATTTGTAGCCTCCGTGCTTGTTGCTGCTTGCGTCGGGACGATCCGGAACTGACCGCCAATAACGACGAAACGGCCGACCACGACAACCGGCTTAACCAACAGACGGTCATGCCAATCACGCAACTCACCGCTATCCAACCGCAGGAGCAGATGATGATTCGCAGTCGGTCGCTTGAAGGTGCGACCAATTACCATTGTCCGCAGGGCTTGGCAGGCGTGTTGGTAAACCTCCCTTGAATCAACATCGCACAACCAGAAATCCTCCAAATCGACGCCCTTTGGGTCGGCGTAGGCAACTGGGCTAGAGAGCTTATAGCCTCTGCTCAGTCCCCGCCGCTGCGCTTGCTGGACGATCTGGGTGTTCAGTTGGGCAAGGACGATATCACCTTGCAACGTATCCTTTCCAATTACCGAGTCACGTGGTTTAGCCACGGCTCACCTCCTAGCTCCAAATTTAAGGAGCAATTTCGAACAGGCCCAGTTTACCCAAAACGTTACGTAAGGTAAAGTAGCATTACTACAATCGCGCGGGTGTGGTTCAATGGCAGAATATAACCTTCCCAAGGTTGAGACGAGGGTTCGATTCCCTTCACCCGCTCAATGAAAGATAATAAGCACGAGGGGAACGAACGAAGTGAGATTCCCTTCACCCGCTCAATGAAAGAAACAGAAAAATTGAGGGAACTGAGCGAAGCGAAGATTCCCTTCACCCGCTCAAAATGATTATAGGTTGGGACAGATTTAATCGTGCTGTTAACAAGACTGTCGAGTCAGTGGAAAGCTCCCCATTTTGTCCGAATACCATTGTTGCGGTCGGGATATCTGGTCTAATTCCAGCAACGATTGTGGCTAAAAAATTGAGATGTAAGGATGTTCAAATATTGGTGGTGGAGTCATACTCGGGAAAGCAAAGACTGCAGCCTAGGCTAGTATCCCTTGGCCTGACTGCGCTTGCGGGAAAACAGGTACTGTGCGTCGATGATATCGTTGCGACAGGCGAGACCTTTGAGTTGGTGAGACAACAGATATTGAAGCACAAACCGCAAGCTGTAAAGTTCGCAGCCCCCATAATTAGTAAAAGAATATGTAAAACTTACCCCGATTTTTGGGGCGAGGCAGTAATGCGAACCAAGAATGACTTCATTAGATTCCCCTGGGATGAGGAAGGTAATGGTAAACTAATCCCATGACAACCGAACCATACGACCGTTACGACTACCGCGCGTTTTGGACAAAGCGCAATTATGAAAACTTCGCCGACGCCTTTGCGATCACGCAGATTCTAAAATCTTTGGAGTACCCGCGTCGTCACCTCCTAGACCTTGGCGGCGGCTATGGCCGCAATATCCCTATCTGTGCCCCGTACTGTCGGAAGATGACGCTACTCGATCCGTCCAGCCACAATATAGAAAATGCCAAGAAGTTTCTGGGTTCACAGAAAAACATTGAACTCGTAATTGGCAAAGGTGAGGCATTACCATTTAAGAACGGGGACTTCGACACGATTTTGTCCATCCGCGTATCGCATCATTTTTCTGACCTCAAGCCACTGCTTGCCGAGTGCTACCGCGTGCTCGAACCAGGTGGAGTGTTTATTTTTGAAGTTGCTAACAAACTACATTTCAAGTCTCGCATCGGGGCGTTCTTGCGCGGCCGATCGAAAGAGTTGCACTCACTTGAGAATATCGACCGGCGCAGCAAGGAAAACCGCCACGGAGCAACGATTGACTTCGTAAATCACCATCCGGCCAAAGTAGTCCAATTGCTTACCGAAGTCTGTTTCACGGTAAAGATCGACCGATCGGTTTCGAATTTTCGTTCGCCTCTTGCCAACAAGCCAGTATTTCAGCAGATATTTTCCGCGCTTGAACCTCTGCTTCAACGACTGCTTGCGAGCTCCTGGTTCGGACCGAGCTTGTACCTCATTGCGATAAAAAAGAAGTAGCAAACACCCCGGAGACTACAGGCGGAGTGAAACGACGACAGCGTCGACGGGGTAGAATAGCAAACACCCGGAGACTATTCTTAACGACAGTGAAGAAAGGCTCAGGGGTAGAGTGTTTGCGTAGCAAATACCCCGGAGACTACAGACGAGCGGAGCGATGGCTGCGTCGACGGGGTAAAATTGTAGCAAACACCCCGGAGACTATTTTGAGGGCGACAGCCCGAGAAAAGGCTCTGGGGTAAAATTGTAGCAAATACCCCGGAGACTATCCGGGGGTATTTGCTTGAGTTGAGGTGGAACTACTTTTTCGTGAGGCCGCCTCAAGTGGGGTGGTCATCCCGATGCTTCTCGTAGTCCAAATATCTTGATGAGAGCATGGCCTTACACTACGTATGATGATTGAACTAATCATCGGCAAAAGCTACAATGAACCAACTGCCATGTCGAACGATTCTATTATTTCTGTAAAAAAACTCCGTAAGGTTTACCCTGGTGGAACCGAGGCAGTACGCGGCATTTCTTTCAACGTTAAGCGCGGCGAGTTTTTCGGATTTTTGGGCCCTAACGGCGCTGGCAAAACGACCACGATCAATATGCTGGTGAACCTGGTAAAGAAAACCAGCGGTGAGATAACGATCGACGGCCTGAAATTGGAAGACCATCTAGACGAAGTCTACAAACGGGTTGGCTTTGCGATGCAAGAAGTGGGTTTGGATGAAGTGGCCACCGCCCGCGAGATGATGCAGTTGCACGGCCGGCTTTATCATATGCCCCCATTTGAGATTGATGCTCAGATCGCCAAACTCCTTAAATTAGTCGAGCTGGAAAAAGTCGCCGACAAGTTCACCTCAACCTATTCTGGTGGGATGCGTCGCCGCTTCGACCTGGCTCTGTCGTTGATTCACAAGCCCAAAATCCTCTTCTTGGACGAACCAACGCAAGGCCTTGACCCACACGCCCGCCAATTAATCTGGGCCCACTTGCGTCAACTCAATAAAGAAGGGATGACTATTTTCCTAACCACCCACTTTATGGACGAGGCGGAAGCGCTCTGTGACCGAATCGAGATTATGGACAATGGCAAAATCGTCACCGAGGGCTCGCCCACCGAACTGATGAAGAAACATAACGCCAAGAATATGGAAGAAGTTTTCCTGAAAACCACCGGCAGTAACTTGGGCGACGAAGAGGTTAATGCCAACGCTCCCGACCCATTTACGAGGGCACGATCATGAATACATTTTTCAGCGACTGGTATTACCTTTCAATCCGCAACATCAAATTAATCTGGCGACCGCTCTTGGCGCTTTTGCCACCGTTCTTTATGCCGATTTTCTTTTTCGCTGTTAACTCGTTGTCGCTTTCGGCTTTAGCAAAAGTCCCCGGTTTCCCGGATGTTTCCTATAAAGATTTTATTGCGCCGGTAGCAATCTTTACCGCAATTTTCTTCTCGGCTGGTAACGCCGGCATCGAATTGGTTCAAGATATCCAAAGCGGTTATTTCAAGAAACTGATCATAATGCCAATCAACCGCTTGGCGATCGTGTTAGCCAAACTGACTGAAATTGCCGTTCAATCTCTTGGTCAAGGGATCATTATGCTAACCCTGCTCTTACTTTGGGGCGTTAAAATTCAATCCGGCTTCTTGGGAGTCTTAGCGATATTCGCTATTCTAATAATTTTCGCTATGGCCTGGAGCTGTATTGGCATGATCTCGGCCTTGCGCACCCAAAATGCCCGGCTGGTTCAATCGCTCTTTATTCTCGTCTTCCCGCTCTTATACCTAACAACTTCACAAACGCCGCGAGCGTTACTGCCGTCGACATTTGCCACGATTACCGACTATAACCCCGTGACTCATATCATTGAAGGTATCCGGGCGCTGGTCTTAGACGGCTGGGGCAGCCCAGACATCGGCTACGCCTTCTTGGCCGCCGGTGGGATGTTTGTGGTCTTCGTCACTTTCACCATGCTCTCCTTCCGCAAAGCCCTGAAGTAATTTCTAGCCTGCGGCCCAGGCTTCCGAGCGGCCTCCAGCCGCTGTTTTATGCGAGGACCAGGGGGCCTAGTTGCCATTCGACTTTGCTCATGGTGCTGAGCCCTGTCGAAGCACGAGGCGGCCCCCTAGCCCCTCGCGCTCCCTACCCCCGCACGCTCGCCCCAGGCGGGTGGAGAAAATTCGCCTCTCTTCCGGAAGGTTCACGGAGCGAATCGGCAAATTTTCGGTAGTTATTATTCAATTAAGCCTAGCTATCAGGTAAAATATTAGGAGCTGCCACCTTAGCTCATTTGGTAGAGCGATACTTTCGTAAAGTATAGGCGCCGGGTTCGAAACCCGGAGGTGGCTCAAATGAGCAATATTTTTCGCGGCCAAGAAGGTGCGCCTTATCACTTGAGTGTTGGTGCAGTTGTCGTAAACGACGAAGGTCTAATTGCTTGTCGTCATCACCAACACGACGAGCATAATCGCCCCGTCGACGCTTTCCTTCTGATGCGTGAGACGATAGAACCAGGTGAAACAATTGAAAACGCTGTCGCACGGGGTCTAAAAGAAGAGTTCGGGCTTGTGGCCAAAATCACACAGTTCCTTGGACCTGTGGTTAGCCACTACGGCTACAAAAACTTTACCGTAGAAAAGACAACTTTGTTCTTTCTCTGCCGGTTTACGAAACTAGTCGAGCTAAAGGAAAATGACTTCGAGAGTAGCGGTAATCTAGAGTGGCACGATCTCGACCTCTTAATTGAAAAACAGCATGCCCAAGCCAAGCATTTGAGTCGAGACGATATCGACGACTCGTTAGCGCTTAAACGAGCCAAAGAGATCCTCGGGTAAGGGGAATTCGCCAGCGCCAGAGTGTACGTTAGCGAATTTGGGTCGGAGCTCTAAGAGCCTTTTTAGTAGCTCCCGAAGCTGGGAAAGCCGGATTCTGATCTCGTGATGATCGGCCGGGTTCTCACTAAGACCTAGGCGGTGCTCATACTCGGCGATGTTTTGGATCAACCAACGAATAAGTGCCAGGAGTGACCCAGCACCATCGACGATGTCGATAATCTGGGACATAAGAACTCCTCCAAATATATTCTAACTTGACCTTTAGTTTACTAACAAGGGTTTACTCGGGTTTTTCGGCCCCTCGACTTCCTTCGACTTCACTCAGGACAAGTCGCTCGGGGTCGCCCTGACCCTATGGAAGGGCGGCAGGAGATTCGACGGCAGGAGCTTCACCCTCAGCAGGAGTTGCTTCGCCTTCTGCGGCAGGAGCTTCTTCGCCAAGAGCGCTGACAGCGGCAACTTCGGCGGCTTTGTCTTCGGCTAGTTCGGCTTCTAACTCTTCTTCACTTCGTGGTGCCGATACCAAAGCGACCGTCTCTTCCATTTCATCTTGGATTTGGACGGTTTCCGGCACTTTGATATCGCCAACTTTAATTGAATCGTCGAAGGTTTTCAAAATTGAGATATCGACTTCGACATTCGGAATTAGGTTGCCCGGCAAACAGCGGATCGTCAGCTCGTCGCGGTTAGCAATAAAATTACCTTCGAGTTCGTCAACGGCCGGTGAGATACCAACGAAAATTATTGGAATTGTTGTTTCGATCTCTTCGTCCATTTTCACCGCGTAAAAATCGGCGTGAATTGGGCTATTAGTCAAAGGATGGACTTGCGGCTCGTGAATTAAAACTTTCATTGGCTTCTTGTCTCCGACCGTTAAGTCGACTAAAGCGCTTGTGCCAGCCTCACGAAAAATCTTGTCAAATTCTTTTTGGTCAATTGTAATTGGCTCTGGTTTGTCCAAATGTCCGTACACGACAGCAGGAAGTCCTCCTTTTTGGCGGATTGATTTGACTTTCTTACCTGTTATTTCACGCGTTGTGGCGTTTAGAATTATTTGTTTCATTACTTTGTGTTTTGTTGTAGCGAATCCGTCAGGTCGTCAATCTCGCTAAAGACCTGCTTCATCTCGGCTTTGGTAATCTTACCTACCCGACTTGCTTCCTTGAGGGTTATCGGCACCAAGAGTATCACCGGAAAGTGACCTCGGCTACAAGTGACCGAAATTTCAAACGAGTTAGATTTACCAAAAGAACGTAGATGGATATCGCGCAGCTCGAAGGTCCGGCCACAGATCGGACAGGTTAGCTCTTGCTGGGCTTGCCTAATCTCATCCTGAAGGGAACGCATCGTGTATAAATTTTACCTCTGACTGTGTACTGATGTCAACCTGTTAGTCAGATCTCTTGGCGCTGCGAGCGACGCCATTTGGTAATCTCGGCGTGATGACCCGACAGCAGCACCTCGGGAACGGTCATACCGCGGTATTTTTCCGGGCGTGTAAATTGCGGATAGTCGGAAAGATTATCTTCGAATGTTTCATCTTTAAGAGACT
Organism: Candidatus Berkelbacteria bacterium RIFCSPLOWO2_01_FULL_50_28; assembly: GCA_001774395.1. Classification (GTDB taxonomy): domain Bacteria; phylum Patescibacteriota; class UBA1384; order 2-12-FULL-50-11; family 2-12-FULL-50-11; genus 2-12-FULL-50-11. The sequence continues at coordinate 618,221 of MEZX01000002.1, forward strand.
CCTGATTTCCCAAAACCCCAGGAATAAGACGGGTAAGCGCATCGATAATTACCAATGCCGGAAGCTCACCGCCGCTCAAGACGTACGGACCGATCGATACCTTCTGATCGATATATTTTTCAATCCTGGCATCAAACCCTTCGTAGCGGCCGCAGAGTAGTATGAGTTTCTTTTTTTGTGAAAGCTCCTTGACGAGGCCCTGGTCTAGTTGATCCCCGTCTGGCGAGAGCATAATTCGGTGCGCTCTGTGAGTATGATCGATTGCAGATAGCGCGGCATGAGCGACATCAACTCGCATCACCATACCTGGTCCACCGCCGTACGGTGTGTCGTCCACCGTACCGTGACGATCGATCGCCCAGCTGCGCAGCTGGTGAGCACGAATATCAACTAGTCCGGCTTTCTGCGCCCGAGCTGGAATTGAGTGTGATAGCGCCTGCTCGATCATCTCGGGAAATAACGTCAGAACATCGATTGTCATCACCTCATTCTAACAAAATCCAAAAAACGGCCGCTAATGGCCGCCCGTTTTTTGGAATTCGTTAGATACTAAATTACGCCGGTAGCAGTTTCTTCCGCGGGTTCAGGCTTGGCGGGATCTTCCGCTTTCTCAATTTTCTCTACTTTCTCTACTTTCTCCGACTTTTCAACAATCGCCGGCTTCTCTTCGCTCACTTCAGTTTGGCCTTCCGACATCTCACTGGAAGTTCCTTCGGGGTCAACTATTTTTAAGTTGATTCGGGCGTCGTTGCGGGCACCAAATACGCGCAACAGCGAACGGATCGCTTTAGCGGTGCGGCCTTCACGACCGATTACTTTACCCATATCGGCGCGATTAACAGTAAGTTGGATGAGGACGCCTCGCTCATCGAGCGTGCGGCTCGTCACCACTTCTTCCGGATTATCAACCAACGCTTTAACAATGTTTTCTACGAATTCTTGATCGGTTATTTCTTGTGCAGTCATTTTCATCCTTTCATATCAGTTTCAGCAGTTCGACACGGGTTTCAGACATCGTGCTCACTGCGTTGTAGCAGTTCGACCTTCTTTCTGCGCCTGACATATTTTTAACAAATTCTCCCTGGGGTGTAAAGCTACACCTGTTTTTTCACCTCTAAAAAGAAAGGATATTTATTGGAACTTACCGCTCGGAACACTTCAGCGAACCCAGGGAAAAACCGTTTAACACTAACGGCACGGATTTCCTCCCAAAAAAACTGGCCGGACGCCGATCGACTCACCAACTCGCCAGAGTAGTTTTGAGCCAGAAAAACATGAAAGAGCATATGGCTGATCAGCTCCTTGTTTTTGTAGGTAATCACATATGCTTCACCGATGTGTGCAAGTGTCGCACTAAGGCCGGTCTTTTCTTTCAACTCTCGTTTGGCGGCTTGCTCTATAGTTTCTCCTAGATGAATTTTTCCGTAGGGAAAACCCTCCAGGCCGAGAAACGGCTCTTTAGTTCGTTTGTAGAGCAACCACTGCCCTAGATCATTCTGACAGGCTATGAGCGTGACAATCTTCGGCTGGATTCGCGGCTGCTCGGTAGTGGAGCTGAGCTGTCCAACGTATCGCAGTCCCGAAGCGGTCAGTCGGTATAATTTATCTTTATGGTCGATGAGGTTTTCTTTCAACAAATGGTTCAAGTGATAGGCAAAAAGATTGCCCTCGACGTCTTGCGGTTTAATGTCGCGGTAGCGGCTCGACCCAAGAGTGGCCAGGCGCGCCAGGACATATTGCTGAATGTGATGCATAACCGGAACTTAACAGTCGAGGATTATTGAGTCAAATATCCTAGACTTGAACCTGTCAGTAGACGCCAGTAGTTTGGTGATGTCTGTGAAAGCGGACGTTAACAAACGGAGGCAAGCAATGGCAACAACAATCTTGACCGCCAAAAAGGCGGCTCGCGAGCACCGCGGAAGAGTTCTATCGTCGTTTTTTCAACAACGGCTGCCCGACGGCCAGAAAACAACAAACATCTCCCTTTCGGCGATAAGGGGGTGGGAAGCCGACCTGAACTGCCAACGCCGGGCCATTCTATCCACGCTGGATAACTTGCTACCAATTGAGGGCGGGCGCAGAGAGCCGCTGCAAGAGCATCTCGAAGCGATAGACGGTCTGCTTAACGCCCTCAAGCCGAGAAGTCACCGCTACCCGATCTTGAGCATTGAGCCGCTGAAGTGGCGAGACCGAGTTGGCTACCCAAAGCTCGTCATTATGGCTCTCAACCAGCCGGGGTATGTGGAGATTGCAGCTGAGAACAACGGCAGCAGACGAGGCTGGCATTACTTACCGCTTGGCAGTGGCATGGGCTACGAGGGAGTAATGAAGAACGTCGTCAACCGCTGCTACCGGGACGTCGGGGCGAAGTTGCAAGCTAAGTGCAATGAGGTCGTAACAGTTGGCGGAAACTACAACCGTCACTTCATCCGCATGGAATTGGGTGAGCTTCTGATTCCGACCAAAACCCGGAAGAAAATTGCTAAGGCAAGAGAGTTCTTTGGCGATCAGCTCTTTCTTGTTGCCGAGGCTGGCAAGTGGGTTGAGGGCCGGGTGACTCTGCCCAAACCCGATCCACTCATCGTCGGTTACGAGGATGGTCTGCTCTTTCTGATTGATGTTTTCGATCTGAAGCGGATTGAAGATATCGCCCGGAGTGAGTTCGTCGTCCCCCAGCCAAGCCTCCCCCTCCCCTGAATGCCCCCATCCCAAAAGCCCAATTGTGGCGGCAGTAATGTCGCCACAATTTTTTTTATAACGAGTTTATGGTCAGTTTTGTGCCAGGAGCTGGCTGCTGGGCAATAATTTCACGGGCGATAACTGTTTCTAGATCGCTCTGCATCACCCTCTGTAGGGCTCGGGCGCCAAACACCGGATCGTAGCCGCGCCGGGCAAGCTCGTCTACAACCGTCCTTCCCAACTCAAGGTGCAGTCCTTTTTGTTGCATTAGCCGCGCCTCAAGCATTTTTAGCTGTAACCCAACAACCTGCTTCATCTCTTCCATTGAAAGCGGGGTGTATACGATCACTGCGTCAAAACGATTCAAGAATTCTGGCAAGTAAACTCGCTCAGTAATTAGTTTATCGAGCAGTTGCTTCTCGATCGCGGACGTCGCGTTGCCTTTTTCTATCTGACTTTTAATGAAATCCGAACCGGCGTTTGAAGTGGCAACAACAATGACGTTGGTAAAATCGAGCAGTTTGCCGTAGTTGGTCGTTAGCCGTCCCTCGTCCAGAAGCTGTAGCAAAACGTTCTTAACTTGGTCGCTAGATTTCTCAATCTCATCCAAGAGCAAGACGGCCGAGGGATGAGATTGAACTGCAACTGTCAGGGCACCCGGTTGTTTTACCGCATCAACTCCCAACAATTTTTCGAGCCCGTTTTGGTCAGCATACTCGGTCATATCCAGCCGCAAGAGCTGCTCGGCGGAACCGAAGTATATTTGAGCGAGGGCTTTGGCAGTTTCAGTCTTCCCCACGCCAGTCGGCCCAAGGAAAAGAAACGAACCGATCGGTTTGGTGCCTGTGGTAAGGCCAGCTCTAGCGCGCAGTAAGGCATCACCAAGTTTTTTCAACGCCGCCTCCTGCCCCACCACCCGCTCGTGCAGTTTCGCCGTCAGGTTAAGCAGGGTATCTCTTTCGGCCTCCCCAACTTTAATCGGTACTTTTACTTTTTTCTCCACTACTTCGCGGACGTCGTCTGCGTCGATATAGCCGTGCCCTGCTTTGGAAACCGCAGCGGCTACCTCTTCGGCTAAATTCAATTCTCGTCGCGGCGAAGCCTGGTCTTTGATATATCGCTGCGATAGTTCAGAAAGTTGTTTCAAGGCCGGAGCGGAAAACATTACCTGGTAGCGATTCTCCGTCTCAACAATCTGCGACAAGATAATCGAAAAAAGCTCGTCGGCGTTAGGCGGCGGCACTTCAATAGACGTAAATTTATCGCGCAACAGGGCGTTAGAACGTACTAACTGGGTATAACTCTCCTGGTTCATTGTTCCAACGAGCTGTACTCGCTTGTCGCTAGCAAAGTTCTCCAGTAGATTGGCGGCGTCCACCGAACCTAATCCACCCGAAGGATCGAGCAGCAGATCCAGATTTTTCACAAACAGAATGACGTTGCCGGCTCGTACGATATCTTCAAACAGACGAGAGAATAGCGCCTGAAGTTCGTTGGCGTTGTGGCTTGAAGAGAGTAGATTTTGATCATCCAGAACACGCACCTGCTGCCCATCGAGGCGAGTCTTAGTTTGGTAGTTCAAAACCCTGCCTGCCACGTGAAGAAAAATCTCTTGCTTCCCTGAGCCCGGCTCGCCAACAAGTAGAACGTTGTGGCCGTTGGCTTTATTCAAAGTTAGAATTGTTTGGGCAACCACTTCTTCACGAGAGTAGATCGGATAAAAGTCGTTGCGGTACGCAATGCTCGCATGTAGTGGGTAGGCTAAGCTGTCGAGCAGTGTGGTGTAGGCGATCGACCACGAGGCGGCGAACCCGCCACTGCGGCTGCGATCGGCCAGACGCGCCGTTTTGGAGCGGTTTGTCTGTTGGTAACGATGGCGATAGAACTCCAGCAAACTAGCCAGGCTTTTCTCATCAATCTGTTGGTGGGTTAATAGCTCCTTAACCCCCTTAACTTCAAACAAAACCTGAGCCAGGTCGAACGCCGAAGCCAAAGTTTTTTGTTTGGTAAACGTCTCTGCTCCTATTTTGGATACGGTGCTACTGATAAATTCCTCGATATTTTCATTGCCCGTTGGCAACTGCCTTACAGTTTCATCACTTAGTCCTAATCGATAAAATACCATTCCTAATTGGCGGCTTTTTACCGCCGAGAGCATGAAATCCTTGAGTGTTGGACTCTTTCTTAGCTTCGCTAGAATTTCCAGGGCTGAGTAATCGAAGCCGTTCATCGGGTTAGACCGCACCATTGCCTCGGTAATGCCAAAATCTTGATGGCTAAACAAATACAGACAGTACAGATCCCACGAGCCAACAATAAGAGTGGCCGTTAAAACAATAAGAGACGTGCTGATGGCGATCAGTGTAATTGGCACTACCAGCTGCGCCAGGAGAACCAACAGGGAAAGTCCGCCCAGACAATAAGTAACAATTCGTACGGCACTCCAAACGCCGCCGTGCCAGAAACGCCAAGCGGCAAAACGTTCAACCTGTAAACCGTTCCACTTCATGATCGTAAAGCGATATAACCCGCCAAAACCGGTAGCACAACCCATAGCACCGGCATTAGTACCCAAACGGTAAATAACAGCGTTAACGCCACAAAAGAAACGGCCAGAATGATTAGAGAGAAAAATATCACCACTGTTCGAGCTAGCGCCCCAATTAGACGACTGACGAAATTAGCCTCCCACAGCTTCACTTGGTCAGAGAGAGCAATGTTGTTGGCCGTCAGGACGTCATTTTTCCACGGCGCAAACCAGGTTTTAACGAGGATATCGAGCGAGAAGAAGTCGTAGACGCGAAATATAAACAACGCAAAAACATCCCACGCTTGACGGGTTCCAGCCGAATACCACCAGTAGAAAAATCCGCTTACCACTTCCCCCTCCTGTACTATTAGTATGCCAGAATATCTATCCTGGAACAAAACATCTCAGAGTCGCGCTCTTAGGCCGGATTTTCTGGAGTAAAATCTTTGGTTGCGGCTGGTTCTTCAGTGGTCGGTTCAGTCGACTTCTCTTCTTCCGCCACTTCTTTGGGTGCTACCTCTTCAGTCTCAACTGGAGAGACGGCAGCGACGATCTTCGGAGCCTCCTCGGCTTTTTTCTTTGATTTCTTGTTTTTCATCACAACTACTACCGAGCTGTGCTTAACGCTTTCCTTCTTCAGAATTCTGGCAACAGTATTGGACGGCTTTGCGCCTTTTTTCATCCAATCGATGGCAACATCTTTTTTTACACTCACCGCTTTAGTGTGAGGGTTGTAGAATCCGAGATCTTCAACAAATTTGCCGCTGACTGCCATGGTATGTTCGGCCACGACAATTCGGTAAGACGGTTTGTTCTTTTTGCCAACGCGGCGTAAACGAATGACTAACATCTAAGCAATCTTACCGTACCAGGACTCTTTTTTCAACTGTTGGGCGTGGCCTCGGACAAAATCAGTCCAGGTAACAGCGTTTTTGCCTTCAAGTTGAACGGTTTGCAGTGCGAGCTCGCCGTCTTTGATCTCGGCAGTTAATATCTTCAGTCGCTGCTCCCCGACAAAAGTAAAAGTGCCTGGCCAAGGATTGAGGGCACGAATTTGGCGGTCAATTTCACTATAGGACTTCTCCCAGTCTATCTCTCCCATATCCTTTGAAAATTTAACCGTTTGAGTTGCATCGATGCCCTGGCGTTGGAGTTTTGCTTGGCCAGCAAGGTAGGTAGGAATGGTTTTGATCAGAAGCTGAGAGCCGACAGCCGATAGCCGATCGCGCAATGTTAGAAATGTTTCATCCGGTACTATTTCAGTGGAAGTTTGGGCAACAATTTCTCCGGTATCAACTCCGGCGTTCATTTTCATCACGGTCACGCCGGTGGCTTTTTCGCCGGCAAGAATTGCCGACTGCAACGGCGTGGCACCGCGATATTTTGGTAAGAGTGATGGGTGAACGTTCAGGCAACCAAAAGTGGGAATCTCCAGCACATTCTCAGGCAATATTTTGCCGTAGGAAGCTAACACCACCAAATGCGGTGAAAGTTGGGCCAGAATTTCGGCAATTTCGCTTTTCGATTCGGGCTTGAAAACCGGCACTTCGACCGCAGTCGCAATTTCGGCCATCGGCACAGGTTTGAGTACGCCACCGCGACCGGATGGTTTGTCTGATTCGCAGATTACCGCCATCACATTAAGCCCCGCCGTAGTAAGGCCACGGAAAACTTCGGCACTAAACTCGTCCGAGCCGAAAAATACGATTTTGGCTCCTACGTAATGCTTCAAAACATTCAGCTCTTTGGCGCGATCGGTAAATAAAATGCCGTTAGTGTGGTCGATCTCGTGTTGCAAAACGCGAGCGTGTAGGCCCTTGGCCTTGATCGTTACTTTTTTGCCGTCCAAATTCTGCGCTTCGACCGTGACGCCAAGCGAGCGCTCAACCGGCAGCTCCAGCCCCGGTAGCGAAAGACAGCCTTCGTTTATTACTTCTTTTTCCTTGCTGAATTTAACTATCCAAGCGTTTGCCAATATCGTCCGTGGAATGGTCGGTAAGTCTTTTTGCTCTTTGTCAGTTTTGTCGGGGATTAGCTCGTAAACGATCAGCTGCTTGTTCAAGCCAACCTGGTTGGCGGCAAGCCCAATGCCACGATAAGAGTGCATTACCGACAGCATTTCTTCCGCCTCTTTTTTTAGCTGAGCGTCAAAAACAGTGACTGGCGCCACCTTGGTACGTAACATCTCGTCGTAAATTACCCGCAGTTTCATCTTGCAAATTCTATCTTACCAGTCTAAAAAAGTCGAGGCGACCAGGACATCGGCAGTTGAGCGCGGATAAGATGCAGGGTTTTAGGGCTTGGGCGGGTTGGCAGAAGCACGGTAAATTCAGCACGGTAGTTTTGGCCAGTACGATCAGTGATCTCGGCAAATGAAATCTCCACGTTTGACAGAACTTTACTGAGTTTTTCGCCGATACCCGTCGCTTCCTTCAGTAGACTTTCCGTATGTCGCCCAAAACCAACAAAAGTAATAACTGACCCGAACGGCGGTAAGCGTAAAAGCCGGCGATTTTCCAGACCCATTTCGTAATAACTGTTGAATTTGCCAGTTGAGGCGAAACCCCAAACAGGATGATCGGGAGAATACGTCTGGACAGAGACGCGCTTAGAATTTGCTTGTAGCTCTAGGGCGTGGCCAAGCAAATCGCCTATTCCACCTAATTTTGCGCCTGATAACGGCCGATCGGCACTCAAGATGAAACTCTCGTCAAAATTAACATCAGGAAAACTGAAAATCTTTTCCGTCGCTACCAAAATATCTGCCTTTAAATCTATCTCAGGCGCATCAGCTGAGAGCATCGCAACTCTTGCACCAGGAAATGCCTTCTGCAACAAATTAGCAAATTGGCTGACCCCCTCGCCAACAGCACGCAGGATAGCCGAACGACATTTGGGACAGGCTTTGGGCCAGTCACGCACAGTGGCACAGTAACGACACTGTAATTTTTCCGCATTCAGAGACGAAGTTCGACCGCAGTTATCGCAAGTGAATACGTACCCGCACTCACCACAAACCAGCGCCTGCGCCCAGCCGCGCGACATTACCAGAGCCAATCCCCGTTCACCATTTGCGATTAATTTTTCAAGTCTCTGTAAAACCGATGGCATTATTAGTTCGCGCGAGCCGCGCCGATCAGAAACAAAAAGCGGTTTTAGGACGGTTTTTTGCGCTAACAGTTTCCAGAACCCGCGCTGCACTTGCGGATAATCCTCTATGGGCAACAAATTATCGCCAAAAATGACATTTATACCTTCCACTTCGCCACGAATTGCAGCGATCTGACGCGCGGATAGATACGGCCGCTGGGAAAAAGTCGATCCAGCGTGATACGGCTGGTCTACAACTAAGAAATCACCGCGATTGAGCGGAGCGAAAATATCTCTGAGAGTTGAGACTATCGCCCTTCCATTTTCAGATGCGTTACTTGCTTTAAATGCGTCTGCAAACTGGCCTTTGGCAAAAACGAAGACGAAATTACGTTTTTCGCCGTATTTTGCCAATAACTTTCTATACTGCTCGCACCTCCAACATAACGTTCCCTGAATAACAATAACTTTTCGCATCCCGAACCTGAAGGCCTGCCCTTCAGGTTGGACTTGCAATGTTTTGGCGGTAGTCGGGAGGGCGTGGAACGCTATTTCCGCCACTGTCGAGCCGGTCTTGAGTGCGAGTTCTTCAATCACCCTTATTCGCTCCTCCGTCAGCGGCAACGTTTTTTTATCAATTGAAAGGATCTCCCGAATCTTATCTTTCAGCTCGTGCGGCACAGACCGAACGAATTTCACCACCACAGCTTTGACGTTTTTGTGCCGCAGAGGCACGCTCACTAGGCTACCTACCCTAATATAAGGTATAATTCGGGCTGGTACGCTATAGCTAAGCTCTTCAACTTGGGTTTTCTTTTTGACGATTACCTGGGCGTAGAGCATCAAGAGCAATTTACAGTTATCAGTTATCAATTACCAATAACTGGAACTGTTACAATATTTGAAAACTGAAAAATGAAAACTGAAAACTCCCCAAATCAAGGGTTGCCACTCGTGGCACTAATAGGACCGACAAACGCCGGCAAGTCATCGCTTGCCTTAGCAAGCTCGGAATGCTCGCAATTTTACAAATTGCTCGCAATCGCCGCTGTAACTAAATGAAAAGTACCGAAAGTAATACATCAACGAGTACCCTACCACTTGTAGCCCTGATCGGCCCAACGAATGCTGGGAAATCTACATTGTTCAATCGTCTCACTGGTTCGTGGCAAGCCGTGACCGCCAAAGAGGAATCGACCACGCGCGACCGCGTTTACGGCGAGGTTAGCTGGCAGGGTCGTGAATTTTCGGTTGTGGACACCGGTGGGTTGGTTGATGATAAGTCCGAGCTATATCAACAGATTAAAAGCCAGATGCTTCAAGCAGTCGAAGAGGCTGACCTAATTCTATTTATTTACGACGCGCGAACAGGCATAACGCCTACCGACCGGCAGTTTCTGGATAGCCTACGCGGCAAAAAAGAACTGTTTTTGGTAGCGAATAAGGTTGATACAGACAAAATCGAAAACACAACCGAGGAGCCAAGTTATCTGGGCTTCCCTGTTTACAAAATCGCCGCTTCCACCGGCCGCGGAGTGGGCGACTTGCTAGAGGATATAACCAAACACTATCCGCACGCAGTCGAGCCGAGTTCTTCTACCCCGATAATCGCGCTTATCGGTCGACCAAATGTTGGTAAGTCAACATTATTGAATAAGCTCACTGACACCGAGCGAGCGGTAGTTAGCCCGATTGCCGGCACTACCAGAGACGTAGTTACAGAAAAGCTTCAGATTGCCGGAAAGGAATTTTTAGTTGCCGATACGGCTGGAATTCGACGTCGCGGTAAAATTGAAGTTGGAGTAGAAAACTTTAGTGTCAAGCGGGCCCTGGAAGCAATCAAGGCCGCGAAGATGATAATAGTCCTCGTTGACGCCAGTATCGGCACCTCTCGCGGCGATCTGCATTTAATCTATTATGCCAACGAGCTAAAAAAACCTGTTTTGGTAGTTTTCAACAAGATAGACCTGGTTGATGATCGCAGTAAAGTGCCTTTTCACCACCATATTGCCAAGTTTGATCGCATTTTGGTTTCCGCCCAAACAGGCGAAGGGCTTGATCAAATCAGCCGCTGGGTGATTGACGAATTACCCAAATGACCCTATAATTTTGTAGTCACTCATTCTCCGGTATCGGGAAAGTTGTGGGGTGACCGGTGGGTTTCACCGATGGAACACGACAATCCAGGGGCCCCGCGGTTTGGTTTGGACCAACCTGCCGCGCGGGCCTTTCTTTATTAGTAGCTCGGTGAAGCGATGGCGTGGAAGTCGACCCGTGGGTAGATCACGATTGTTGAGCGACCAATAATAAACCTTCGATCAAGCGGCCCCCAATCGCGTGAGTCGGAGGAGTGCTGTCTGTTATCTCCAAGGACGAAAAACTGGTCCTTGCCTAGTGTAATTTCGTAAGGGTCAGCGCTACTACCCACCATCGTTTTGTCTCCGCTTGCCAGATAGCTTTCCGTTAGGGCGTTACCGTTTATTGAAACCTGACCCTTTTCAATCCGCACGGTTTCGCCGGGAAGGCCAATGAGACGCTTGATATAGTTGAGCGAAGGGTTATTTGGGTAGCGGAAAACTACCACGTCACCCCTCGCGGGCAGCTTGAAACGGTAGGCGACCTTCTCAATTAGAATGTATTCTCCGTTGTGAAAATCCGGCTCCATACTTGAGCCTTCGATATAAAACGGCTGGAATAAAAACACCCGCACAATAAAGGTGACTATAAAAACTATTGCTACGACCTTTAGGACGTCCCA
>MEZX01000003.1:0-1472 GCA_001774395.1 Candidatus Berkelbacteria bacterium RIFCSPLOWO2_01_FULL_50_28
TAAACGCATTATTAACGAACCAACCGCTGCCGCTCTGGCCTACGGTATTAATAAAGAAGATAAAAAAGATCAAAAAGTTGCAGTTTATGACTTTGGTGGCGGAACATTTGACATCACCATTATCGAAATTGGTGAAGATAAAGGCGAATCCAGTTTCGAAGTCCTCTCCACTAATGGTGATACCCACTTAGGTGGTGATGATATCGACATTCAGGTAATGAACTGGATTGTTGAAGAATTTAAAAATAAAGAAGGTGTTGATATTACTGGGGATGCTATGGCGATGCAGCGAGTCAAAGAAGCGGCCGAAAAAGCTAAAATTGAACTCTCTCAAACCCAAGAAGCCGAGATTAACCTGCCGTTTATTACCGCTGATGCTGATGGTCCAAAAAACCTGCAGATGAACCTGTCCCGTGCAAAATTAGAAAGTTTGGTTGGGGATTTGGTTAAAAAAACCAGCAGTATCTCCGAAGCCGCCCTCAAAGACGCTAAACTCACCAAATCTGATATCAACGAAGTAATTCTCGTTGGTGGGATGACCCGCATGCCGTTAATCCAACAAGTTGTTAAAGAAGTTTTTGGTAAAGAACCTTCCAAAGGCGTTAACCCCGACGAAGCCGTCGCCTTAGGTGCGGCCATCAACGGCGGCGTCCTTTCCGGCGAAGTCAAAGATATTCTCCTGCTCGATGTCACCCCGCTGACGCTTGGCTTGGAAACATTGGGTGGCGTCATGACCCCGTTGATTGAGCGCAACACCACTATCCCCGCTTCCAAAACTGAAACTTTCTCGACCGCCAGCGATAACCAGCCGTCAGTGGAGATCCATGTGCTTCAAGGCGAACGACCGATGGCCAGCGACAACCGCACTCTCGGTAAATTCCATCTCGATGGTATTCCACCGGCGCCGCGCGGTGTCCCGCAAGTCGAAGTGACATTTGACCTCGACGCTAACGGTATCTTGAATGTCAAAGCCAAAGACAAAGCCACCAGCAAAGAGCAGCACATCACCATTACAGCCTCGAGCGGGCTGTCCAAAGAAGAGATCGAAAAGATGAAAACCGAGGCCGAAGCCCACGCCGCCGACGACGCCAAGAAAAAGGAATTGGTCGAAGAGCGCAACGCCGCCGAAAACCTCATTCACCTCTCCGAAAAAACCCTCAAAGACGCCGGTGATAAGGTCAAACCCGACGACAAGCGCGAAGTTGAAGACGCCGTCACTGCTGTCAAAGCCGTCATCCACAACGACGACAAAGACAAAATCAAAGAAGAAGCCGAAAAGCTCTCCGCCGCCCTCCAGAAAGTCGGCGCCGCAATGTACGAACAAAACGCTGCTGACGCGCCAAAACCGGAAGAAGAGCTGCCCAAGGATGATGGCACTCCAGACACAAATGTGCCGGAAGACCCAAAGACTGAAGAACCAAAAGACGAAACAAAGTAAAAACACGATAGAAGTGTGAGGAAGCGGCGGGCCA
>MEZX01000003.1:1497-75341 GCA_001774395.1 Candidatus Berkelbacteria bacterium RIFCSPLOWO2_01_FULL_50_28
TGTAAGGAGTATGAAATCAACCTGAAAAAGCGTAAAATTATTGCAAATGTCAACGATAGTTAAGCTCGAAGAAAAGCTTTGGCAGGCCGCCGATACACTACGCGGTAACATCAGCTCGTCCGATTATAAAGAAGTGGTCCTAGGCCTAATCTTTCTTAAATACATTTCAGACTCCTTCGAGCTAAAATACAACAATCTCAAAGAGAGTGGTCATGAAGATCCCGAAGACAAAGACGAATATATCGCCGAAAATATCTATTGGGTGCCAAAAGAAGCGCGCTGGTCGTTCATTCGCGACTTTGCTAAGCAGCCGGCTATTGGTACCATCATCGACAACGCTATGGAGGAGGTGGAGAAAGATAACCCCGACCTCAAAGGCGTACTTTACAAGGAATACGCTAAGGAATCACTCGATAAACGCCGTCTCGGCGAACTGATCGACATTATTTCTAGTATCGATATGTCCGGTTCTGACAAGGGCGATGTTCTCGGTCAAGTTTACGAATACTTCCTGGGTAAGTTTGCTCACGCCGAAGGCCAACGCGGTGGCGAATTCTACACGCCCAAAAGCATTGTCAAATTATTGGTGGAAGTGATCCAACCGTTCAGCGGCCGGGTTTACGACCCATGTTGCGGTTCAGGTGGCATGTTCATCCAAAGTGAAAAGTTCGTCCTCGATCACCAAGGCCGGATTGATAGTATCCATGTCTACGGCCAAGAGCTGAATACCACCACGATGCGGTTAGCCAAAATGAATCTGGCAATGCACCACATCGACGCTAAACTAGAGAATGGTGACACGCTCCACAATGACCGCCATGCCGACCTCAAAGCCGACTTTATCTTGGCAAACCCTCCGTTCAACGTCAGCGATTGGGGCGGCGAGCAGCTCCGTAGCGATTTGCGCTGGAAATACGGTATTCCTGCCAAGGGCAACGCCAACTTTGCCTGGGTTCAACACTTTATTCACCACCTCAGCCCGCGCGGTATCGCCGGCTTCGTTTTAGCTAACGGCTCGATGAGTTCCCAAACATCCGGCGAAGGCGAAATCCGCCAGAAAATCGTGGAAGCAGATTTGGTCGATTGTATCGTCAGTTTACCCGACAAGCTCTTCTTTAACGCTGCCATCCCGGCCTGCTTGTGGTTTATCTCTCGTGATCGAACCAACCGTTCTGGTGAAACACTATTCATCGACGCCCGACAGATGGGGGAAATGATCAATCGTCGTAATCGCGAATTAACCGACGGGGATATTAAGAATATTGCTGATATTTACCATAACTGGCGTGGTACGAATGGTAAAGCGTACCAAGATATTCCGGGCTTCTGCAAACTCGCCACCACCAAAGAAGTCGCCGAGCAGGATTACATTCTCACTCCTGGCCGCTATGTTGGCAGTGAAGCCGTCGAAGAAGACAACGAAGCCTTCGAGGAAAAAATGAAGAAACTGACCGCCGAGCTCCATAACCAATTTGCCGAAAGCCACAGGCTTGAAGAGCAAATCAAAGAAAACTTAATGAAAGTGGGTATTAAGTTATGACCGAAGGGTGGATGGGATGAGTGAAATTAACGTCGAAATTTCTTCTTCAGTAGTCGCCTTAGTTGGAGCCATAACTGGTATTAGTGGAGTAGTTTTGGGATTAATCGGTCTGTTCAGAGACCGTGCTAGAATAAAAGTTGTATATAAATCTGAATGGGAGATTATTGGCAGTCATCCACACTATAAAAACAATACGATCTATAGCGAGGTCCGAGTTATTAATAAAGGTCGACGTCCGGTAACAGTTCAAAAATTAGCTGCAAGAGTTAGGCATGATAAGGGTTGGATAATCATTTTTGACCCATACTGGCTTAACAATACCAACCGGTTGCTGAACGAAGAGAACACTACATCTAATATCTACTGGATAAAAGACTTGTTCGACCCGAAGGACATTTATTACTTTATCGTTGAGGATACGGCTGGCAGAAAATATAAAAAATGGCTCCACCCGTGGAAGTACTTTTTTCGATCCATAAAGATTCCAACCCAAGAACCGAAAAATGACTGAAACTGTTTTGCTTGGTGATGTTGCGGAAATTACTTCCAGTAAACGAATTTTTTATAAGGAGTATGAAAAGGGTGGTGTACCATTCCTCAGGTCAAAAGAAATAATTGAAAAAGCAGCTGGCAAGAATCCATCGACGGAACTTTTTATAAGTGCCAAACGCTTCGCGGAAATAACGAAGCAATTTGGCTCCCCGCGAGAAGGAGATATTCTTCTCACCTCAGTCGGGACACTAGGAATACCATATAAAGTCGAGGCTCAAGACAGATTCTATTTCAAGGATGGGAATTTGACCTGGCTCCGCAAGTTTAGGCCAGATCTCAACAGTAAATTTTTATATTACTGGCTGACTTCGAAGGCAGGCAAGAATGAGCTAGAAAACCACACGATCGGATCAACTCAAAAAGCTCTTACAATCCAGGGACTGAAAAAGGTTAAGTTGCCCCTCCCTGACTTGAAACAACAGGAGCTAGCAGTAGGAATGTTAGACTCCATTGATCAAAAGATCGCTATCAATCGGCGGATGAACGAGACGCTGGAAAAAATCGGCCAAGTTCTTTTTAAGCATTACTTCATCGACAACCCCGATCGGAAGAATTGGGGGGTGAGAGAAATTGGTCAACTTTTCGACTTAAGGATGGGGCTCTCTCCAAAAGGGTACTCGTACAATAAGGACGGAATAGGTTCACCGCTTCTAAATGGAGCAGCAGATTTTATTGGGAGTAAAATAAGCCCAAAACAGTACACCTCAGCGCCAACAAGAATTTCAAAAGTTGGGGATATTATCTTTTGCATCCGAGGAACTATCGGTAACGTAGTAATCGGCTACGAAGAGTATTGTATTGGGCGTGGAGTTGCGGCTATGACTCCAAAAAAGAACGCCACTAGCTATGTATATTTTTCTACCATTCAAGCGATTGACAAGATGAAGTCTGCGGCTTCGGGTTCAGTTATTAAGGGTCTTTCAAAGTATGATATTTCAGATCGCAAAACAGAGGTACCTTCCGAGCGTGCTCTAGAAAACTATGAAAAACAGGCGTTTCCAATCATTGAACACTTGCGAATAAACTCAGAAGAGATGCAAACCCTCATAACTCTTCGCGACTCACTTTTGCCACGATTAATTTCGGGTATGTTGGCAATATGAAGAACCTTTCAAAAATTAACTTCTTTATTTGTTCCACTGTCCTTGACCTCAAAGATCATCGAGAGGCAGTGATTAAAAAGATTCAGGCAAACAAAGGTATTATTAATGCTCAAGAGTTTTTCGGTGCTCAAAACAGGAAGCCACTACAAACCTGCCTACAAGAGGTGGAGGGGTCAAATGTTGTGATTATTATTCTCGGCAATCGATATGGCAGTATTTCTGGGAATAGTGACAAGTCTTTCGTGGAACATGAATACGATAAAGCAACTGAGCTAGGGCGTGTCAGGCTGGCATACATTATTGATGAAGAGTATCCCGTACCGCCTAAGCATGTTGATAAAGGAGAAGGTGCGGAAAAGTTAGCAGTTCTTAAAGAACGGGTGAAGAAAGATTTAACGGTAGAATTTTTTACGAATCCTGAAGATTTGGCAGAAAAAGTGTTTAGAGACCTGCTAAAAACCCTACCCTCCGAAGGCTTTACCATAAATAGAGAAGAGGCAAAGAAAACAGAAAAGAAAACTTTGTCTCACGACCTGTTTAAATTTGTTTCCTTACCAAAGCTAAATTATGGTTTAGAATTTGAAGTTAAGGCGAAATTAGGACGAGTGGAACCAGCAAGCATTAATGAGTGTAAGGCACTATCCTTAACGCATGGAGCAACAATTAAAAGACATTATGAGATACTTGAAAACGTTGAACTTGAGAGCTTGCTCGTCAAAATAGGTAAACATATTTTCGCATCTTACGACGTCGCACAAGCATTGATCGATCTTCCTAATGACTCAACGGTTACACTTCGATTAAAGACAATGCAGGGTACTCTCAAAGAGAGATTGCCAATCTATGGGCACAAGAAGCTAGATCTATTGTCCATGTCCGCTACGGCTTTGTCTTTTGGAGAAGAACTAGTTGTGGTGGATTATGAGATAAACGAGAGACTTTATAAGGGCTTATTGTTAGTGGAAGCAGCTATATGACTGAAGATAAAGTTGAACAAGAAGCGTTGAAGATTTTGACTACTCTTGGCTGGGAGGTTTTGAATGGTCCGGAAATTGGGCCGGAGGGAACGGGCGAGCGAAAATACGATCAAGTGGTTTTAGAACGACGGTTGAGCGAGGCAATCAATCGAATCAACTCACATCTGCCGATTTCGGCCGTCGAAGAAGTAGTTAAGAAAACCGTTCGCCATAACCACCCGGAAATGTTGCTGGATAACCACCAATTCCACAGCCAACTAACCGATGGTGTCAGTGTCGAATACCGCACCGAAAGCGGCGAAGTCAGAACCGAACAAGCCCAACTCTTCGATTTTTCTAACCAGGCCAATAACGAATTTGTCGCCGTCAACCAATTTACCGTCATTAACGGCGATTACCATCGCCGGCCAGACATCGTTTTGTTCGTAAACGGCTTACCGCTCGGAATTATCGAAATTAAAGATCCAACCAGCGAAACAGCCAGTTTGAAATCGGCTTACAATCAACTACAAACTTACGAAGTTGAGATCCAACCACTGTTTAGATTCAACGAAATAGAAATAATTACCGACGGCATAGATGCCGAGATGGGGACGATCAGCGCCACCTTTGAGCGCTTCACGGCTTGGAAAAGTATAGAAGGCGAGAAAGACCACAAAGGCGTACCAATGTTGGAAGTGCTACTTAAAGGCGTTTGTGACAAAGGCCGATTCTTGGAAATTATTCGCAATTTCATCGTCTTTGAAAAAGACAAAAAGGAAGTATTTGTTAAAAAATTGGCGGCTTACCACCAATACTGGGCGGTTCAAAAATCTCTAGCGTCAACCGTTAAATCAATCAGGCCTGGCAGTGATCATCGGATTGGCGTAGTTTGGCACACCCAGGGATCGGGCAAGTCTCTCTCGATGGTGTTCTACGCTGGCAAACTTGTTGCCAACCCAGAGCTGAAAAATCCGACGGTAATTTTGGTGACGGATCGCAACGATCTCGATAATCAGCTTTACGACACTTTCGTCAACTGTTCGGATATTCTTAGGCAGAAGCCGGATCAAGCCAAAAGTTGCGACCATCTCAAAGAAATTTTGCGTCGTGAGTCTGGCGGAATTATTTTCACCACTAACGCCAAGTTTTTTCCAGAGAGGGGGACTGAATTCCCGTTATTATCTGACCGAGAAAACATTATCGTTATCGCTGACGAAGCCCACCGAAGCCAATACAACTTTATCGATGGCTTTGCTAAACATATTCGCGATGCCTTACCGAACGCCAGCTTTATTGGTTTTACCGGTACACCCATAGAGGCCGATGATCGCTCTACACCAGCAGTTTTTGGAAACTATCTGGATATTTATGATATTGAGCAGTCGGTTAAAGACGGGGCAACAGTACCGATTTACTACGAAAGCCGTTTAGTTGAGTTGGATATCGATAAAAATATGCGCCAACAGATTGACCAAGAATTTGCAGAACTGACCGAAGGCGAGGAACTTGGTCGACAGGAGGAACTGAAAGCCAAATGGGCGCACGCTGAAGCGATTGTTGGCAACTCTAAACGAATCGAACGAATTGCCAGCGATATCGTGACGCACTTTGAAAATCGGTTAAGTGCGCTGGAAGGCAAGGGAATGATCGTGACGATGAGCCGAAGGATTGCCGTTGATTTATACGAAGCTATTGTTGCGCTCAAGCCGGAGTGGGCGAGCGCTGGCGACAAAGACGGTTTTATTAAAGTTATTATGACCGGCTCGGCCAGCGACCCACTGGAATGGCAGCAACATATCCGCAATAAGGAACGCCGCCGAGAAATTGCTGATTGTTTCAAAGATCCGACTTCACCAATGAAATTGGTGATTGTTTGCGATATGTGGCTAACAGGTTTTGATGCGCCGAGCTTGCACACTATGTATTTGGATAAGCCGCTAAAAGGCCATAATTTAATGCAAGCGATTGCTCGGATTAACCGAGTTTATCAGGATAAGCCGGGTGGTTTAGTGGTTGATTATCTCGGAGTGGCGGCAGCTTTACGAGAAGCTCTACAAACTTATACGGTCAGCGGTGGCAAGGGTCGTCCAACTCTAGATCAGCAAGATGCAGTGGCCGTGATGAAAGAAAAAATCGAACAGCTACGAGATATGTTTCATAAGTTTAATTATCGGCGCTACTTCACGGCCGACTTGAGAAAACAACTGCAGATTTTACTTGATGCCCAAGAGTTCGTGTTGTTGCAAGAAGAGGGCGAAAAACGATTCAAGCAGTTTGTTCTGGAGCTGTCGAAAGCATTCGCTTTGGCGGTGCCGAGTATCGAAGCTTTAGCAATTCGAGAAGAGGTCGCTTTTTTCCAGGCGGTACGAGCTCGTCTAGGAAAAATCATGGAGAAAGGAAAGAGCGACGAAGATTTTGGTTTGGCGATTAAGCAAATTGTGGACCGAGCTATCGCTCCGGCTGGCGTGGTGGATATTTTCGCCGCCGCCGGTATTGATCGACCCGACATCTCAATTTTATCGGAAGAGTTTCTGGCGGAAATACGGGGAATGGAACGCAAAAATTTGGCGGTGGAAGCGCTGAAACGATTGCTTGAAGGCGAAGTCAAGGCAAGATTTTCTAAAAATGCTATTAAGATGAGTGCTTTTTCGGAGATGTTAGAAAAAGCGATTTTGCGTTATCGGAATAACGCTATTGAAGCAGCCCAGGTTATCGAGGAATTGATTCAAATTGCTAGAGATATGAAAGCTTCGGAAGATGAGGCAAAAAGTCTTGGCCTGTCTCCGGACGAGATCGCTTTCTACGATGCTCTAGTCCAAAACGGCAGTGCCAAGGCCGTGATGGGCAATGAGAAACTTCGCCAACTGGCCCGGGTGCTAGTCGCCCGTGTTCGTAGCAACATAACTGTCGACTGGACAATCCGCGCCAATGCCCAAGCCCGCTTGAGGGTGGAGGTCAAGCGATTGTTGCGTGAGTACGGCTACCCACCCGATCAGGAAAAGTTAGCGACCGATTTGGTCTTGGTTCAGGCAACTTTGTTTGGAGATGACTGGAGTAAGGAATGACTGAAACTGAAGTACAGAAGTGCGTTGTTGCCTACTTGGCCGCAAAGGGGTGGAGCAGAAATATCAAGACAAAAGGATTAAATGAACATGGGTGCGATATTGTTCTCCGGCACTCTAAATATGCACGGTATTTTTTCATTGAGTGTAAAGGAGAGCCGAGAGAGTCTACGAAAAGCAAAAGCTCGAGTCGGGAGGTTTCGTTTATCTACAGCCTTGGGCAAATCATTACGCGCATCCAAAACCCAAAGGCAGGGTATTATTACGGTCTGGCGCTCCCCGAGCTGATAGCAAATTTAGCGCTAAGGAGAGTTTCGTCCTATGTACGGAAGCACCTGAAATTACACATTTTTTCGATAGCGAATAATGGAGTCGTGACGGAGTATAAACCAGGTAAGACGACGAAGTAATGCATAAAACTTCCCGTTCAAAATCGAACATGAATGATCTTATAGATATATCCTTTGATTTTCGAACTGACACGCCAGTTGGAAAAGACCCAGATACCTACAGCCCCACTCTACGACGTTATCACAAAGCTTTATGGAGCAAGCCATTGCCAAGTGGCAAGCTCTTTGATTTGGACGATTCATACAAGAGTAAATATTTACTGCACCAATCCGAGTTAGGAAAATTTGTTTTGACTAGCGACTCTTGTATACCTACATTTACGCGCTGGAAGAGGATGGAACATATAGTTGGTCAATTTACGGAGAAGGAAAATGACGCTTTTCGTGCAATTGGCTACACTATCGGCGGTATGATGGTCTGGCCCGGTGTAGCCAAGCCGGGGTTTCGTACGATCAATGTTGAGCGTGGATTCAACTCAATGATTGCTGATCGCCTAGATTTAACAATGGAATGTATTCGTCGTTACTATCTGGGCGTGGATAGCCCAATGACAGCAGTCTTAACTGCTAACTCAGATTATTTTTCGATATTTAAAGATTTTCGAAGATTTGTAGACCATTTTTTACTTCAGGATTTAACAACGAATGATTATAAAGGTATAAAGTTCTTGATGCCGTTTGATTCTTTTTCTACACCATCCGTTCCTAGAGATTTGATTGCATACAGGGCATACAAAAAGGCTACCATTGAATTTATAAATGCACGAAATTCTCGGATTGCGAGTCTGGGGGTACATGCGTGAGAATGAAGGCAGAAAAGATTTCTGTATTCGCTCGCTCTTGACAAGACCCGTATAAAAGCCGAACAATCAATACATGGGCGACGAACTAAATAAAATTGCGATCTTCCAGAAAAAGGAAGTCCGGAAGGTTATTCATAAAAACGAATGGTGGTTTGTTATTAATGACATTATTGTGGCGCTTACCGATTCCGCCAATCCAGCCCAGTATTTAAAAAATATTCGCAATCGAGATATCGAACTGAATTCGCTTTTTGAGCCGGTGGAAAAAGGGGGGGTTCAAATTGAACCCCCCCTTGCTTTGTCATTCGATACACCGGGTGGCAAGCAAAAACTTTTATGTTGGCACACCGAGGGTATCTTTCGCCTGGTTCAGTCGATTCCATCACCCAAAGCCGAGCCGTTCAAGCGATGGCTGGCGAAAGTCGGTTATGAACGGGTTCAAGAGATCGAAGACCCAGAGCTCGCCCAAAAACGGATGAAAGCACTGTATAAAGCCAAAGGCTATTCCGACGGCTGGATCGAAAAACGGGTCCGGGGTATTGTTGTGCGGGGAGAGCTAACCGACGAGTGGCAGAAACGGGGAGTGCAAGAAGGCAGAGAATATTCAATTTTGACGGCGGAGATTTCCAGGGCAGCGTTTGGAGTGACACCGTCAGAATACAAAAAACTCAAAGGTTTGGAACGAGAGAACCTGCGTGACCACATGACTGACCTCGAGCTAATCTTTAGTATGCTTGGCGAAGCTTCTACGACTGAAATTGCCCGCGAAGACGACGCTCAAGGGTTCGACCAAAATAAGGACGCCGCCATCCGTGGCGGTGGTGTGGCCGGCCAAGGCCGCAAACAACTGGAGAAAGAAACGAACAAAAAAGTCATCAGCCCGGCTAATTTCAAAGAGGAAACCAGGAAATTGGAGGATAATGCATAAACTTTCCCCATCTGATTTCGCGTATTTGTACGAGGAGTGCAAGCTTTGCTACTGCTTGAAAGTCAAAGAAAAAATTGGCCAGCCGAGCATGTCGATGCCGGGGGTATTTTTGACGATGAATTCACTGATGCAAAACAGCGTCGTCGGTAAAAACCTGCGATCGATCTCTGCCGATCTGCCAGATGGCGAAGTAATTAAACAGGAAGGTTTTGTTAAGTCTCAGCCAATCCCTGGTACTTCTGTGTTTATCGGCGGCAAATACGACTTACTCGTTAAAATTCGGACGGAACGCACACGCTGGTGGATCTGAAAATCTCTAAACCCAGCGACGGAAAAGCCCAGATGTATCAAAGCCAGCTCTGGGCGTATCAATACGCCCTGGAAAACCCGGACGAAGGCGATCCGTTGAAAATATCTAAACTGGCGCTGCTAATTTTCTATCCAGAAAGTGTCTTGTTCGAAAACGGTCAGGCCAACCTAACTTTCCCACCGCAGTGGCTGGAAGTGGAATATAACCACGACGGTTTTATGAATTTTATGAAAGAAGTGAACACCCTACTGGTCGGCCCGTTGCCGGACGAAGGCGAAACCTGCAAATGGTGCGCCTACCGCCACAAAGGCGAAGAGATTGCTCACCACCTCCAGTCTTTGCCAACCGGCGACGAGCCACCGTTTTAGCAAAAATTATTAAAGAAGGATGTGACGAATGCGTCTATCACTCGGGCCGAAGCGAAATTTTGAGTGAGTAGTATAATCAAGGCAGAATGAAAAGAAAAAATTTACTATTTGGTGGAGTGCTAGTTCTTCTTTTAGCTGTTGGGTATATTCTCTACTCACCAAATCAGGCAAGCGAACAAAACACTAGCGTTTCTTCGGCTGAAGAAACTTTTACAGAACTTGATTTTTCTGCTGAGCAGCTCAAGGATTACTATATCGTCTATGAAAATCCATTCGTGATTGCCATACGAACTTCATTGAACAATTACTTGGACGGGAATATTGATACTGGATTCGGAGATACCACAACAGCAATCGATTCAAGCACGGGTGATGACGGTACGGTTTACGGCCTAGATTCATTTGACAAGGAATACTATCAAAGTAAATTCATTGTCTTTGCGAGGAATGAATACAATTGGGGTGGTGAACTGATCAATATCGTATTTGTTGATAAACCGGACAAACTCTTTACTGCATGGATGTACAAGGGTGCTAGCGGATATGAGATGAGAGGATTCTCGCAAAATACTACTTTCGGTGCTCCTGAAATGAAAAAATTCAATCAACAATACGCAAAATTCTTTAGAGATACCGAGCACAGTTTGTAAAGAATTAATTCCAACAATCTTAGGTCGCCGGCGGAATCAACCAACCAATCCGCAAATTATGCTGTCCGATAAACTCGCAATCAATCCCGGGCTCTGGATTTTCGTGCAATTCTCTCCCCAACACCTTGACCTTACAGGGGAAATATGAAATAATTCCGACCGTGTTGAGGGGTAATAACAACGCAAGTCACATTGCGCTCAATACAGGGAGACAGTAATGCCAGACATGATAACGTTCAGATGGGGAGACAAGCAGTACACTGCTCCCCGGGTAGTACAGACCGACGATCTGTTGATCCGGCTTCCCGACGGCACGATCCTCAAGGTTCTGGAGTGGACGAAGGATGATCCGCCCCAGCCCATGTCAATTGGAAATCTGAGGATCGAAGACGCGACGCAGTCAAGCTAAAACTCGCACGGTTCTTGCCAGGCGCTCAGCCCCAGTCTACAAGCTGGAGCTGGGCGCCATTTTCATACCCCAAACTTCCACCCGGGCTCTGGATATTTGCTCAATTTTTCGGTACAATTTGGCGGCTGGAATATGTTTTCAGCGGGAGGCTCGTGTTGCGTACATTTATTGATTACTCACACTCCATTTTCAGTTTGGAGCCCGTGGGGGGCGTGTCTAGACAAGACCTGAGTGCGATAGTCGATGCTTTCAAAGCCAAGGGCATTAACCCCCATGATGAGACCTTCGATAGCGAACAGCATCGAGGAAGAAGGATCTTACTTTCAAGAGAGTGGACACTTAGCGATTTTTCAACCATTGCGACTTGTGACTTTCTCTTTGTCCTTCAGGAAGGTGTCCTGACCGAGAAGATGCTACTGGACATAGGTTATTGTCTCAGCGAGACAATCCCAATTGTTGTCGCCGCCAAGTACGATATCTACGGTTCATGCATACCACACATCGGTGAGTTTTGTTTGCGTTGGCGGAGAGTTTCCGAGTTAGTCGAGCAAATAGCCGTTGCCGACTTTGCTAAGCTAAGTCGTAAAATCGCAAAACGAAATCCGACGTGAGGGACTTGTTCCCTCACGTCATCCTTTTGCCCAAACCCCTCACCCAAACTCTGGATTTTTACTACAAATTACTAAAGAAAAACTGGCTCGGTCGAAACAAGTTCAACCGAGCCGATCCGGGAGTTCCGCTTATGTGAGCGGTTCAAGGTTCTCGCAACGCGGAGTGGGGCAGCGCAGTTCCCCTGGTACGGCCCTGACCGCATTGTGGCAGCTCGGGCAGATGAGGGTTTGCTGGTTCTCCACCAGCTGGCGAACTCCGGAGTCTGAGTGCAGAACTCCATCCACGCGATTCCACGAATGTTCATCGGCGGGAATTGTCATAAGAACTTTTTGGGGCATTACTTCCTTCCTCCGTGCGAGTTTGCACGCTGGGGTAACTATAGACACAGTTACCAAAAAGTCAACGATCCGGTTGGATTACCGCAATATATAAGTTCTAGGAGGAAATCATTTAATGACAGAACCAGAAATTTGTGAAATTAATGTCGTTTTATCTTGTTGATAATTAGTTGAGTCGGTATGTAATCTGTACTCAATTGAAGAAGCTGGTTGACTATAAAGGAGAACACACCCAATTTGTACTGATTCGTCAACTCGATCTTCAAGGCAACGATATTTGCCTGTAGAGATGCTCGTTGTTGGAATGATGACAGTTGGTTTTCTGTTAATTGGGTTTAAGGTTAAGGGGTAGTCCTCAATGTTTTTTGGTACTGCAGCCCCAGATAATTTTAGGTACACAATTAATGATCTAGGGAAGCCAGTATAGAAATAATCTGTGTAAGCCAGCGTACTGCTATCTACTACATCTTTGTTATCAGCAGCTTGTGAATCTGCAAGGGCTTTTGATTTCTCGTCAGGGAAAGCCACAGCATTTACGCCTTTCCCGAAAGGCCAGCCAGCTTCACTCATCCAATCATTTTGATTGGGAATAGCTACTTTAGTTTTACCCCCATCGACATTAATTTTTATTGAGTTGTCAATTGATTCTTCTGTCGTAGATTTTTCTATCCCAGAGCTTTCCTTATCTGGTTGAAGATAGGCGTAAGTTGCGACTACGGCAATAAAAATGAATAAGAGCAATACCACTAAAACAAAGATTTTGCGCTGGGAGTTCATGAATAAATGATAACAATTTTTGCTAAATGTCGCATCGGGTTCTGGATTTTTGTTCAATTTTTTGATACAAATTGACGACTTTTTGCTAGCGGTTGGCGGCTAGGGCGTAAGGCAGAAAATACGCATCCCAACTCTTTGTGGTTTCGCCATATTGGTTATCGCTGTAAAACGAATCGGTAAAGACTTCCCGAATACGAGCAATTTCTTTTAAAAACGGTCTGTTATTCGCGTCAGACAAACTCCAGTCGAGCAGCTCCAGCGCGCGTTCAGCTGCGCCTTCGGCGCGGCTAACATTGATGCCTTTCCATTTCATCGCTCGGCCGATTTCGCTGCCGATATTGCCGAATTGATAGTAGATATCATGCGACTGCCAGTCTGTCATTTCACCAGTTCCGCAATGATTTTTCTAATTTTTCCTTGAATTTGTTGGTCTTCGACCGATCGGGAACGATTATTCTGTGACGGGCGGATATTGATCATCGAGTCGAATTCAATCAAATCGTCATCATTGGGACGGAGATTAATACCCCAAAGATCATTTTGCTTTGAGCCTCTCTCAAGTAAGAACGCTTCCTCGTCGGCGTGCATCACTCCGCCAATGGCCATAACACCGGAGTCGATGTCAACAACGGTTTTGACGAGTTCGCCACCAAATTGCTCATTGGCCTTTTTCTGGAGCAGTTCAATTGAAATGCATTTGTCGATTAGTTCTATTGCCATCAAGGATGATATTAGTTCATTCCGTCGCTTTTTCATACCCTAAACTCTTGACTCTAACTGGTTAAGGAGGTATAGTTTGGCCTGTCGCGGAGGTTTAAAACCAGTGAGCAACCACGAACTTTGGATGTGGATTTCCGGAGTGATCGGATTCAGTTGCTTCGTGGTTATTCACTTCACGAAGCTCTTAAAGAATCCTCTGTATGCAGGACTTGTACAGCTAGCGTCCAACGTTTTCGTTTTCGTCAGCTGGGGCTCGGCTTACATTAGCACTCGGGGATCATTCGCCCTTTTTGGAGTCATATTCCCGATTGTGACGGGGACCATTACCATTCGCACGTTACTGCGAGCACGACGTCAATCATAGGCGCGAAGAGGATTCCCCTTCGCGCCGCTTCTTTTTGCCTAGATTTCCCCTTTAAAATAAAGAACGAGTGTCCTTTCATGCGGCCGTTCCGTGGCCGCCCCATCTAGTTGCATTATTGGTTCTAACCCATAATCATTCCTAATTCACCATATGCTATATATGGCATATGAGCCCAGAAGCCGAGCATTCCGTATGTGGTATACCACATAAAGTGTATTTGGAGGTTTTTGGGTTGATCTTCGTTTGAAAAATCAATAAGATTTACTCAATGAGTCCGACACAGGCGAAAAACTTAGAGTCTCGTATTGACCGCTTGGAAAAGCTGGTGGATGTTGTGTTGCGACAAGACGATCAGGATTGGCTGAGCGACCCCAAACTCGTCGCCAAACTCGATAAAATTGCTGGCGATAAAACTCTAGTCTCCGAAAAAGCCGCCGGTATTTAAATCCGATGCCGGAGCTTTTCTACAAGCCCGGCGCTCTGCGGGTTGTCAAAAAGTTTACTGCCGTAGAAATAACTGAATACAAAAATGTGCTGGCCGAAATCAAGCAGTTTCCTGACGGCGGGAAATTTCTAAAGGGTTCGCTGAAGGGCTTGAGGAAGTGGAAATACAAAGTCCGGTCGATTCCCTACCGAATAGTTTACCTATTTGAAAATAACACGATTACGATAATCGCTGTTGGCAAACGCAAAGATTTTTACGAGCTGCTAAAGTAACCCACCCATCCATAATTCCGTCATCCCCAATTTTCCCTCAATCCTCTCTGCCGGAGGGACTGAGTTTTATTTTTTTGATTTGGCGCGCAAGGATGAGTTCAGGATTTTTTTGCGCAAGCGCAGCGACTTTGGCGTTACTTCCAATAGCTCGTCGTCTTCCAGAAAATCGATACACTGCTCCAGGCTCATAACAGTCGGCGGCGTTAATATAGTTGGATCTTCCGAACCAGCGGCGCGCATATTGGTTTTCTGTTTTTCTTTACAGACGTTCATCTCTAAATCGGTGTCGCGCGAATTCAAGCCGACAATCATCCCCTCGTAAACTGGGGTTTGCGGCAGTATGAAGGTGACGCCGCGCTCTTGCGCGTTATCCAAGCCAAAGACCAGCGCCGTGCCAGTTTCGGAAGCTATTAAGGCACCGTTTCTCATACGATTGATGGCTGCACTAACCGGCTCAAAGTGCAGGAAGATAGAGTTCATCACGGCCGTGCCGCGAGAGAGCGTAAGTAAAACATTTCGCAACCCTAAAAGACCGCGGGTCGGAATTTCAAACAGGAGGCGAGTTGTACCGTCCTCGTTCTCGCTTTGCTTGGTAAGTATCCCTTTGCGCCGACCGACTTCGCCGGTGATTGAGCTGGCGTACGGACTTTCAACGTCGACGGTTAGCTCTTCAATCGGTTCTTGTACCTTACCGTCAATAACTTTGGTTATAACTTGTGGTTTGCCGATCTGGAGCTCAAATCCTTCGCGACGCATGGTTTCAATAAAGACCGACAGGTGCAGTTCGCCTCGGCCGGACAAAATATATTCGTTGTTCTCACCCGCTTCCATTCGAAGCGAAACGTTCACTTCCAGCTCTTTCAAAATTCGTTCGTGAATTTTTTGGCTAACTAGTTGCGTGCCTTCGCGGCCGATAAACGGTGACGTATTGGCGGAGACGGCCATTTTAAGCGTTGGCTCGGCGATGGCGATGGTCGGCAGGGCCTCAGGACTAGCACCGTCAGCGATCGTATCGCCGATGCGGCAGTTCTTCACTCCGGTAAGGGCAACAATATCGCCGGAAACTGCTTGCTCAACCTGCAGCCGCTTGAGGCCATGATTGACATAAACTCGGTCGATTTTGGCGTTTTCGCGGAAACCCTCGGGCGTGCCGATGGAAACGGTCAGCCCTGGCTTGGCGACACCGCGCGTAATTTTGCCGATAGCGTATTTGCCCTGGAAACTATCCCAGTCCAGCGCTGAAACGAGCATTTGGAACGGCTCGTTATCGGCCTTGGTCGGGGCCGGTGCGTGCTCAAGAATCGCCTCAAAAATTGGATTCAAATTAGCCGGCTCGTGTTGCTCGGCGACCGTGGGCATATAAGACCAGGCCTTACCCTCGCGGCCGATGGCGTAATAAATTGGAAATTCCAGCTGTGTGACGTCGGTAGCCAAATCCAAAAATAAATTCGAAGTTTCGCGGATGACTTTTTCAATTTGCGAATCCGGTTTGTCGATTTTGTTAATAACCACAATTGGCCGGAGCCCCATTTCCAGCGCCTTTTTCAGGACGAATTTGGTTTGCGGCATCGGACCTTCTTTGGCGTCGATGATTAGAAGCGCGCTGTCGGTCATATTGAGGGTGCGTTCTACTTCACCGCCAAAGTCGGCGTGACCCGGGGTGTCGACGATATTTATTTTGATGCCGTTGTAAGATACAGCAGTATTTTTGGCCAAAATTGTGATGCCGCGCTCGCGCTCTTGATCGTTGGAATCCATAATCAAGTCTTGCGACATCTCGGCCTCGTTGTCGCGGAATGTTTTTGATTGCTTCAGCAAACCGTCCACCAGAGTGGTTTTGCCGTGATCAACGTGAGCAATTACCGCGACGTTTCGGATAGGCATTTTTAGGCGCCAATCCCCACGAATGTTAGAGCCTTGCCGGCTTTATTGATGCGGCCAGTGCGGCCAATGCGGTGAATATAGTCGGCGTAGTTTTCCGGCGTGTCGAAGTTAATAACGTGCGAAACGTCGGGGATGTCCAGGCCGCGGGCGGCCACGTCCGTGGCAACTAATATTTCTACACGGTCTTCTTTAAAATCTTTCAGAGCGCGCTGGCGCTGGGACTGACTTTTGTTGCCGTGAATTGAAGCCGTGCCAAATCCTCGCTCCATCAGAGCGTCATTTAACTTTTGAACGCCGTGTTTTGTGCGGCCAAAAATGAGCACTTTCTTCGCGTCTTCTTGAAGCAAGATATTGTGTAGCAGGGTCATTTTGTGGAAAGTGTCGGTAAATCGAACGATGTCCTGGTCAACGTTTTGCGAAGTTTCACGTTTTTTGACCGAGATAGTTTCGGGGTTTGTGGTGAAGCTTTGAATCAGAGCCCGGACCTCGGGTGAAATGGTGGCGGAAAAAAACAGTGACTGGCGCACTTGCGGCAGTTTGGAGATGAGCTCCCGCACATCATTAATAAAGCCCATGTCTACCATTCGATCGGCTTCGTCTAGGACGAGATTATTGAAATCGTGCAAGCGCAACGACCGTTGCCCAACGTGATCTTTCAGTCTTCCCGGCGTGCCGATAACAAACTGGGGGTTACGCCGCAGGGCGTTCAACTGAGTGCCGTAGCCGCTACCGCCCAAGCAAAGGGCCGAGTGGATATTCATCCCGCGCGAAAAAGCTTTCAGTTCGTCGTCAATCTGAACGGCTAGCTCTCGGGTGGGAACAACTATTAAGGCTTTTTGTAGGCGATCTTTTAGCATCTTGTCGAGCAACGGCAGTAGAAACGCCGCTGTCTTACCGGTGCCGGTATCGGCAATGCCGATAACGTCTCGTCCGGTCATAACGATCGGGATAGCCTTATCTTGAATAGGGGTTGGGGTGACGTAGCCTCGAGCGACTACGCGTTCCAAGACAATTGGGGAAAGCACAAAATCCTCAAACCTGTGAGTTATCGGTTCTTGAGCTTGATCGGGCACGTCAACCGATTTGTTGACGTACATTGAGGAGTGGACACTCGAAAAGCGCGGTTGTCGCGAGCGACTTCCGAAACCTCTAGAGTTGCCAAAGCCGCGACTGCGACTTCGCATAGTATTATTCATTCTTATTACAGCCTTTCTACTGTTGGTTGGTTTTCCAACCGAGCTCCCGAACAGTAGTGCCGCCTATCTAACGAGTGGGGCAACAATCCGAAAGCAATTTAGCTTTACTTAGTCCTGGATTGAACCCGAGGAGTCACATAAAGTTCTGCAAGCATAACAGTAATATCGGCGAATGTCCAGCTTAAAGGGGTTGGGTTGTGATCTTGTGGTCTATTGTAAAGCAAACTTTACCCCCACACCGAAATGAACTTCGGTGCGGGGCAGGCATTTTTTATCCCGCCTGCTAGGAGGCTTTATGTAAAGGACGCTTTACAGTATACTTTTAGGTAATGGACGGCAAAGTGTTGGTGATTTCCGATACCCATTTGACTACAAAATTTAACCCGAAGAAATTCGAGTTGCTACGTGGGCTCATAAATTCGTGCGATCAAGTTGTTATTAACGGCGATTTTTACGAAGGGTTCGTCATTAATTTTTCCCAGTTCGTGACTTCGCCGTGGCAACAATTATTCCCCATACTGAAACAGAAAAAAGCAATCTATCTGCCCGGAAACCATGAGAAGAACCTTCCGGATCACGGCTACGAGCAGTTTTGCGACCAAGTTATGGAGAAGTATGAATTCGAGCAAAACGGGGTGACATTCCATGTTTTTCACGGGCACGGTGTGGACCGAACTTTCGACGTCCGGAATCCAAATTTTCCGAGATTCATCTCTGGGGTTGTCTCTCGGTCGGAAAAAATAGTTTGCGCAGTTTTTGGGCGTCGCTACACTAAAATCTACAAGTATGAAAACCAAATTCTGAAGAGATGGAAACTCAAAAACCTACCTTTGAATGACTGGCTGATCTGCGGTCACACCCATTTAGCCGAACTTGACGAAACGGCAAGATTTGCCAATTCAGGCTTGTTTTTGTCAGAGAAGTTGGCGAGTTACTTAACAATTGAAAACGGTAAAATAGACCTTCACTACATCGATGGCTAGAGATTATTACGAAGTTTTAGGGGTTTCGCGTTCTGCCAGCGAGCAAGAGATAAAAAAGGCTTATCGAAGTAAGGCCCATAGACTGCATCCCGATAAAGGTGGGGATAAAGCGGCGTTTCAAGAAATAAACGAGGCCTACCAAGTTTTGAGTGATAAAAATAAAAAAGCCCAGTACGACCAGTTTGGCTCGGTCGGTCGAGGAGCCGGTGGATTTGGCGGCGCTTCACAACAGGGTGGAGGATTCGGTGGTTTTGACGGCTTTAATGTAAATTTTGGCGGCGGCCAGAGCCAGGGCGGTTTTGGCTCAATTTTTGAAGATTTATTTGAATCGGCTTTTTCGCAGGTTCAAGTCCAGCTCCAAATTTCGATCCCGCAAGCGGTTCTCGGCGATACTGTCCGTTTTAAAACTAATTTTGGCGACGAGGTCGAGTTAAGAATCCCGCCAGCTACCCAAGAAGGACAGTCCTACAGGTTCAGAGGTAAAGGTCAACAAACCCGTCGCGGCCGTGGCGATCTGACGGTAGTCATCCACATAGACATCCCCCGCCGCCTATCTCGCGAACAAAAAGAGCTTTACGAGCAACTGAAAAGAGCCTCCTAAGTCAGCGGCCTGGGAGACCGCATCACCAACAGCTTTACGTTCATCGCTGAGATCGAAGGTCGCTTCAACCGCAACCAACGGACGAATCGAAAGGATCGAAACGTTCAGAGCCATCCCCCGAAGGCGATAGCAAGACAAGCACTTGAGCGCTTGCCACCGAGTTTACTCGGCGTCGAGAGCCAGAGCTCTCACTCGGACGAGTTACAGATCGCTGTTTGGCTTAAACGATCCCCAGGCCTTTTGAGCGCGCTCTAGACTTTCCCAGAGGGGCTAGAGCATTGTCAGGTACGCTTAAACCAACCGTATCAACGGTGAAATGGAAATCAAGTCTAAAAAGATTGACCACCCCGTTCAGGAAGTGGCCAATTTTGGCGAGATGGTTTGAGCGCAGAGCTGGCGGTACGCGCAGTATCGATCCATTACTCGCTTCTCAGTGGAGTTGGGTCTTCGACGGTAACGCCGACCACCTTTCCGACGAACTGAGGGGTCTTGCAGTGAGGCGAGTAGCTGGCTCATCATCCCGCTGATCTGCACCTGAGTCGCCTTGTCACACAGACCTTTTTCGATCGCGTTGTGAATAGCACCGCGAATCTTGCCGAGGTAGCTGCGTGGCAGGATGATGCTCCGATTCTGATTGAGTGTGAATCCAGCGATCTTGACTGGCCCGCGGTTCAGGTCAAGGATTTGGGTCTTACTTTCATGGATCACCAAACCAGCTTCGCGCATCAGGCCGTAGATGGCCTGGCGTTTCTTCTTGCCGATTCTCGTCATTGACGACAAGGTGATGTCGTCGAGATAACGGGTGTACGTCAGACCGTACTGCTTGCAGAGCTCTATGAGTTTGCTGTCGAGCAGGACTGCCACGTAGAGATTGTAGAGATCGGGCGAGGCTGGTGCTCCAGTGAGCAGGCCGCCTTTGTTGTTAAGACAGTAGCGCTGGAGGAACTGTGTGACTACTTCAGATCCAAATAGATCGCGCGGCAGAGTTGGATCAAGCTCCAACAAGACCTGGACCAACTTCTCTTCGTCAACTGTTCCGTAAGCATCCTTGATGTCTAACAGCAAAAAGTACCTATTGTTTCGGTGCGGAAAGATGTTGGTGATTGACGAATGGCCTTTCCTGGCGCCGGTGGCCGCGGAAAGATCGGCTGGTAGCGAACGAAGGTAGCTAATCAGTGCGCTATGAACCTCTCGCATTTGAGCGTTAGGTGCGGAAATGTGACGACGTTTGGTTCTGCCGCCGAGAGGGTTCACATCCTTCAGAAAGAAGTGACGAAAAGCTGCTCCCTCGACAGGAGCGGCCAATATTGGTTTGTTTGACATCTGTTACTCCTGTTGTGGTTGATGTGAAAGGGCGAAGAATTCCAGCGAAGATGGGGCAGGGAAAGATTACGACTTACTCTTGGTTGAGTCAAGCAAAACTTTTTCAAGATGATATTCCCGGCCGGGTTCGTCTCTCTCGTGAACAAAGAGAGCTGTACGAACAGCTAAAAAACTTAAGTTAACCGGCGTTGGCTTCGAGAAATTCCAGCACCACTTCTTCTTCGGGCAGCAAACCAACGGTATCTACTTCAAGAGTGCTGATAGTATCGACTTTGGGGCCATTTCCGCTCAAGAAGCTTTCCAAAACAAACGGGTGGACGTAACATTTACGACAAACGGTGGGCGTATTACCAAGCTCGGCGGCGACGGTTTTAATCGTGGCAGTGATCAACTTTTTGTTCTCGCGTTCGGTTTTGGCGCGCTGACACTCAGAGAGCAGAATCGCCGCCAAAATCGTCCCTCGCCAGGTACGAAAATCTTTGGCGGTGAACTCTTCGCCAGATGCATCTTGGATATACTCGTTGACATCTGCCGAATCGATACCGTGCAGGTTGTCATCCTCGTCAATAAATTGAAATAGCTCTTGCCCGGGCAAGTCTTGGAGCCTGCCGATCAGGCGAGCCAGGCGGCGATCTTCGAACTCGACGGTGTGAAACTGGCCGCTTTTACCCTTGAAGTTGATAGTGACTTTAATCGAGCCAACCTCGACGTGACGGTTACGCAAAGTGGTTAGGCCGTACGATTGGTTTTCTTTGGCGTACTGCTCGTTGCCGACGCGAATCATTGTTTTCTCGAGTAATTTAACGATTGTCGCTAAGACCTTTTCCCGTGGCAGGCCCTGCTTGTTCATGTCTTCGGACATTTGGGAGCGGATTTTTGGCAGAGCCTTGCCAAATTCGATTGTTTTTTCAAATTTGGACTGATCGCGAAATTTTAACCAGTCGGGATGGTAGCGGTACTGTTTGCGGCCTTTCTCGTCGGTGCCGATTGCTTGCAGATGGCTGTTAGCAACGGGCGAGATGACGACATTCTCCCAGCCCGGCGGCAGGACGAGCGAACGAATTCTCTCAAGCGTTTCTGGTTCGGTGATGTTTTCGTCTTCTTTTTTGTAATAGTAAAACTTGTCGCCGCGTTTAGCGCGTTTGATTGTTAGTTGGTCTTCGCGAAAGTAACGCAACCCGGCCTCTTTGGCCGAAGCGACCGGGTCGCCGGTAAGCTCAATGACGTTTTCCATTGCGGTTAGTGTAGCACATCAGATTCGAGACTCGACTTGGCTGATTGGGGCGGCAGTTCGTTGGACAAACGGTTGCCCGAGCTTGGGGCCCGGGCAATTGGTCATTCATCGATGATCTGGCCGATTACGATCTTTTTTTCGAGGCACTCGTCTTTAGAGGTGAAAAGGAAATAACCGGTCAGGATTTTCCCATCAAGAACTGGTTCAATCCAGCTCTCATCCTCTTGCCACATCTCGTGGTAGGGGATGTTGTGACGCTTCCACCACTTTGGTGCCATCTCTTCGCTTTCAGCTGGATCGCCCTCCCACTTTTCAGCCTCGTAGACGTAGCATTTCTGATTCCATCTCTTCTCCGGTGCCACGTCTGAGAAGTAGAAATACAGAATTGCCACCAGCCGAACCTTGATGAGGTCAGTGCCAAGTTCGTCTCTAGTTTCACGAACAACGCAATCTTCCGGCGATTCGTTCAGCTCTTCCTCGGTTTTTCCACCAGAGAAGTTCCACTTGCCTTCCCCAAAACCTCGTTTCTTCATTGCCAAGTTCACCAGATCGCCCTTGCGAATGATGCCCAGAGTGGTTTTGCGCAAACTACCAACATGAGCCCTGCGATGCTCTGTAAGGTTCATAGTCAAGTTGTAACCAAAAAAACTAAGAGAAACAATATCGGTTTATAAAAAATAATGCGCGGCCACCGGGGGCCGCGCAAAGGAGTCGGGCTCAGACAGTATTGCCAAGCAGGTATTCGATTGCCTGCTTAGCACCGTATGAGTCGTTCGGACCATCCATCAGGAACGGGAGAAAATCCAGATTTCCCGCAGTTACGACCGCGGGCTCTCCCTTGTTGCCTAATCTGGCCGTGACCATCAGACCATTACAGAGACATCCCCTGCCGACGGTATCTTCGAGTTTCCCGCCCTTAGCGGTATACTTCTTCTCCGGTTCGGCGGCGCATCTGTAGCCGATGGAACCGTCTGGCTTCTCGTACAGAGAGACCAGAGCGCACTGATTACAGACGCGATCTCTCTTCCTGAAGACCTCTGGGTCAGCGATCGTCCCTTCCAGCTCTACAACTTGAAAAGGATATCCTGTTGGAGAGATGTCCATATCAGTACGAACTTTCAATGTGCCATTGTACCCCTGCCTCCGAACTTCGCGGCGAATTTCAGGATCCATTCCGGAATCGTCACTGAAAGCAAACATAGAGCCGACTTGGATGCCCATTGCGCCGACCGACAGTGCCCAGCGGAGTCTTTCCGGTGAGGCGCAAGAACCACCGATATAGAACCGCACACCGAGTGCGACGAGCTTGGCATAGTCGACAACATCCTTTTCGCCGTAGACAAGAATTTGTTCGCCGTCAGCGTTTATCGCGGGGGTTCTCGGCGGAGCGTTATGCCCGCCAGCCGTTGGCCCTTCAACGACAAGAGCGGCGATATCTCCTTCGATCTTCGTCGCAAAGAGAATGGCAAGGGCGGTCGAGGCAACGATGGGAATGAATCCCGGCTTCTTCATCGGCGGCAATTCGCTTCCGAAGAACTTTTTGGGATCAAAACTCATCGCATACTTCTTGGTCTTTCCGTCGATACCGGCGTAATCTACGTCGTAGTGGACTACTCTTCCTTCGGCGATCGCGTCGATCACGTCAGGGATTTGTCGCGGTATGCCAGCACCCACGGTTACGAAGTCCACACCAGCCATCATCGCACCAAGGATACCGCACATCAGTGACATGGAAATTTTCGCCATGTAGTTGATGCTGACCGGATTACTGTGTCCCTCTTTCGCTAAGTAGACAAAGGCGTAGTTAGCGCAAATTGTCAGAGCGATCAAGCGAGCCGGGGGTTTGACAGTAAAAACTGGTTTACCCTTGTACTTTGCTCCAGCCGGAATCCCGCCTTCGACGAAATACTCGTCAAGCACCCCTTTGGCCATATTCTGGAACGGAAAAGTTGCCAAAGCGCGTCGAAGGTGTCCACCTAGATCGCCTTCTTGCAAAAGCCGCGCTAGCAGAATATCTGCACCGACACC
This sequence comes from Candidatus Berkelbacteria bacterium RIFCSPLOWO2_01_FULL_50_28, assembly GCA_001774395.1. Lineage (GTDB taxonomy): Bacteria > Patescibacteriota > UBA1384 > 2-12-FULL-50-11 > 2-12-FULL-50-11 > 2-12-FULL-50-11. Next base: position 25,309 of record MEZX01000003.1, read on the forward strand.
CGACACGGTACCAAGTTGGCCAAGCATCGAGACGATTCGTGCTAGCGGCCAGATCGAGATATTGAATCCCATCCCTCCCTGGATAACCCGCGGGAGGCAGTGGACTTCTGTCGAACTGTTAAGTTTCTTCAACGCATCACCTCCTTTAGGGTATGCGGGATTATTTTAACTGCTGAGGCTGGCAAAAGATATGGATTAGAGATTATGCTCTTGCGCTCGCCAATCATCAATAACCGAAAACTGGCGACTGCCACAGCGATTTCAAAGCTTGGCGAGAAATCGGAGCGTAGCGAGATCCTTCCGGTGGCGAGGAGCCGGTTTTCACCTCTCCCCGAAGGGAAGCGTGGCCAGGTATGGGGTGTGGGGAGGTAGGGGCGGCCTTCGCAACTACGAGCCCCTCCTCCCCACAAAAAAGCTGCGGTGCAGTTGCAAACTCACACCGCTGAAAGCGATAGGAACCATTTGACACTCAACCCAGTTGCTTGGATACTAATTTGTAGGAGGAACAAGAGAGTGCAAGCTGTACCAAGTTGGGACCTATTCTTAACCATCTTTTTCATTGTTAGCATCGGCTACTCCTTTGTGTTGCAACGCGACAAGGTGGTGGTGACGTTGTTGGCGATTTATGCTGGAATTGTTGTCGCTACGGTGATTGGGCCGTCGGCTCAGGATTTTTTCCAAGGCAACAAGACTGTTGGTGACCAGCTATTTGTGAAGGCGAACGCCAGCCCGTTCTCAGTTTCGGCAGGACTGTTTATTCTGACGACAATCGTTGTCTCGGTTCGCTCGGGATTGGGCCGCGGTGGCTCAAGTTCTAGTTCGAAACTTTCAGCCTTTGAGTTGGCGCTGTTTAGCTTTTTGAATTCGGCTTTAATTCTGACGGCGATCTTCTCGTTTATGGATAAAGAGGCGGCGACCCAGTTTGCCGCTCACTCACGAATTGCCCGAATTTTCATCGACCGTGAGCTTTGGTGGACAATCGCACCGATTATTGCTCTGGTGGCCACCGGGGGCTTGGGCAAGAGCCGAAGCTCGGATTACTAAAATATCGCGCAAAAAACTGCCGGCACTGAGGCCGGCTTTGGATGTGCTTAACTACGACTTGGACAGATTTCTTCTTTCAGAGTCGTGGCTTTCCGTAGCAATGGCATAGAGCAGGCCGAGGAAGTGCTCACGCTGAACCACCAGCTTCCAATACCTCTCTTCATTCAGGGAGCGGTATTTCTGATCAAACTCTCTGTCGACATCGATTGGTTTTCTGTGGTTCACATGCATCAGGTAGTTATGGTGAGCGATCATGGCGATGAACTTACGCGTACTGATGACACGTTCGCTTCTCTTCGGGAGATGATCCCAGATTTGGGCAAAACGTCTCAGGGCAAGACTCTCCGTTTCCTCGAGCAACCTTTTCGGAGGTGCGATCCGGTCAGTATCTGGGTCGTCCTCAAAGCCCAACAAGTTACCTTCCAGTTCCAGCGAACCAATTCTGGTCCGACAGCCACTCATCTGGTACCGATAGCCCAGATCGGTCGCCGTCGCCCATTGAAAGAGGTAGAAAACCTCCTGAATCAGGCGCAGATCGTTCGGGCTGAAGTGATGGTCGGTGTGCCCGGCCAGATGCAAGGGATCCCATAATAGGGTCAAGATTTGCCAAAGCTTTCGATACTCTTTTCTCATATATCTCCTAAAGTGCAGACGGTGGCCGCCTCGCCCCACACAGCTTCGTGTGACGACGGGCGGCCGGATGACGAACGTCGGCTTACTCTTTGTCGTGCCGAGAGCCCTCGGGCAGCCGAGCGGGACGGCGATTCTTGGCACCCTGCAACAATCTTCTTGGCAGAATGCTGAACCCTCGTATCTCGGAGCGCCGGGAAATAATCCCCATTGCTCTCTTGCTCGTTGTATGGTCGACAAAGTCTCTTCCGTGTTTACTCAAGAGTTTCCCTCCAATGGTCTCTTACCTAAGCCGGATGTAAACCCGAGCCTAAGAGTAGCCATCCTAACAGATTGCGGGGGCAGAGTCAACGCGGGTTCTTTGTTTTTTCACGGTGTGTTAACCTGTGATAAATGGCTATCAGCAAAGAAGAGCAGCGAATCATCACGCTCGAGCAAGAGATTGCCCGACTGCGTGAACAGCTAACCACCGACGAGTTAACCAAGATACTCAACCGCAAAGGGTTGATGGAGCTGCTAAAGCCCTGGGCGCGCGAGGTTGGTTTCCAGCTATCTCACCCAGATCGTCGTAAGGCACTAGTTGTTCGGGCGCTATCGCTGGTTTTTGTCGACGTCGATCATTTCAAAAAAGTAAACGATACGTTCGGCCACCAAGCTGGGGATCTGGCGCTAAAAAGTATCGCCAAAGTTTTGAAAGAGAACGTCCGCGAGATTGATATCGTTGGTCGCTACGGCGGCGAAGAGATTGTGCTGGGGTTAATTGGGGCAAACCTGCAAGACTCCCGAAAAATTGCCGAACATTTACGGGTTAAAATCGCCGAAAGACCGATCAAATACAAAGACGAAATTATTAAAATTACCGCTAGTTTTGGTGTGTCTGCACTCTCAGCCGATCTGAATTTGGATGCACTGATCAAAAAAGCCGACGAAGCGCTCTACCGCGCCAAAAATTCCGGCCGCAACAAAGTGGTTACGGCCAATTGAGTCGAAAGGAGTTTTGAGGTAAAATTTGTACTTAGAGGAAGCACTCGCAACTGCAAAATGCGGAGAAAATTATCCCATTTTTCGTTGCTTCCGTTCGGCAGTTGCAAAACATTCACCGGATGTTTTGCTTAGGTTGCCTCATAGGCTCGTAGCTCATTGGTAGAGCGTCTCCCTTTTAAGGAGAGCGTAGCGGGTTCGATTCCCGCCGGGCCTACAACAGAACGAATATCGTTGGAAGCCCAAGGGAAATGACTGAAAGGAGTATTCCCGCCGGGCCTACAGCAGAATGAAATAACTCTTGGAGGACGGGTGGGAACTGAACGAAGTGAAGATTCCCGCCGGGCCTACTAATCCTTTGGTTTTTGCAAATAATTAAACGCACTTGTTGCGGCGACGGCGCCCATGGCGGCGGCGGTGATGTCTTGTTTGAAATGGCCAAAGAAGTTGGTGGAGTCACCGGCGGCATAAATCCCCGGGATGTTGGTTTCCATTTCGTTATTGACCGCGATATAACCGTAATCATCGAGTTTGACATCCAGTTTCGTTGCCAGTGCCATCTCCGGTACGGCGCCAATTTCCACGAACAAGCCGTCCAAAACAAACTCTTTGCCTTCCTTGGTTCTGACGCCAGTTAGCCGATCGTTGCCGAGTAGCTCGACGATTTCGGTTTCAAGATGGACCTCCACTTTGCCTGAATTAATAAATGGCTGTAATCGAGCCATATTGACCGGCTCGGGTTTGAGTGAGTTTGTAATTTCAATAATGTGAATTTTCTCCGCATACTGGACGGCCAAATTTGCTCCTTTGATCGCCGCATCACCGCCGCCAACGATGCCGATAGTTTTACCTTTATAGAGCGGGCCGTCGCAGGTGGTGCAGTAATGAACGCCTTTGCCCAGGGCAAAATCATCTTCTTTCGGTAGCTTTAATTTGCGCCTCGCAGCGCCGTGAGCAAAAAGTAAAGTTTTAGCGGCTACAGTCTGACCCGACTCAGTTCCTAGGCTGAATGTTTCGCCTGTTTTGTCTACCGAAATAACTTTATCGTGAAGTACTTTGGCACCCAAAGATTCGGCTTGGTCCTTCACTTTCATAATCAAATCGTACCCGTCGATTTCTTTATATCCCGGGTAGTTTTCAATTGTCCAAGCAGAAGCCGTTGCGCCACCTGGCTCGTCGCCAATTATTACCGTTCTCATCTCGTAACGGCCCGCATAAATTGCGGCCGACAGTCCGGCCATGCCGGAACCAATAATCGCGATGTCAAATTGGATGTCACTCATCAGTCCATAAAACATACTAGTTTTTCTACACACGTTCAAACCTCGTTGTCTTTGCCGCGAAGAGCTTGTTACAATGACCCAATGGGTAAGGCCATTCGAAACACCTTTTTCACGGTACTTGTTATTGCCTCAACAGCGGCGGCGGTTGGCTGGGATCGTCAGCAGACGCGCAATAATGACCCGATAGTTATTAGCGAGCGAGTGCTAACGTCCCCAGTGACAACAGAGGAATCGCTCAGCTTGCCCCTAACTCTCAGACTCACTCGTCCTTACGTTAAGCTGGGGCAGATCCAGAGCATTCTTGTAAAAACAGTGCCTTTTGCAAGGTTAAAAGTTGTGGTTATCAATCCCGACGGTCGGGTCAACAGCACCCAAACTGTTCAAGCAGCCGCCGACGAACTTGGCGAGTACGTCTCCCGTTTCAAGCTCAACGATTTCCATGATCTCGGTGTCTTTCAAGTTGTTGTCGAGGCTAATCTTGATACCCAGGTGTCGCGGGTGAAAGCCAATTTTGTCCTGCAAAGTTGGACCGACCCGATCGAGCCACAGGACGCTGGTTACATCTACCCCCTTGTGCCGTAAGCCCAAGTGCGTTAAGAATTACAGGTGTCAATTTGATGAAACATTATCCTAAAGTTGTGGCAATTGGCGGAGGTACAGGTTTAGCAACGCTGTTGCGAGGTTTGAAATACTACCCCGTGAGTTTGTCTGGAATTGTCACGATGACCGATAACGGCGCCTCCTCGGGCCGACTCTCGCGCGAAATGGGCACTCTGCCGCCGGGGGATGTGCGCAAATGCTTGGCGGCACTCTCCAGCGACGAGACGCTGATGACGAAACTCTTTGAGTATCGATTCGATCGCGGTCGCGGATTGTCGGGGCATTCGTTGGGCAATCTGCTGCTGTTGGCGCTCTCGGACTTAACGGGTGATTTTGAATCCGCCATCGAAGCATGTGGCAAGATCCTGTCGATCAAAGGAGAGGTTATCCCCTCAACTTACGATCACGTGAGCCTGGTTGCGGAACTGAAGAACGGCCTGCAGGCTCTGGGGGAAGTTGAGATACCAATTCTCGGACACCGTTTTGGCATAAAGAGCTTGTCACTTCTGCCGCCAGATGCTGGTGCTAACCCAACCGCCTTGCGGTTTATTGAAAGCGCCGATCTGATCCTAATCGGACCGGGTAGCCTATACACCAGCATTCTACCTAACTTCTTAATCAAAGACCTGCGTCGGTCTTTTAAGAAATCGACGGCCGTAAAGTACTACATCGCCAACGTCTCTACGGAGCGCGGCGAGACGGAAAAGTTCAGTATCGAAGATCATGTTGCCGCGCTGCGAGAACATATCGGTTCATCCCGGCTTGACGGAGTGATTGTTAACACAAAAATTTTAAGTAGCTCAAAATCCGAGGGTAACTTAGGCAGTGTGCGTAACATCACCTCGGAAGGAAAAACGGTCGCGGGAGTGCCAGTAATGGCAACTGATATTGTCGACGAGAAAAATCCGCTTCACCACGATCATAAAAAGTTGGCGGCCGCAATCTGGCAGGCTTTTATCAGCCAAGACACTTAACGTTTATCGTCAATTATCGCGCCGGTCTTTGGGTTTATCGACAGCTTAACCGTCAACGGACTAGCCGGAATTCGTTTAATAAAACCGGTCGTCACGAGCTCTGGCAAGCTGTCGGGAACGCGGGAATTCACCCGACGGAATTTTTTCACCGCGTCCTCTAATTCAAAAACTATCTTCAAGTGAGCAACGTATTTGGCGGCCCGCTCCTTAACAAAAGCCGAATCGGTCGTTTGATAAACGGTCCTGAATATCTCGTAGGCTAGTTTTCGCTCGTCACCTAGATTGTAATATATTCCAACGAATAGCTTGACGATCGGCGGCGCACCCGGCAAGACGGCGGCTTTTTTGAACTCCCGAGCCGCATTGATGTAGTCCTTCTTTTGCATATGGTAGACGAGCCCGGTGTAGTACGGCATTTCCCAGGATTCGGGCAGGTTTTTCTCGCCCTTTTTGCCAAGAGCAATGGCTTCGTCGACAAATCCCTCACCGGGCAAAATTATCAGTCCGGTCTGGTAAGCCTGGGTGAATTTCGGCGAGAGATCTGTAACCAGGTTGAAGAGCTCGGCTAGTTTGCGATATTTACCGTACGGATCGCCGCCGCCGTAGTACTGAATCGTCTTTAGCCAGTAGTAGTCGGCAACAAACTCGGTAGCGCCGAAACTGACGGCACGGGCCAATACTGGGGAAAGCGGTTGGGGCTCGATGTACTGATTAAAAGAAACGTTAATTTTTGGGTCGCCGTATCGTCGCCAGGTATCGTAACGAATCTGGACAACGTAAGTTAGTACTAGCGCTACAATAATTAGTAAGACCGAGAAGCGCTGGAAGGAGAAAAATCGAGACCCTTCGGCTTCGCTCAGGGTAAAAGATCTAGACGATTTTTTAGAATTCATGGCGACGAAACGCAGCCATTCCCAGTAACAGCACGGCGACGGTGTAGGCAACGAAATAGAGTAGAATCATCACCATCTGTCCGGCTTCGGGCTGAAAGCTAAAGGCCACTTCATTGCGTAGGTTAAACTTTTCTAAGTTCGGGAAAACATAATATACAGACTCCAGAACGTAGCGGACTGCGGGCGTGGCCTTCTTGGCCATCAGCCAAATTGTTGTACTGGAGTGGCCGATCAGGGCGAGGCAGAAGGTGTAAATTGCACTTGCAAGCGGCGTAGTGAAACTACTGAAAAGTAGCCCCACGGCCGTTAGCAACCAGGCTTCCAGGATAACTAGAAGGATTGCTAAAGCGGCGATGAAGTTAAAAGCATGGGTTTTGAAGGCCATAATCGAGAGGAAGATTACGCCCATTATCACTCCCGAAACCAGCAGAGTTAAACATAATCCAAAGAATTTTCCCAGATAAAATGCTTCTCGCGAAACAGGTTTACTCAAGACGAGGTAGACTGTTTTACGCTCGATCTCTCGCCACACCAACTGCGTACCGATAAATAGAGTAATAATCAGCTCAAACACCAGAATGGCAGTTAGGCTGAAATCTCCAATTACTCGGACGTCTTGGCCGAGCGAGACCGACCCGGCCAACAGGCTGGCGGCGACCGTTAGGACCGCAAAGGCAATCAAAGAATAGAAAATCCGATCGCGAATAGTCTCGCGGAAAGTGTTAAGAGCGATTGTTTTGATGGTTTTAATCATCGTAGCGAATTGTCTCAACAAACATCTCCTCGAGGGTTTTGTAGCTACTTCCAATTAGCTTTTTCGGCATCCCTTGGCGGATTATCTTTCCGTTATTCAATATAGCAATCTCATCACAGATCTCTTCGACGTCGGCAAGAATATGTGAGCTGAAAAATATTGTGGCGCCGCGTCTTTTTAGGTCAAGAAGGAGTTTCTTGAAGTCGAGCCGCCCAAGCGGATCGAGCCCGTCGAGCGGTTCGTCCAGAACCAGCAGTTTCGGCTCGTTAATCAACGCAACAGCAAACGCCAGGCGCTGAAGCATTCCCTTGGAGAATTTTCTTACCGGCAACTTACTGGAAGAACCAAGACCAACTTTCTGCAGCAGGTCTTTGGTGCGCTTTTTGATGATTTTTTCATCTAAATCGAATAAGTTTCCCGCGAAATCCATCACTTCGGCGGCATTTAAGTGGTTATAAAACTGCGGATTCTCCGGCATAAAACCAATCAAACGCTTGGCTTCGAGGCTATCTGAGGGCAGATTTTGAACTGTCGATGTGCCCGAATCAGGAAAAAGCAAGCCGACAATCATTTTTACCGTCGTGGTTTTGCCAGCGCCGTTGGGGCCAAGAAACCCGAAAACCTGTCCTTTTTTCACCGTCAGTGAGATGCCGTTAATCACCTTTGTTTCGCTGGTTCGGGTAAAATAGGTTTTGTGGATATTTTCAAGGATTAGCATCTTGTAAAACCTACCATATAATTAACCAATGAAGCAAAGCAAGGGTCGGATGGTTGCCGTTGTTGGGCCAACGGGAAGTGGCAAAACAAAATTAGCGATTCACCTGGCCAAGAAGTTCAATGGGGTGATAATCTCGGCCGACTCGCGGCAGGTTTATCGTGGGCTGGATATTGGCACTAACAAAGAGGGTACACCTGGCAGGTGTGATGACCAACCCTGCCGAACCATCGACGGAATTGGGCAACTGCTGATCGATATTGTCGATCCGGGCGAGCGCTTCACTCTCCACGACTGGTTATTACAGGCACGTTATTGGTTAGAACCGATAATGGAAAAGGGACAATTACCAATAATTGTTGGCGGCACCGGGCTGTATGTGACGGCGCTACTGGAGGGCTACAAATTGGGCGGCGGTCGCGGCGCTAAAAACAATCAAGCGGTCGATTTTGAGTCACTGATACTAATGCCGGACATCGACAGGGTAGTTTTGAATGAGAAGTCTGACAAGCGTTTTGTAAAAATTTTTGACGATTTAATCGCTGAGACAAAGCGGTTACTAGAAAGCGGCGTTTCGGACGAGTGGCTTGAAAAAATCGGTCTCGACTATCGATACGCCCACCGAAATGTCTCCGGACAATTAAGCCGCAAGGAAGCGATTGAGCAATTTCAGACTGCCAGCCGTCAGTACATCCGCCGACAGATAACCTGGTGGCGGCATCACGGAAAAGTACACACCCCCGCAAGTGCGGCAGAAGCAAGTAGCCTGGTGTCTCGATTTCTAAAGGGTTGAGCCGGCTATCCTTCCCTGGACCACCGGCTCGTCAGGATGAGGGAATGCCACGGTTGAACACTCCGAATGCATTGTAGCATTTCTTGAAACTGGCCAAATTTAGGCTAAATTGAAGTTATGGATTGGAGGGGGAATTGAAGTGTCCGGTTTGTGGCGGCGAATTTGACGGCGTAACTTTTCGCTCGCGCTCAGGCTCGTCGATTTACGCTAAACGGTGCAATCAGTGCAGCGGTTTTTGGTTTGAAAGAGAACCGGCATCCGACCTCGAGCTTTCTTCGGTGTTAGAACAAGATTCTGCTTCCGCAAATTACTCGATGAAAAATACCGATCTTGTTTGTCCGCAGGATCAGTCGCTTTTGGAAGAAGTTGACAGCAGTGAGCTGCCGGCGGGCAGTCGCTACTGGCGCTGCAACGACTGCGACGGCAGTTTTTACCCCAAAGGCCAGCTCGCTACGCTCTCGGAATGGCGCGCTAAAAATTCCGCCCACGTCTCAGGGGGCCCATTGAAACCAAATGTGGCGATTTCGTCGGTGCTGGTAGTCGCTTTGGTTGGGCTAGTGGGTGCCTCGGCGGGGAAGATTAGCGGTTTTTCTGCCGCGACAGATCAAGTGTTGCCGACCCTTGGACCAAGTCTGGGGACACTAATTCTGCTGGCAGTTACCTATGTAGCCGGAACGATCCTGGCAATTTTAGGCCGCAAGGTGGCCGTGGTAGCCATGGGTTGGGGCGTTATTTCCATCTGTTTGGTTGGTTTTTTCGTGGTAATCTTTGGACCATAGCCATGGGTAATTATCGAATATTCTAATTATCAAATAACCAAAAAATGACGAAACCACTAAATCATCAACTTTTGGAGATTAGTACATTTGGAAATTTTTCGATGATTTGGTTATTCGAAAATTTGGTTATTCTGTAATGGCTTTGGCCAAAATTCGCAGTGCGGTGGTCAGCGGAATTAGTGCTACCGCAGTCGAAGTAGAGGTTGATGTTGCATCCGGTCTGCCGGGGTTTATTATTGTTGGTTTAGCTGATAAGGCAGTAGAAGAGTCGCGCGAGCGAGTGCGTAGCGCTATCAAACACTCCGGCTTTAGCTTTCCGCTGTCACGTATTACCGTCCATTTGGCGCCTTCGGAGAAGAAAAAAAGCGGTGTTCATTTTGATCTGCCCATTGCCTTGGCAATTCTTGTGGCCGACGGCCAGCTGAAGACTAAAACCCTTCCTACCAACGCCTTGTTCCTTGGGGGTCTGTCGCTCGACGGCCGAACTCAGGCAATCAACGGCACGCTCGTGCTGGTGGAGTGGGCACGGAACAACGGGTTTGATCGAGTGGTACTGCCAAGTGAGAATTACGAAGAGTCGTTACTTGTTGAGGGCATCGACCTAGTCCCAGTTTCTTCCTTAAACGAGGTAGCCGAGCTGATATTGCACGACACCCTACCGCCCAAACCCACTCCGTCTCTGCGACATGCCGAAGAAGATCATTCAACCGACTGGTTGCAAATCCAGGGACAAGAAAAAGCCAAGCGGGCTGCGGTAATCTCGGCTGCCGGCGGTCACAATCTGCTAATGGAAGGGCCGCCCGGGGCCGGCAAGACGCTGATTGCCAGAGGTATTAGGGCGCTACTACCCGCTCTAAATCGGGATGAGAAAATTGAAGTTGTGAAAGTTCACAGCGTTGCCGGCGAGCTTGACCGAAGTGCGCCGGTTGATTCGATCGGTCGGCCGTTTCGCTCGCCGCATCACACCGCGAGCCATATCTCGATTGTTGGCGGCGGCACACATCCGCGGCCGGGTGAGATATCGCTGGCTCATCACGGAGTCCTGTTTCTGGATGAGCTACCAGAGTTTAATCGCTTGGTGACGGAATCGTTGCGTCAGCCGTTGGAGGACGCCGAAATTAATGTGGCTCGGGTTAACGAGTCGGTTCGTTATCCGGCCAATTTTATGCTGGTAGCGACGATGAACCCCTGTCCGTGCGGCTGGTTTGGGTCGGCTACTCACGAATGCATCTGTAGCGCTCACGCGATTAGTCAGTATCGCAAGAAAATTTCTGGCCCGATTATGGACCGCATTGATATTTACCTAAACGTGCCGGCTCTGCCGATCGCAAAACTCCAGAATCCCGAGTCTCATTCGAAGGAGCTCCAGACCTTGCGTCAGCTGATCGCCCAAGCCCAAGATTTGGCTCGCCAACGTAACGGCAAAGTACTTAACGGTCGGATTTCTCCGGCTAGTATTTCCAAAATCTGCCAGACCGATCCGGCAGCGGCGAAACTCATCGAACAAGCAGGGGATAAATTCGGTCTCACCGGTCGCGGCTATCATAAATTACTGCGAGTCGCTCGAACAATTGCCGATTTGAACCACCACGAGAATATCGGAGTTTCGGAAGCCGCCGAGGCGCTGCAGTATCGCTTCAACCGAGCCAGCTAGTTGCTAAGACGAAGCGTTTCGTACACCCAGTTACCAAGTTGAGTGTCGTAGGGAGTTGTTCGTTTGGTGATCACTGCTCCGATAAACAGCACGGCGATTATCGCCACGCAAAACATTGTTCGTTTCAGTCCAGTGACGGCCGGTGTTTTGATCGATACGTCGTCGTGGCTTTCGACAATCGCGGTTTCTGTTTGAGGCGCTGTAACAATCGCCGCGCTCGGTTCGGCAAAGCTTACCACCGAACCTTGATTGATCTGCTGAAGTTGGATCTTTTTAGCCAACTGCGCTTGGAATTTTTTCTTGTTTTTCTTAGACATCGAGGATATCTTAGGGTTCTTTTTGTCCAAACACAAGGCAATTTTGTGGGGGCCGGGGGCCTAGTTGCCGTTCGACGCTGCTCACGGTGCCGAGCGAAGTCGAGGCACGAAGCGGCCCCGAGGCCCCCACACCCCCTGCCCCGCACGCTTGCCCCAGGCGGGTGGAGAAAACTGGCTCCTCGCCACCGGAAGGATCTCGCTATCGCTCCGGCTTTCGCAAAGCGAAAGCCGCTGTGGCAGTCGCCGGTTTTCGGTTGATTTTATAGTTGGTGGAGGGTAGAATTGTAGGGAACTGCGGGAGTAGTTCATCGGTAGAATGTCTCCTTGCCAAGGAGAAGGCAGCGGGTTCAATTCCCGTCTCCCGCTCAAAATTTCCCGTTAATTCGTAGAAAAAGGGCTCTACTACAGGTAAAATACAGACGTTCGGCCAGGTGCCCGAGTGGTTAGGGAGCGGTCTGCAAAACCGCGTACAGGGGTTCGATTCCCCTTCTGGCCTCACTAGCCGCCAAGGCGGCAATCACCGAATAACCAAATAAACTAATAATCAAAATAAATCCTAGTTAGTATCCTGATTTTGTTATTCGGAAATTCTTTGAAAATTTGATGATTTGGTTATTTTATAATTCCAAATGGTTGACCGATTCATCTTCTTGGTCTACTATTTGTCAGAATGGCAAATTTCTTGCAGGTTACGTTAATCGTTTCCGGCATCCTGCTGATCATCTCGATCCTTCTTCAACACCGCGGTAGCGGTCTTGGTGGGGCATTTGGTGGTGAGAGCACTTCTTACCGCAGCCGTCGTGGAATTGAGAGCTTGCTTTACCGTCTGACGATCCTGTCCGCGGCGGTATTCCTGGTGGCGGCCATCGCCCGCCTCTTCGTCTGAACCCCACGATGAAAATTCCAAATCTACGTCGAATTTTTCAACGATTAAGTCGACTGGTTTGGGAGTATGAAAAAGTGTTATTGGCACTTCTCTCGATAGTTATCGTCATATCGGGCACGTTTTGGTATCGACAGTTTGCGTCAACCAGGAGCGATGCGCCCTCTGTTGGCGGGACGGTAATTGTTGGGGTGATCGGCGGCCAGGAGGAGTTGCGCTTAATTGCTACCCGCCTAACTAAGGCCGGCTTATTCTCCATCGACCGCGATGGCAAATTGCAAAATCTTCTTGTCTCTTCCTGGAGTGTGAATCGCGCACAGACGGAGTTCAATTTCAAACTACGACCGAGTGTAAATTTAGATGAGATTTCATCGGCGTTGCAAAGTCAAACTGGAGTACTCGGTCAGGCCATCGTGAGTACAAGAAAAGGACGTCTAGTTATTAAAGTAAGCGAAAGCAACCCAAGCTTGCCGTTGCTCCTAGCACGGCCTTTTTTTGACTACGGCTCTTACAAAGTTAGCAACAGTAGTAACACCACCGCGGTTTTTGTGCGCAACACTCGCGAGGATGCTCTGCCGGCCTTTATCAATAAAGTAGTGGTTCATGCCTATGAGCAAACTGAGGATCTGAATAATGCGCTCAAGAGGCGGCGGTTGGATATCGCAACGAGCAGTGAGGGGATTGAACAACCAAGCGGTTACACTACTTACAACGCCAATCTAAGCCGTTACTACGCTCTCCTGTTTAATACGAATCGTTTCTCACTGCGCGACTCGGCACTCAGGCAGCGTCTTATCCAAAAGAAAAAGCCTCTCAATACAGCAATATTCTCGCTCATCTCGCCCGATCAGCAGCCGCAGAGGACATTGGCAGAGGCTTTGGTCTCGCGGTGGAAACTCCTTGGCGCAAAGGTAAACCTCAGCCTAAAGCCGCAAGATGAGATCGCGACAGGTATCGCTCCGGCTCGCAACTTTGACGCCATGGTTATCGGGCTCGACTACGGTTTTGAGCTGGATCCGTACTACTTCTGGCATTCCTCGCAGCTTCGCATTATGGGTAATAATTTTTCTGGACTTAACAGCCCCCAGATTGATAAGACGCTTGCAAAGATACGCCAGAGTTTGAACGCCAGTACTCGTCGCAACCTCCTCATTCAGCTTCATAGCGAGATTCGTCGCCAGGCCGCCGGGAGAATCCTCCAACAAGAGAGCGTGAAATTTGTCGTATCGTCGGGGGTGAGGTTCGTTCCGCCGTTTTTGGCTTCAACGACCGCGGATATCTTCCAAGCCCTGCCGCTTTGGTCGGTGAAGTAGTGAAAAACCGTTCTTAACTGGTATAATTAGCTGTGTCCATTGCCCGGATGGCGAAATCTCCCTATTGGTTGAATTCGCCACCCGGAAAGAAGAGCCATTGCCCGGATGGCGAAATGGTAGACGCGCACGCTTCAGGTGCGTGTGAGCGTAAGCTCATGGAGGTTCAAGTCCTCTTCCGGGCACGAGCGCGAGTGCTGTAATTGGTAGCCAGGCATCCTTGAGGTGGATGTGGGGGTAACCCCGTGGAGGTTCAAGTCCTCTCTCGCGCACAGATCGAAAAAATAGGGCTGTAAAGCCTTGAAAAAGTAATCATACTGTAGTAAGATTCGCCCAGTTCCTTAGGAGCTAAGGAGTAGCATAATGGTTTTCAAAACCGTAACTCCCGAGATGATTGAGGCATTTGCCGAAATCTCGGGGGATCGCAACCGCCTGCACTTCGATGACGTGTTTGCCAAGAAGACTTTGAACGGAAAGTGCAACGGTCGGATCGCCCACGGCGCATTGATCTTTGCCTTACTCAGCGGTTACATCGCCCATGAGTTTGGCGATGGCACCACGGTCCGCAAGGCCGAGTGCTGTTTCAAACTGCCTTTCGAGCCGGGTGACGGTGCGGGCTTCTCTCACACCATTGTTGCTTCCCGAACAGTAGGATCGGCCGTGCTCGCTGACGTTGAGGTAAGCGTCGTCAGACAGCGCGGTGGAGTTGAAGAGGTTGTTGGCAAGACGGCACTCGTGCTCTTGCAGCCTCTCTAGCCCCCGGCAGCTTCCAATCAGTGCCGCGGTGGATGTTCCACCTCGGCACTTCTTTATATACCAAGAAAAATTAGCTAAAATACTTTAGTAGTTACGCCGAAGTAGCTCAGTGGTAGAGCACGCCCCTGAAGAGGGTGGTGTCGTCAGTTCGATTCTGACCTTCGGCACGACATAATCAAAAAATGTATAAAGAAGTTGAGATAAAAGCAAAATTAACCGATCCAGCCAAAACCCTAAAACTTTTAGCGAATTTTGGCATTGAGTTTGGCCCGCCTATCCACCAACACGATAAAATATTTTCTCCTCGCGATCTTGAAGACTTCGGAGCATTTCATCAAGGCATAAGTTTTCTCCGTGTTCGACGACAAGACGACGACGCCTTTTTCACCCTCAAGAAATCTGAATTAAATGAGCTGGAAAGTACAGAAATCGAGACGAAAGTTAGTGACCCCGAAGCAACCGAGAATATTATCCGCGAAGTTGGGTATGTGTTCTCGACAGAAGTTCGCAAAACTCGCCGCAAAGCCAAGCACAACGACACCGAGCTATGCTATGACGAGGTGGAGGATCTGGGTACGTTCATCGAACTGGAGCGGATTATGGAAATGGGCAGCGACGTCGAGAAAGCCCAAGGCGAGTTGTTCGAATTCTTGAAACAATTTGGGGTGGACGAGGCCGATAGAGTCACCAAGGGCTACGACACACTAATGCTTACTCTGGCCGACAGCAAACAATGATCACTATCGAAGACTTTCAAAAATTAGACATTCGCATCGGCACGATAAAAAGCGCCGAGCGGCTTGAGGACTCAAAAAGACTCCTGAAGCTAACTGTCGACTTTGGCGATGAGACACGAACGATTCTAGCCGGCATTAGCAAAACCGTGGAAGACCCTGAAACGCTGGTCGGTAAACAGTCACCTTTTCTCTTTAATCTTGAACCGAAAGAATTAGCTGGCGTCACCAGCGAAGGAATGATGCTCTGCGCTTCCAGCGATGATGCCCCCGTTATGCTGTCTCCAGTAACCGAAGTGAAACCAGGCAGTCAAATTTCATGACAGAATTTTTCACGAGCCGATTTGCTACTATCGATAACTATTTCCAAACCCAGCATTTTTGGGACACGGGCTGGAAGAATCTCTTTTCGTGGAGTTTTTGGAGCGAAGGCGCTCCATCGCCAGATTCGCAGTACTATCTATTCACCGCGATACTACTGGTGCTCTCAGTTGGATTACTTATTTTTTGGCGAGTAAGAATAAAAAAAGCCCACAAAATTACCCCCGTTTTCCAGCTTCCGTTAGCCCAATTGGCCAACATTATCGCGTTCGTGATAATTATCGGCATTACCTATTACTTCTTTCGCTCTCAGGGCATCGTTTACCTGTCGAGCCGCTTGGTAGTCCTACTCTCGCTGATTGTTGCAGCCCTGTGGTTAGGCTGGGTGGCAATCTATTTGAAGAGGGTCGCTCCGCGCAAACAATCTCAGTACCTTGAACAAGAGCGCTTTTTCAGGTATATTCCATCAAAGAGGAAGAATAAATGAGCAGCCCAACATCCACAACTAAAACCCCCACAACCATGGCCGAGCTCGTCGAGCTACTCGGCGACAAGCTAATTCCATTTACTGATGGCGATGTCATCGACGTTATCATTCTTTCCACTTCTAAAGATTCAATTATGGTTGATGTTGCCGGCCTGGCGACAGGCATCATTCCCGAAAAAGAGTTCTCCGCCGAAGCCACCCGTTTGAAAGCCGGCGACAAGGTACGAGCCTACGTAATGACGGCTGAAAATGATAAGGGTTACGCCATTCTCTCGTTGAAACGCGCCGAAAAAGAAAAGCTGTGGAACATGCTCGAAGCCCGCAATACGACCGGTGAGATTATCGCCGTCAAAATTGTTCAAGCCAATAAGGGTGGGCTGGTTGCTGAGTACGGCAACATGCAAGGCTTCATTCCGGTAAGCCAGCTTTCCGCCAAACACTACCCTCGTGTGAACGGCGACCGCGCTAAGATTAAAGAAAAGCTTGAAGAACTCATCGGCCAAAGCATTGAAGTAAAAATTATGAGTTACGACCGTGGCAGTAACAAGATCGTATTTTCAGAGAAAGCCGTCGGCGACGCCGATCAAGAAGAGAAGGCGAAACAGTTCACGATCGGCCAACACGTTAAAGGTAAAGTAACCGGCATCGTAGATTTCGGTCTCTTTGTCGACATCGGCGAGATGGAAGCCTTGGTTCACATCTCTCAGGTTTCCTGGCAGCGCGTTACCAACCTTAAAGAAAACTTCCAGGTTGGCCAGGAAATCGAAGCAGAAGTAGTTAATGTAGAAGGCAGCCGTGTTTCACTTTCAATCAAAAAGCTTCAGGCCGACCCATGGCAGAGCGAAGTGAAGAACTTTGAAGCCGGTACACTAGTGAAAGGCGAGATTGTGACCGTGACGCCGTACGGGGCGTTTGTAAAATTGTCAGAAAATATGGTCGGACTTTTCCGCACGACAGCGCCAGCTGAGGGCGAAGAGGCGCAAGCGCCTGTTGTAGAAGGTAAAACCTACGACTTCGAAATTGTCTCTATCGAGCCGGAGCTGCGGAAGATCTCCCTGAAGTTGGCTGAGAGTAAAGCAAAACCGCAGAAAAATGCTAAATCTAAAAAGTAACTCGAACGGTTTCGAAATAAAGGGTACGGAAAAACTGCTTTTGACTGGCTCGAAACTTTCTCTGGGCGATCTAGAAGTTTCTTCTCCCGGCGAATACGAACGTGGCGGCGTGGAGATTATTTACGGTCAGTCAGCGTCTTTAATTGTTTGGGAGCGCCTGGAAATAGTTTATGTTTTTTCAGGAGATAAACCATCAGGTTTTGAAAAGGGACAGTTTTCGCCCTGCGATATTTTAATTATTGACGGTGAAGCAACAAAAATGGAAAAGGCTCAGGTGAACGAGCTGCTCGAGACGTACGACCCAAATATGGTAGTTTTCCGCGCCTCGCACGTACCTACCGGAATCGACGCAAGCAAAAGCGAACCAGTTGAATTACTGAAGCTAAGCGCTCAAACGCTTCCTTCGGAGGGGAGAGAGATCGTTGTTCTGACATGAGCCCGGAAGCCGACGTTTCACGGCTTGTCAGTAGCGCCCGCCAAATCAATATAATTGTCCACCGTAATCCCGACGGTGATTCGCTTGGCTCCGCTCTTGCCCTGAAGCAAGCCTTCCCAAAAAAGAATATTCGATTGTTCTGTAAAAGTCCGATACCTTCCGTATTCACTGCAATCTTGGGCCCAATTGAGACAGCCGAACGGCTGGAAAACGCTGACCTGATAATGGTCGTGGACTGTTCGGAGTTGCATCACACCGGTTACGCCCAAGAGCTACCAAACGCCACCAAATCTGGCTCGCCGCTGGTTGTGATTGATCATCATCGGCAAGGGAACTTAGTTAAATTAGCCGCGTTTAACTGGTGCGACAGCACCGCATCGACAACAGCCGAACTGGTTAGTCAGCTCCTAGGTAATATGCGTATCGCTTTAAACGCCGAAATTGCGACTTCCTTGCTACTTGGACTCTACACTGACACCGGCGGTTTCCAGCACCCAAACACCAACAGCGCCACATTACGTCTGGCGGGTCACCTGATCGGATGCGGGGCAAAATTACAACAGATCACTGAAAGCCTGGCCGCAAGGCGTAGCTTAATTCAAACAAAACTTTGGGGATATGCCATGAATACCGTTGAAATCGATAAAAAAGGGCTGGCCTCGGCAAGGATAAGCCGTCAAACCATGAAAGACCTTGGCGCTGGCGCTGAGGATGCGGCAGGATTGGCCAACTTACTCTGCCTAACTAACGAGGCACGAGCATCGTTAGTCTTGGTGGAAACCGACTCCGGCTGGCGGGGAACGTTACGGACACGACACAAAGATATGAATATGCACGAGCTGGCGACGCTCTTCAACGGCAAGGGAACACGGCGAAGTGCCGGTTTCTTAGCGACAAACGAGCTAATTTTAGGTAAAATATTGGACGAGCCAGTGTAAAAATTGGCCGGGGTGTTGGAATGGTAGACAATAGTGACTTAAAATCACTTGCTCGTAAGAGCGTGCGGGTTCGAGTCCCGCCCCCGGCACGACCGATTGGGGTTCGACTGCGAGCCGTCCTAGGCGGCGAGAAGTTGGAGTTCACTGAAAGTGGACGGAAAATCCCCACCTCGGGCACAGAGGGCAGTTAGCTCAGTGGTAGAGCGTCTCGTTTACACCGAGAGGGTCGTAGGTTCGAATCCTACACTGCCCACTTTTTTCACTCACGGACTTCCATCCGAGCGAACCAGTTTCTCGAATACCGATATCTGGCGGTTGAGCATTAGCTTGATGGAAAAATTATCTTCGACGAATTTTTTGGCTTTGACGGCGAACCTCTTTTTCGCCGATTCGTTGGCTAAAGCATCTTCCAGCTCGACGGCATACTTGTTTTCGTCACGCACCACAACTGCCAAACTGTCCGGATAAACTTCCGGCTGAATCGGGGAGTCGAGCGCCACCACCGGAGTTCCGGCCAACATAGCCTCGCCGATCACCAGACCCTGCGTTTCGGTTTGCGAAGCAAAGACAAACGCATCACTCCCGCCGTAAATACGCTGGGTATCTTCTTTTGGTAGCGGGCCGGTGCAAATTACTTGGTTCTCAACGCCAAGCGATTTCGCATCCGCCATCGCTTCGTCCAAATCACCGGGTCCCACCAATAACAAAACTGCGGTTTTTTGCCGCAATACCGGCGCACACATCGTTAACAACTTGGTGATATTCTTTTCTTTCGAAACCCGACCGACATAAAGCAAGATTTTTGACGCCGGGCTGAAATGAAACCGCGCCGCCAGTTCCAAGCGAGAAAAATTATTACTTGGCATCGAAATGCCCGTAGGAATAACATAAATCTGTTTTTTGACGCCGTAAGCCGCTAGTCGTTTCGCAATAACTTTGCTTGGGGTAATTACAGCGTTCATCGCGTTAGCGACAGTTTTGGAGCGATGCGCCATCACCCGAGCACCAGCCTCGCCAGCGTAAAGTCGGCCGTACTCCTCAACCATAGTATGATAGGTAAGAACTCTCGCCTTCTTAGAGCGTTTCATCAGTCGTTCAAAAGCATTCTCCGACCAGGTAAGGGTGTGTAACCAGAAAGCGTCCGGCTCAAAACGAGAGATGAGGTCTGCAAACTCACCCGCCGCGGCAGCGCCAAACATCCGTTCCTTCTTATGCATCGCCGAGAGAAACCAGCGACTAATCGGCGAGGCAACGATAGGATGGTGCTCTGGCCGGACTTGGCCCATAGCGTAGCGTGGCGCGACGATCGCTATCTCATGTCCGGCACGAACGAATCCATCGACACTTGTGTTGATTGACGTTGTAACGCCGTTTGCCAGCGGATAGGTTAACGACCCCACCAGAATTTTCATATCTTTTTAGGACTTTCGCGAGGAGCCGAACGTGTGACGAATAACTTGCCAATCTTCAGCAATCACGGAGATTACTGCCGCCATCGGTACACCGAGCAAGATACCCATTAAGCCGTAGAGCTTGCCGCCAACCAGAATCGCCAGAATAACGATAAATGGATTTAGGCCAACGGCTTTGGACATGACTTTCGGAACGATAATATTACCTTCAAGCTGTTGCACGATAATGTACACTATCAAAACCAAAAACCCCTGGAGCGGTGAGGCCACCAAACCGACAATTACACCCGGAATTGCGCCGAGCCACGGACCCAGAATTGGCACAACTTCGGTTAATCCAGCCCAAACGCCAAGGGAGAGAGCGTAATCTGACCCAACAATAAGCAAACCAAGCGTGATTAATACCCCGACAATTAGCATTAGTAGCAGCTGTCCCCGTACCCACGAGCCGAGTTTTCCGGTAATTTTACGCGTTGTCTCGGCTAGCGCTCCGTGCCATTCGGCTGGCAGAATTCCCTTGTAAATTCTCCTCAGGCCGTCCTCTTCCAGCAACAGGTAGAAACTCAGGACAATCACTGTAATTACCGCCACTACACCGCTCACAACTCCCACAGTTCTCGTGAAAAGGAATTCGCCGATATTGCTTAAGTAACTCGAGATTTGGTTGATGTTTCTTACGGCCACGTCAGCCATCGACGACAGGAAACCAGACGGCTGTTGCGATAGCTTCTCGGTATAGGCTGGCAAATTAGCGCTGAATTGCTGCAACTGATCGATAAACGGCGGAATAATCAGCGAGAAAATCATCCCGAGCAGGACGAAAATAATTACAAAAACGGAAACGACTGCTCCAGGACGGGTGATGGTTTTGGCCCATCGATCAACGGTGGGAGACAGACCGGCAACGATGATTAGGACCAAGAATAACAGCACCAACACATCGCGAATGGCAAAGAGAAACCAAACGCCTAGTAAAAACAGGGCTATTCGAACCAGAGTCGAAGTGGATATCTCTATTTTCGTTGTCATTAGCTTTAGTGTAGAAGAAAACGCGTTGCAGTCAAACTACTGTCGGGTCCTGTGAGCTTGGTCGGGGATGCCAGACTCGAACTGGCGGCCTCCGCGTCCCAAACGCGGCGCGCTACCAACTGCGCCAATCCCCGGCCAAGCTCACGATCATCAGCAGGCGCGCTTCCTGGGCTCGACCGTCGTAAGTATACGACAGGGTCTCGCCCGCCTCAACGAATCGAAGCAAAGCAGTTTGCTTCTTATTACCGTTTCGGCCCAACTGCCCGCCCGCAACGCCAGCAAGCTTGTCTTGCGTGGCGGGCGCGGCGCCACACCCCGAAGAGCTCTATCTTACCTGAATTCAAGAGAAAATGGAGGGGCTAGACTCTACAAATACAGCCGTCCGATCGCGACAATGACAACGAAAGCGACCAGCGAGGCCCAGGTTAGAACCGGCAAGCCTTTAAGCGCTTCAGAATTACCAGCAATGCCCGATGAGACTTTAGCATCGATCAAACGCACCGCCACCAGATAATCAAGGACTATTAATCCCATTTTTACCCAAAACCAAGGATTGGTGCCGGTATCCTCCCACTCCACATAGGCCATGTAAACACCGGTGATAACAAGCACCGACATGCCGTAGATGCCGAACCGACGGACAAACTTAATCGCTTTTAGTTTAAACCCGTCAAGCGGCCTAGAAACGGAAAATGCCAGCGAAAAAAAGACTACACCAACTACAACGCAGGCACCGAGAATGTGAAGCAGTAAGACAATATCGTGCAATTCCATCTAACCTCCTTGTAATGTTAACTCGTCCGTCAGAGCATTTTTGATCTCCGTGGAAGAGCTTTGGTCAGAGCGGAAAGTGAAAATCACCCACGGGTTGATTCCAGCTGGTTGGTACAGTTTGAAAGCGTATTTTAGCCATTTTTGGGTAACCGTACTTCTGAAAATATAGGCATTTCTGTAGCCGTAGTACGGCTCGTCGAGCAGGGTGATTGTCTGGCTCGTCACACCAGTATCCCTAACAATATATTTTGGGAATATTTTGGTTGAGCCGTTGGTCTGAACCAACCGCATTTCTAAATCAGCCGGCTCGTCGCTAGTGGTGCCGCTCAATCTCCAATCAATTTTGGCGCCGTTACTGGTGTCAATTGTCCACGAGCCGGGGAAATCGAACGTAATACCGAAGCTCTCAACCGTCAAGATAGTGTTTTCATCGTCGATCTTTACCACCACGCCGCCTTCTAGCTCAGCTGCTTCGGCAACGTCGGCGGCCCGGTTGCCAGCGTGTTCAACCGTTAAAGTTTCCACTTTTTCGTGCACGGTAAGCTTGGCGTACAGATAGCCGTACGCTAAGTAGAACAGTCCAAGCGCAATGGCAATAACGAGCACAACAAGTAGCCAGCGGCGCCGGTTTTTTGGTTCTTGGTTATCTTCCATACCCTAACGATACACGAGTCCGTCGCCCAGGGCGACGTTGCGGCTCGAGGTTAGTCCGCGATCTTGAAGGTAGCGACGACGTTTTTGGAATCAGCGTAAACGGCTGTTAGATCGTCAGGAATGGCCTGGGCTTGGCTCCAGCCCCAGTAGTAGCTAGCGTTGTGGCCAAGTTCAGTTGGTATGTTAGCCTCCTGCTGAGACAGAGTCCATTGGGCTGGCGTATAAACTGATACCGCAAAAGCACTGGCGTACTTAGCGTCGTGGGTTGAATCAGCGTTCACCCAAGTGTCTTCCGTTGAAGTTGTGGGCATCTCAAAGTAACAGGTGACCACAGCGTACCCCGGCTGCGGGTCCATATCCGCTTGCAGAATTTGTTTCACTTTGTGACCGGTCCATTTGGCACCAAATGTCAGATCAAAACCGTATGCGGCTGTATCGCCGCAAGCCACAAGGTTTTCATCAGCTGCGGTAATTGATGTGGTGGCCGGGGTTTTGGTGGTTTCCGGCGGATTCGTATTCGCAGTTTTCTTAGGCACTATGGAGTCGGATGTTTCGTCGGGCGCGGTGTTCTGCTGGTAAACCAAGTAACCCAAGACTCCTACCAATACTAAAGCAAACACCAATAGGAGCGTCTTCAAGCTCGTGCTGGCGTGATCGTGATTGGGCAGTTCGTCGTTCAGAAGCATTTTTTAGTTAGTAAGTTTGAAGGTAGCTGCAACGGTGTCAATCTTCAGGTTCACGGCTTTTGTCTCCCAACTCACCGGAAACGCCTGCGCGTGAGAGTATCCAAACACGTAGGTATCATTGGCTGCCAATCTAGTCGGTGTTGGACCTTCATCATTCTGGAAAGCATTCCAAATTTTTGTCGGATATGCGCCGACAACCATCACCGTCGTATAACCAGCGATCGTCCTGGTCGTTCCGTCCGAAGTGCAGTTATCGCTTGCCGCACACGGCACAAAGAACTCGACATTTTTTATTGTCGGTTGGTCAGGATCGCTCCAAGTAGATGTCTTATACCCCGTCCAGGTACTATTCAACTTCATGGTGTATCCGTGGGTAGTGTTGGTGTAGGTTAGGACGCTGGCGGTGCTCTGCGTGCTATTATCCACCTCCTCCGGCGCAGTGTTCTGCTGCCAAACAAGGTAACCTAAGACTCCTACCAGCACTAATGCAAATACCAGCAGCAACGCCTTCAAACTCGTACTAGCGTGTTCGTGATTTTCTATTCCGTTTAATTCCATAAATTCCCCCTTCGACTCCACGCTAGTGTGTTTGAGGTACGACGTCAACTCCTGGGGCAGCCGCTTGCTGATCTACTTCGTCATAGATTAGTTTAATTTCGCTTTTTTGACTAACAACAAGATACCCCAGGGCTCCGATTAGAATTAAGGCAAACACCAGCAGCCACAGCTTGAGCCCTGCTCCTACTTCGTTTTCACCCATTGAAAACATCATACTAAAACGTGTTTCTCAGAAAAGCGTTAATTGACTACAAAGCCCCTGGAGAATATACTGCCAGATGAAAGTAGAAAAATGACCAACAAGATAACGAAAGGACAGTATGAATTCAACAACTATCGCGATACTCGCGGCCGTAGGGGGTATAGTCGGGGGCTTTATTGTGCGCCAAATACTCTTAACACGCTCGCAGGAGGATTTAGAGAGTAAGTCGAAGGAAATCATTTTAGAGGCCAAAGAAGAGGCTCTAAAAATACGCGAGGAAGCCAAGAAGGGCGACGCGGACCACAAGAAGGAGTTAGACAAAGTCGAAAGCCAGCTGCGAGAGCGGGAGGCTTCTTTGGAGCGCCGGATGGAAAAAATCGAGAGTGAAAAAAGCCAACTCGAAGCCGAGTCAGAACACTTGGACTTGGCCAAAAAGGACATCACCAAACTGCACGAGGATCAAGAGAAGGAGCTGGCCAGTATCGCTAAAATGACGCGCGACGAAGCAAAGGATCGCTTGTTGAAAGAAGTGGAAAAAGACTATTCCGAGGATATTATTCGCAAGATCCGCTCGATGAAAGAGCAGATGAAATCCACCTGGGATGCCGAAGCCAAAGAGATTATTGCTACCGCCATCGAACGGCTCGCTACCGAGCAAACTGCCGAAATGACGGTGTACTCCGTTCACCTGCCAAGCGACGAGATAAAAGGCAAGATCATCGGCAAAGAGGGCCGCAACATTCAGGCGTTTGAAAAAGCGACAGGGGTAGATTTGGTTGTGGACGAAACGCCCGAGACAGTTACCGTGTCGAGCTTTGATCCGATCCGCCGAGCAGTGGCCGTAAAATCCTTGCAGATGCTCATTAAGGACGGCCGCATTCAGCCAGCCAAAATTGAAGAGTTTGTGAAAAAAGCCCAAAGCCAAACCGAAGACGAAATTAAAGAAGCTGGCGAACAGGCCGTGGCCGAAGTTGGACTGGGAGGCATTCACCCAGAGTTGGTAAGGTTGCTCGGCTCGATGAAATTTCGCACTTCTTACGGCCAAAACCAACTTGCTCACGCCATCGAAGTTACCCACATTGCCGGACAGCTAGCCGAAGAAATTGGGGCTGATGTGAATATCTCCAAAAAAGGCGCGCTGTTGCATGATATTGGTAAAGCCGTCTCACACGAGCTGCCTGGTAGTCACGTTGATGTTGGCGTAGAGCTAGCTCGTAAGTACGGGATGAGCGAAGCGGTAATCCACTGTATCGAAGCCAGCCACGAGGACATTGATGCCAAGAGCGTTGAGGCGATTCTCTCGCGAGTGGCCGACGCTATATCGTCGGCTCGTCCGGGAGCGCGACGCGAATCTACCGAGCAGTACATCAAGCGCATGACCGATTTAGAAAACGTCGCCAATGCCTTCACTGGAGTGGAAAAATCATTCGCCATTCAGGCTGGTCGCGAAGTACGAATACTAGTTAAGCCCGAATTGATTGACGATTTAACCGCGATGAAACTGGCTCGCGATATTGCCAATAAGATTGAGGCGGATCTGCAGTATCCTGGCACGGTGAAAGTTAACGTCATCCGCGAAACACGGTTTGCAGAGATCGCGAGGTAAACCTCGGCTTCACCGCAATCAGCTGTCGGCTCTCAGCTTTTTTGAGAAAGATCCAAGCTGCTTTCTTAAGGCGTAGTGCCTGACCATCAGTGACTCATAATTGAGTCGGGTGAGATCTTTAGCTACATCTAAGCACGCCGTAACCTCGTAAACTGACCCAAGGGCGTTGTGAATATATCGATTAAAATCCTTGTCAGAATTTTTACCAGAACCCTCGGCAATATTCAGGACGACCGATAGTGACGCCCGTCTAATTTGATTAACTAAGTATTCAAGTTCACGAGGAAATTTCTTAGTGAACTCGAATATCTCTTTATGAAGCTCTTTGGCTAGCTGGTAGACACGGAACTCATTAAATCGAAAATCTTCGGTCATATTACTATCCTAGCTGAAAGCTGACAGCCGCTTGCTGATAGCTACTAAAAGCCTTACGCTTTTAGTAATGGACAAAGCGGGTTTGGCAAAAAAATTAGCGTCGGCTAGCCAGCTATCTGACGCGGAGGCTACTAAGTTTATCGATAGCTTCTGCGCTACTCTTGCTGAAAACTTTCGCCAGGGCGAGAAAGTGGTAATTGCCGATTTTGGTAGCTTTTTCGTCCGCGAAGATAAATCTGTGCAGTTCAATCCCAGCGCCAAACTCAAAGAAAAAATCGGCTAGTCGCCTCTCGACTCACTTTGTTCGCTCGAGGTTTTTCGGCAGTCTCTCGTAAGATACGAGCTTACTTCGAGCCTGTCGAGAAGTGCCCCCCGCAGGAGTTGCACCTGCGACCATTTCAAGCTTTTCTTTGGCGGAGTTCGGATGTACTGAAATTTTAGCGAATTTCGGTCTTGTAGGTAGAGCCTTTGTTCTTTGAATTATCAAATAGAAAAACGCGCCAAAGGTCTAAAGACATGGCGCGTTTGGCTGGCGGGAGATGCGAGGTGGATCAGCCGGTGAGGTACGCGAGAAGCGCAGCCCAGTTCTTGGCGCGGACCGTGTCGGACCGCTTGCTGTACTCCTCGTACTCCAACGCCTTCGAGAGATCCTGCGGGTCGAATCGATCGACCCAGTTCCTCGTGTTGGAGAGGAGTACCTTGCTACCCTCGACCGTGAAGGCCGTGGGGGCACTCTCGCCACCGTCGTAGTTGAAGGCATCGAAGCAGGCAGAGGCGGGATGCGAGTGGTGGCTGCAGTCGGTGAAGACGGCGACATACTTCGCACCGGCTCTGACCGCGGCCAGCAACCCGATGAAGATGCCGACGGACATCTCCTGTCCCATGAACTGCGCCCCATCCGGACCTTGCGCCTGCTGTGAAGCGGGCACGAGGAGATCTGTCAGAACGACATCGAAGTTCGGGTAGGTGGTCGCCTGCTCGTTCGCCGCTTCCACGGAGGTAAAGTATTCGGCCTTCTTTGCCTCATCGTCGGATCGATAGGGGTCGAAGTCGCCGAACTGCAGTTTGAGAGCAACCGAGGCCTTCTGGTAGTCGCACTGTGGTGTGAGCAGCCTTTGCGCCTCGTCGTAGGTGTCGACGACCGTGAGGTCGTGGTTCTTGAGTTGGGCTTGGGCGGCTGCGAGATGGATCCTGTTGTCATCGAACAATAGAATACGCATGGCTTAATCCTCCATTCGGTTGGATTTGTGATCCCGTCCACTCGACATGAGTAGCGCGTCAGATACCTGAATCAGATGTCCAATGTGCTACTCACAGAGTAAACTAAAAAGGATTTCCCACTTTTTCTCCCGCTTTATCAAAGAGCTATCTGTAATTTAAGGGGAAATTCATCGCCTCAAATTATGTGTGAGTATAGCGTATGGTGTCTATCCTGTAAAGCCCGACTGACTACGATTTGATCTCTGCTAATAACCAACTAAAAAGCCCTATTTCAGGAAATCCTTCACTATTAACTCCTTTAACGTGGCGCCCTCGGCAGGAGTTGCACCTGCGACCATTTCAAGCTTTTCTTTGGCGGCGCTAAAATCGTGATTTACTCAATTTCCTATCCAAATCTTCTAAATAATAATATGGCGCCGATTGTAATTCAATCGCTCGTTTTACCTCTTCCAAGGTTTGCTTTTTGTTCCTCTTCGCGATTTTCAACAAGAGTGCAAAGAAAGTGCAGTTTTCATGTTTTCCAGTTTCTTGCACATTCAACATTTGAATCAAAATCGGCACTAAAGTTCTTGATGGAATTTTTAAAACTCTTGCAACAAATACTTTATCGTCAAAGATTTTATCTCCAACCTGTTCGATTTTTTGTAACACGATTTGCAGTTTCTTTGCTTCCAGTTGGGGTAATTTTTCAAGATAAGGTTTTATGTTTATCTTCTTTTGATCAATCAGCTCTTTTTCCAAAAGTGCCACCACCCACTCATTAGAAACATTTATCAAACTATGAAAATTACCCAAACCATTTTCTTTAACGACATAAAACCAGTTTTTCCAAGATTTAAGCTGGCTTTTACAATATTTTTCAGAAAACTTGGCATAAGCCGATGTCTTCTCCGTTGGTACATTTCGAGTAAGAGAAAAATCAAATTTCATTTCTCCTACAAGCGGCTTAAATCCTTTCTTCGTGGGGTTGATTTTGCCAAGAATCTTTACCCTCGCTCTTCTAACTTCGGGGTGTGGATTCAGCAAACTGACCTCGTCGCCAGTAAAGCCGTGCGGAGGAAATACGATAATTCTCTTTACAAATCTCGCATCCTCGCTTTTCAAACGAACAAAAAAGCAAGCTGGTCTTGTAATTACTTCTGCTTCTCTGTTGCCAAGAACTTTCTTGAAAGTTTTTTGGAAAAGCGAAGATGTATAAATTTCATAGAAATTGGATTGCATAGCATGATTAAAGAGTTTTCTTCCCCCAAAATTGAATACCAATTAGTTGTCGAGCGAAGCGAGGCGAACCAAAACTCTTTGACTTTTCCTTTCTGGCGCCCCCGGCAGGAATCGGACCTGCATCTACAGCTTAGGAGTCTGTAGCTCTGTCCATTGAGCTACGGGGGCGTAATTACTTACTATTATACTTTTACGGCGGTAGGTAGCACGCTACCCACCGCCGCGGTCAGAGGAGAAGCCAGTCGTCCGGATTATCCGAATCCGATCCGGTCCAGGGCCCAAGCCCCAGAAGCAATACCCCACAGGGTCGATCATAAGACTGTGAGTGACCAGGAGTTGCCTCACGCGTCGTTTGAGTGACTGGTGCTGGAGTCTGCTTTGTGATCGGTTTCGTATGGAACCGTTCGTACCAACTCCTTCTAAGTTGCGATAGGCTCGTTAAAAGAGCCATTTTCCCCTCCTTGGGAATCCCGTAGGATGTGAACAATCCTAGTCTTTCAGGTAAAATATGTCAAGCTTCGACTTTGCTCTCGTTCGAGTCTGAGCCTGAGGGCTCATCCCTCACCCTTCGACTCTGCTCGGGGTGCCCTGAGTGATATTGAATGGGCAGAGTCAAAGACAGCTTGACTCTGAGCCAGTCGAACGAGTCAAGCAAGCGGAGTTTCCGCTATCGGGCTGTGGCGCAGTTGGTAGCGCGCGTCGTTCGGGACGACGAGGTCGTGGGTTCAAGTCCCGCCAGCCCGACAATGAGAGAGAAGATTATAGCGCTGGTAATTCTAGCCCTGCTCACCGCAGGTGGTGGGGTGGTTATCGGTGCGGCAAAAAGTGATCGGGCCACACTAAAAGCCAGTAGCGAGCTCCAGCAGGCAACCATAAAAGTCGGCAAAAAAACTTTCACGGCCGAACTGGCACTAAGTGTGGCCGAGCAAGCGCAGGGTCTTTCGAACCGCCCATCAATGCCAAAAGATCACGGCATGCTTTTTGTCTTTACTCGCCCCACGTCGCCCCCGTTTTGGATGAAAGATATGCAGTTCTCGATTGACATCGTCTGGATTCTGCGCGATAGGGTTGTCGGCATCTCGCCTAATTTACCGATCCCCAAACCGGGCACAAAACCAGAAAAACTACCAATCTACTCGCCGCCATCGCCGGTTGATTACGTGCTCGAGCTACGAGCAGGCCAGTCGAGGGGTGTCCGGATCGACGACATCGTGACAATTCTCAACCCTCAAGCAATCTAGATGACTTTCTCGGAAACCGTGATCGGGATTATCCGCAACATCCCGCGCGGGAAAGTTGCCACCTACGGTCAGGTTGCGGCCTTAGCTGGCAGCCCAAGAGCAGCTTTGATGGTTGGTCGAATCTTGCGATACGCAAGCGAGCGCGAGCAATTTACCTCGAGCCCACCTGTCCCGAGCCGAGTCGAGGGAGTCGAGAGGCTGCCGTGGCAAAGAGTGATTAACTCGCAAGGTCGGATTTCAATTATCAACATCAGTTATCCAGCCGAACTTCAGGCCAAACTTCTGCAAGAAGAGGGGGTAAGGGTAACTATGCGCTCGAATAGCTACTTCGTCGACCTGGGAGAATATTTGGTTGCGCTTGACCGATTGGAGTTTACGCCTAAGATTTAATTAGGAGGACTATGGAAAAACAACAACGAGCGTGGGGCGAGTGGGCGTTTGTGCTGGGACTGCTATTTGCGATCTTTTTGGCATTTTTCCCGAATTTGCTTGAATCGGGAACTTCGGGCGTTGTCTTGGTGATTCTGGGAGCAATTGTTGGACTTTGGAACATCACCTCTAAAGAGCGGGCAGAATTTCTGGTTGCCGCCATCGCCTTGATGCTTATTGGATCGGGCGGTCTGCAACAGATTCCGACCGTTGGACCGGCCTTGCGAGACTTCGCCGTAAATCTGTTTGCCTTTGTGGCGCCAGCAACGTTCGTGGTGGCAATAAAAGCGATCATCGACCTTGGCCGACGCGCGTAGACATTCGAAAGTTGACGGTATTTCGGGTAGAATCACCTTACCGCGGGTGTCATATCTCCCCAAGGGTCATATGAACCTCGCTTTGCGGGTGTCATATAGCGGTTATTATGTCAGTTTTCCAAACTGAAAACGGCGGTTCGACTCCGCTCACCCGCTCAAGATGAGAAACTGTGAAGTTTGTGAGGTGCTCAAAAAAGATTTGGACGTAATTTTTGATAGCAAACATTGGCGCGTGTCACTGGATGCAACCGACCAGTATTACCTTGGTCGATCGTTTGTAACAGCTAAGCGGCACGTTGATGATTTGGCCGAGTTATCAAAGGAAGAATGGGAGGACCTGCGAAGCGTGATGAAAAAGTTTGAAACGGCGGTTCGCGGTGCTTTCGGCGCAATCTTATTCAACTGGAGCTGCTTAATGAATGGTTCGTGCCAAGAGAAACCGTACAATCCGCACGTCCACTGGCACGTTCGGCCGCGATACGACAAAAAAGTTATAGTTGCAGGCGAAGAGTTTGCTGATAACGAGTTCGGCCATCACTACGCCCGCAGTACCAGCCGCACCGTTGAGCCCAAAACAAAAGCCGAAATAATCAAATCTATCCAGAAGTTTTTGTAATCAAACGTGTGATGGCTTTTATTTTTTTAAAATCCTCACGATACCATTATCAGCATCTACCTCAATCTCGTTCCCATCTCTGAGTAATTTTGTGGCGACTTTGGTACCGACGATACAAGGCTTGTTCATTTCTCTTGAAACAATCGCAGCATGAGAAGTTAAGCCGCCTTCGTCTGTAATAAATGCCGCTGCTTTTTTCATCGCCGGCAAATACTTAGGCATAGTCATCGCTGCGACCAAAATATCTCCCTCCTTAACTTTCGGAAGGTCTCGTGTGCTTGAAACGATTCTTACGATACCCTTGGCTTGGCCTTTGTTTGCTACCTGTCCTTTTATTTCATTCTCTGTTACTTCTGCTTTTCCAGATATCACAGATTCTTCTTCCTCTAGAATTATTCCTAATTTTTCAAGATTATCGTCTAAATTGCCAGTAAAGATTTCGTTTTTGTAAAATATGAATCCTCGTTTCCTCTCTTCTATTTTGGAGATGATATCTTCACTCTCTATCTCACCGCTCCATATTTCTTCTGGTAAAACGAAACGTGCACTATCTTTGATTTGGGGGAAGCTTGCTTCCATAAATTCTTTGAAAACCGCTTCTGGCGTTTCGTTATATTCTTGAGTTTGGCTTCTTGCTGCATAGGCCAGATGCTTTAACTCCTCATCTACCGGCAAAGCCGGAATCATAAAAACTACTCCGATATAAGCCCAAATTGAAGCATATCTTTCTTGAAATTGTCTTAGTTCCTCAACATTTTCTAGGAGTTTTTCTCCAGTGAAATATTTTTTTAACTCTTTGAAGCTAGAAATAAAACTTTCAATTTTTTCTGACATCCTGTTCTTATCACTACTGTTTTGTATCACTGCGCCAAAAAGCCTTTTTAGCTCTATTGGCTCATAGTAAATCTCCACCAGATCCTCACCGCGATACACTGCACACGCTTCCTCCACTGACTCCCCTATGATTTTAGGAAGCTCTTGATTCATCGCCCGATACCACGTCGCCACACGGAACAGGGAGTACTCCCTTGCATGTTCTTTGGTAAATTTTCTTTTCAAGCGGGGCTCGGTTTTCCTGAGAGTGGTTATGGGTCTACTTTGGACAATATAGAATTTGCCTTGCTCAAATGCCCATTCAACGTCAACGGGAAAGCCGTAGTGCTTTTCAATGCTAATTACTTTTTCCGAAAGCTCTAGGATTTCCTTATCGGACAAAGCTTGTTTTTTTCCTTTTTCTTTTGGAATATCGTGCCATTCATTGCCTCCGCTTTTGGCGCGATAAAATCCTCGTGATTGTGTTTGAATATTTTTGTCTATAATCCGTAGAGGTTGTTTTTCTACAACATAACTATCGGGCGTAATTTGTCCTGAAACGATTGCTTCGCCAAGCCCGAACCCTGCTTCAATAATGAGCTGGTTTCTGTCCTGTGTTACTGGATGAACGGAAAAAGCGATGCCCGATTTTTCGCTCTCAACCATTTTTTGTACAACAACGGCGACGGATATTTTTTGCTTGTGTAATTTTTTTTCAAAGCGGTAGAAAATGGCACGTGACGTGAATAATGAAGCCCAACAGCTTTTCACATTATCAAGTAAATTTTCTTCCGTAGTATTGAGGTAACTCTCCAGCTGTCCCGCCCACGCCGCATTGGCAGAATCTTCTGCAGTAGCCGAAGACCTAACCGCCACATATTTTGCACCGAGGTTATCGAAGAATTTTTGGATTTCGCTTGTTAAATCCTCTGATATCTTTGCCCCGAGAATAAGCGCTTCGATTTTTTCCGAAGCGTTTTCAACACTATGAAGTTCTTTGTGATTGACCGAATCTAGAATTGACTCAATTTCAATATCTAGATTTGATTCTTCTAAGAATTTTTCAAATGCGTTAGCAAGGATTACAAAACCCGGCGGCACAAGGATGCCCGACTGTGTCATTTCGCCAAGCGAAGCTCCTTTCCCTCCAGCTAGAGAAACATCATTCTTGTTGATCTTATTGAAATTACGTAGGAATCCCATTTGATTGACATTCTATCAGTTTTTCGCCGCCACACATTCTGGCGAGCGGGCAAAACTCTGTGGCAATGTTTATCACGGTAGATAACCCTAGAACATCCCGAAAAAATCGGTATACTGATTTCACGATGCCGCGGCCGATTAGAATCATTTTATTAGTCGCCTTTCTGCTCCTCGTTGGTGGAATAATTTGGGGCGTCGTTGCTAGTCGCGACAGCAAAAAAGCTGCAATGACAAACACATCAAAAGACAAAAACCTCATCGGTACGCCGGTGACGAGAACCACAGAACCTAAGACCACGAAAAACAAAAACAAGACCGTGTCCAAAAAGCCCATTCGATCCCTCGACCTTGCTCGCGGTAAACAGGATAAACAGGTCGCGAAACGGTTTGTCTGGATTATTACTACTTACGAAGAAATCTACGAAGTGTCGTTTAGCGAAGCCTCGGCTTCCGCCGGAGTAAGCTCCGATGGTTCAGCCTGGGCCGTAGCCCAAGCTTGGTAGATCCTTTTTGTTCTTCACACACCCAACAGGAGGCCCAACATGGCCCGTCCCGCATTAAAGCAGATTCTTACCGGTACAATGACAGTTCTGCGCTCCGTGGTAAGCAAACCGTTCGACTTGGGAGACAAGACTTCAGCCCTTGAGTCTCTATCGCGCAAATACGTCCGATTGGTGCTGACGCGAAAGAAGATCGAGGGATACGAGGAGGAAGCCAAGAAGGAGATGATCGCGCTGCTTGGACCGCTTGCCGACCACGTTGTTGAGATTTCCCTCATATACCGCCGAAAGCGGATAAGCCGCGTCGCCTGGTGGATGAATCGCTTCAAGTACAATATCGATGCGCTTTGGGATCGCCTCAAGTATGGGCACGAAGAAGCTTTCTATGACAACGTCAAGGAGGGTACAGCTTTCCGGATCGTTGTCCCGACGACACAACGAACGAGAAAGCTAACCATCCAACGGTTTGAGCAGTTTATTCGGCAAGGCTTTCCCGGGGCCGACATAACGGCCTTTGCCCACTCCGACTTGGAAGTGATCGTCGATGAAGCAGGTCTTACCAATTACGCCGCAGAGCACAACATATCACTTTCGGGCACACGCAAGGCGGTCTACAACCTTTCCGTCAGCACCGACAAGCTCGAGTGAACAGCCAATCTCCGCTTCCGTCCCAGCCTCGCGGCTGGGACACTATGTTATCTGCGCAATAGTTCCACAAACACGTTAGACGGGACTTCGACGCGGCCGAGCAGGCGCATTTTTTTCTTACCTTTTTTCTGTTTATCGAGCAGTTTGTTTTTGCGCGTAACATCGCCGCCGTAGAGCTTGGCAGTCACGTCTTTGCGCAGGGCCGAAATATCGGCCCGAGCCAAAATTTTAGCGCCGATGGCCGCCTGAATTGAAACTTCGAAGCTCTGACGAGGAACTAGCTCTTTCAAGCGACTGACCATATGGCGACCGAACGCCAATGATTTTTCGCGAATTACCTGATGCGATAGAGCGTCCACTGTTTCGCCACCGATTAGCAGATCGACGGTGACCAAATCCGCTGGCCGATACTCTTTGAACTGATAATCCATTGAGGCGTAGCCGCTGGTAGTGCCCTTTAACCGATCATAAAAATCAACGATGATTTCAGACAGTGGCGCATCAAAATAGGCGATAAGCTGTTCGCCAACGTACTCAACGTTTAGAAAAACACAGCGGCTCTGCGCAGCCAGCTCCGAAACCGGGCCGAAGTAATTTTTCGGCGCCACAATTTCTAAGCCCACCCACGGCTCGAGCGACGTTTCACCATCTTTTTGGTAGGCGACAGTGGGAGTGGTAACTAGAACGGTAATATCAAACTCGCGCTCCAAACGCTCTTTAATAATTTCCAAATGGAGCAGCCCCAAAAAACCGATCGTGTAGCCCGGTCCAAGAGCTTTGGAATATATCGGTTCGTAAGTTAGCGAGGCATCGGTCAGCTTCAGTTTGCCAAGTGCCACCCCTAGCAAAGATTCTTTTTCCGGCTCGGGAAAGAACGATGCGTAGACCATCGAGCGGACGGTTTTGTAACCCGGCAGTGGCCCAACGTCGCTATTTTGCGCGACGATTGTGTCACCGACGCGGCAATCAGCGACTTTCTTTAATCCGGTGGCGACGTAGCCAATTTCGCCGTTGGCCATTCTTGGAGTTTCAACCCGTTTAAGCTGCAGATAACCCACCTGCTCCGCTTTAAAATCGACGCCGGCAACGCCCATTTTCAACATCTCGCCCTTGTTAAGAGAGCCATCGACTACTTTGACGTAGGCGACCACGCCCAAGAATTGATCAAAAAACGAATCGAATACTAACGCGCGGGTCGGCTTATCGGCATTGTTGGCCGGTGCGGGAACTCGTCTGACGATCTCCTCCAACAGCTCGTCCACCCCTTCGCCGGTTTTGCCGGAAACGAATATAATCTCCTCCAAATCGCAGCCAAGCAGGTCCATTAAGGCTTTAGCGGTGTCTTCGGTCTGTGCCGTCGGTAGATCAATCTTGTTAACTACTGGAATAACTTTTAGGCCCAAGTCACGCACCAAGTTCAAATTAGTAATCGTTTGGGCCTGGACTCCCTGGCTGGCGTCAACCAGCAAAATTACTCCTTCAACCGCGGCGAGCGAGCGGGAAACTTCGTAACCGAAATCGACGTGGCCGGGAGTATCAATCAGATTCAACTGATAACCAGTCGAATCCGCAGTTTTCAATTCACAATTTTCAATTTTCATATTTTGAGAATTGTTTAGGATTTCGGATTTAGGATTTAGAGTTTGCGTATGTTTTGCTTTGTAAAACATACGCGCCGGGTTTAGTTTGATCGTGATGCCGCGCTCGCGCTCTAACTCCATTGTGTCGAGTAGCTGCTCACCCGAGCCAACTTTAACCGCACCAGTTTTTTCTAGCAGTCGATCGGCAAGGGTAGATTTTCCGTGGTCCACATGGGCAACGATACAGAAGTTCCTTACTTGCATCGTTGTTGAATGTTTGCCAAGCAAAGTTCTACTTGACGTTTTCTAGTTTGATGTAGGAGATGGGGATTGATCATATCAATAAATAGTTTTAGAGAGGCTGCCTCATTAACGTTAATTCGCCACAAGTCTTGATTGATGGGTTTTCCGCCAGGCCACTTAGATCCCGCTACGGCGATTCTTCGCAGTATAGAACTAACCCCCCTCCTTATCAAGAAGTCATGGATATTCATCAGAATCTTTTTGTCGTAAGAATCAATCTTGAATCGGGCACGCCCCTGGTTGAGAATGAAATTTCCTTCGGCGTCAGTATAGCCCGCGATGTACGACTGAAAAGTCTTGTTTGATGATAGGAGCCAGCACGGCATTTGCTTCTTCTCGGTAACTAAAAAAAGGAAAGTCCGGTTCAAGTAACAGTTGACGTGAAAACCGTTGGATTCTGATCTAGAAACACTTACCCTTCCGTAGCGTGAAAAGACTTCTTCCAGAATTACTACTTGCACTTCTTGGGTAGTATGACAACGGGCAACCACGGTTTGCTCTCCGGGAAGTGTGTAAGTGTTCAAATCTCCATCGGTCAGTCCGAGCATATAAGCTTTCTCGGTTACATTTCCAGAGAAGTTAGCCCTGGGGAATCTTATCCTCGCCTGGCTCGCTGATTTACGAGGTATTGCCAATTCCCTAATTCGGTTGATTACGGTCATTGGGTCACAACTATAAATCCTGGCAATTTTTATTGTTGACAGACCCTCCTCCCAGTAAAGTTTTTCTAGAACCCTTTTTGGGATATTGATTTTGGTTCTGCTCATTTATATATCTATATGATAGCACAATTCATGGCAGAAACTTCACAGTATTTCACTCAGCACTAGTTAGTGCGAGTTAGGACCCACCAAAAAACGCCGAGAACTAACGCCAATAGTAAAAACAGCCCGACCAAACAGCCCCAGCTGTTGCGATGCCGATAACGATCTACTTCGGTATAGAAGCCGCCCGGTTGGGATGAATTATTCGCCATTGTTCCAGTTTAAACACCTTACTCCACACAAAATAGAAAGCCAGTCCTACACTCAGAGCGAAGATGATTTCAACTAAGTTCTGCGCTGACGCTTTCGGCGTTAAGCTGTGCGAAAGCGTGGGGGCAAGGAGGTAGGTAACGCGAATAACCAACGCAAAAATTATCGAGCCCAACGCTACCAACGGGAAGTTAACCCGCCCCTCTTCATCGGACCAGATCAAGCTTATCGGAAGCTTCAAGCTAACCCACAACGCGACGGCGTTAACGGTAGAGCCAACGGAAAACGCCAGCGCCAGTCCGGCGGCACCAAGATCGGTCTGCCGAGCGAGCAACAATGCCAGAGCCCAGGCAACGGCAATCGAAAACAGGCTGATAACCGTCGGGCGAACGGTATTACCCCGAGCAAAATATACTCGCGCCAGCAAGAGAATACAGCCCTGGAAGAATAGTGAGACGACGAAGAATTGAAATGTTCGAGTTGCCAGAGCTAGTTCGTGTGAACCGATACTGTGCCCAACACTAATGTAGAGATCGATAACCTGTCCGCTGGAAAACAGCAGGAATATTGTTACCGGTAAAAATATAAAGAGGATTAACCGTAGGGCCTTGCCGATAAGCTGGCGAAATTCTGAGTCTTTGCCCAGCGAAACATGGCGAGCGAAATCTGGCAGCACCGCCATCGCCAACGTATTGGCAAGAAGCAGAACTGGCGCTGTCTGCAGGTCGTCGG
The DNA here is from genome assembly GCA_001774395.1 of Candidatus Berkelbacteria bacterium RIFCSPLOWO2_01_FULL_50_28. Taxonomy (GTDB): domain Bacteria; phylum Patescibacteriota; class UBA1384; order 2-12-FULL-50-11; family 2-12-FULL-50-11; genus 2-12-FULL-50-11. The sequence goes on from MEZX01000003.1 coordinate 62,797, forward strand.
TTAGCCGATAAATTGCGATAGATCCCGCTTCAAAGTGAGACGCAATGCGGTAAAACGCCAACAGCAGCATTTGATTGCCGGTCAGCGACAGAGCCCGCGGTATCATCAAACGGATCACCCGCCGAACGTGAGCATCGACTATCGAGAGCTGAAAACGGAACTTCCAACCCAGGCCGATGAGCGTTGGCAGCTGCACCAGAACGTGAGCCACGGCACCCAAAATAACCCCCAAAACTAACGCCGGTAATCCAAAGCGCGGGATGAGCATTGCTCCAGCAATAATGGCGATGTTATAAATCAACGGGGACAGAGCTGAGGCCAAAAAATAGCGCTTCGCCTGCAGGGCCGAACTAATCAGCTGCGAAACGGTAAAAAGTAACGGACTTAAGAGAAGAATCTTTGCCAGGCTTGTTGTCGCGGCAACGTCGGCGTTGGCAAACCCAGGCAAGATGGCATTCACAAAGAAGGGCATGGCCGCAAATAGAACCACCATCGCGATAGTGATTGCGACAAATCCCGTCGAAATTAAAGTGTTAAAGGCCCGCCAAAATTTTTCCTGGTCTCCCTTTGTGTCGAGCTCCACCAGTAACGGCACGACGGCCGAAGATAGGGCACCGACGATAATAAAGTTGTAGAAAAGATCCGGCAAGGCAAATGCAGCGTAGTAACTGTCAAGCGGCCCGATAGTGCCGTAAGTTACACCAACCCGGTTGGCTATAACAATGTTTCGCACAAGACCCAACACACTACCAACAAGCGAGGTAACAAACAGTATCCCCACCGCCTGTTTCAGGCCATTACTGCGGTGCATCAGGCTCGTGAGGCTACGAACGCTCATCAGCGGCTACGCGCTAATTTCCATAACAACGCCGTCAAGACAGCCAGAAGAGCCAGCAGACCGATCAGAGTTGCCACTACGTTTTCACTTAAGCTTAGGATGAATTGATTACCGCTGGTCGCTTCTTTGGCGATTAGGTCAGGATCGAATATCACCGCTTGGCTGCCTACTTCCTGGTTACCGTTGGTTGCAGAGATAACAACGGCATGGCGATTCGTCCCAGTGTACTCAACCGTTGCCTGATACAACCCATCCACTTCCGAGAGCGGTAGAATTTTTACCTCCCCACGCGAGGCTTTTAGCGATAAGGTTTTTTGCAGATTTCCGAGCAGATTGCCCTCATCGTCCTTGGCCGTAATATAGACCTTCACTTGATCCCTGGCGGTGGCCGGAAAAACTTGAAACGAGTACTGATCGACATTGAGGTTCCGACTGATCGCCACCGTCTGAAAGCTCTTTACCGCTCCCAGCAGCTTACTGCTTCCCTGCGAATCGGTTGTCGCAACCTGATAGTAATATGTTTTAGCGCTCTCCAGGCCGGAGAGCTTCAAGGCATGATACATCGAGGAAGAGCTACTTTCGACAGAACCAGAGAGCGATGAAGTCAAGCCAAAGTTTACGACCACCCTGCCAGAAAACTGTAATTTCACCAGAACGATAGCCGCCTGCGGTAGGGCAATCTCATCGGTTGAGACCAAACGCTGCAGACCAAAGCCCGAGTTTGTCGGGGTCGGCTCGGTGCTCTCACTTGCTACGATCGGACTGGCACCCGACGGTGCAATCGTTAGCACCGAATTCTGAACCGAATTAAGCGCGTTATAGACCGCTGTGGCGTCGCTGGTCATCAATGCAATTGCACTCCGCGTTGGGTCAATCTTGATCTCGGCCGGACCGTTCTTTAAAGGTCGGAAAACAAATGTGGCGAAGACTGAGCGCGTAGATAAGCTTGATACTGCCGCACCGCTAGGAACAGCTACCCAAAAGACCGTGCCCGGACTTTTATCAATTTTGGCAGTCGTCCAGCCCGAGGACGGTTTGACTGAATCTAATGATAGGGCGGTGGGGTCGTAGTCGATGCTGACTTGAATGCCCGCCCCCAAGGAAGAGGCATCAAAATCTGACTGCAACACAAGAGAGAGCGGTTTGCCGAGCGGGGCAACTAACGTTGTTGGAGTAAAGTGCAGAGCGCCGTTCACAGACTCCGCCTTGAAGACAATTCGTTGCAGAATCGCTGAGCCAACAAGTAAAATCACGGTGATTATAACGACGATCGTAAAAACCAGTCGCTCCGACCGGAGAGGTGTCCGGGCTTTCATAAAACGTTCTCCGCCCAAGGTTGACCATCCGGCCGCGTTTCGCCCACTTTTTTACCAATTCTTACCAGCGCCAGATCGATTACATCAATCCGACCATCGGCATTGATATCCGTTGCACTGTTGGAATCTGGCGGTAGAGCAAGCCGGCTACGAACTATCTTTTCGTCGCGTCCATCGATTGAATTATCACCCGTCACGTCGCCCACAGTAATTGCCAGTCGATTCGCTTCGTCAACACGGAGGGCTAGTTTGCCGGCGAGGACGCGGGCAACTTTAATAGTAACTGTTTGAGCTTCTAACCCAACCAAACTATCGGCTGCGATAAACCGGCAGGCGTTAACTTGTTGCATGGCGTCAAGCACTACTCTGTTATCGTTATCGGTAGCAACTATCCACGCCTCTTTCGGGCAGAACTGTCCGGGCAGATTTGTTAGCTCTACCGTAGTTGCTACATCGTCGTCCCTCGTCCAGAACAAAATCCCGCCGACCAACGCCAAGACAGCAACTAACAGCACCGCCCCAGTCAATCTGTTGCCTTTCATAAGCTAAGCCTACCACAGGAGCGGCCAAGGCGTCACTGACGGTGACGGATTGATACATTTCAGGCTACGATGGAAAGATGAGGAGACTCTTAATACTGTTCCCGTTCGCTATTCTAGGGGCGCTCCTCTTTTCTGGCCCGGCGTACGCCGGAGACACGCCGGTAATAGATTTACGGGTTGAAATCGAGCTCCAAGCCAGTGGGTACGTCAACGTTAACCAATCGCTGAGCTATTCAGCAGAGACCCCGCTCAACTGGAAGATCTTCTCACACGCCCGAGACGTTTCTGTCGTTGCCGACACAAAAGAGTTGGGACGCGCCGACTGGAAGCTCTCAAGTAAAAATGGGGCAAATGAGTTGACCACCACAGAAAGCTCTTCCCAGTGGACAGTTCGCTACTCGGTAAGCTCCAACCTCATCCGTCAGCAAGATCGCGATCAGTTTTTTCTGAAAATCGTCGAAAATCCCGGAGTGCCAATCTACTCCAGCGAGATTCTTTTTCTCTTGCCACCGGGGGTAACCAGCGAGTCACTGAGCGGTAACCTATACGCGATAGGCGGGGTAAGCGGAGCGACTTTCACCAAAATTGATGGGGGAAAGCTCCGTTACCAAACTGAGTTTGCGGGCCCGCAGGCGCTTCTTACAATCAACGCCAGTTGGCCCAAGTCAGTTCTTAAGCTCAGCCTCTTTCAGGAGCTCCGTCTGGGCTGGCTTAACCTTGATTTCTTGCCGTGGATTATCCTTGGCTTAGCGCTGCCTCTGGCGAGCCTGATTCTCTTGGCCCGCTTATTCATCAAACAAAGGCGAGACGAGACAACCCCGCCTAGTTTGCCAACGACCGACAGCCCCCCCAGCGCCCTGTCACCGGTTATTGTTGGGGTGTTAATTCATAAGAAAATCTACCCCGAAGTAATCGCCAGCTTACTCGTGGATTTCTGCGTCCGCGGCTACGCCGTTATCGTCAGAAAGGGAGGCGAGTACTACCTCGGTCGCCGCAAAGCCGCTGACAGCCGCCTGGAAGATTGGGAGAGCCACATTTTTGATGAGTTATTTCCGACGCTCCAACTAACAACTTCCAGCGACGACTTGAGGCAGCTCAATAAGCAAACGCTCTTCAGCCCGCGGATTCGCGCTGCTTTTTCCCAGATCTATCAGGTAATCACGGAAAAACAGTTTTTCGCCGAAAATCCGCACGTTACCCGAGTACGTTACAAGCTTTTGGCCTTGGGTTTCTATTTTGCCGCTCTAATTGGCCTGGCGTGGGTCGCCGTAACCGACGCCTCGCCGTACTTGACCGTTCCCCTCGTTGGAACGCTGATAGCTTCTTGGCTAATAATTAAGCTGACCCCCAAGCTCATCCGTTACACCGACTCCGGCAAACAGGCCCGGCTGGCATGGCTCTCGTTCGCTGGGTATTTGGGCACCAAGAACCGTTCGGGCATTGAGACGGCCCGAAATCAGACTTTCGAAAAATACTTGCCGTACGCCGTGGCCCTGCACAGCACCGAACCGTGGGCGGAGCGTTTTGCCCATTCAAGCACTGCCTTAATACAGCCCGACTGGCTGATCACATATCAAGACACCGCGCCGGAACAGCTCACTGAGGAAATTACCAAATTTACCAAGGCCATTTCAAAAAAAATCGCCACGCTACGCGGACCGTTAGTAAACTAGCGCGCCGGCAGCCGAAACAGCGGATTATTGCCTACCTTACCGATAATATACGAACGCGGCACCGCTCCCCAAGCCCGGGAGTCCGAGCTCACAAAACGATTGTCCCCTAGCACAAAATATTCGTTACTCGTCAGCCGTCGCTTTAGGTCCGGTCCGGTCGTGATGCTCTGATCAAGATAGTTTTCGTCCAGAGTCCAGCCATCAATCGCAACGCGTCCGCTTCTTATCTCCACTTTCTCGCCCGGCAGGGCGATGATTCTTTTGATGAACCGTTTTTCGGTTTCACCGGGAAAGTACATTGCAATGACGTCAAAACGCTCGGGAGGTTTCAGTCGGTAGCTTATTTTATCTATCAACAATACCTCGCCGTCGAAGTAATTCGGATCCATGCTTGTTCCGCGAACGACCAGGGCCGAGTAGAAAAAGTAGTGCGTTAATAACCCCAGTACCAAAATAACGGTCGCCAGCTTGGAAAAATCATAGACCCAGCCCAGGCGCCAAAACAACTTCTCTGCGGTTTGAGGATGTAAATTCACACTTTCAGTGTAGCAAAGAGCTCTCGCAACGGCTCGTCCTCAAGCGTCTCAACCTCAAGTAATTTCTTGGCAATAGCGTGAAGACCAGTAAGATGTTTTGTGAGCAATTTCTGCGCCTTCACCCATGCTGTGGTGATCATCTTGTGAATCTGGTCGTCAACTTGCGCAGCCAATTTTTCGGAGTAAATCTTGTGCGAGCCAAACTCCCTGCCCAAAAACACCATCTCCTCTCGCTCACCGAGTTTGATCGGGCCGATCTCGCTCATGCCGAATATCGTCACCATCTCGCGAGCGATTTTGGTCGCTCGTTCAAGATCGTTAGCGGCACCAGTTGTGATATCTTTGAAAATCAACTGCTCGGCCGCGCGGCCGGCAAGCAGTGCCACCAACTCTTGCTCAAATTTTGACTTCGGAATAAGGTGACGCTCCTCCTGGGGCAGACTCAAAGTGTAACCCAAGGCCATCCCTCGCGAGACGATCGAAACCTTATGAACGTCGTCCAGTTCTGGTAGTAGGTGGCCGACAACCGCGTGGCCAGCTTCGTGGTAAGCCACAATCTCCCTTTCCCGTTTCTTCAAAAGATGACTGGTGCGCTCCGGGCCCAACATCGTCTTGTCGATCGAAGCGCGCAGATCGCGTTGCTCAATTTTCTTCCTATTTGCCCGCGCCGCCAGGATCGCCGCCTCGTTAACAACGTTACGCAAATCAGCGCCTGAAAGGCCTGGTGTGGACTTAGCTATCTCGCCAAACTCGACGGCTTTATCGATCGGCTTGTTTCGAGCATGGATTCGCAGGATTTCTGTGCGCTCCTCACGATCGGGTAAGTCAAGTACAACTTTGCGATCGAATCGGCCCGGACGCAGTAGGGCCGGGTCCAAAACGTCGGGGCGGTTCGTAGCAGCCAAAACAATTACATTGGCTTCGGTATCAAAACCGTCCATCTCCACTAGAATTTGATTTAGCGTCTGCTCACGTTCGTCGTGCGAGCCGCCCAAACCGGTGCCGCGCTGGCGTCCAACGGCGTCAAGCTCGTCAATAAAAATAACCGTTGGGGCGGATTTCTTGGCCTTGGTGAAAAGATCCCGCACTCGGCTAGCTCCAACGCCGACAAACATCTCGACAAATTCCGAGGCCGAGATCGAGAAGAAGGGAACTCCGGCCTCACCGGCAACAGCTTTAGCAAGCAACGTTTTACCTACCCCAGCTGGCCCGACGAGTAGCACCCCGTGCGGGATCTCCGCCCCCAACGCTCGAAATTTGGCTGGATGCTTGAGAAACTCCACAATTTCCTCCAACTCTTGTTTGACGTGTTTTAGCCCCGCCACGTCTTTAAAGCTGACTGGCTTTTTACCGGCGTACATTCGCGCGGTGGTTTTGCCAAACGACATCGCCTGCATATTGCCGCTTCTGGCTTGTCGGGCGATAAAGAAAAGGAAAAGCCCGAGCAAGAGAAATGGCACGAAGATGGAAAGTACAGTTGTCCAAACTGCCCCCGAAGTTCCAGAACGAACGTTGATAATCACATGTTCCGGCGTAATGCCATAGTCTTTTAGCCCCTGGCTGGTTTCTTTTATAGCAACCTGCTTGGTACCGTCCTTGAGCGTAGCGGTAATTTTATCGCCATCAACCGTAACTTCTTTTACTTGTTTGGCCGCGACTTCATCAGCCAACTGTGAGATCGGTATTTCCTTTATGTCGCTTGAACGGGAAAAATTAAATAAACTCCAAAGAACCAACATCAAAAAGACGAAGGTTAGGACGGTAAAAGTTTGGCGCCAGAAGCGGTTTCGATTAGTCATGGTAATTGACTAACACTACTTGCGATTTGTGATTCATGCTCCAAGTATTTTAGCTAAATTTGAACAATAATTCAAAGGCAACGCCGTCGGTCAACCTAGATTTTGCCGTTACGGTAAGATATAATCTTCCCTAGCGGGGTGGAGCAGTGGTCAGCTCGCGTGGCTCATAACCACGAGGTCGTTAGTTCGAATCTAACCCCCGCTACAAAGACAATAGTCCGCCGAAAAAGCGGGCTATTGTTTTTTAGCAGATAAAATGAAGGCCCGGCGCGTGCCGGACCTCTTTGTGGGCTATGAAGGCCCGATGAACATCGATCTGTCGATGAGTTGCAGCGATTCCCGGACTTTCTGGGTGATCGCTTGGCGACTCTCCAGCTCCCGAACGAGCTCGGGAGGAAGCTCGAACTTGATCTTGTAACCCGCGTAGGATGCGATGTAACGTTTGCCAGTCTCAAAGTGCCAACTCGCAACTCGCATCAACTCGCGCTCCACGGGGTGAAAAACAAATCGCAATAGCTCGTAAGCCTCACACCCGCTTATGGTCCAGTGCGGTGAGTCCGTGATGCTACAAATCCGCCGTAAATCCGTTAAGGAGAATACCGGATGCACTGACAGCATATAGCGCCAACGCGGCGTTAGCCTAAGGTAGAACTTGCCCTTAGCACCGTTTTCCACCAGCGTGTAGGCGTAGCTCCACCTTCTGGTAAGCTTTCTCACCTCGTCATCGCTTAACTCCGAATATTCTTCGCTGGATACCTCCAGACACGGGTACTCTCCCCGAAGCTCGGTCGGCTTTGGCGTGCCGCTGTGCCAATGGTCAACAACGATATCTTTCACAATAGTAAGAATCAAAGCAGTCACCTCCTAAGAGGACTTACAAGCGATGCTTGCAGGGCAATAGTAGCGATTTTCTTTCAGTTTATCAAGTGGAATGGGGGATAATTTGCCCAAGCTACTTCATCAAATGGGTGATTATTGGTAAAATTAACAGGATTTGCCGGGGTAGCTCAGTTGGTTAGAGCACAACACTCATAAAGTTGAGGTCGCGAGTTCGATCCTCGCCCCCGGCACTACGAACCGAAAAAGTACTTCCACCACTTAGAAAGACTGCTCTCTGGTTTTTCCCTCACGGGGGCAGCGTCGTGATAGATCTGGTCGCTCACTATCGAACCAGAAGATGGTTCTTTTGGTAGCCCTTTGACGAGAAGAACTTTTTCGTTGGTTTTTCTTAATCCTAAACGACGCCTGGCCTCAAGCTCTTTGTAGGTGGCCGTCTTGTAGTAATCGATCAGTAGCTCGAGTTTTTTCTTTTGGGTTTCCAGCTCGGCCGTTTTTTGTTTGGCCGAATCTAACCTGGAACCTATCTCGTGGTTGCGAATGATGAGCCTAGCGTTCGAATAAACGGCAAAAACAAAGAAGACTGCCAGGGCTAAACGGGCTAAGTTGTGACGTAAGAATGCAGCCATCGGTAATAAGTCTAACATAACAAAAACGACCCCGTTGGGGTCGTTTTTGTTTTAACGTCGGCGCTTTCGGCGCCCGGAACGTTTTGCCGTTACCGGCTTAGTCCGTCCCCTCGTCTGGTCGAACGATTCTTCGGCCGTTGGCTGTAGTGAACGCGAAAGCGCGTAGAACGTCGCGGCGATCACCAACAACAGAACCACTACCACAAACACTCGCGGCCAGTCTTGACTGTTGGTCGCGTCAACCTTAGTCGGCTGAGGCTTGGCGGGATCTTCCGGAGAGGGCGTTTCCGCCGCGTGCGCTTTTGGTACCAACACAGCCTTTGCGGTTGCTGGAGGCGCTTCAATTACTTCCCTCGCGCCGTCAATCGCACTTGTCTGCGTTACCTGATGGCCGTTTACCCACCCGGCAGTAACGTTGACGCCTTCAACCAAAGCCAGAGTAAAGACATTACTCTTGGAGGCAGGGTTACCGTACTTATCGAAGGCATAAACCGCAAACTCGTACGTATGTCCGACCGGCAAGTCGAGCCGCACTGTCGTGGCTGTTAGGTCGAATGTTTTCGTTTCAATACCGCCCTCAGCGCGATAGCCAACCTGGTAATAAGCTGAGTCGGCTGAACCTAAGCCCCAACTAATCGTTGTGCGACAGAATTGATTTGGACAGCTGGCTGCGATCTTTTGGAGCGTGGCTGAATTGGGCCCAACAGTATCGTTGAAGGCCTGCACCGCGCTACTTGAGTTATTACCAGCGTCAATTGCTTGAACGTTGACGACGCCGTACAGATTGTCGCCGATAGAGACCGCCGGAAAACTACCATCGGGGTTTGACGCCACCGAGCCAAGCAGTATCACTCCCGGATCGGCCGGATTGCGATCAAGGACGTTGATCGTCGAGGTTTCCGAAACTGCTCCGGAGAGCCCGTACACGGTATCAACAGTCCCCGGTTTGTTCTGGTTCGTCTTTATCTTCGTCAGAATAAGAATCGGCGCCAAGTTGTCTAGCGCCTGGCCGTTAACTGGTCCGACCGGGGCAGATTCAAGGCCGCTGAAGTCAATCGCCACAGCCTTAAACTCGTAAGTCGCTGGGACGTTATTCAAGCCGTTTACCACCGCGCTTGTTAACAGCGCGGTATTTAGCGGCGTCCAATCAACTTCGCCAACTTCGCGATAGTTAAGCTCGTAGTTAGTTACGTCTAAGGACACTGAGGCGTCCCAAGAAGCGTTTACGGCACCGCCGTTGTCGCTCGGCACGTCAGTTACAGCCAGGTTGGTGGGCGGCTGTGGAACAGCGATGTCTACCGTGAAGCCGTCGCTTGCGGCAACACTTCCCGTTAAACCGGCTCCGTTTGTCGCGCGTACTAGACTGTAGTACTTCACGCCGCTTATAGCACTGAAGTTGAGTGTGGTTGCAGTGACCGAACCAACGTCGGTGAACCCGACCACATCTGCTGTACTCGTCGTCAGGCCAAGGCCGGCTTCATAGCGAGCTACTCCCGATTCTGGGTCAACGAACCCGCTCCAATTCATGCTGATACTGGTAAGGTTGTTGCTCCAGTCGATGTCTACACCGGTGCCGTCGTTAACGATACCGCCGAGCGGTGCAGTTACATCGCTATCGTTATTTGCCCTGGGCGAAGCGTTGTCGATCGCTCCCAAATCTAAATTGATTTGAGACGCCGAATCGTGCCAGCTTGTTTCAAGTAACCCATCAGTAATGACGATGTTGCGTTCCATCGCCTTCTTGATCGCTAGGTTACTGCCCTTGAGCGGACTACCGCCCGAGCCGTCACAACCAGCCTGATCGATCACGGTTGGTGGGTCAGTCGGGAACGGGTTTTGCAATTCCATATAGACACTCGACCCGGCTTGGCAGGTGTTACTAAGAGAAACACTGGTCGTAACCCAATCAGACGCAACATTGAGAACCGAATTCTCGTGATTCAAATCGTAGTTGCTGATCAGGAAATAGCCGTTCCCTTCGATACTGTTGCCAGCCGGAATTGTCAGAGTTCCATTACTGGGTGCAGCATGGGTCAACTGCCAGCCAGACAAGTCAATCGCATCGCTGGTGGTGTTACGCAGTTCAATCCATTCGTCAGCTGTACTTGCCGCTGAGCCCATCCACATCACTTCATTTATCACTACTGTCTCGCCCGCCGCGTAAGCGCGCGAGATGTTCATCGTTTCGGCAATGATTGCTCCTTGCAGGACAAGCAAAAGTACCAAGAAACGAATGAATATTTTCTTAAACATATTTCTCCTTCTAGTTGTTAAGGGACCAATCCCTCCAACCTTCAACAAGTTCAGGTTGACCCTGAGCCGAGTCGAAGGGTTTATCCTGAGCCCTGTCGAAGGGCAATACAACCCTAGAAGTTCACCCCTAAGACGTAGCCTTAAAATAGCGAATATCCGCTCCTTGTCAAACAGTTACCGGTAATCCTACGTCGCCCTGGTCGAAAGAAAATTGAGGAAGTTCCGTACGGTCGTTATGAATTCCCCTGAGAGCTTATCGTAGCTGCTTTGAGCGAACGTGAAATTAAGATAGATGGCCTGATTTTGGGTAGGAACAATTACCATCAGATGGTCCATTGTTGCGTTGTTGTTAACCGTTGTCTGCTGGTAGTGAACTTCAACGACGTTGAATCCCGCCCGCCTAACAGTTTTGTTACTAATAAGCGTGAATCCTTTCAATTTTTGCGCCAACGAACCAGCGATGGTCTTGGAGAGAGTGCGAATGTCAGACCCCTCGGTGAATGTTCCTTCCACAATCCGAACAAAGTACGAGGCGCTTGGGTTGGAGCGCGACGCAACCGCTATAATCCCGGCCTTGCTATCTGCCTTGGTGAGCTCTTGTTTCTTCCACGACTGTGGATAGCTACTGCTGATTGTCGTCAGGTGCTGATACGACTTCAGATTGGCCTTGGCCTTAACGTAACCGTTGCTAAACAGAAACAGACCAATTCCAGCTATTAATAATAGCACCCCCATCACGATTGGAAGGACAATCCGCTTGTTGTTCCAGAAGGTCCACTTTGGTAATTGGGTCTGACGACTCAATATGTTCATTTGTTTGTAGTTTAGCCTATCTCGGTAATTTGCCAAGCCACTGCGAAAGGGGCCGCACAGTCACAGTAAGTGTAGGGTTTTCTGGATCGCTCTCGTATCTGAACTGAGTTTGGCCTGGTCCACCGATAACACTCGCAAATAATAGGCGTCGTTGCCCAAGGGCATAATGAAGAAGTTGACGTAAACTGGTGTTTTCTCGGCGCCGGTATAACTAAAAGATACGACGCTAGCAGACCGTCCGGAAATTTCGAGGCGCTCCAGCTTAACTTTCTTATAGCCTTTGTAAACAGTCGGGAAGCCCCGCTCAGCGCTACCTTCCAGGAAAGTTAGGAAGTCGGTTTTTGTGACGTTGGCACCGATAATAGCACCTTTCTCTTGCGCCAGCTCAATACTGCTGACAGGGTCATCCTCCCTCAAGCTGATGAGCACCTGGGCGCGGTTGGTCGCAGCCTTTGCTGTTGCTTGCTTGACGTAGCTCTTTGGATATTTGAACGTAACGGCCGATGATGTGAACTCTAGAAATGAACCAGCCCGCCACCAAACGGTTGAGCCAACAATGACCGCCAACAGTAGTATGATGCCCCCTAAAATGGCCTTTTTGGAGATCTTCATCGGTCCAGTATACCACCACGAATTTAGCACTAAGCCCTTCTAAGGACCATGCCAAAAAGGCCCGGACGGGGCCCCTTTAGCTTTCGAGTACACTCGACTCTTCTCTAGCCGTTTTCCGAAGCAGCAATCTGAACCCAAGTTGTACCAGTGTAGATATAGGACACGGAATCAAACTGGCCTGCGCTCAAGGTGATATTGCCAGCCGATTCGGCTACTCCATCACTTTCGTTAATGGTCACGTTTCCAGCATTGGCGTCGATACGAACAACAATCAGAAGGTTTCCTTCTGTCATACCTGTTTCATCGAGGACCACATCTGGAGTTGTTCCATCTGCAGTGGCGTCTTGCGCGAGCTCAACATAACTGCTCGTCGGCGTTAGGGTGTCGTTCGCCACTCCATCATCGGTGACGGTCAGCGTCTGTCGTCCCAAGGTAAAGATTCCTGGGATGGCAATGCTGTCTGCCAGCTCGCTGTTAGCAACCGCTCCTGCGGCAATGTTACCCGCAACGATGGTGTCAGCAGCGATGTCTCCGGTGGCGATTGTAGCGTCGAGGATGTCCACTGAAGCAACAGTTCCGTCGAGGATGTTAGCCGTAGCAACACCACCTGCGGCGATGTCTCCTGTGACGATTGTGGCGTCGAGGATGTTACCAGTAGCGACTCCGCCTGTGGCGATGTCTCCTGTGACGATTGTGG
>MEZX01000003.1:75360-106868 GCA_001774395.1 Candidatus Berkelbacteria bacterium RIFCSPLOWO2_01_FULL_50_28
TTGTGGCGTCGAGGATGTCAGCCGTAGCGACTCCACCTGTGGCAATGTCAGCCGTGACGATTGTTGCGTCAGTAATATCTGCTGAAGCGACCGTTTCGTCGAGGATGTCAGCCGTAGCGACTCCACCTGTGGCAATGTCAGCCGTGACGATTGTTGCGTCAAGGATCTCGTCAGTTGTGACAGCTCCTGTGTCAATCTCTGCAGAGTCAACCGCGCCCGTTGCGATCTCAGGCGAACCGACTGCGTCGGTATCGATCTCGGAAGATCCTACTGCGCCTGCGGCAATTTCCGCTCCTCCAACCGCATCAGCAGCAATCTCTGCTGCTCCAACCGCGCCGGAAGCGATCTCTGATGCCGCAACCGCGCCGGCAGCAATCTCTGATCCTCCAACCGCGCTGGAAGCGATCTCTGATGCCCCAACAGAGTTGGCAGCTAGGTCAGACGCGGTGATAGTTCCGTTAGCAATTTTGGCACTTGTGACAGCACCATTGGCAATATTGCCAGTCTGAATCAAGGCGAACGCCGACGGCGCCGCAAAGAAAACAAACGACAGAGCTACGACCGAATAAGCCGCAATTGAATAGATTTTTTTCATATAATTTCACCCCCCTCCCAAAAGGTTACACTTCTTGTCTCCAGTCTATGCGAGCCACCACAGGCCGTCAACTCGCATAACCTGGATGGTCTTGACCTACATGTAGTAATGCTCGAGGATAACATTATGGGAGAAGATCTGAGTTTGAATCTGAAGTTACATTTGCGAAAAAAGGTCTTACTTTACGTCGCTCTGCCGGTTGTAGTTGTCGGGCTCTTGATCTTTGGGCTGGCCAGACAGGGGTTTCTCGGTGACTGGTTTGACGCCCTTCGTCGGGCCACCGCGACGGTTCACATCGTCGACGCCCAACAGCAACCAGTTGAGATGGCCCAGGTTGTTTTTGGCACGGTAATCGGCAGTACCGATGCCCAAGGGAACGCAACAATCGGTTCGCTCGTTGCCGGCGCGCAGCAGTTGGCTCTCCGCAAAAGCGGATTCAACCCCGTGGAGCAAGAGGTGACGCTAAAACGGGGGAGTAACGATCTTGGTACCTTCACCCTTCAGAAATCACCGGCAGCGCGGATCAGTAAGATCTCCCTAACAGTTGAGGATTACATCTCCGAGCAACCGATTGGCGACGCTTATGTAACGCTGAGCGATCTGCGTCCGATTTATAGCGATAGTGGGTACGAGTTTACCGAAGTGCCGGTCGGTAACTACAAACTCACCGTCAGTAAGAGCGGTTACAACGACTACATCGCCCCAAAGGTAAAGATTGGAACAGATACCAGTAAACTCCCCCAGGTACTCCTTGTGAAAACGGGGTCGGTAGTTTTCGAGTCTAATCGCGAAGGTGGAAAGAGGGGAGTTTTCATCGCCAGCTACGACGGTACCGACCAGCGTAACCTTGTTGAACGAATCGGTGAGTTTGAAGATTTCGCCCCACAGCTAGGCCCAAATCAAAACAAGGTACTCTTTTCCTCAACACGTGACGGTAAATCTGACGGAGAGGGTGGCTACAAACCGTACTTTTACGTCGTTGACGTTGACGGCAGTAACCTGACAAAAGTCTCTACGAAAAGCGGTATTTACGATGCCGTTTGGTCGCCGGACGGCGGCTATATCGGTTTTACTCGCTACAACGCCAGCGCCACAACGCTCTATTCATATAATGTGGTAACGAAATCCACCTCGACGTTTAGCGCCTACGACACCTACGCCTTTGTTTACTCCGGCGACGGAGAGCACATAGCCTTCTCCGGCCTCAAGGGCGGCGTTCAAGGGCTATTCTATGCCAATAGTAACGCCACAGGCATAAAGAAGATTGATAACCAGGAGGTCTACTCGCTCGAGTTCACAGCGTCTGGAAATCTACGCTACTTAAGTTATTCCGGCAATAAAACCAATTACTACGAGTATAATTTCGCTACTGGCAAGCGCAGTACTATAAGTGCACCGCCGATCGACAAAATCGGGGCTATTCTCTCGCCTGACGGTAAGTTGCGGGCGTACGTTTCTACCAGAGACGGCAGAGCCAACGTCTACGTCTCGGGTCCCGACGGGAAAAACGAGCTACAGCTGACCGATATCAACAAAGTTTCCCAGGGGGATCTGCTTTGGGCCAAAGACTCGAGCTTTATAATCTTCAATGTCACTTCGCAAGATGAGACTGCTCGATATCTAGTCTCAACCAACGGAGCAGCCGACGCCAAGAAGATCGTCGATATCAACCTCTCCTACGGTTACGGGTACGGGTACTAGGCTGAAGTAACTCGGTTATTAAGAATGAAGTATTGAAGCTTTTTGGGTGTAACTTCTACTGTGGTATATTGACACGATTTATGCACTAACGTTAGATAGTTATATAACTATAATAACGATGGTTCAATGAAAGTACTTATAGAGAAAAGATTACGAGCCCTGGAATTGCGCAAGAAAGCAATGAGCTACTCTCAGATAAAGTCTATGCTTGGCGTCAGTAAGAGTACCTTGAGTCTTTGGTTAAGAGACTTCCCACTTTCTCACGAAAGAATCCAAGAACTCAGAGGGTCCAACGAGGGTAGAATCGAAAAATTCAGGGATACAATGAGACAGAAAAAGGAAAAAAGGTTGGATGAGGTTTTGAAAAGAGAACTCAAAGATCTATCGCCATTAACAGAGAGGGAGCTGTACGTTGCTGGACTATTTCTCTACTGGGGTGAGGGAGGAAAAACCAATCCCTTCGAGCTGTCACTAGGTAATACCAATCCCAAGATAGCAAAATTTTTTCTACACTGGGCGATGCACTGCCTCGGATTACCGAAAAGTAAGATCAAAGCAAGATTACAACTTTACGTAGATATGGATATTCCAAAAGAGATGGAATATTGGATTAAGACTCTAGATTTACCAATAGAAAATTTTCATAAACCCTATATCAAGGCAACTACCTTAAGGGGGTTAACTTTCAAGGGCTACGGACATGGCACATGCGATCTTAGGATCAGTCATCGAGATAGCTCAGAGAAAGTTTTGATGGCAATAAAAGCCTTGTCCGAAAAATACTCCGAGAGTCTTTCTTGGGAAGCCTAACTTTAGTAAAATACATTGCAATGGGCCCGTAGCTCAACGGTAGAGCAAATGCCTTATATGCATTTGGTTGCAGGTTCGAATCCTGCCGGGCCCACAATGTTAGTTGTTCTTGCCGGTGGTCCGTCAGCGGAACGCGAGGTGTCTTTCTGGTCTGCTAAAACTATCTGCGACTCGCTGACAAAACTTGGCGAGAAGTTTATTATCGTTGATCCGGCGCAAACTGATTGGCTACAACAAGTTAAGGCCATCAAGCCGCGATCAGTCCTTATCGCCCTCCACGGGCCGTTCGGTGAAGACGGCCAGTTGCAAAAAATTTTAGAAAAAGAGGGGATAGTGTTTAGCGGATCTGACAGCCGCGTTTCAGCATTGGCGATCAACAAAGAGAAAGCGAAAAAATTGGTAGGGGAGTGGGGGATAGTGACCCCGAAAAATTACCGCAAAGGTAATCATCTTCCCTACCCTGTTGTCGTCAAGCCCCTCACCAATGGCTCAAGTTTCGGTGTCACGATCGTCAGAAACAGAACCGCTTTCTCCCCTGCCTTAGCGGAAGCCAGTAAATTCGGTCAGACCATTATCGAGGAGTACATAAATGGAACCGAACTGACCTGCGGTGTAATTGATGTTTTCGGAAAAATTCAGGCCTTGCCTTTAGTCGAGATCCGGCCTAATCGCCAACTTTTTGACTTTGCCGCCAAGTACGACGCCGAAAGTGGTTGTCAGGAGATCTGTCCTGCCCCAATCGACGGAGTGCTCACCGAGAACATCCAGGAGCAATCGATCAAAATCTACAAGTCACTTGGTTGCCGTCAGTATGCCCGAGTCGATTGGATTGTGCGAAACAGCACCCCATATTTTCTGGAAATAAATACCTTGCCCGGACTGACAAAAAATTCGCTGATCGTCAAAGAGCTCCGCGCGGCAGGGATAACAATGGAACTCTTCGTCGAGCACCTTCTCGTCACCGCAAAGTGACGGTACAATTGCCCTATGAGGAAGAGACAGCTAGCGCTGGTGACCGTTTTTAGTTTTACCGCTCTTGTCTCCTTGATAATGGCGACTGGGTCCTTCACCGCCTACGCCTACTCAAACAGGGTTATGCCACGGGTTCTCATCGCTGGAGAGAAAATTGGTGGACAGGGGATCGCCGAGGCCAGCATGCAAATTCAGCAACGGATCGCTTCCTTAAGAGAAGCCCCCATCCTACTCAACTTGGACGGCAAGCTAACCACCGTTACCCTAAAAGAACTCGGAATAACGCCGAGTGTAACCAAGACCGTGCAGGAAAAATTAAAATCGCACTCCTCGTTCGACTGGCTGAAATTCAACTACTGGAAAGAATTTTTCTCGCCGGTCGAGGGCGGGCTGGCTTACTCCATCAACAAAACGACGCTGCGGCAGAAGCTGGAACACAAATTTAATATCCGTACCATTGCTCGTAACGCAACGTTAAGAGCTGTGGACGGCAGGCTTCAAGTAATTGACGGGCGAGACGGCCGAACGCTAGACGTTACCCAACTCAACGCAGGCATCGATAATCTTCTGCGGACGGGGTCTGCCCTACCCATCGCCCTGGATTTTGTTAAGGTAACACCCGATGTATCAGTCAGTGACGCCAAAGAAGCAAAGGCCAAGATCGAAAAAACTCTCCTGCCCATTTATTTGAAATTTGAACAGCAGAATTTTTCGATTACCCCACAAGATCAGTACGGAATGCTTGACTTCAAAGTGAAAGGCGAGAAACTCAGATGGTCGGCCTCCACTTCGTCTATAAGCAGCTACCTTTATAGCAACGTCGCCATCAGCCTGAACATCTCTATGCGCCAGAGAACAATTCTGGCGGCTAAAAATAACAAAGTGACCGATAAAGGCTCCGAAGGTAGGGAAGTCCAGCTGGCCGCCTTGGCTGAAGAAGTGGCGCGAACAATAACCGAACACACCGACACCAAAAACAGCCCTATTCAAATAGCTACCCGAACAATTCCCGTAACCGACTATATTATTACCCCTGGTTACATCGCCGGGCTTTGGAAGGGACTTTACCTTGATATCAACCTAACCCAACAGCGCATTTACATCCTGGATGGTAAGAACCTCCTAGCTTCGTACCTCATCTCCAGCGGCAAGCCCGGAACCCCCACTCCGATCGGACAGTTCAAGATAGTCAACAAAGCCTCGCTTGCTGAATCAAGCCTTTTTCCGGGTATCTGGATGCAGATGTGGAACGGCTTGGCACGCTTGGATAGCGGCCTAGTCGAGGGTTACGGTATTCACCGCATTCCGTGTTTTAACGCCTCGTGCACCCTCAAAGAAGATGCTTCCCATCTGGGAACCCCCGTTTCGCACGGTTGCATTAGAGTGCAAGACGACGGCGCCGACTGGATCTTTGCCCACGCCTCTGTTGGCACCAAGGTAAATATCCACATTTAGCCAGCCTTTTCCAACAGTTGACGGAGTAGTGCTTTCTGAGATGGGCTGATCGTTTCGCCGTCCAAAATCTCCGCATCGGCGTACGTCGCCAAGAGCGACCTTAAGCCGGCCACCGCGGCTCGCAGTTGCATAATAAATTGCTCGCTCTTATCGGTCTCAAGCAGCACTTCCAACGCTTGGACCTGTCCTCGAATACGTCGCACCCGGCCGACTAATCTATGTTTAATCTGTTCGTCCATCTGTCCCCAGATATACCCTACCAAATCCCCAACATACCCGCTAGGGGTATGTTATATCTCGAGGGAACTAGCGTAAGTCGCGGTTTCAATCGTCCGGCCGGGGAGTATCCCGATAAGCTCTTTCTGAAACTTTTTAGCTCGACCCGGCTCGCTGTGCACTATTACCACTTTGCCGTCATCGGCTATTTCTGTCCCCTGTAACCAACGTAAGAGCTCGGAGTTGTCGGCGTGCCCCGAAAATGCGCCGGTCCTAACCACGTTAGCGCGAATCGTAATGTAGGCACCGGCAATTTCAACCGCACCGCGACCGTTTGCGATTCTCTCCCCTAAAGTACCGGGGGCCTGGAAACCAATTATCAACAAACAAGTATTCGGACGAGAGAGGTAGTGCTTCAGGTGATGAGCAATTCGTCCACCGACCATCATGCCGCTCCCCGCGATAATTACTTTCGGCGGCGGCACATCATTAATATCTTTCGACTCTTCGACAGTTGGGGTTAAAGCCAGACTACCGAAATCAAAGATATCATCCCGACGACCGTGTTCGGTTTGTATTTTTTTGGCAAACAACTCCTTATGCCGCTCAAAAACCTCTAGAGCCTCAATCGCCAGTGGTGAATCGAGAAAAATCGGTACTCGCGGAAGCTGATGATGAACAAAAAGCTCATGAAGTAAAAATAGTAGTTCTTGACTCCGTTCAATAGAGAACGCTGGGATTAACAGCACTCCCTTGCGCTCAATTGTCCAGGCCAGGGCCTTTTTCAAAACCGTTAACCTGTCCTCGGGGTCTTCTCGCTCCTCACCGCCGTAAGTGGCTTCGGTTATTACAACGTCGGCTCCGGGTGGTGACTCTGGTTGCGGCAGCAAGACACTCGGCCAGTGGCCGATATCTCCCGAGAAAACTAGTTTTTTGTCGTCAACTTCTAGTAAAACTGAGGCGGAGCCAAGGATATGGCCGGCATCGTAAAGCGTGAAGCTGTCACCGCATAATAGTTCGGTTTTTGTATGGTACGGGACGGGATGAAACTGGGCAACTGTCCGATCCAGGTCCGCCTGTTCGTAGAGCATTGCCCGCCCTTCCTGATCGTGATGACGCTCCATCAAGTGAAGTGCGTCTTTTAGTACGAGCACCGTCAGATCAGCCGTGGCAGCAGTGGCGTAGATAGGCCCACGAAAACCTTCTTTCACCAATTTGGGCAGGCGACCGATGTGATCGAGGTGAGCGTGAGTAACAATAACCGCCTTGATCTGTGCCGAATCGTAGGGAAACGGCTGTTCGTTGTCTTTAGGAATGGTTTCTTCGCCCTGGAACAGCCCGCAATCAACAATATAGCGGGCCTTGCTACCCTCAATTAGAAAGTTCGAGCCGGTGACCCGACCAGCAGCCCCGAAAAAGTGGATTTTAACCATATTATATGCCAACTGGGGCCGGGGTTGCGGCGTCCTTGCGGACAGGCCCCAACCCGCTCCACCGTCTCGTAGCCAAGCAGTTGGCTACTCGTTGGCGGTGTCGCCCAAAAAAACTTATCTTGGGCATTAATCGCCGTTGGTGGCGTTTATGTCTTGCCGAGCCATCTGAATGATTTTCTCCGCCAGTTTCTCGGGGTTATTGTCAAAAGCAATCTTTGCCCGCCCGCGTTTAGAGACATTCAGAAGGTGATCTATCTCGTTTGAAACACCGCCAGTTTCAGTTAGAATCCCGATTGGTTTTTTGTCCTCAAAGGCGATAGTGAACTCGTTTAATGTTCCAATTCGGCCACAAATAAAAATCACGGCATCGGTCGAGCGGATAAACAATAAATTGCGCCCTGAGTAGCCAAATCCGGTATAGATCGCAAAATCGATGTACTTGTACGGCAGTTTGTATTTCTTGACGTGTTCGCGGTAGCTCGAGGCTGGCGAAACGCCAACTGTGAACCCGCCCGCTCTTTTGGCTCCCTTAGCAGCAGCAAAGGGGATTCCCGAAGTATCACCCGTTACAACGACGACTCCTTTTTTTGCTAGATAGTAGCCTATTTTTTCGGCCTTATCGAAAGCGTCCGGCGTACAGATGTCCTCCGCTGCTCCTGAAATGCCAATTTTTACGTGTTGAATATTGCCCTCCTATAATTTAGTTTACTAAAGTCCCGAGGGAGAATACACCTCGCCTCAATCAGAGGGTTTACAGTTTCACTGTCGATATCTACAATATGACCGATATGGCAGTCGTGATCGTGGTTGAAAATTTGGTCAAGCGCTACGGTAAGCTTGCCGCCGTCAGTGGTATTTCATTTGAAGTCCAAAAGGGCGAAGTTTTTGGCTTGCTCGGCGAAAACGGTGCTGGCAAAACAACGACACTCGAGATTATTGAGGGGCTACGTCGACCGACCAGCGGCATCGTGAAGGTTCTAGGGCACGATGTAGCACGCGAGATGTCTCAGATCAAAACCCGGATCGGGGTTCAGTTGCAGTCATCGGCCTACTACAGCTACCTAACCTTGCGAGAGATTCTAGAGCTCTTCGGTAGTTTCTATCCCAAATATCTGCCAGCCGATAAACTGTTAAAGTCTGTCAATCTACTAGAGAAAGCAAAATCTTACGTTACCCAGCTCTCCGGCGGCCAGCGCCAACGGTTTTCTATTGTCGCCTCGCTGGTAAATGACCCGCAAATTGTCTTCCTGGACGAACCGACCACTGGTCTAGACCCGCTCGCCAGGCGCAATCTTTGGGAGCTGATTGCCCAGATTAAGTCCCAAGGTAAAACAATCGTACTGACGACCCATTATATGGAGGAGGCTGAGTTGCTCTGTGACAGAGTGGCCATTATGGACAAAGGCAAGATTATTGCCCTCGACAAAACCCATAAGTTGGTTGAGCAAGCGAGCAAGCCGTTCAAGGTCAGTTTCATCTCTGATCGTACCGATACTGTCGCCTCACAATTGAAGAAAATTGGTACTCTGACCGAACTCGGCGGCAAGACCGATCACTTCGAGATTACGCTTGCCACCGCCGCCAGTCTTCACAAGGCGCTGGACCTCATTCGAACACTCCAGCCCGCAAGCCTAACTGTCACCCGAGCGTCGCTGGAGGATGTTTTCATTGAAAAGACCGGCAAAACTATAACCGAGGAGGAGAATGCGCCTGTTCGTCGCTAACTTAAAGTTGCTGTTCCGTAACCGGCAGCTTCTCTTTTGGAGCTTGGCGTTCCCGTTAATTTTCACCGCGATTTTTGGATTGTTTTTTGGCAAAGATGTTGGAGGCGGCAGCGTTGCTTTGGTTAACAACAGTAAAACCGAGCTAGCAAGTTCGCTGGAAACAGCGCTTGAGAAGTCCGATCTTTTCAGTGTGAGAACCGAATCGAGCGTGGAGTCGGCCAAGAAACTCATCAAGAAAAATCTGGCCAGCACAATCGTTGAGATTCCCGCGACTTTTGGTCAGAATACGCCGACGGCCGCTAAAACAATCAAGATCATCTTTGACCCAGCCGCCCAACAAACAAGTGCTGTAGTAACTGTTTTTGTTGATAAATTCCTGACCGGCGTCAATTACAAATTGCAAAACGCCAAGCCAATATATTCTCTCGACGTGGAAAAAACCGTCGAAGGCACATTCACCTACTTCGACTTTGTCCTGATTGGTTTGATCGGTATGGCGCTAATGAACTCGAACATTCAGAGCTTGGCGATTAATATGGCCAGGTATCGCGAGGATAAAATATTAAAGCGCATCACCACTACACCGCTTCCAACCTGGAAATTTATCGTCGCCGAGGTGGCGGCACATTTGGTTCTGAATATCATTCAAGTTGCGGTAATAATAGCTACCGGTGTTTATCTGTTTGGCGGACACGTGGGCAACAACATCGGCTTGCTTTTTGTGCTATCGCTTTTGGGCGCCGTTCTGTTCCAACTAATCGGCTTTGTGATCGCCAGCGCCACCAAAACAGCCAGCGCTGCCGAGGGGATGTCGACCGCTATTACCATTCCGATGATGTTTCTCTCTGGTGTGTTCTTCCCAATCGATCAGCTACCGCACTGGATCTTCTCGATCGTTTCGTACCTGCCGCTCTCGCCGTTGCTACGGATGATGCGTGAAGGGGCGCTCGAGAATCTTTCGCCCTGGAGCACTCCGATGAACCTGATAATTGTTTTTGCCTGGATTCTTGTCGCCCTGGGTTTTGCCGTCTGGCGCTTCCGATTGACGGAAGAGTAGCCCCGCTTGGCAGCGAATTTTCAATTTCCAGTTTTCAATTTTGTCGGCTTTCGCCTCCATAGCTCCTCAGCTACGCTTTCGTCGCTATCAAATAATTTTCGATTTACAATTACTTATTAGGGGTGGATTAACAACGCTTTGGCAGGTAAAATACAGTAAGTACATTAAAGTAATTTATTCTGGGGTAGCTCAGTGGTAGAGCGGTCGACTGTGTCACAAATTTAGTCAACAGTTGAAACAACTGACATACGCAGCTTCCTCAAGCAATCGAGGTTGAAAAACGGGGTTAATTGTCCACCTGTGTTAAAACTACGGTGGATGCGCCAAAGCGTTTCGCGACGGCGTTCGGGAAGCCCTCCTTGGGAACTGTTACCAAGTGGGTAATCCGCAGCCAAGTCGGCCACACTTTTTGAAAGTGTGGCGAAAGGTTCAGAGGCCATACGCCCCGCATCCAGCCCCAGTTTAAGGCAACATCAAGCCCAATTATGGGTCAGATTTATCCTTAAACTGGAGCTGGATGATGAGATGGTCCACGCCATTAGGAAACTAGTGGATTAAGTGTAATCGATTGGTCGTGGGTTCGAATCCCACCCCCAGAGCCAGTTCGAATGACTTGAGGCAACTAGCACTGCATCAAAGGGTGCTTTCAGGTTAAAATTGAGCTTTTTGCCTTCCAAAGTTAAGTTCGAAAATAAGAAATTGATGATTTGGCGTTTACGCTCGTCTTTCGAACTCTCAAAAATTGAGTAGGCTCGTGAAGTAACGTCCAGCAGAGTGGAAACAGTCGTTCCGAAGCTCTCGTCGGCTTTTGAATACTGTCGGAGCTTAACGTCGATTTCGTACTGTTTTTGTTTAAGTTCTTCAGCTTTTTTGTCGTACTCGTCCGTGGTAATACGCTCACTAATTCTAAGGTCGAGAAGATTGTCTAGCTGTTTCTGAAAGCCATCGTACAGTTTGTTTAGCGATTCTAAGGCCGTGGTGTGGTAATCAATCTTGGCTTGATGGCTTTCACGCAACCGGTCTTTTAGGTCAGCCAAAACGTCTTGGGGAATTACCAACCGCTTTAAGACACCGCTGACTTGAGTTAACAGCTCCTCTTCCCTCAGCCTAACCGCTCCGCAGTTTCCTTTGTGCTTAGTACACGTCAGGTAAGTGTACTTGTCTTTTTTGCGGTCAGAGCTAATGGCACACCCACAGTAAGCACACTTAACCAGCCCGCGAAAAACATAGGGTTTACCGGCGTATTTGAACGGCTTTTTATGCCAGCCCTGCCTGACTTGTTGGCATTTTACGAATAACCACTCGTCAATAATAACCGGATGTATATGCTCGTGAAGTTCGCCCTTGATTTCCATTTTGCCGTAGTAAAACGGGTTCTGAAGCATTCTATGTACCTGACTGTTAGTAATGGGCTTGTGGGGTGGCTTATTGTTGGTCAAACCCAGCTCTTTTAGCTGTTGGGTAATAGCCATAATTGAATAGCTGCCAGTGGCATAAAGTTCGAAAGCCTTCTTAATCGAGTAGTCCCGCTCTTTATCTAAAACAATGACCGACTTGTGGGTTTCCGGGTCACGCTCGTTTCTGTAACCAAGCGGGGCTTTGGCAATCCACTGACCATTTCTTACCTTGTAGTCTAGGCTTCGCTTAACATTGTCGCTTAACTGTTGAACGTAGCTCTTTGCTCCGATAACCGCGAAGTCCCAGAGCATAAATTGTGAAGAGGTTGCCTTGTCGCTGATGACCAGATTTTCTCGAAGAAAGAGAATCTCAACTTTGCCCGCTCGAACGAGTTCGTCGAGCATTACTGACTCCTTGAAGCTCCTTTGAACACGGTCGACTGCGTCAGCAACCAGAATTACCCGTTCTTTTTGGGCTTTGATGTAATCAATCATTAGGTTGAAATCTTTGCGTTCGCCCCGGGTCGAGGACTCAATTATTTCGAATACTTTAGGGTTGTCATAACCCCGACTTCGGCAGGCCATTAGCAGTCGCTCTTTTTGGGCGGCGATTGAGTGGCCTTCTTCTTGGTCGTGAGTTGATACACGAGCTAGAACTACCGTTTTCATAACGCATTCCTTTCAACAAATCCCAGAAGGTCAGTTTTCTTGATTCGGATATTCCTGCCCAACTTAGAAGCGGGGAGTTTACCAGCTTTTATCCAGCGGTAAATCGTTAGGTTACTGACTCGTAGGAGCTTGGCTGCTTCAGTCGTAGTCATAAGCTGAAATTGGCTGTCTTTGGTCATTTTGTTTATATCGTTCGTTATCATTATTTAACTCCGATTCGGGATAGTCTGCAAACTTTACTGGTTTATATTCCTGAAGACCCGATGATATTTCTTTGTAGGGTCGGTAAATTGTTGGTGGCAGAACCAGCGACTTAATGTCTTTGTTGAGACGCGTCCAATTCGTACCCTTTGTGCTTTCGTAAGCCTGTCTGAAGGTTCGGTAACCATTAGCCCCGATGAGCTTCATAGCGAGATAGCACTGCAATAGCCGGTTCCCTTTGATGTGTGGGTTTAGCTTGCTAAGTTCCCGGAAAGTGTCGAGGTCGTTTTTTATCGTTTCTGGTATAGCAAGCTCAAGCCCTTGCGTGTATTCCTGCCAAAAATAGCGAAGAACCGCTAAGGAAGTGTCCGACGAAAAAAGTTCACGGAAGCTAAAACCCGTTTTCAGCCCGACCTTTTCCGCTACCAGCTTTAGCTTCCTGCGGTTGAGCCGGACTTCAAATCGGAGAACCTCAAACCGTTTTTTCTTGAAGACTTCAAAAAGAGGCATTTGCAACGAATTGTCTTTCTCGATTGCCCGTTTTTCACTTTTCTTCGATTGCTCCAAGTCCTTAACCTTGTCGTAAAAGACGACTTCGAAACTGTTAGTGTGCCAGCTCAGGTAGTGTCCTTCGTTCCGAAACCGAACCTTGTTCGAATCGAGCCGCTTGGAGACGTTTGCCTTAGCAAGTTCGCTAATTATCATCGAGGTGCTTGTTCCATTCGCGAGAATGAAGTTTTTGGAGTAATGAATGCCAGTCGGGATTGTTGATTCCAGCACTTGAGTGTAAACCCAAACGCCCATCTCTTTGAGCTTGGCTTGCAGATGCGTAATCAGCTCGTCGAAGTCAGAATCAACCAGCTCTTCAAAGTTATTGCCAAACAGCAGCTTGGGAGCCGAGAACTCGATTTTTAAGACCCTAGACATAGTTCCGGCTGCTGGACGGGCGTAAATGGTTAAGCGGGGCTTGTAGTTGCCTTCTCGCAGCTCCTGGGGAGTCGGGTTCTGCTCGACTTTCTCGCCTGGCCTGACGCCTGACCTTTCAAGCAGGGAATACTTTGGAAACTTGGACTTGTCAGCCATAACGTACTGTCCTTCAGCCAGCGTAATAATTACAGTGTCTTTCATTACTGGCTTCAATTACTTCTTTGAATCGAGAGAGAAGGGCGATTTCGATTTTCTGACTAAGCTCTTGGGTTGTGGGGTGAAATAGCTGGATATTCTGCTGGCCGACCTTCTTGGTTGGATAGGTAATACGATAGCCACTACAGTCCAGCTTTGAGTGAATGCCAACTGAAGAAAGATAGAGCTTCCCGTCGAGCAAGAAGCTGGCAAAACCAACCAAGCCGTTCTGGGGCTTAATCACGACAATCTGGACTTCAGAAACTTCGCTTTTTCGCTGCATTGGCTTTTCCTCGTTTGATAGCCTCTGAGAGGCAATGACGGTAATGCTCTTTGAGTAATTCAGCTATAAGTATCGTAATCCGCTCGTCGGCGGGTAGGCCATTTGTGTGCCTAAGCAATTTTTTTATTTTTTTATTTTTCATTGGTGATTGTCCTTTCGTTAGTTTTATTTTGTTCGGGTTTGGTACGGTTTACTCCTTCATCGCTGCCCTTTCCCGTTGGTTTTCCTCGTCCGCTTCTAAAATCAGCTCGACAAAACCAAGCAAGTTCTCTTCTGCTTCCCTCAGCTGTTCAGCGTCGAGTTTTTTGCCGTAGAGCTGTTCTATCCCTGACAAATCTTGGTTATTTTCGACCATAATGGCTTTATCGCTTCTGCCGAGCTTCGGACGTCAACTAGGCTAACCAAAAAAGCCCCACTGTATCTGTCAGCGGAAGGCTAATAATTTTGTTTGCCTATGGTTGTGCCTAAGCACGCAGGGTAGGCAAACTATCGAAAACTACTAGTTGGAGCAAGATTCTTTGGCTCCTCGGCTTTTTAGCCGTTTTCAGCTCAACCTTATTGGCGTGGCCAGACTTTTCTATCAAGCTCTTTAGTCGTCTTATCTCTCTGCGTGAGTCAGCACACCCCGCTTTGGCCTTCAAATCCTTGTATGTCATTGGTTCGCCCCACTGTTTTTCACAATCACCAACTATTTCTAATCTGCTGGGGAATAAGGTATTCAAAATCTTCCAAGTATTTGTCGCATCTTTACTTGGTTCGCCTGAAGAACGCCAATTTTGGTTTGCGACGACTATCACTTGCCTGTCGTATTCCAGGCCTTCTTTCCCTAGTCTGTATTTGGAAATAAAATCCGCAGCCACTTCGTTCTTTGCTTTTGTGCTAGCGGGCAACAAGGGTGTTTTTAACTTTCCGAGCTGTTGTTCCAGACCACCTATCTTCGCTTCAAAATATGTTCTTATTCCTTCAACCTCTGCCCGAACAATTGCCCTTACCTCCGAATGTGCATACTTCTTCTCAGTTACAAGCGATAACTCCCCAACAGTGATGTCAAATTGTGGTTTTAGCGGTGTGGAAAGCCAGTTAAAGGGCTTAATTGTAGTAGGAGCGAGCTGGGGAGCGGTTACTAAAGAGCCTGAGATAGTTAGTGCTGCCTGGTTAAGTTGGCTCTGCAGCCCCGTTATATAACCGCTAGAAACGGTTTCTCGAAATCGAGACACATTTTCATCAAAGACCAGCAACGACTCCCTAATTGCGTTGACTGGCCTATCCATTGACGTTATTTGTGAGAATGTTTTTTGGGTGTTCTCAAAGACGCTGTCTGATATTACTTTTAAGGGCAGGGTAGTAGCTGCGTTTAACGTATCCCTCAACCCGGTAACGAACCTGTTTGAAGCCTGTAATGTGGGCAGCACCGTACCCACAATCTGTTGATGGTTTTCTCTAAGTGTTTCAAAAGTCAGACGGGCGGAGTTTAACGCGTCTAAATTGACTATGGGCTGATTGGTCGGAATCGTTATGGTAATTGGGTCGGTTGGTAGCCTGATAGCGTCGCTAGATGCTAAGGTTAGCTCGTTTGCGGGTTTGAGCGTGACAAGCTGACTGACATCGGCGACCGGAAGTGTCACAAAGTTGTCGGGCACTTTAAGTTCGCCCTTTTGCTTTTTCCGACTTTTCTTGCCTTTGTCAGGATTATTTTTCTTCATTACTTTTTTCTAAAAATAAGGGGATTACCCCCCTGAGTCTAACTTAGCAGATTGCCCCGTTGGTGAGTAGTAGTGATATTGTTTGATAACCTACTTTCTGTTAATTTTACAGAAGCAACTTAGAAAATTTGTTGACCTAACCCCGGCAAGTTTCTGTCGGATATGGTCTTAAATCCTCAGCAATAGAGATGGTCTTCTGACCAGCACTCGTTGCTGAGGTGTATGTCCGAAAGGATATACGGCATTTCCGAAAGGAAGTGTCGCTGGCGGGAGACCTTTTGTGTTGACCCGCCAGCAAAAACCTCAGCAACAAAAATGAAACAGTCTATTTTTAGTAATGAAAAAAGTAACAAACCTAGCTCCAAAGGCAAGGGTGAGTTGCCAACGGCTGTTTCCTTGTTTGCTGGCTCCGGTGGTATGGACGTTGGTTTTAGTAAAGAGGGCTTCGATGTCGTATGGGCAAACGATATTGACCATTGGGCGTGTGAGACCTATAAGCTCAACTTCGGTAATCACATTGTCGAAGCTGACATTGCTGACGTTGACATAAAAACGATACCTAAGGTCGATATTATCTTGGGCGGTTTTCCGTGCCAAGACTTCTCGATGATTTGGAAGCGTGGCGGTATCAATACTGAAAGGGGCAATCTTTATCGTTATTTCGTCAAAATTATTGAAGCCAAACAACCAAAAATGTTTGTGGCCGAGAATGTTAAGGGATTACTAACTGCCAACGGCGGAAAGGCCGTTAAACAGATAGTCGATGACTTTACCAAGACAGGTTACAACGTCCAGCTCAACAAAGTTAATTTTGCTGATTATGGCACGCCCCAGCTTCGCGAGCGGGTTTTGATTATTGGCACGCGGAAGGACTTGGGCAAGGAGTTTGTAATGCCATCTAAAACCCACACCCCGGATACATATATCACTGCCGGACAAGCTCTAAAAGGCGTTGAGAGTGTTCCGTATAACAACGAACACCAAAATATAATGCCGAAGACCCGAGAATTACTGAAACTCATACCGCCTGGCGGAAACTTTACCGACGTACCCAAAGACTCGCCCTATTATGTCAGGGGTATGATTAGTCACGTTTACCGACGTCTACACCCCGACAAGCCCTCTAAAACGATTATTGCTGGGGGAGGTGGGGGTACTTGGGGTTATCACTATAAAGAGTTGAGACCGCTAACTAACCGCGAGCGAGCCAGGTTGTTCGGTTACCCTGATGATTTTATGTTTGTTGGCTCAATAACCGAAGTACGAAGGCAGATTGGAAACTCGGTTGCTCCGATAGGAATTCAGCCGATAGCAAGGGCAATAAAAGCATATTTGAGGAGTGTTAATGTTCGGTAATACTCAGGAGTTCGGTGGTGACCTTCTTGCCACAGTCCACGAGGAGTTCGGCAAAGCTCGAAGTGCCACAATTGCGTCCGGCTACGTCTCGCACGATATTATCAACGAGTTTGAGCCTGACTTTGTTAGGTTAGCCGAAGAACAAGAAGGATTCAGGCTCCTAATCGGAATGGCTTTTTACGAGGGTCTGTCACAGAAAATGCTGACCAAACTTGAAACCGTCCATCATCAACTTAGCGACGTGTCAGGGGGCAAATCCGGTGTTTACGTGGCCTATAATCGACGTTTTCACGGTAAAATTTACTCTTTTCAGAATGGCGGCGGCAATCACGTCTACTTAGGGTCGTCAAACTTTTCCCGTAGTGGCTTGCAAGGCAACTTAGAGTGTACCGCCCAAGTTCTTGACCATAAAACCCAGTCAGACGTTGAGAGCTATTTGGATTTTCTTTTTAATCGTGAGCGAGCGGTTGAAATCATCAAGGCTGACATTACTGTACCAGGTTCAAAGGAGTACAAACGCCGATTATCCCTAACCACACTCGACGACCTTCAAAAGTATGACCCGACAACAATAAACCCGTCACTTTTCCCTCACTTCGAACTTCCACTCAGTCGGATTGTTGAACACGAAAAGTCGAATCTAAATGTCTACTTCGGCAAAGGTCGCTGGGCAAGAAGCTCTGGTAAGGTAACACCCCGTCCGTGGTACGAAGCCGAGCTAATCGCCGTTCGCGAAATTAACTCGCACCCACTCTACCCGCACGGCAATTTTCTTGCCTACACTGACGACGGCTACATAATCCCAATGAGTACCCAGGGCGATTACCACAAAAACATCCGTTCTAAGGGTAGTTTAAGCATCTTCGGCCAGTGGATTAAGGGAAAACTTCAACGAACAAATGCCCTAATTCCACTAACGCCGGTAACCCAAGACACGCTAGATATTTACGGCAACGATACACTCAAGTTTTACAAGATGGCCGAAGGAAAATACTACTTGGAGTTTTAATGTCAGATTATTACAACCCCCAAAGGGTCAAGAACCTTTACAGCCCTGGTGCTGACAAGCCATTTCGTTTGAGCCGGTCGAAAATTGATTTATTTATCGACTGTTGCCGGTGTTTTTACTTGGACAGGCGTTTGGGTATTGGCCGACCGCCCGGTTATCCTTTCAGCCTTAATTCGGCCGTAGATGTCCTGTTAAAGAAGGAGTTTGACCTACACCGCACAAATGGCACAAAACACTGGCTTGTGGACAAAAACGGCCTAGACGCGGTGCCATTCCAGCACGAACTGATAGACGAATGGCGAGACTCGTTACACAAAGGCATTACCTACGTCGACCAGACAACTAACTTTTTAATTACGGGCGGAGTTGATGATGTGTGGGTTCGGCCGGACGGCGAACTGATAGTCGTTGACTACAAAGCCACGTCCAAGGCCGGGGAAGTCAGCTTAGACGCTGACTGGCAAGACGGCTATAAGCGACAGATGGAAGTATATCAGTGGCTATTTCGTAAAAACGGCTTCCGCGTGTCAGATATGGGCTATTTTGTCTATTGCAACGGTAAGACTGACCCCGACACCTTTGCTGGCAAGCTAGAGTTCGATATTAAGCTACTGCCCTATACTGGCAAGACCGACTGGATTGAGCCAACTCTGATTAAAGCCAAGGAGTGTCTTGATTCAGACGAGCTACCAGAGGCTTCGGAAAATTGTGATTTCTGTGCGTACTACACCGCTCGAGCAGGTAGGGATAATTAGGGTTTTCAGAACTGTTGCTAACAACCCCAAAAAACTTTGTGCTATATTGAAGTTGCCCGGGGGCCTGCGTAAGCAGTGTCTCCTGCGCTCAGAGGAAGGCGGGGTATTTCGCAAGAAGTATCAAGCCTTTTTCTACGTTATGGCTGTCTTCGTGGCGTAGGTACCGGGACGACGCCTGGTAGCGTTGTTTGGGTTACGTGGCAGGCTGCTGCAACCCCTAGCCGTTCCAAGATTTTTGTTTCAATAACAAACTCAGCCAAGTCAGTATTAGCCCGACGGTCATAGTAGTGCAAAAGCGAATAGGCAACTTGGTCGACGGCTTGGAGAAAGTAAGAGTGTCGTCCAATTTTAAAAAGCGGGTCTTCAAGTAAGTGCTTAATTGGCCGATTCTGGCTATTGATAACGTTCATTACTTGGAGCTTCCTAGTCTGCCTAATTATCGCTAAGTCCTCGGCTCCATCGTGGATTATCATAAAGTCTTCGTGAATTGTTTGATTAAGTCGGTTTAGCAAGTTTTCGTAGGCTTTTTCCCGGCAAGTTGCAGGAGAAATTGAGGCAACCAAAGAACCTTTATCTACAGCTACTGCGATAATCTGGAAAGAACCCCACTGACCGTACTCGTGAAGCATCGTTTTGAGTAGCGTTACTCGTTTTTGCCTTAGAAAACCGCTTCGGCTGATATGAGCCCACTTCTGCTGTCCGGCAACCAACTCCGTTGCGTGCAAGCATTCAGAAAGTGGTATGCCGTACACGTCTTTAATGTTTTGACGCAGTTTTTTGAACCGCTGAAAGTTGGCTCGCCATTCATTGCTGTCCATAATCAAAGCAGTGAGAATGAAGTGTGAGGTTGAACGGACACCAGGAGAAACCCAGGTTGTTCCAGGTCGATAACTGCTATCGTTAAAACTTCCGGACTCATCCACATACACCAATTTCATTCCCGTATCTTACCAACCAACGCTGCCAGGAGCTAATCTGGGAGCAATAAGCTCTAACTCCTGTTTTAGTGTTAAGATTGCGTCATAGTATTTAGTTCGAAATGCATCAACTAAGGGGAGCCAGCTTTCGCCAAGGCTTCAGCGTGGCAAGCCAACAAACAAGATGTATCACTGTTATATACTGTTGAGCTCAAAATCACATATTTTCTATTATGGTTCGACACAGGAATTAGAAAAAAGGATTGAACTCCATAGCTCCGGTCTCGTCCAGTCAACAAAACCTCACCGCCCGTGGAAGCTAGTGTGGTATGGTTCATTCAGCACAATGAAAGAAGCGAGTGATTTTGAGCAATATTTGAAAAGTGGTTCCGGTAGAGCATTCGCTTACAAAAGATTAATTTCTGATGCCTTGGCGAAAGATGTCAATGGCGGTCGTTCCGGTCTGCCGAAGCTCTCGGAGCGTAGGTGACCACCCCCAGAGCAAATGGCTTTTTCAGAGTCCGCAAAGTTAAGCATTCGTCGAAAGGCCGCTTTTAGATGTTCTTTGTGCCATGACTTAGGCGTAGATATACACCATATTATTCCCCAAGCAGAAAACGGGCCGGACTCCGAAGAAAATGCTGCGCCGCTTTGTCAAAATTGCCATGATCAGTATGGAGCAAACCCGCAAAAGAGAAAATTTATTCGAGAGTGTAGAGATTTTTGGTTTGATGTTGTTATGGTAAAGTTTCCAACCAACTCAACCGAAAAAGAACAATTAGGAACTATCAATGAGTTGATCCTCACTGTGCAGAAAGAACAGGGAAGCCAAACCGGGAAGATCGAAGAACTAAAGCAACAACTCGAGAGATTTGTCCATGCCGCAGGAGAGAAAGTAAACACAAATGAAAGTACGGCTACGGTTGGTAGTATAGCTACTCAATATATTACAGCCACCCGCTTATCTGATCGGGTACACGCAAACTTTCACTGCAAAAAATGCGGGACGATGATTGGGTTACTTGTTGGGAGCAATAGCTGCCCCAATTGTGGGGAATCAATTTCTTAGCTCGACATTTCCAGTTTCGGGAGTAGAATTTGAGAAATGAGTAAATTGCTTGCACGTCAGTTTTCAGACGCAGAAGCTAAAGACTGGAGACAGTCAATCTTTGACATTTATGCTCGAATGAAGAGAAAGGCAGACAAGCCGTACGAGGTGAACTACGGCGGTCTTGATCTCACCGTCTTTCCTAGCGTATATGCCCCTGAGTTTTTTGATGACAGCCTCTGGTACGCCAAAGAGCTAACGAAGATAGTGGGCGATAAGTCATTGCTCGAAATTGGAACGGGGACTGGCGTTATTGCGATTATCTGTGCGCTGCGGGGAGGAGCAAAAGTTACTGCCACCGATATTAACCCCGCCGCCGTTCACAACGCTACGATAAATGCAGGTCGCTATAAGCTCCCAATTGTCGTGAAGCAAGGGAATGTGTACTCGCCTCTCACTTCAGACGAAAAGTTTGACTATATTTTTTGGGCTCACCCGTTCAATGACTGGGACATAAAAGTAAACGACTCGCTGCTTCTTACTGGCATTGACCCTCGTTACGAAAGCTTGAAAAAGTATATTACAGAAGCGCGAGAACACTTACGAGCAGGCGGGAAGCTACTACTGGGAACTGGAGACACAGCCAATCTTGAACATATTGATACCATTGCAAAAAAGAATGGCTATACGCTGAATCTACTGAGAGAGTCAGACCGTCCACTGGAGGTAGACGGAGAGAAGTACATCAAAGATATAATCTACGAATTTACCGAGCAACCATAAATAACTAGTTAGTTCCAGCCCTCGCTATTCGGAGCTCGACATTTCCAGGTTCGGGAGTACAATTTAGAAAATGCCAAACCAGGTAAAGGCAATCATTTTCGATGTTGATGGCGTATTAGTTGACTCAAAAGAGTCTAACGCGGCCTTTTTCCAGACTCTGCTTAAAAGAGCTGGGTATACCGATATCTCCCACGAGGAGGTGTCAGCAAGTTTTCACCTGCCGATGTGGCAGGCCATCGAAAAGCTCACTCGCTCCAACGACCAATCTGAGATCCAGCGCATTTGGAAGATGGGTCATGATGCTGACTTGCGCGCCAACGGTCTTTTGAAGTTTCCCGATCAACTAGAAGACGTGCTGGAGAAGTTACACGAGAAATATAGACTGGCTATCGTAACGAGCCGAATAAAGATTGGCGTAGACGAGCTATTCAATATTCGGAAGATGGGCCACCTTTTCGATGTAGTAGTTACATTCGAGGACTACAAAAACCCCAAGCCTCACCCAGAACCACTCGAGAAAGCACTCAACAAATTGCGCGTAAAATCCAATGAGGCGATTTACATAGGCGATAGCGCAACAGATGTTGAGGCTGCTAAAGCAGCAAATGTGAAGTGTATTTTCATTTCTCGAGAGAACCATCCCGACGCAACTGCTACGGTTCGTGAATTCAACCAGCTGATCGTCGCCTTAGAATCTATCGCCTAACTCGACATTTCCTGGTTCGGGAGTACAATTATGACTTGGTGAGTGTATGAGTACTTCGATAATCAGATTCAATCGGCGTCAATTTGGGGACATTCTAACCGCTCGGCCAGAGTTGGTTGAGGCTACGCTCAAAAGCGTTGGGGTAAATATCCCCGGGTCCAACAAGATAGCACAGTGGTTTCGTGTTCAATGCTTGCTTAGGATGCTCAAGCGATATCTTCAGCCAATCCATAGCGGGAACTAATGCCTAAGGACCAGTAGTGTGATACTGGTCCTTTACTTTGTCTCGACAATTCCACTCTTCGACTTCGCTCAGAGTAAATCCTCCGTCGCTAAGGCTATGGCAGGCCGACGGGTTCGGGAGTAGAATTCAGAACATGAGAGAAATGCCTGAATCGGAAGTATACGAAGGGAGCTTGCCATTTTGGCCTTACAAAGACTCGCTAGCCAGCGTGGTTAAACTCATCAACAAAAATGCACCACAAAAAGGAGCTCTGCTCGATATGATGTGTGGCACGGGATATCTACTGGGTGAAATTGCCAAGAAACGGCCCGACCTCAGACTTATTGGAGTTGATATAGATGACAGGTACGTGTCATTCAGTCGCAAAACATACCCAGGAGTGAACATCGAAAAAGGAGACGTTCTCAAGTGGCATCCGCAGTCAGCTTTCGACGTAGTTATATGTACCGGTTCTCTCCATCACGTGCCATACGATCGACAAGAAAAGGCCGTCGCCAATATCTCCTCCCTGGTCAAACCTGACGGATTTGTTATTGTTTCCGATTCCTACGTTGACGATTACTCAAACGAATTCGAAAGGAAAAACGCCGCCGCAAAGCTAGGGTATGAGTATCTAAAGGAAACCATACAGAATAAAGCCCCAAATCCAGTTGTCGAGTGGACGATAGATATTATGTGGAACGACGTTCTTATGAAGGAGTTTAAAACATCTCTTAGAAAGAGATTGCTAATTTTTGAAAAATACTTTGCCGTAGTTGATACAATGAAAACCTGGCCGGCGATTGAATCTGATTACGGGGACTACATTTCCATTCTTAGACCAAGATAGTAAGTCTAGCGTCCTCTACCATTCGGAGCAAAACCTTTTACAGGTTCAAAAGACCTGGCTCTTCTGTGGAGTTGGAACTATTTTCGTAAATTTCCCGAATCCCAAGTTGGATTATTCCGGATGTGAGATTTCAGCTCCTCGATTGTAGCCACCCCGTGGTTAATAACAGCGTCATAAATTCTAGTACTTGAGATGTCGGTGGATGACTGCTTCACGTCTTGCTTCAATCCTAAAATCCGAGCCCTACTCTCTTGTGTTAGTGAGGCCTTAAGCCAGCGAAAATAATCCGTAATTTCTTTTGGCAGTTCATTGAAGAGCCAGATGTCTACTTTCCAAGCTTCGCCGTTATCGTCCTTCCGGTTAAGGCCAATATAATATGATCGGGGAAATCTCGGGTCCTCAAAATGGAGCCAGTCATGAATGGTGTAGTAGTTCCAAAAATCACTTTTGAGGAGCCGAGCAATTACTTTAGGCGCTAATTCTTTTGGGTTCTCGTTGCTTAGAAGATACAAATCTATATCGCCTGACATCATCAAATCTAGCTCGTAGCTACCTGTGAAAACTACCTTACCCAGATTCGAGATTGACTCCGTTAGTTTCGTAGTGGCTAATATCTCGTCTGCCCGTTCTTTCCACCTCTTAGATAGCTCCATAACTTCCATTAACACAGTCTAGCTTTAATATGGTTGCGAGCAAGCGGCTCTAACGTCCTCTACCCGTCGCTCTTGGCACAGACACGATCGTGATGTCACTATTCGGTTGGAGATAAAAGAAGACGGTCCGACTGAAGTAGCCAGCCGAACCGTGAGTGGGACACTAAGCAATGAGATAGCTGGGCGTTGTTTTTCGAGTGGGAAACTCCTTGGTCAACACCCGAACCCAATACCTTGCTTTGACATCATCATCGGGGTAAAGCGAAAAGAGCAGGTCGATGATTTTCTCCCGTAGGGAGTCATCGAGACCATTCTTACCTTGGCAGCCATAACCCCTAGTGAGCCTACCTAGAATACCGGCCTGAGTTCCGCTACCTGCCCTTATAGCCAGGCGAGCAGCTAGATCCTCGGCCGACCCGAGCGGACCATCTCTGCCAAAGAATCGACTACTTTGAATCGTCGTTATCGTTTTCTGGCGAGGCGGACACGGGCTTTTCTCGACCGGCTGCTCTGGACGCAGCGGCTGACCGTCACGAACTTGTCGAGCAACGTCATCGACCGTTACGGATGGTCTACCTTCTGTTGATGATTTCGGCCACAGCTTGGCCACCTGACGTCTAACCTTTCTCGACTCGCCACTGGATGGCTCTAGAAAAGTAACCTGGGTCGGCGGAACTGGGGGTGTAGCGCCCGGCACAAACCTGTACCGAAACCCTTCAGGGGTAACGCGAGTGTCACCATCGCCAAGCTCAACTAGACATTCAGTGTGGTATTTGAGAAGGCGAAGCCACTCAGGTAGCTCTCCCTGCCTTCCAAACTCCGCTAGTCTGAACTCAAGCGTCTTAACGAAGATTGGCTGATGCTCGTCCGCAATCCCGCCGTGAGCAAACGCTGTGCGAACAATGTCTACCGCCTTCGGTTTAGCGCTGGGCATATTGAGAAGTCCGCAGGCGTGTCTGAACAAGCCGGCGAATTCGCTTTCGTCCCGAAAGGCCGAATACGGGTAATCGAAAAAGCCCGGGGCTTGTTCAGTCATCTTGACCCACCTCCTGTAGAATTGATGCTCGAATTCCGAGAGTGTTTAGTTGAGAAGAGTTGTAAAAGATCACCCTCGTATAGTTGCTACCTTATTCTAAAACCTTGAACCGCTCAATGCCCTGTTGACGCCTGACATGTCTACTCTGACGTCTCGAGTAGAACCAGCTCGACATTTCCCGCCTGCGTTAAAACTATGGCGGACAAGCCAGGTTCGGGGGTATAATTTAGAGAATGACTCTACCAAACATTTTACTCTGGACCCTAGTAATCAGCCTAACGACCATTTTTGGATCGTGGTACGCTCGAAAATACGACAAGGCGGACGCAATAATCGGTCTTTATGTCGCTTTCGTTGTTTTTAGTAATATCGCTGCCGTTAAGATAGCTTCTTACGACCTTGGTTTTACGACGTACTTTGCGACGGCAGCGAGTTTGATCTTTCCCGTCACGTTTTTACTAACCGATATTGTTAACGAACGGTTCGGTCGTAAAGAAACGCATCGAATGATTTTTATCGCCTTTATCAGCCAGGTATTCTTGGCAATCTTCAGTTACTTAGTTGTTTCGGTGCCGTCAGCTCCGTTTTGGACTAACCAAGAAGCCTTACAATCGGTGATCGGAATGGTGCCGAGAATAATGGTTGCTTCTTGGGTGGCTTTCTTGATTAGCGAGAACCTCGACGCTTACATCTTCGCTTGGTTCAAACAAAAAACCGGCGGGAAGCATTTATGGGCTCGCAATGTCTTCAGCTCGATTCCATCGATGCTTGTTGATTCAGTAATCTTTGTCGTGATTGCCTTTGGTGGGGTTACGCCGCTGATGCCGCTTATAATTGGCGTTACGGTCATAAAGTGGCTCGTCGGCCTGGTTAACATTCCGTTTATGTATCTAAACCGCTCAATCTTAGGTACCAGCTCCAGCGAAGTTGTCTAATGCCTGATGAGCAACGATTACAACAAACTCGCAGACGATTACCAGAAGACTGCTGAAAAACCCGACAAAAAATACTCAATTCTGCCAACCGTTCTGAAACTCGCTGGTAATTTGAGAGGTAAAACCGTAGTCGATTTTGGCTGCGGCGATGGCTACTTTACAAGAGAACTGGCTCAAAATGCTGATCGAGTAATTGGGTTAGATAATTCTGAGGAACAGATAAATCTCGCTAATCAGCAGCCGGTTCCAAACGTAAAATATGAACTACAAGACATTTTTAAAAGTAATTTGCCTCAGATGGATGTTGCGGTTGTTCCATTTGTCGTCAATTACGCTAAGTCGACAGAGCAGCTAGAATCCTTTTTTCAATCGATTTACGAATCGCTGAACAATGACGGATGGGCAGTATTCGTAGTTGATTTACCAACTGGCAAGGATTTGCGAAGATTCGGAGCAATCAAGTCTGTTGATAAAGACGAGGACGGAGCTACGATTAAAATAGAGCTGTTTAACGACAGCCAGCTCGTCTGTACGCTGGCTGCAACCTATTTTCGGCCAGAAAGGCTTGAAACTACTTTGATTAAGGCCGGGTTTCGTAAAGTAACCTGGCATAAGCCCATCGTATCTGAAGCCGGAATTGCAGCACTCGGAAGCGATTTCTGGAATGGTTACCCAAATAACTGCGAGTTAGGTTACATAACAGCGGGGAAATAAAATTATGGAAGCAATTGAAATCAATTACAAAGTCTCGGGAACAAGAATTATTATTCCCTTTAAGGCAATCTGTTCAGTTACCGACAAAGAGTTCGGCGGCAACATCATTATTGAGTATCACCCAATTTCAAAAGTGCTTGAATATGTTGATACCGAAACCGTCGTTACCGAATTTACGAAAGTTAAACTAAAGGCCGAAGAATTAGCTCGCAGGGTATTTGATGAAGTGGCTAAAAGCATCGAACCCAACTACCTCAAGATTACTATCGACGTCAATCACTCAAACGCTCATCAGCCGGTCCAAGTTTGGATCGAAGAGGAGCTCAAAAGTGGAAAGCACTGACGCAGAAAAATATTGGCAGTTTATTGAGAAGAAAGTTAAGGATTTAGAACCAATTCAGCTCTAACGCCCCCACATTTCGACTCCGCTCAATGTAAACGCCTGCGCAGCATTCCGAGCATCCGATGCGACGATTCGGAGCCAACGAAATCACTTCTTTGAACAAACGGCAATAAAATTAAAATGGGTGTGGGCGCTTGGATCTTCTTGCCTGATTGAGAGGTCGAAAATGTCGGTGAATATCTGCCCAAACATTTTTTCGACCGAAAAATACTCTTCCAGCAGCGCCCGATACTCTTCCAATGAATATTCCTGAAGGTGATACGGACTACCGTGAGGTTTTCGTGGAGTAGAGATAATCAGCTTGCCACTGGCTTTTAGCAGGGCTTGCAAACCTGATAAAAAGCTTCTGGGATTTCTTAAGTGCTCGATACCTTCAAAGCTGGTGATGACTTCAAAAACCACACGCCCGGGGAATAACTTATCCAAATGTTCAGCATCTCCAACCAAGAAATGGGTATTGTCCTTGTCAAAAAATTCATCGGCATGTTCGATGGCTGGCTGGTAAATATCGACGCCGCAAACTTCGCTACAATGATCACTTAAGAGCGCCGCACCGTAGCCGCTACCACAGGGGACGTCTAAAACATGGTCTTCGGGTGAGAGATAGTGGGCCGCAAACTGGTAACGCGCTAGGTGTGAAGGCTCGGCATCAGTGATTGCCAAAGGCGCTTGCCGCTCTTTGTCAGAAGCTATCATCGTCCTAACAATTTACCTAAAAGCCCTGAGCTCGACAATCTCAGGTTCGGGAGTAGAATTTAGGAGATGGATTCAAAGCCTTATGATGTTGCACTGTTGCCTGATGATAATATTGTGGATAAATCCATAGAGCTTAGCCAAAAACTTAGAAACAAGGGGGTGCGCTTTACTCTAGATAATGAGTTATATTTTTCACACGTCTCCGTGTATATGTTGCAGCTAGATAATATCGGATTAGAAAAGGCGACCAGTCTTGTCCAGCAACTTTCAGCAGCAGTCAGTGAGATTTCTGGTAAGGCGAACGAATACCACTACTTTGAAGGATACCTAGACATAGAGTACGAAAAATCTGCCGAGATCTCTTTCTTGCAAGAGGAGATTGTAAGGCTTCTCAACCCAATACGAGACGGCCTCAGAGAGAAGGACAAAAAAAGACTTGTTACAGCCGACGAGATAACTAGAAGTAATATTACTAAATATGGGTATAGAAGTATTGGCGAATCTTTCCATCCCCACCTAACTTTCACCCGTTTTATTAATACCCATAGCCAGGAAGAGATAATGGCAGCGCTGCCTGACAAGGCTGTATTTAATGGCAAATTTACGGGAATCGGTATTTTTGAGATTGGCGATAATGGCACGTGTACTAAGCTGGTTAGTGAGCGGCCGCTCAAAAAATTGCGAGGCTAAAAGTTTCCATTTACGGACATTTTCAGTGGGCGGCGGATTTAACAAGCTCACCGTAATCTAGCTCAATCCAGGAGTTCGGGAGTATGATTCAAGACATGAGAGTTTATATTATTTCCGGACCAACGGGTGCTGGTAAAAATACAACCGCAGAGGAAATGGTCAAATCGTTAGATTCAGCCGCCATTATCGATTTCGATGCAATTCGAAATATGTTCACAAAACCACACCTCACACCTTGGGATGGCGAGCAGGGAAAGCATCAGAACGATCTAACGGTTGAGTTAGTCTGCCACATCGCCAAAACGATGATTGAAGACCAACGAATACCGATTATTTTAGATGTAGTAGACAATCAAAGCGCTAAACAATATCGTAGAAACCTCGGCGCTGAGATGCGCATCATTCAACTCTCCCCGAACTGGGAGGCAACCGTTGAGCGAAATCGCCTACGCGCCGACAAGGAAGGAAGGATTCGCCTGACTCCGGAACAGCTTAAAATGGTTTTTGAAGCTCAGCAGGTCTTCACGGATTACGACCAGATAATCGACAATAGCGCTCAATCTCCTGCTGAAACCACTCAAGAAATCCTAAAATAGCTCCGCTCGGCCAGCTAGCGGATCAACTGGTTCGGGAGTACAATTCGAAGATGAAACGAAGCGAGATACTTGTAGACATTGGCTTGGTGGTTTTGGCTATAATCTCGACCGGCTTACTGGTCTTTGAGATTACACACGATGTAACCGCGTCAACAAGCAAGCTAATAAGCCAGCTAGACATAGTTATTGCGCTAATTTTCTTTGCAGATTTCATATACGGTTTCTTGCAAGCAAAGAGTAAGAGTCAATTTTTCAGTAAGCGTTGGTACGAATTACTTGCTTCTATACCCATTACGTCAACTACAACTCAGATTTTAAGAAGCTTGCGGCTGTTACGGGTGCTGCGAATCATCCGTTTGATGGCGCGTATGAGACGAGTAGCCGATTTCTACCTCGACGGTCCAAAGTTTCAGATTCTATCAATTGTACTGACAGTATTCACCCTCGTTTTTATGGGAGCAGTCGCCTTCCACAGTTACGAATTTGGAATAAATCAGAACGTCCATAATCTCTTCGACAGTTTCTGGTGGGCAATGGTGACGGTTACCACGATTGGCTACGGTGACATTTACCCAGTGACTACAGCCGGTCGAATTGTTGCGATGATGCTTATGATTGTTGGTATCGGAACACTAGGTACGGTGATCGGATCGGTCGCAACCCAGTTTCTTCGAGCTGAGGAAGAGTTTAAGAAAGAGTAGAGTAGCTCGACATTTCCAGCCTTCGTCTTTGCTCAGAGCAGAGGTTCGGGGGTATGATTTGACAATGGACAGCGGCACACATCTTCCCGTTACGCATCGGATATACGCCAAGATATTTGAGTTGCTCGAAGCTCACCAAGAGGGTCTGCGTTGGTCGGAACTACTGTCAAAATTAAAGGAATCGGATAGTAGTTTCCACCCCAAAACGGTTAACGGTTGCGTCTGGAAACTGATCGAAAAGTTTCCCGACAAAGTCTACAAACCGTCTAAAGGGCTGTTTAGATTGCTAAAGTACAGGTCCGCTGCCTGATAGCTCGACATTCCAGTTTTAGCTTTGCTCCGACCAGGTGTTCGGAGGCAATATGACAGGCGTTCTTTCTGCTGATAGAGTAAATTTATGGAATCGTTCAATGTTCTTGCCAAAGAAGGTGAAGATATTGCGTTTGAACAATACCAATCGGCCATTGCGGCGCTAACACAGAGCAATCCAGAATTTAAGATCAGTCCAGACGAAATGGCCGTAAACCCAGCACTTGAAAAAGGCCGAGTCACGGTCAGCAAAGCGGAGCAACTTGTTGGGGGTATAACTTATCTACCAGCTCAAAGCGATCAGCATGCTTCCGTGATGTGCTTTAGTGAGATACGTTCAGGATTGGAAGGCAGGATCTCTCGCCAATCGTATGATTATGCGCTGTGGTTAGCGAAATCTATTTCTGGACAAATTGCCGGCAGCGAGATAATTGACCTCAAAACTGAGGAGGGTTTATCTGATCAAGCCGTCACTGGAGATACCGTCGAGGAAGGTGCGAGTGAGACAGCTTCAGTTGTTAAACCTGCGAGTCTGAAGTCAAAGATAGTTATTAGCGTCATTGGATTTATTCTCATCGGCCTTGGGGCATTTTGGTTCAACAGCTCAGTTAGATTTTCAAAAAACGCCCTGAGCGCTCCAGCCACAGTCGTCAGCGTGGCCAGTAGCCACAGAGACGACTCTAACGGCAATAAAATTTATATCTTCACGCCAACGGTAAAGTTTACTGATAATAATCAAGTTGAAGTTACGGCAACTCCGACTTTTAACTCAGGTAGTAGTAGCTCTAGTATTTCTCCCTACAGTCAGGGAGATACCTTAACTATCTACTATGATCCAAGTAATCCTAAGAAAATTTCTCTAAACAAAACTACCTCCTTATATGTCGGC
The DNA here is from genome assembly GCA_001774395.1 of Candidatus Berkelbacteria bacterium RIFCSPLOWO2_01_FULL_50_28. Classification (GTDB taxonomy): domain Bacteria; phylum Patescibacteriota; class UBA1384; order 2-12-FULL-50-11; family 2-12-FULL-50-11; genus 2-12-FULL-50-11. The sequence continues at coordinate 105,968 of MEZX01000003.1, forward strand.
CCGTTGGTGCTAATTTTCTTTGGAGTACTCTTTTTCATTGCCTTGTTCGCTAATTTGATTAAAGCCAGGAAAAAGATAGATCAGAAACCAACTTATTAGCTCCCACTAACTAAACAATCCGTTTCCGGAAGATATGGAGCTCGACATTTCCAGGTTCAGTAGTACAATTTAGACATGAAATATAGCTTTCTAGCAGTGGACTTGCAAAACGACTTCACTAGCGAGGGTGGAAAACACTACAAATATAGATCGTCGGTTACATACCTCCAGGAGACTCTCTTTCCTTTCCTAAAAGAGAGGGGGATAAAAACTTCCGAAATTATTTCCGATTACCGCCCTCCTCGCCCGGGTGATAGAGACGAAACTTGTGCACCGGGTACTTGGGGCTATGAATCAATAGTCCCTAACGAATTAGTCAAATCGCAATGGATAAAATGTATGAATTCCCCAATTTGGGTAAGAGAGAATATTGGAGACGCAACAAAGAAGCCAGGGCTACCATACCAAGACACAATCGGTTTTGGTATTTGGGCTGAAGAAAATATTGGTAACCCACGAAAGGTTACTCCAGTACTATTCGGCTTAACTATCGACTGCTGCGTTCTCAGCACTCTCCAAGAGCTAAACTGGCGCGGTTATTACCCGCTTGTGTTGAAAGAAGGGGTTGACCACTATTTTGCCACAGACGAAGCAAAGGAAGCTATTCTCAAATCTCCAATTCCCAATTGGGCGGGTGTAACCACTTGGTCGGAGCTAAACACTAAACTGTAGAACCCTGGCTTAAAGCTAGCTCGACATTTGTGATTTAGAAAATTATGCTTAGCCTATGTCCCCAACTCGTAAGATTTTCCTGTTCGTGGCCCTGCCACTGGTACTAATTTTCGCCTTTGTTGGCTATCTG